>CAJUCO010000003.1 GCA_910585245.1 uncultured Oscillibacter sp.
ATGGGAGGGGAAAGGGAAGTTGAAAAATCTGTGCTGATACAGAAAACGGGCTAGTGGAAATTCTGTTTCAGATGTTTCAAATTACTTTCATGACAATGATAGGAGACAGTACCGGGTTGAGAAGTTTACCAGTATAGAGCAGTTAAGCGATACAGAAGATTTGACAGCTACAAACTCCCTAATTTCAGGGGTTCATCCTCTTGCAATATCACGTCTTGTGCATCAATGACCCCAGCGTTATAGTTTAATTGTGGTTGAGAGAAAGGCCACGATAAAAAAATGAAAGTTGAGGAAAATAAAATGTGCAAGAAGTTGACGGTTGCGTATGGTGACTATATCGGCTCTCGGATGGTTGGCTGGTGTGTGTTCAACGGCAAGGACTACGGTTTCATTTCTGACAAGGCGGTCAAGGCCCGGATCAGTCAGGGCGATCTGGTCAATGGGCTGACCTTGGACGAGGAAAAGAATGTGGCAATTGATAAGACGTTTACGAAAAGCCTGATGGGAAAAAGCGGCCTGTCGTTCAATCCCATCACGGCGGCGGATGACGAGGATGATGAACCTGTGATGAACAAATACTACGCACTGGTCAAGGTGGTCAAGAGTAAAGAGGGGACCGCTTACCACTTTATCACAAGCAGATGCGGCTATGAGGTGTTTACTGAGGAACAGGTAAAGTCCATGCTTGCCATTTTGGATATGGGCGGGGTTCAGATGGGGGCGGACGGCTCCTTGGTGGTACATGGTGCTGTGGATGTGGAGGAGGCCAGCGGGGACCAGAACAAGGCCCAAGGGGGTTCGAAAGAGAGGGAAGGGGGCGTTCAGAAATGAGCGTCCCGCCTGATTTTCTGATAGGGTTTTGTTGTTGTAGCATGGTGGTGCTTTTGTATCTGCTCCATGAATTGGTGGAAGTCATGAAAGTGTTGATAGAGATGCTACGGGAGAGCATTGAGGAACTGAGAGAGGAGTAAAAGGAATACCCGGTCTAAGGAATTAGGCCGGGTATTTTTTTGAAATTACCAGATTACCAAAAATTATGAGAAATTGAACGGGTTGCCATTCTGTCCCCCATCAGTTATACTATACAATATAATGTATAGACTTGTGGAGGCAACAGAAATGGCAGAGCAGAAAAAACAGACAGGGCAACCAATGCTATCGGATGAAGAAAAGAAGTTTAACAGGCAAGTCAATTTTTTTATCATGCGGTATATGTGGCAAGTGATTTGTGAGAGAAACCCAAACGATACGATATATAAAGCCTTTCATACAAGCCGGGAGCGGTACACCCGAATTATTAACACGGGGGTTGTCCGATATGGAAAAGGGGAGTTGGATAGTCTATCGCAGATAACAGGGTTGAAGAAAGAAATCTTTTTAGGTGAGGTTCGATTTTACTGCCCTTATGAAGTAGCGAAGAAAGACGCAGAGGGAAAGCAGAGTATAGAGAAGAGTGAAATCACGGACGAGGAATGGAAAGCCCTGATTAAGTGGCGCAAGGAGAGAACCGGAACAAAAGGGGAGAAGTCACCGCAGGATGAAATATGTGAACGCTTGCGAAAAGTTAAACAGTCGGATGTGGAGAACTGGGACTTTTATCGTTTATGCTACTTTTTAAAGGAGCGGACACCGGCACCATCCAGAGTTACGAAAGAGCAATTCCGGGATATGGTGCAATCGGTGAATGGGCTGTCATTCTCCATACTTGATAAATGTGAGGTAGCACAGTTGCGGAATTTGCAAAAACTGTTGCAGGAGAAAAACAAGCTTGTTGCTGGAATCATTACATACAAAGAGGCGAAAAGCAGAGAGAAAAAAGAAAAATAAAAAAATTTCTGAACACATGCGGGGAACTTCCCGCATGTGTTTCATTTTGCAAAATGAGGAATACCCTTTTTGAGTGATAAGCATTACATAAAGAAGAACGAAGCATTACACAAATAAAAACGTTTCAAATAAATAGAAGAACGAATTACACAAAACAATGAAATATTTAATAAAAAAGTATCACCTACTATAATAACAAATGTAAAGAGGACAGGGAGCCAACCCCGAGGAAAAACGTGTACCTTGATAAATTCATATTGTGCCCCAATTTAGAAAACAGGCAAATTTATAGGAGTAGTGCGCCTCTTTACAGTACTGCCAATACAATCGTATTGTCTTTCCCGCACTACATAGAAAGGGGGGATTATATGTATACATAAAAATTAACACAGGATTGGATGATCAACATTGAATATGGAGGTAACTTTATGAAAGGAAATTATAAGAGTGTGACAAGCCCGGAGAGTTTATCAATGGCACTCACGCCTTTAGATATAGCGGCAATTTTGGGCATTTCCAGAAATACGGCGTATGAGCTGGTACATAGCAAAGACTTCCCTGCTTTTCGTGTTGGAAAGCAGTACCGGGTCAGCAAGACAAGGTTTCTTGCGTGGCTGGATGGGGAAAACGTGGCTTAAATGATACATGGAAATTATAGGAGGTTTACTTATGCGGAATAATGAAATCGCAAAGCTTTTTTGTAGTAATTCACCTATGCAGGAGATTTATAAAACTGAAAAAGACGTGATTATTATAGGAGCATGGAGCCGGGATGTTGGTACAAGGGAGTGCAGATTAAAACTAGCGAGCATTTATCCGGATGGGGAAGTAAGCCCCATCCGGGAATATCCCAAAAGCAAGTTGACCGATAAAAAATGCTTAAATGATTTGGCGAACATGGACGGCATAACTGCGATGGAAATAGAGGCTATTCATAAAGCGGTTATTGCGCAAGCGTCCCAGTTACAGATACAGGCGGACAGTGATGGAAAATCTTCTTTGAGTGAAGTGTATCAGGCACTGTGCGAGTACGTGGGAACTTATGAAGAACCGGGGCGGGTGTTTGTTCGGGACGGCTACGGGAATATTCTTGCCACCTACTTGCAGACGGTTCTTGACAAGCTGGAGCTGGGATATACACGGCTGGAGCTTCAAAAGAATTTCAAGGCATGGGGGCTGCTCCGCACGAATCAGGGGACAGGCCATGTGTACTCATATAAAATCAATACCGGGAGCGCAAACGACTGGTATTTCTCTTTCAAACTGCAAGGGGGGAGCGAGGCGGCATGAGCATGGAAACAATACTGCATCTCTTAACTTACATTGGAGGAAAGGGGCGTATGGCGGGAGTTCTCTCCCGCCTTATCCCCAGCACTTGCACGGTATACGCTGAGATGTTCTGTGGAAGTGCGGCGTTGGCACTCAACAGCAGGAAGTTTAACATAAAGATTTTGAATGACTTCAACCCTCATATCGCCAACTTCTGGAGAATTGCGACAGCACCGGAAACTCAGGGGCAACTGATGGAACGGTTACAGCATACCGCTTACAGTTGGAGTTTATTTCAAGAGGCGAAGGAGCGGTGTGACAGATATGGGGCAAAGCGGAGCGACCTTATTCAATGGGCGGTTGATACATACACGATAAATAATCAGTCATTCAATGGGGATGGTCATACATGGGTTTACAATGATGGTGCGGCGTATGCTAAAAAGTTGACCGGACCACTTGGATTGCCGCTTGCATTCAAGAGTTTAAGCGGACAAAATTTCAAGGTCTTTAATGCGGACGCTGTAACGTGCATGAGCAAGAACCAGCTTTTAGAAAACCCGGAAGTGTTCATTTATCTTGACCCGCCGTATTTGGAAGGGCTTCGCAGTGATGGGAGACTGTATCAGGTGGATATGCCTAATGTTCGGGATCATATCAATCTCTTAAGAGCCATTCGACAGGCCAAAGCGAAGATTGTTTTGTCTGGGTACTGGTCTGGTCGTGATGATGGAAGTGATTTATACGATTGCTACTTGATTCCTTACGGTTGGCACCGCCATTTATTGGGCGAATATATAAAGAGCTGTGATATGAGCAAGGGCAAGTCAAAGGGGGCGGAGTGGATATGGTGCAATTACGATTTGGGGAAAGAGGCGCCCGGGGCAATCGGATTTTTGAAAAGTTACTGTGACGATAAAAAAATCCTTGCATTTTATCAATGAAGGCGTTACAATCGCCATCCACAAGGGGCAGGGCATTGAGTTTCAATGCCCTGCCATTCACAAAAGATTACCAAATTACCAAAATGAGGGAGGTTTAGAAAATGGCAAAGCGGGCAAACGGAGAGGGGAATATCAGGAAGAGGACAGACGGCAAATGGCTGGTAACATTTCCGACCGGGCTTTATAAGGAGAGTGGAAAACGGGAATACATTTACCGCTATGCGGGCACGCAGACGGAGGCGGCGGAGATTTTGCGCCAGCTTCAAGCGGAGAAAGGGATGGGGGTCAGCCAAAGCAGAGCGGCAATCCGGGCGGGTGATTGGATGGAAACATGGATTGAGAAGCACAAGGCACCGAAACTGGCCCCGGCTACGCTGACGAGCTACCGCAACAATTTCAGAATCCATATCAGGCCGTACATTGGGGATATTGTGTTGCGGGAGTTGAGTACATATCATATCCAGCGGTGCCTTGACGCGATTGGGGGAAGTTGTTCAACCTTTGTAAAAAATTATAACATTATTCATGGTAGCTTGGATAAGGCGGTTGAACTTGGGATGATGGTTCGCAATCCTTGTAAGGGTGTGACCTTTCCGAAGGATGATACAGAGGATATGCGGGTGTTATCTAAGGAGGAACAGCAAAGGTTTATTGAACAACTGGATGGTGAATATTATCGCCCTATGCTTCTTATGTATCTTTACTCCGGCTTGCGGATGGGGGAGGGAATCCCTTTAACATGGGAGGACATCGACTTGGAGAAGCGGACGGTCCGAGTGAGTAAAAAGGCGATTGTCTGCCATGATTATGCCAGCCATTCAGCGCCGCAGGTGGTTCAGGATTTTTGCAAAACGAAGTCCAGCAAGCGGAAAGTGATTATCACAACTGGATTGGTTGAAGTCCTGAAGGAACACAAAACGGAAATGATGAAGCGTGTGGAGCAGTCCGGGGAAGAATGGAGCGAGAGCCATCTAGTGTTTCCGAATACCCGGGGGAACATGGTACACAATCGGAATCTGCAAAATTCTCTGTATAGAATTTTTGCTAAGTGCGGCATTGAAGGGGCGACTATGCACACGCTACGCCACACTTACGCTACAAGATGTTTTGAGGCTGGGGTGGATATTAAGGCAATCAGCAAGCAGTTGGGTCACGCCAATGTCAAAACCACGTATAACATTTACGTCCACCTTTTGGAGGATACGAAAGAGAAAGAGATTGATAAGCTGGATGGTATTGACAAACTTTTAGCATGAAGAAAGAACCCGACAGCTTTAAAAAAGGGCTGTCGGGTTTTGTTTATGAAATGGTAGTTGACAGGGGGGAGGGGACTCGCTATAATGAAAATGCAAAGGGCGTTGCTGGTTTGACGGTCAGCCCCATGGGGTTAGACCAATGTTGGGTTGACCGTTCGGGTGATAACCGGGCGGTCAATATGCTTTCGGGAATATAATAATAGTAGGCTGGAGGAACCGTGGTGGACATTTGCAAACTTCAAATGCTATTTCACAAACATTCTGTCAAATGGTCCGCCCACTGCTTAGAACGGATGCAGGAGCGTGATATTTCAAGGTCTGATGTAGTCTCCTGTGTTCTTCAAGGGGAGATTATAGAGGACTACCCCACTGATTACCCTTACCCTAGTTGTTTGTTTTTTGGGCATACTACACAGGACCGGGTCCTTCACGCTGTAATAGGAACGGACGAAACCAATGCCTTTGTTATTACTGCCTATTACCCCAGCACAGATAAATTTGAAGCCGATTTGAGGACCAGGAAGGAGCGTTGATTTATGTGTATGTTTTGTAAGTGCGACACAGTAAAAGAATCTGCTACCACTCATGTAGTAAACTACAAAAATTGTATTATTGTAATCAAGAACGTTCCTTGTGAGGAATGTGAGCAATGCGGGGAAAAATTTTACACAGATGAAGTTGCAGAACGGTTGGAACAGCTGGTATCTGTGGCTAAGCGGCTCATGCAGGAAATTTCCGTGATTGACTACCAAAAGGTGGCGTGAGGCTTTACCGGATTTTTACCGCTTCCAGATATGAGAATGGGGCGTTAAAACAGGGAAAGCGAGGACAAAGGAGGAAAAGCTGGGAGCAGATGGGAGAGCGGAAACGAAAAACCTTGATAAACAGGACTGTTTGGGACTGGCTGGGATGTGTTTGGAGGCTGGCCCCATAAAGGTCAAGGATATGATTTTGAAGGAAGCCATTGAGGAACGGCAGGCGCAGGACGCTAGAGCCGTAAGGGCTTTTGGGTCTGACGGAGAAAGCCCGGCAGAGGTTTAAAGGTAGCTTTACCGGAACCGGACCGTTTCTTTAATGGACTTAAAAAGAGCAGGCAGTTTTCCATGGTACTAAATGGAAAACTGCCTGCTCTTTTGTAAGTTTCGGTTTCTTTTAGGATTCTTCTGTGGTATATTTAAGAGATAGATACAGAGCCGGAGCTTGGGGGAGGCACCCACATTTATAAGAAAAAATACCGGCTCGAAAAGAATTCTATAAAAACGAAAGAGCGTTGCCGGTTAGCTTACGGAGCTGACTGGCTAACCTGTTTTCGACAGCTCATGATACCAACTAAGAAATTTTTTCATCGGGGTACCCCGATGTTGTTTTGCATTTGCAAAACAACAAAAAACCATTGGATTGAAGTTGAGGTGTTTTTATGAGGCGATGTGTGATATGGGGAGCGGCAAAGGAATACGAACATATCATTAACCAGGTAAAATTTTAGGAATGGAAGGGCAATGTGCAATGTGTGGCGGTATTGTCGAAAAGTAAAGCGCGCTATATTAAAAAGTTTGACGGCTACCCGCTTATTTGCAAAGAAGATTTAAAAAGCATAGCATTTGATTATCTGATTGTTCCGCAGACAAAGGATTATGCGGAGATTAAAATGGAAGCGTTAGCGCTGGGAATACCGGACAATAAAATTATCTCCAGCAAAGTGTTCCAAATTCCATGCTTTGATTTCAAAAGATACGCATCCCTACGTGAAAACCCGGTCACTATATTATCAGATGATTGCTGGGGAGGGAAGGTATACCGGGAATTGGACTTACCGTTTACGTCACCCCTTATAAATATATATTGGCCAAGGGAATCCTTTTGTGAATTTATAAAGGACCCGTTTTTTTACTTGAGAAAACCGCTGCACATGGTGCGGGACGGCGTTCCCCGGGAAAGCGCGTTTCCGATTGGACGGCTTGGAGATGAGAACAGGAGCGTGGAATTACACTTTGTCCATTCAAAAAGCTCTCAGGAAGCGAAGGAGCATTGGAATCAAAGAGTAAAGAGAATCAATGAAGACAGGCTGTTTGTCAAATTTGCTTTTGAAGCCTCAGATCCAAGGCAGGAGGAATACCTATCCGCATTCGGCAAGCTTACTTGCCCCAAAATATGCGCATACCCAGGAGAGACTGACGAAAAGGATAAGGATGTTTTTTATTCAAAGATGTTTGAACGAGATTGGTATTATAAAAAACGGCTGGAAACGTGGGAATTTAGAGTTTGGTTTTTACAAGTGGAAAACTTCAAGAAAGCGGTGGATTTACTCAAATTGCTAAATGGAGAAAAGGATTACCGCCGGGAAGAATAATCGATAAAAAAGAAAGACCGCCACCGGCGGTCTTTCCTGTTTTGGAGGTGACACCCGGATTTGAACCGGGGAATCAGGGTTTTGCAGACCCTTGCCTTACCACTTGGCTATGTCACCATCTGTACTCTATTATATGCGAACTCTCTGAAAAAGTCCACCCCTTTTTGAAAAAAATTTCAAAAATTTCCGCCAGCCATAGGAGGCGCGGCAGCTCACCGTAAAACTGTTCCCCCGTATAAATCAGCCGTAAATCCAGCGGAGCAAATCGCGGCTGAAGGCGAGGAAATTCCCACCAGAGTGTAGTTTACGGGCGGGGCCGGAAACAAAACGGTGGTGGGAATTTCCGAGCTGGAGCGGGCAACGAGGCTCGAACTCGCTACCTCCACCTTGGCAAGGTGGCGCTCTACCAGATGAGCTATGCCCGCAAATGGTGCCCAGAGCCGGAATCGAACCAGCGACACGTGGATTTTCAGTCCACTGCTCTACCAACTGAGCTATCTGGGCAAGTGGCGACCCGGAACGGGCTCGAACCGTCGACCTCTAGCGTGACAGGCTAGCGTTCTAACCAACTGAACTACCGGGCCGTAAACTACGTGGAAAGGAGAGGCGCTCAAGAGGAAAAAGTGGTGGGAACAACTGGACTCGAACCAGTGACCCCCTGCTTGTAAGGCAGATGCTCTAACCAGCTGAGCTATGCTCCCGAGTCACCGCCCACGTCAAACGGCATTAACTAGTATACGAAAAGAATCCGGTTTTGTCAAGCCCTATTTCAAAATTTTCTCGATTTTTCTGAAAAAAGGAAAGGGCCTGACCGGCGGCCCGGTTTCGTGGGTCTAAAGCCGGGCCGCCAACTTCCGAAGCTGGGCCTGGAACTCCTCCGGCAGAGGGCATCGGAGCTCCAAAAGCTGGGAAGTTCGAGGGTGCGTAAATTGCAGGGCTACGGCGTGAAGGCACTGGCCCTGGAGCCCTGGGGCAGGTTTCCCATAAAGGCCGTCCCCCAGAATGGGGCGGCCCAGGTGGGCCAGATGAACCCGGATCTGATGGGTCCGCCCGGTTTCCAGACGGCAGCGGAGATGGGTGAAGCCGGAAAAACGGGCCAGCACCTCCCAATGGGTGACGGCAGGGCGCCCGATGGGGACGACCGCCATCTTTTTCCGGTCCACCGGGTGGCGGCCAATGGGGGCGTCCACGGTTCCCCGGTCCTCCCGAAAGCCTCCCACAGTGATGCACTCGTAAGTCCGGGCCAGACTGTGGTCCTGAAGCTGGGCAGCCAGACGGAGGTGGGAAAAATCGTTCTTGGCGGCGATGATCAGCCCGGAGGTGTCCCGGTCGATGCGGTGGACAATGCCGGGGCGCAAAGCCCCGCCCACGCCGGAGAGACTGCCGCCGCAGTGGTACAACAGGGCGTTGACCAAGGTGCCGTCCGGGTGCCCGGGGGCGGGATGGACGACCAGGCCCTTGGGCTTGTTCACCACGATGACATCGGCGTCCTCATAGACGATTTCCAGGGGGATGTTCTGGGGGCGGGCGTCGATGGGCTCCGGGTCCGGCAGGACAACCGTCAGGCTTTCCCTTCCGGTGAGCTTATAGTTTTTCGCCAGAGGTTTCCCGTCCCGGAGAATCCGGCCCTCTTCCAGAAGGCGCTGTACAGCCGAGCGGGTGAGGCCCTCCAGCTGTCCGGCAACCCAGGCGTCCACTCGGCTTCCGGCGTCAGGTTCCCCGGGACGGAGTGTCAGCGTTTCCATGGGGTTTCTCCTTTTTCTCACATTTATCATACTTTTCGTAGAACCACTGGTAGTAGATGAAACCCAGGACGCAGCCGGAGACGATGCAGATGTCCGCCACGTTGAAGACGGGATAGTTCATAAACTGAAAGTTGAACATATCCACCACATAGCCCAGACGCGCCCGGTCCAAGATGTTCCCCACCCCTCCGGAGACAATCAGGCAGCAGGCCAAGACACCCAAGGGATGCCGCACGACCCGGCGGACCAGCAGGAACAAAAGAACCAGGACGATGCAGCTGGTGGCAATGACCAACAGCCATCGCTGGCCGGAGAAGCTGGACCAGGCCGCACCGTAGTTGTGGACGGCTTTCAGCTCCAAAAAGCCCGGAAGAAGGGGGCGGGACTCCCCCAGGGGAAGGGTGAGGGTGATATAGCGCTTGACCCACTGGTCCAGAGCCAACAGGGCCAGAGCCAGCAGGGCGGAAAGAGCGGTGGAAAGCATAGCGGGTCCTCCTTTTGGGTGTTCCCTGACAGTGTACACGCTTTTTGGGGAAAAGGCAAGGGTGATGCTTCCCGATGAAAAAAAGACCTGTTGAAGAAAAGGGAGAGCCATGGTATCATAAAGCCAGCCAAATTAGAAGGAGGAAGAAGGCGAATGGAGAAGACGGCGTGGATTTTTTCTTACAAGCTCAAAAAGAGCGTGACCCCGGAGGAGTTTATGGAGCGGACCCAGGCACTCCACGACGCGGTGATTTCCAAGGCAAAGGGCTTCCTATCCTGGGAGCACTACGTGCAGGGGGAGACCTGGACGGACTTCGTCCTCTGGGAGACGGAGGAGGACGCGCAAAACGCCACCACAGTGGGACAGGGCACGGCGGAGGCGGAGGCCTTTTATGCCTGCATCCGCATGGTGACCTGCCGGGCGCTGATCTCCCGGTTTGTAAAAAAATATTGAGGACAAGGCCCCGCTGCTCCCAGAGCGGCGGGACCTTTCAGCTTGTCAAAAAGGTACCGTCTGAAAGGGAGCGGAAAGGAAAAGAGCTACGAGAGAAACCCATCAGGGGTTTCTCTCGTTTTGAATCAGAAGGTTTTCAGACCTTTTGGAAGGTCTGAAAACCTTGCCAGGCTGGCGAAAATCCCTTTTCGCCAGCCTGCAAGGCCCCGCCGCTCTCAGAGCGGCGGGGCCTTCTTTAAGTGGAAACTTCCTCCCTGGTGACCAGCAGCTGGCGGTCCTCCACCGTGAGGGCGGCGGTGTCGCCCTCTTTCAACGTTCCGTCCAGCATCCGCTCCGCCACGGCGTCCTCCACCTTGCTCTGGATGCAGCGGCGCAGAGGTCGGGCGCCGTATTTGGGGTCGTAGCCCTCCCGGACCAGCTCCGCCACCGCCTCGTCGGAGGCGCTGAGGTGCAGGCCCATGGCCTCCATTCGGGCAGACACCATGTCCAGCATCCGGCGGGCCACCTCGTGGATGTCGCCTTCCGTCAGGGCCCGGAAGACGATGATGTCGTCAATCCGGTTTAAAAATTCCGGGCGGAAGGTCTGACGAAGCTCCGTCATAACGGTTTCCCTGGCCTGAAGGAACTTCTTCTCCGCGTCGTCTGCCGCCGGTTCGCCGGAGTTGAAGCCCAGACGGGTGCCGGAGGTGGTGAGACTCTTGGCCCCGATGTTGCTGGTCATGACGAGGACCGCGTTTTTGAAGTCTACCGTCCGGCCCTGGGAGTCTGTAATCCGGCCGTCGTCCAGGATTTGCAAAAGGATGTTCCACACGTCCTCGTGGGCCTTCTCAATCTCGTCGAAGAGCACCACGGAATAGGGTTTCCGGCGGACCCGCTCGGTGAGCTGGCCGCCCTCCTCGTGGCCCACGTAGCCCGGGGGAGAGCCGATGAGGCGGGAGACGGTGTGGCGCTCCATATACTCGGACATATCAATGCGGATGATGGCGCTCTCGTCGCCGAACATGGCCTCCGCCAGGGACTTGCAAAGCTCCGTCTTTCCCACACCCGTGGGGCCCAGGAACAGGAAGGAGCCCGTGGGGCGCTTGGGGTCCTTGAGACCCACCCGGCCCCGGCGGATGGCCCGGGCCACGGCCTTCACGGCCTCGTCCTGACCCACCACACGCTGGTGAAGAATCTCCTCCATCCGCAAAAGGCGGCTGCCCTCGTCCTCGGTGAGGCGGGTGACGGGAATGCCCGTCCAGCCCGCCACCACGGCGGCGATGTCCTCCGCCGTGACGGGGCGGTGTTGCCGGGGGCTGTTGCGGCGCTTCTCCCGCTCCTGCTCCACCTGGTCCTGGTAGTTGCTTTCAATGTCCCGGAGCTGAGCTGCGGTCTCGAAATCCTGCCGCGCGATGGCGGTTTCCTTATCCTTGGCCAGGGCGGCGATCTTTTCCTCCAGGGATTTCAGCTCCGGGGAGATCTCCTCCTGCTCCATGCGGACCCGGGACGCGGCCTCGTCCATGAGATCAATAGCCTTGTCCGGGAGGAAACGGTCGGAGATATACCGGGTGGAGAGGGAGACGGCGGCAGCCAGGGCCTCGTCGGTGAGCTGGAGCTTGTGGTGCTGTTCGTACTTCTCCCGGAGGCCCTTTAAAATCTCCAGGCTGGCCTCCTGGCTGGGCTCGCCCACCTGGACGGGCTGGAAACGGCGCTCCAGGGCGGCGTCTTTTTCGATATACTTTCGGTACTCGTTCAGGGTCGTTGCGCCAATCACGCGGATTTCGCCCCGGCCCAGGGCGGGCTTGATGATGTTGGCCGCGTCCACGGCTCCCTCGGCGCTGCCCGCCCCCACGATGGTGTGGAGCTCGTCAATGAAGAGGATCACGTCTCCGGACTTTTTCACCTCGTCCAGGGCCTTTTTGATGCGCTCTTCAAACTCACCCCGGTACTTGGTCCCCGCCACCATGCCGGAGAGGTCCAGAGAGAGGATGCGCTTGTCCAGCAAATCGTCGGGCACATCCCCCATCACGATTTTCCGGGACAGCCCCTCGGCGATGGCTGTTTTGCCCACCCCGGGCTCGCCAATGAGGCAGGGGTTGTTCTTCGTCCGGCGGGAGAGAATCTGAATGACCCGCTGAATCTCCTCGTCTCGCCCCACCACCGGGTCCAGCTTGCCGTTTCGGGCGTCGGCGGTCAGGTCCCGGGTGAACTCCCGAAGGGTCTTTCCGCCGGCCGCGCCGCCGGAGGAGGGGGCTTTGTCGTCCCGGGGGGTGGCGCCCTGGCGGCTCTGGGGCCGCTGGGTCAGCTTTTGCATCAAGGCGGCATAGAGAGGGCGTGCGTCCACTCCGGCGGTGCGGAGAATTCGGACGGCCATGTTGTTCCCCTCCCGCAAAAGGCCTGCCAGCAAGTGCTCGGCCCCCACGCAGGAGCTGCCGCTCCGCACGGCGTCCTCCACGGCGATTTCCACCACCCGGCGGGCCCTGGGGGTCAGGCCCTGGGCGGGGTTGCCGCCGGGGAGGCCCGCCCCCACGCTGTGCTTGATGATCTGGACGATCATGTCGTCCGTGAGTCCGGATTCCAGAAGCACGTCATGAGACGCGCTCTGGTCCTCCCGGATGAGGCCCAGGAGCAGGTGCTCGGTGCCCACATACCCGTGGCCCAGTTCTCCCGCGGCCTCCTGACTGAGACGGAGGGCCTCCTCGGCGCCGGGACTAAATTTTTTCTCATTCATGTGTTTGACACGTCCTTTCGTGAAGTAGGCTCAGGTCTTTTCCAGGGAGTGAATCTGGTCCCGGAGCTCCGCCGCCCGCTCGAAATTCTCCTGGCTGACGGCCGTTTGCATCTCCAGGCGCAGGGCGTTGAGCCGGCGGGTCTTGGAGATTTGATCCTGTTCCCCCTGTTCCAGCAGGGTGTCCTGGGGCTTGGGGGAGGCTTCCTTTTCCTCCGCCGGGGCGCCCAGGGCGGGCATATCGGTGAAGAAGTCGTCAAAGGGGTTTTCCAGCATCCGCATTCCCCGGTCCAACAGGGAGGGGAAGGGGGTGAAGAAATCCTCGAACAGGCCGCCGCCCAAGAGACCGCGCATCATTCGCTGGCTGTGGGCCGCCAGACGCTGGGTGTAGCCCAGCTTTTCGGCGCATTCGCTGCAAAGGCGTTTCTCGGTGACTTGGCCGTTGACGTTGCTCTGGTAAAGAAAGGTGACTTCATTCTTGCCACAATGTTCGCATTTCATAATCAGTACCTCCTATAGATAACAAATGTTTTGGTGAATGGATAGAAAAAGATGTCTTACAGGGGCTATGAGACCTGAAGAATCAAAACGTTTTTCAAGATATCCGCCCGAACCTGGTCCCGAAGCTCCCGGGGAACGGCGGACAGGGCCTTGTCTCCCACGGCGGCCAGCAGCGTCCGGGCCAGACGCTCCTCCAGCGCGCCGGACTCCGCCAGATTTCCCAGGATGGCCCTGGCGGAGGGCAGGTCCACCCGGTCCCCCAGAGAGTTGATGACGTGCATCAAAAGGGTCTCCCGGTCCACCCGGACCCGGGTGATGCGAATGTACCCGTTGCCCCCCCGGCGGCTCTCCACAATGTAGCCCCGTTCGGGGGAAAAGCGGGTGGACATGACGTAGTTGATCTGACTGGGCACGCAGTTGAACCGCTGGGCCAGCTCGCCCCGCTGAACCTCCAACACGCCGTCTCCGGTCTCGTCCAGGCAGCTTTGCAGGAAGCTGGCAATTAAATCGGAAATTCCCATGAGAGCACCTCGTTCCCGTTTCGTCTCAATCGGTTTGACTTTGACTTTCTTTGATGTTTTGGATGATGCTAGTATACCACCTTCCAGGGGAATGTCAAGGGGGAAACTTTGACTTTCTTTGACGTTTGTGAAAACAAATTGTGAACAGCAAAATTTTTTTGTCAGGGGTTTCACATAGCTCTTGCTTTTTTTCCAGAGTATGCTACAATGGGGATACAATTTTAATGGAGGTGCAACCCATGGCCTATAAGATCACGTCTGCCTGTGTGAGCTGCGGCGCCTGCTCTGACGCCTGCCCCGCCGGTGCCATCAGCCAGGGCGATGATGCTTACGTCATCGATGCTGCCGCCTGCCTGGACTGCGGTTCTTGCAGCGACACCTGCCCGAACGGCGCTATTGTTCCCGAGGAATAATCTGGGATACATAAAAAACCCCGCAAGCTCTGCTTGCGGGATTTTTTATGCACGGCCCCCTTCAAGACGGCGGACCAAGCCTCTGCTTGGTCCGCTTTAGGCTGTCGAAAAAGGATTTTCGCCGGCCTGAGCAAGTTTCCAAAACCTTTAAAAACGTTTTGAAAACTTATGATTGAAAACGAAAGGAACCCTTCCTGGGTTCCTCTCGTAACTCTCTTCCTTCCCGTCGGGGATGGTTTTTACGGTTTTTCGACACTCGGCGGCGGACCAAGCCTTTGCTTGGTCCGCCTTTCTTCAAACTGTGCGGGAAACCTCTCCTGGGGAATCTCCCCGCCAAAAGCCGCCGGCGGTTGCGCTCCGAAGCGCCTTTGCAGGCACAACCTGCGTGCACTTTCCCGGTGAAGCGCTTATACTCCCGACAGGTCGAAAGCCGGGGTGTATTCCTCCCGGGCGGAGGTCCGCTCCTGGGTGTAGCCGTCTGTGACGCCGCAGTTTTTCATATACTCCACCGCCGAGCGGTACTCCGCCTTGGTCACGTGGCGGCAGAGGTTCCCGGAGGCCCCCGGCTGAGGGGTGTACTGACTCATAAGGGAGAAGAGAACGTCCCCGGGGCGGAAGGTCTCCGCTATCCAGTCAATGCAGCGCCGGGTGTTCTCCAGCTCCCCGGGGAGGAGCAGGTGGCGGATCAGCACGCCGGATTTCAGCTGCCCGCCCTCCATCCGGTAGGGGCCGGTCTGGCGAAACATCTCTAAAATCGCCGGAGCGGCCCGGTCAAAATAGTCCGGGGCGGCGGAGTAGGCCCCGGCGGGGCCGGGGAGGGCGTATTTCAAGTCCGGGAGGTAGACCTGGACCTTCCCCTCCAGAAGGCGAAGGGTCTCCACCCGTTCGTATCCCCCGCAATTCCAGACCACCGGAACGGGCCAGGTGTCCTTCCCCAAAGCCTCCAAAACAGCAGGGGTAAAGTGGGTGGGGGTCACCAGATCCAGACAGGCCGCTCCTTGGGCGACGAGCTCCCGGAAGATCTCCCGGAGGCGGGAGATGGAGACGGGCTTTCCCACGCCGCCCTGGGAGATGGAGCGGTTTTGACAGTACACACAGCGAAGGTTACAGCCGGAAAAGAAAACGGTTCCCGCCCCGTGTTCCCCGACGAGACAGGGCTCCTCCCACTGGTGGAGCATCGCCTGGGCAACGGCGGGGGCCGAGGGCTGGCGGCAGACGCCGCCGGGGCGGTCCGGCGTCCGCTCCGCTTGGCAGGTTCGGGGGCAGAGGGCGCAGGTCATAGGTTCTCCACGTGGAAGTCCGGGCCTAAATTGCCTTCCGTCCAATGGCGGCGGCAGAGGCCGATATATTTGTCATTGGCCCCCAGGACCACCTGCTCCCCCTCTTTGAGCACCGTGCCACTTTCGTCGAAGCGGGCGTTGAAGGTGGCCTTTTTGCCGCACCAACAGATGGTTTTCACCTCCTCAATCTTGTCCGCCATGACAAGCAAAGCGTAGCTGCCGGGGAACAGGTCCCCCTTGAAGTCCGCCCGGAGGCCGTAGCACATAACGGGGATGTCCAAATCATCTACAATGTGGACCAGGTGCATGACTTCCTCCCTGGTGAGGAACTGGGCCTCGTCCACAATGATGCAGGCGTTTTGCCGGAGCTCCGTGACGCCCATCGCTTGCATCTCGTCAAAGTAGATGCAGGGGTACTTCAGGCCGATGCGGGAATAAACCATGTGGTCCCCGTCCCGGGCGTCCAGCCGGGGCTTGACCATCAGGGCTTTCTGGCCCCGCTCCTCGTAGTTGAAGCGGGCCATCAGGGCGTTGGCGGACTTGCTGGAGCCCATAGCCCCATACTTAAAGTATAATTGCGCCATAATAATACAAAAAGCGATGGAATTCGGCAGATTATTCCCCGCTCTCTTCCTCCTCTTTCGTTTCTTCCGCGTACTCCGCCACCTGGGCGGAAAAGCTGTCCTGGGATATCAAGGGCTCCGGCATGGTGAAGACGGCCTTCTTACAGTCCCGGCACAGCCAGGTGGTTTTATAAAGGCCGCGCCACAAGCCGCCCTCGTCCAGCACATCGATTTGGTTGGTACTGCCCAGCCCCCGCAAAGGATCTGCTTTGTAGATGCCGGGATACCAGCGAACACCGTCCCGCCCGCCGAGGAGAAATCCCTGCTCCATGTCCTTCCCGCACCAGGGACATTTTTCCGGAGGAAGCCGTTTGGCTTCCTCCTTTTCCTTCGCCTTGGCCTTGCGCTCCTTATTCCAGGCTTTCAGGCTGTCAAGGGGATTTACTTGCGGCTCCTTGGGCTCCCGGCGGGGCTTGTCCGGTTTTTGGTCCCAGGGGTCCTCGCTTCGTTTCCAAAACAGCATAGGTCCTCCTATTCCTTCAGGGCCCCCTCTGCCTCCTCCCGGTAGCGGGCGAAAGCCGAGGGGACGGCGTGACGCTCCAGGGTGTCCACCCAGGTGAAATCTTCCGGCCCTTCCCCGGAGACCTCCAGGGTATAGCCGGTCATATGCCACTCCACATGAGTGAAAATGTGCTTTGCCGCTATGCGGTTTTTCCAAGCCTTGGGCTCCAGGCCCCAGGCTCGGACCGCCTTAGCGGCGGCGGGCTCGTCCAGGGCGTTTTCCGCATTGGGAAACTCCCACAGACCCGCCAGGAGGCCGGAGGCCGGACGCTTGCGAAGGGCGATCTGCCCCTGCCGGAGGAGGAGGAAGACGGTCTTTTCCTCCACCCGGCGGGATTTTTTTGGCGCCTTTACCGGCAGGCTCTCCGACGTGCCCCGCTTCCGGCCCAGGCAGAGGTCCCGGACGGGGCAGAGAAGGCACTTAGGCGGGCCGTTTGGCACGCAAACCGTAGCCCCCAACTCCATGAGGGATTGGTTGAAGATGCGGATGTTCCCTTCCTCCGCCGGGAAGATCTCCCGGAGCTGGGCGCGGATGTTCTTTTTTGTCTGGGGGGCGGCGATGCTGTCATGACAGTTCGTCAGACGGGTGATGACCCGGAGGACGTTGCCGTCCACCGCCGGCTCCGCTTGGGCAAAGGCGGCGGAGGCAATGGCGGCGGCGGTGTAGTCCCCCACGCCGGGGAGCTCCAGAAGGCCGCTGTAGGTGTCAGGGAAGCCGCCCCGGTTTGCCACCAGCTTGGCGGCCTTTTGCAGGTTCCGGGCCCGGCTGTAGTAGCCCAGGCCCTCCCAGAGCTTCATGAGAAGTTCCTCCGGCGCGGAGGCCAGGGCCTCCACAGAGGGAAAGGCCTCCAGAAACCGGGCGTAGTAGCCCAGCACCGCCGCCACCCGGGTCTGCTGAAGCATGATCTCCGAGACCCAAATGCGGTAGGGGTCCTGGGTTTTCCGCCAGGGGAGGTCCCGGGCGTTTACCCGGTACCAGGCCAAAAGGGGCGGAGGGAGCTGGGATAAGGTCAAAGCAATTTCATTCATGGGGAGATTATAGCACAGATTCCGGGAGATGGACAGCCTTTTTTCCGGGAGGGGGGCGCTTGCAAACAGTTCCTCTTGACATACCTTGTTATTCTATGTATAATAAGCATAGAAATTCTAGGTATTGGAGGGGCGGTTATGAAGAAGAAAATCATGGAGCACACCCGTCTGCTGGCCCTGTCACTGCTGGCGGGGGAGGATATGTACGGGTATCAGATGATTGTGGAGCTGGCCCGGCGGTCCAACCACACCTTTGAGATGAAGGAGGGGACGCTGTACCCGGTGCTTCACGGGCTGGAGCAGCAGGGCTTTGTGGAGGCCTACCGGAAGCAGGCCCCCACAGGCCGGGAGCGGAAATACTACCACCTCACCCGAAAGGGCCAGGGGGCCCTCCGGGAGGAGGAAGCCGCCTGGAAGCGGTACTCCGGAGCGGTAAACGACGTGCTCCGGGGCGGCGCGGAGGCGGAACCGGTATGACCCGCCAGGAGTTTTTGGACCAGGTGCTCTCGCCCCTGGGGCGGCTGACGGCGGAGGAGCGGGAGAACGTCCGCCGGGAGCTGGAGGAGCACGTGGAGGACCGGATGGAGGCCCTTTTGGAGATGGGCTGGGATGCGGGGCTGGCGGAAGAGCGGTGCCTGGAGGCCATGGGGGACCCAGTGGAGATTGGCCGGGAGATGGCGGGGCAGTACCGGGGAAGGGGCTGGCTGTGGATTGGCCGGGTGGCGGCGGCGCTGACCGTGGTGATGAGTATTCAGGCCCTGCTGGGGCTGGGGATGCTGGGCACCGCCTGGTACAGCCTGGAGGCCCGGATTTCACCGCAGCTGGACACCAAACTGGATTGGGTGGAGGCGGAGGAGCAGCTGGACCTGCGGCTGGACATGGGAAATGATGTGCTTCGCCTGTTTCGGGTATCCGTGGGAAAGCTGGATGGGCGGCGGGTGGCGGAGATCGCTATGTGCGCCTATGACCGCTGGCCCTTTGGCATTGTGGCTCACGGCTGGCAGAACTGTATAGAGCTGCGGCTTTCGGAAAAAGAGGCCCGCTTTGGCGGAGGAAGCGGCAGGGGAAACTATGGCGCGGAATACTGTCGAAGATATGTGTCGCTGGAACCGGAGGACCGGAGCATTACCTTGACCTATACCCGCTTCGGCGAGACGGCGAGCCTGGAAGTGCCCATACCGGAACAGGAGGAAGCGCCATGAAAAAGGAAAAACGGGAGATTCTCCCCTCCCGGAGGAGGCGGACGGTGCGGCGCGTCCTCATCGCGGCGGCGGCGGTGCTTCTGGTGAACCGGATTTTCCTTATCGGCCTCCTGTTCCCCATTCAGGCCCTCCGGCACATTGAGGAGCGGGCAGGTACGGGCCGGACGGCGGTGGTCTGCCGGGACTGGGCTCCGGAGATTTACAAGACTGGCCTGGTCTACCTGACGGAAAACGAGAACGTCACCATGCTCAGCGCGGTCCGCCTGTCGTTTTACGGCTGGATGGAGCTCTATGGCGTGCCGGTGGACTGTGGGGCGGAGGGCCCCATCCACGGCGGCTGGTGGAGCTTTGTACGGATGGAAAAGGCGGGCCGGTTCTATGTGTTCGGCAGGGTGGACGACCCGGAGATCGCCTGGTTGGAGGTCTATTTCATGCGCCCGGAGGACCCCCGGGGAGAGGAACGGATCGGCCGGGTCCACGGCGATTACGGGATTCATCGGGGCGACAGCGGCTGGATAGAGAAGGACGGACGGCTCTATTTCCTGTTTGAGGCCAACCTGGTGGATTGGAACGAGTACCCCACCGGCCTCCGGGTCGTCGCCGTGGGCTATGACGATGACAGGAACGTGGTTGCGCGGACGGATTTGGAGCAGGGAGGCGTCACCGCCGCCCAGTAAAAACACCGAGCCGGGAGGAAACGCCTCCCGGCCCGGTGTCTGCTTAGTCCTTCTTCAAATGCGCGTACCAAAGAAGCGCCGCCAGTCCCGCGCCCCCCAGGATATTCCCCAGGGTGACGGGGAGAAGGTTTCCCAGGAGGAAGTTTCCAACCGTCAGGGCGGAGAGGTCCACACCGGCCTCTTGGGCCAATTGGAGGTACTGGGGATTCTGGACCGCCAGAAGTCCGGCGGCGATGTAGTACATATTCGCCACGCAGTGCTCGAAACCGCAGAGGACAAAATAGCACACGGGGAGAAAGGCCCCCATGAGCCGCCCCGCCCCGTCTGTGGCCGACAGGGCCAGCAGCACCCCCAGGCACACCAGGACGTTGCAGAAGATCCCCAGGCCGAAACCGTTTAGGAAGGGAAGGGCGCACTTCCCGGCGGCAAGGCGGACGGTGTAGACCGCCAGGCCTCCGGCGGAGTAGTTCAGCTGCCCGAACCACACGCAGCCCGCCGCCACCAGAAGGGCTCCCAGGAAATTCCCCAGATAGACGAGGCACCAGTTCCGCAAAAGGCCGGGGAGGGTGCATTTCCTCTCCAGCAGGGAGAGGACCAGCAGGCTGTTCCCGGTGAAAAGCTCCGCCCCGGTGACGATGACCATGCACAGGCCGAAGGGGAACAGGAGACCGGAAACCGTCCGGGCAAGGCCCACATTCTCCATGCCGTGGACGGCGGTGTTTGTGGCGGCGCAGCCCAGGGCGATGAGGGCTCCGGCCAGGATGGAGAGGGCCAGGAGTTTCCCGGCGCTCTTTTGGGTCTTGGCCGTTCCTCCGGCGGCGTAGCGCTCCAAAAAATCCTTAGGGGCAAGGTAGTGCAAGGTTCTACTCCTTTCAAAGGCCCGCAATGCTTCCGCTCCAAGAGAAGCAGGGACTTGGTTGTGGGGCCTGAGCCCCTGCTCAGGCCATTGCCCTTCTATATGAGCACTTCCAAAACAACTTAAAACAGTCCCGTAATTTTCCCGTTCTCGTCCACGTCGATCTTCTCGGCGGCGGGAACCTTGGGCAGGCCTGGCATGGTCATAATGTCCCCGGTGAGGGCCACCAGGAAGCCCGCCCCGGCGCTTACCTTCAGGTTCCGCACCGTGATGGTGAAACCCTTGGGGGCCCCCGGCAGGGCCGGGTCGTCGGAGAAACTGTACTGGGTCTTGGCCATGCAGACAGGGAGCTTGCCGAAGCCCAGGGCCTCCAGCTCCGTGAGCTGCTTTTTGGCGGCGGGGGTCAGGACGGCCCCGTCGGCGTGGTAGACCTTTTGGGCAATGGCGTTGATTTTCTGTTCAATGGTGTCCTCGGTATCATAGGCAAACCGGAAGTCACCGGGCTCCTCACAGAGGCGCAGGACCTCTTCGGCAAGAAGGACGCCGCCCTGGCCGCCCTTGGCCCAGACCTCGCTGAGGGCTACGTTGACGCCCAGTTCCCGGCACTTGTCCTCCACCAGTTTCAGCTCCGCAGCGGTGTCCGTGGGGAAGGCGTTGATGGCCACCACGCAGGGCAGGCCGTAGACGTTTTTGATGTTGTCCACGTGCTGGAGGAGGTTGGGAAGCCCCTTCTCCAGGGCCTCCAGATTCTCGGCGTTCAGCTCCGCCCTGGGGACGCCGCCGTGGTTTTTCAGAGCCCGTACGGTGGCCACCACAACGACGGCGCTGGGAGTCAGCCCCGCCAGACGGCACTTGATGTCCAGGAATTTCTCCGCCCCCAGGTCCGCGCCAAAGCCCGCCTCGGTGACGGCGTAGTCCGCCAGACGCATAGCCAGCCGGGTGGCCATGACGGAGTTGCAGCCGTGGGCGATGTTGGCGAAGGGGCCGCCGTGGATAAAGGCGGGGGTACCCTCCAGGGTCTGGACCAGGTTGGGCTTCAGGGCGTCCTTTAAGAGGGCCGCCATGGCCCCCTCGGCCTTCAGGTCGTGGGCGGTGACGGGCTTGCCGCCGTAAGTGTAGGCCACCACCATCCGGCCCAGGCGGGCTTTCAGGTCCAGGATATCGGAAGAGAGGCACAGCACCGCCATGATCTCGCTGGCCACGGTGATGTCAAAGCCGTCCTCCCGGGGGACGCCCTGCATCCGGCCCCCCAGGCCGTCCACAATGCTGCGGAGCTGGCGGTCGTTCATATCCACACAGCGTTTCCAGGTGATTTTCTTCACGTCGATTCCCAGGGCGTTTCCCTGTTGGATGTGGTTGTCCAGCATGGCGGCGCAGAGGTTGTTGGCCGCGCCGATGGCGTGAAAATCTCCGGTGAAGTGGAGGTTGATGTCCTCCATGGGCACCACCTGAGCGTAGCCTCCCCCGGCCGCGCCGCCCTTCACGCCGAAGACAGGGCCCAGGGAGGGCTCCCGCAGGGCAACCAGCGTGTTCTTCCCCAGGCGGCGGAGGGCGTCGGCCAGGCCCACGGTGGTGGTGGTTTTCCCCTCCCCGGCGGGGGTGGGATTGATGGCGGTGACCAGGATCAGTTTCCCGTCTCCCCGTTTGCTCTCCCGAAGGATGCGGGGGTCCACCTTGGCTTTGTAGTTGCCGTAAAGTTCCAGGTATTGGGAGTCCACGCCTGCGGCGGCGGCAATCTCCCCAATGGGGCGCATCTGGCAGGACTGGGCAATTTCGATGTCGGACGGAACGTGCATGGCAGGGCCCTCCTTTGTGTAATATATGCGGCAAAAAGGTATGACTTATTTCAAGCAATATGATGATAGCACACTCCAGGGGGAAAGGGAAGTGGGAGATTTCACAAGGAAAAGGGCCTTGTGTTCCGCCGGATTCTATGTTATCGTATACATAAACGCTGCATGGAGCGGCAGAGGGGAAGGGGGACGAATCATGGATTTGAGCGTCAACGGACAGCGGCGGCGGGCTGTGCAAGTGGCGAAAGCCGCGCCCCAAGCGGAGAAAAAGCCCGCCGGGGCGGAGGAGAAAACGGAGCTGCCGAAATCCAGGAGCGACAGGACCACGTGGTCCCAAAACGCGCTGGCCTTTTTGCAGGAGGTAAACCGCCAGGACATGGAGAGGCAGCGGAAGCTGCTGGAGGCCAGGGAGCAAAAAAACGGCGAGTTGGAGATGCTCTCGAAATCTCTGGATGTCATGGAGAAGTGCCGGAAAATTGCCTCCCGCATCATGAAGGGGGACAAGGTGCCGCCTCAGGACCAGCAGTTCTTGATGGAGGCCGATCCGGAGGGTTATAAGCTGGCGATTGTCTGCCGGACACCCAAGGAAAAACCCAAGGAGTGGGAGTCCGTTCTGGAGGAGGAGAAGGAAAGCGGCGCCACCGGCTCCGGAGACGAGACGGCGGAGTCCGGGGACTCCACCGGGGAAGCGGCGGAGTGCTGAAACGGCAAAAACGGTCAAGGCGGCGGGGAAACTCCCCGCCGCCTTTTTGCGCGCCGTGTCTTAACGGCGTTCGTTGATGAATTTGTCCAGCAGACGGGAGACCTCCCGAATGTCGATGGGTTTGGCCACGTGGGCGTTCATCCCCGCGTCCAGACATTTTTTGATGTCCTCGGAAAACGCGTCGGCGGTCATGGCGATGATGGGAATGTCCCGGTCCGGCCTGTCCAGCTTGCGGATGGCATCCGTGGCCTCGTAGCCTGTCATGACCGGCATCCGGAGATCCATCAGCACCGCGTCGTAAAAGCCCACAGGGGAGGCTTCAAACTTGTCCACACAGATGCGGCCGTTTTCCGCCCACTCCAGCTCCATGCCCAGGTCGGAGAGAAGCTCGTTGGCGATTTCCCAGTTTAGGTCGTTGTCCTCCGCCAGGAGAATGTGGCGGCCGGTGAGATCGGCGCATTTTTCCTCGTGGTGGGGTTCCTCAGAGGCGCCGGCGGCGCTGATGAAGGGTTTGAGCCCATAGAAAAGGGTGGAGCGGAACAGGGGTTTGGAGATAAAGCCGGTGATGCCCGCGTCCTTGGCCTCCGACTCGATCTCGCTCCAGTCGTAAGCGGAGATCAGCATAATGGGGGTTTCGCTGCCAAAGCGCCGCCGGATCTCCTTGGCCGCCGCGATGCCGTCCATGTCCGGAAGCTTCCAGTCCAGAAGGATGATGTGGTAATTGTCCCGGGCCTTGGCCTGGTGCTCCAGCATCTCCAGGGCTTTTTCCGCGTTCAAGGCCCAGTCGGCCCTGACGCCGATGGATTTCAAGGAGGAGGTGGTGCTCTCGCAAAGCTGCTGGTCGTCGTCCACCACCAAAATGTTCCACTCCGGGAGAATCATCTCCTCCTCCAAGGTTTCGGCCTGTTGGAGGTCCAGGGTGACGTGGAACTCGCTGCCCTTGCCCAATTCGCTTTCCACATCAATGGTGCCGCCCATGGTGTCCACAATGTACTTGGTGATGGCCATGCCCAGGCCGGAACCCTCCGTCCGGCGGACCCGGGCGCTGTCCTCCCGGACGAAGGACTCAAAGATTTTCTCCTTGATTTCCGGGGTCATGCCGATGCCGTTGTCTTTGACAATGATGTGGGTCCGCACATAATCCTCTCCCTTGGGAGAGGGCTCTTCGTAAAGAGAGACCTGAATCAAGCCGCCGTCCGGCGTGAATTTCAAAGCGTTGCCCAGAATGTTCAAGAGGACCTGGTTCAGCCGGACGCTGTCGCAGCAGACGTTCTCCGTGGAGATGTCGTGGATGAACACATCAAATTGCTGGTGCTTGGAGCGGACCTGGGGTTGGGCGATGCTGACAATGCTGTCCATCACCTCCCGCAAGGAGACCTGGTCCATGTTCAGCGTCAGCTTGCCGCTTTCAATTTTGCTCATGTCCAGCACGTCGTTGATTAACCCGAGAAGGTGGCGGCTGGAGAGGGTGATTTTTTTCAGGCAGTTTTGCACCTGCTGTTTGTCGTCGATATTTGCCGTGGCTATGGCGGTCATGCCCACGATGGCGTTCATGGGAGTCCGGATATCGTGGGACATATTGGAGAGAAATTCGCTTTTTGCCTTGTTGGCGTGGACGGCCTCCTTCCGGGCCTGTTCCAGTTCCACCATCTGGCCCCGAAGCAGCTTGAAATACTGCCAGAACACCAGCAGCAGGGCCAGCAGCACCACCGCACAGCCCAGGAAGACCAGATACAACCAGGTCTGGCTGAGGTCGCTGACGGCTTGATCCAACTCGCCGTAAGGCAAAACGGTTACCAAGTACCACTCGGAATAGGGGAGTTTGTTGCATTGCAGATGCCGCCGCTCGTTGCCGAAGGAGAGAAGGACGGAGTAATCCTCCCCGGCGTCCATGGCGGCCTCCAGCTCCCGGACATACTGGTCCCCGCTCTCCCCCTGCTCTTCAAAGAGGGCCTGGATGCGCTCGAAGTAGTTCTCCCGGAAGGCGTCGCCGCTGCGGATGACAAAGGACCCGTCCCGGCGGATGATATGGGAGTAGACCAGGGAGTTCTCACTGTACAGGGAGAGGGTATCGGCGATGTAGTCGGCGGGAAGGCTGGCCACCAGGGCGGTGGAGATGGTGCCGTCCGACATGAGATACTCGGCGGAGACCCCCAAAAGCACATCCTTCTGGCCGGTGGAGATGGAGGCCACGGCCACTTTCTTGTCCCCGTTGTTCATGGAGGCCAGGAAGGACTCCGGGTCCGCCAGGACGGGTTTGTCGCCGTAAATCATGTCGAACTCACCGCTGGGGGAGTAAAACGCCAGGGCCACGAAGTCCCGGGCCTTGGCATTGCGGGCCAGCTCCTCCCGCAAAGTGGCGTTGGGGAGGCTACCCGGCGCAATGCTTCCCACCAGGGAGTCCACCTGGGACAGGCGGAGCTCAATGGTGGTGGCGAAGTGCTGGGTGACCTTTTCCCCCATGCCGGTCATGTAGGTGGTGCCCACGGCGCTGATGGTCTCGGAGCTTTTCTGACTCATAAAAAGGGCCAGGAAGGAGAAGATGCACACCGTCAGAAGGAGGACCAGCGCCAGACTGCCCGTGAGGAAGCGGGTGGCGCTGTTTAAGAGCTTTTTCATCCCGCGCTCTCTTTCTGGAAGGCTTGGATGGCGGCTACAGTCTGGGCGTAATCCGCCCGCACCTCCTCCACAAGAGGACCGGCCTCCGGCGTGTAGCCGCCCCGCAGGGATTCGCAAAGGCGGCTGCTGGAATCCTGAAGCTTGCCGATGCTCAGATTTTGGCAGACACCTTTGATGGTGTGGGCGGCCCGGAACGCCTCCTCATAATTTTTCTCCTCCATGGACCGGCAGAGAAGATCATAACTGCCGTCGGTTAAAAATTTCAAAACGAATTTTTGAACCAGACGCTCGCTGCGCAGGCGGCCGATGGCGTCGTCATAATTGCCGCCCATAGCGGCATAACACTCCTGTAAAGTCATATGGCGGTTCCTCCTTTATCTTTCGTCGTCCGTGCAGGGGGACTCTCCGTCCTCAATGGGGGAGATGGCGGAAAGGGTCTCGCGCATCGTGTCGTCGTAGAAATGGTATTGGCCCCTGCCGCCCCGCTTGACCGTGTAAAGGGCGGCGTCCGCGGCGTGGAACAGGGCGTCGTACCCGCCGGGAACCGTGGTTGTCAGAGCCGTGCCCATACTGACGGAGAGGGGGAAACTTTCAAACTGACCGCAAAGGGACTGGAAAATCCGGGAGATGACGGTTTCCACATCGTCCTTGTACTCCAGAAAGATTAAAAACTCGTCCCCGCCTACCCGGGCGGCGATGTCCCCTCCCCGGATGCACTGGCGAAGCTTCTCCGCCACGTGGACCAGCACCTGGTCCCCGAAGGAGTGGCCATAGGTGTCGTTGGCGGACTTGAAGTGGTCCAGGTCAAAGATGACCAGGGCGTAAGTAGCGGTGGGGCGGCTCTCGATCCGCTCCAGAATGCGCTTTTTGGCGTAGGAGTGGTTCAAAAGTCCGGTGAGGGCGTCGTGGGAGGCCATGCGCTCCAAGGAGGCCAGCTTCATCCGGGAGTCATGGATGTCGATGGCCTTGCCAATGGCGCCGGTATAACGGGGGGGTTCGTCGTTGGACCAGATGGCCCGGGCCACAATCTGGGTCCAGCGCCAGGCGCCTTTGTAGTTCAGCTTACAGTCATAGGTGATCACCGGCAGGTCCGGGCTGGTGCTGCGGAGAATATCAATGAGATTCTGAAAGTCCGCGGCGTCCATGACCTTCTGAGCCTCGGGCTGGTGGAGGGGGTCCATAATGATCTCGTTTAGACCCAGGTGCTCCGCCCCCCAGTTGGAAAGGGTGATCATGGGCGGAGAGGCGGTGTACTCGAACTGGATCTCCTTGCTCATGTCGGCGAAGAAGCTGTATTTCATCCGCTCGTGCTCCAGGAGCTGGAGCGTTCGTTCCGAGGCGGTGAGTTCCTCGTGACGGCGCATTTCCTGAACCACGTTGCGCATCTCCCGCCGGTCCCGCTGGGCCACGGAGTTGCTGTCGCTCATCAGCGTGGGAAGATCCGGCGCCAGCTCCCGCAGGCACTCCAGCAGCAGGGGATTAAAGGTGCCGCACTGGCCGGCCAGAATCATTTCCACCGCCTTGTCGTGGGAAAAGGAGTCCTTGTAGCAGCGCTTGGAGGTCAGGGCGTCGTACACATCCGCCAGGGCCACGATCTGGGCGGCAATGGGAATCTCGTCCCCGCGAAGCCCGTCGGGATAGCCCCGACCGTCCCAGCGCTCGTGGTGCCAGCGGCAGATGTCGTAGGCCACTTTCACCAGGGGGTCATCCTGGTGGATGGGGAGATTTTCCAGCATCTCCGCGCCGGCCATGGAATGGGTCTTCATAATGGCAAACTCCTCGTCGGTGAAGCGGCCGGGCTTGTTGAGAATTTTTTCGTCAATGGAGATCTTTCCGATGTCGTGCAGGGCCGAGGCCGTGCAGATCATGGAGATGTCCGAGGGGGAAAGGGGGTAACGGTCCGTCTTTTGCACAAGGTGGTTTAGCATCAGCTCCGTCAGGGTGCGGACATTGAGGACGTGGAGGCCGCTCTCGCCGTTTCGAAACTCCACGATGTGGCTGAGTATATCAATGAGCAGGCTGCTGCGCTGTTCATTTTCGTAGATTTGGTCCGCCACCATGTTGGCCAGACGCTTTTGCTTGGCGTAAAGCATGATGGTGTTGACCACCCGGCGGTGAACGATCAAGGCGTCAAAGGGCCGGGAGATGAAATCGGTGACGCCCAGCTCGTAGGCCCGCTCAATGTGGCTGGAGCCGGTCTCGGCGGAGATCATGATGACGGGGACGTCCTCAATCCAGTGGTTTTGGGTCATGACCTCCAAAACGCCGAAGCCGTCCATCTGGGGCATGACAATGTCTAGCAAAACCAGGGAAATCTCAGCCCCCCGCTGCTGGAGAAGACCCACGCCCTGGAGGCCGTTTTCAGCCTCGATGATCTCATACTCGTCGTCCAGCATATCCGCCAGGATGGCGCGGTTCAGCTCGGAGTCGTCCACAATTAGGATTTTTTGTTTTTGCTCGTTGCTCAAAGGGATCACTTCCTTGTCCTCTGGTTTTTCGCCGGCGGGGGGCGGACGATCCGGCCCGCCGGAGGGAGGCCCCCGAAAAGGGAGCGTAAAATATCCATATTACAGTAGATAGATTCTACCACAGGTATTTGGAAATAGCAAGAAGGAACCGAGGGAAACTGCTAAGAGACCAAACACAGATTCCGTCATTTTACCATTTCTATAAATTGGAAGTAACCGGGCGCAATAGACAAAGTTGCATAAATTCCGACAGGAAAAATTGTCGCAACCGTCAAGACGGGCGAGGGGAGAACGAACTGAGGTGGTGATTTTTGAAGAAAGCAAAAAAATCATGGAAAAACGTTGATATTTTCACAAAAATGGAAGATGTGTTTGGCAAAAAAGCACTTGATTTTTTCGGAAGAATAGTTCATAATGGTGGTTACCCATTAGACAGAACAAACAAATGTGTTGCAAAACACACACAATGAAGGCGGGAGAAAGGGCGGTCGTCGGGAGAAAAAGCGGACGCTGATCGGGCTGAGGCGGAATGAAAAGAACGTCTGCCGAATAGAATGAAGGGCTGTTTTATAGAACAGGCAAACGCGCGCCTTGCTTGACAACCCGCGCGTTTGTCTTGCTTGAAGACAGCCGGGAGTTCCCCGGTATCTCAACGATAAGCGGAAGAAACGGCCCTGCCGCCGGGAACGGGCGGGGCATGATGTGGAGGGTGAAATCGTATGGATTTGCTGTCGAGCAACTCGTTTTTAATGCTGGAAAAATCCTTGGGCTACCTGTGGACCAAACAGGCCGCCATTGCGGACAACATCTCAAATGCCGAAACTCCCGGTTATAAGGAGAAAGTCGTCACCTTTGAAGAGCGTCTCAAAAGCAAGCTGCTTCGCGCTTCCAGAGGGAGCGCGCCGGTGAAGTCCATGCGCGATGTGCTGGAGGGCAGCGCCTTCAGCGTGACGGAGCAGATGGTTCAGACCCGGAAGGACGACAACGGCGTCAATGTCACCGCCCAGGCGGCGGAGGCGATCCGCACGGCCTATCAGATGCGGTATGTGATGAGCACCATCAACACGGACCTGTCCATCCTGACTTCCGCCATTCGGGGACAGTGATTTGTGGCGGGGCAGGAAGCCGGCGTGACGGCTGAGCGCTTTTTCGCTTCATATCGCTAACGAAGCCTTAACGGAAGATTGAGCAAACGATTACGGGACCGGGCTTTCCGGCCCCGGGAAGAATTGCCGGGGCACGCCCGGCGGGGAATGGAGAGTTTGACCTATGGCATTTTTGAGTTCTATGAACATTGTGGCCTCCGGCCTGACGGCCCAGCAGCTCCGCCTGGACGTGGTGGGGGAGAATGTTACCAACTCCACCACCACCCGCGTGGAGGGGGGCGAGGGGGCCTACCGGAGGAAGATGGTGGTCTTTGAGGCTAAAACCGGACGGGACGGGTTCCGCCGGGCCATGGCCCGGGCCGCCACCGGGATGGTTCCCAACGGGCAGGCCGCCGGCGGCGTGCGGGTGGCGCAGATTGTGGACGATCCGTCCCCCATGAAAATGGTTTACGACCCCACGCACCCCGACGCCAATGAGGACGGATATGTGGAAACGCCCAATGTGGATATGGTGAAAGAAATTGCGGACGCCATGGCCGCGACCCAGGCCTATTCCGCCAATGTCACCATGTTCAATACCATGAAAACCGTCGTTACCGACGGGCTCCAGATCGGGAAGTAATGCAATTTGAAAGGAGGCGGTTGCCGCTATGCTGACGCCTGTGGAAAAGCTGAATCCCCTGGCCCCGCTGGCCGGGAGCGCGAAGGACCCTGTGGAAAGGGACGCCGCCCTGGGAGCGGAAAGCCCCTTTGGCGCCATTTTCCGCTCCGCCGTTGAAAACGTGAAGGAGACGGACGCGGAATACAAGGAATCACAATACCTGCTGGCCACAGGCCAGCTGGATAACCCCGCCATGTCAATGATCGCCGGAACGCAGGCCAAGGCTGCGGTGGATCTTTTGATCCAGCTTCGGAACAAAGCGCTGGACGCATACTCCGAGCTGACCAGAATCAACCTCTAAGCAAGAGGGGACAGCGGATGGGGGAAATCCCCTGTGCTGCCCGGTCCGTGTGTCCAGGGCAGCACGAATCATGTCTACAGGACGCCGCGCCGCGGCGGAGAGAAGGAGGTGACAGCGGTTGAACGACGTAAAGGAAAAAGCCCAGGCGTTCCTTGCAAGAACGAAGGAACGCCTGAAAACGGTTTCCCGGAAGGTGTGGATCGCCATCGCCGCTGTTTTGGTGGTCCTCATTTTGGCCATTGCCATCGTGTTGACGCTGAATAAACAGGAGTACGCAGTGCTGGTCACCCAGGTGAGCGACACCGAGGCATCCAATATTTTGACCTTCCTGAGCGAACAGGGCGTCACCAATTACAAAGTGGAGGACGGGAACACCGTCATGGTGCCCGCCGGACAGGAGTCGGCGCTGAAAGCCCGCATCCTGATGGCAAACCTGAATCAGACCGGAAACTACTATATGGAGAAGCTGGGCAGTTTCTCCACCAATGAGGAGCGGCTCTACGCCGAGAAGTCGGACCTGGAGTTGAAGATGGCTGCGGTTATCCGAAACTTCCCCAATGTGGTGGACGCCACTGTGCTGATTGCCCCGGGAGAGAACCGGGCCTACATATTGGACAGCAACAATGTGGTGGAGGCCAGCGCTTCCGTCAGCGTGACCATGGTGGAGGGCGAGCTGCTTACCGACGAGCAGGCGGCGGCCATTCAAAGCCTGGTGGCGCAAGCGGTTCAGGGGCTGTCGATTGACTCCGTCAGCATCTCCGATACTGTGGGCAACGTCTATTTGACTGGAGACGCAATGGACGGCGAAGCCTCCGCCATGAAGCTCCAGCTCCAGCAGGCGTGGGAGAATCGGATCAACACTAAGGTCAAGAATCTGCTGGACCCGGTTTTTGGCGAGGACAACGTGAAAGTGGCTGTCACTTGCGAGGTGGAGCTGAACCGGACCACCGAGCAGCGAAACGAGACCATTCTCCCGGCCTATGCCCAGGACGGTTCCACCGACGGACGGGGAATTGTGGGCAGCGAACGGAACGAGGCCTTTGTGGGCCGCCCCGGGGACAATCCGGCAGGGGGCGTTGTGGGCACCGAAAACAACAGCGACATGACGGAATACGTAGAAGGCCTGTTGGACCCCCAGGAGGGAGACAACAGCATCTATGCCCAAAAACAAATTGACTACGACAATTCCCACAGTGTCATCAACATTGACAACAACGGAGTGGCAAAAGTTACGGACTGTTCCGTGGCCGTGACCGTCAACGCCCGGACGGCGGGAGATTTCAACGTGGCGGACGTCCAGCAGCTAGTGGCCCGGGCCGCCAACATTCAGGGCGAACGGGACCCCGTTACCAACGAGGAAATCCTGGACGGCAAGATCAAAGTGCTGGCCATGGAGTTCTATGATCCCAATATCCGTCCGCCTGCCCTGGAGGACGGCGACGGTCTGAGAGTGGATCTTTGGGTGTTGATCGCGGCGGGCGTGGGACTGCTGCTGTTCATCATTTTGCTGACCGTCATCCTCCTTATGCGCAGGAAGAAACGGAAGAAGCAGGAGGCCGAGGAGGCGCGCCAGCGGGAAGAGGCGGAAGCCTTGCTGCGTGTGGCGGGCCTGGGCCTGGAGGGCGCCGAGGCGCCCGAAAACGGCGCCGACGTGATGGACCTGGAACTGGAGCGGAGCATGGAACTCCGGAAGGACATCCGCCAGTTCGCCAGCGACAACCCGGAAATCGCGGCCCAGATGATCAAGGTTTGGCTGAAAGGGGGCGACGGCAATGCCTGAAGCAACAACGGCGGCCGCCCCTCAGGCGGCGGCGAAAAGCACGAAGCCCCAGGCGGACCTCTCCACCGCCCAGAAGGCGGCGGCGGTCATCATCGCCCTGGGGGCGGAGAAGGCGTCCCTCCTCTATAAGTACATGGAGGATGAGGAAGTTGAGCAGCTGACATTGGAAGTGGCTCGCCTGGGGGTGCTGAGCACCCAGCAAACAGAAGATGTCCTCAACGAGTTTTACCAGCTGTGCCTGACCAACAAGGCCGTTACTGAGGGCGGTTTGGAATACGCCAGAGCCGTCTTGGAAAAGGCCTATGGCGAGCAGGCGGCGGCAGAGCTCCTGGGCAAGGTGACCAAGAGCCTGAAAAACCGGGAATTTGCCTTTATGGACAAGGCGGACGTCAAGTCCCTCTTCTCCGCCCTGCGCAGCGAGCGGCCCCAGACCATCGCCCTGGTCCTTTCCTATGTGGACGCGGACAAGGCGGCGGGAGTGGTGGCCCAGCTGGAGGAGAAAAAGCAGATCCAAGTGGTGGAGAGCATCGCCAAGCTGGACAGTGTCTCCCCGGCGGCCATCAAGATTGTGGAGGCCGAAATGCACAATCGCTTCTCGAATATTATGACGGATACCAATATCAAAGTGGGCGGCATAGACTATGTGGCGGATGTCATGAACAACCTGGATCGGACCAGCGAGAAAAATATTTTCGACGGTTTGTCCGACCCGGATCTGGCGGACGAGATTCGCAAGCGGATGTTCGTCTTCGAGGATATTATCACCATGGACGACCGCTCCGTGCAGCGCTTCGTCCGGGATTGCGACCCGAGAGACCTGGTGCTGGCCCTCAAGGCCGCCAATGCGGAGGTGGCGAACAAACTCTTCGCCAATATGTCCAGCCGTATGGCACAGAGCATTAAGGACGACCTGGAAATTACCTCCAATGTCCGAATGAAGGACGTGGAGGAAGCCCAGCAGCGCATAGTCGGTATCATCCGCGGTCTGGAGGAAAAGGGTGAAATCATCATCCTGAAGGGCGGAAAGGACGATATCATTGCCTAGTATTTGGAAATCCATTATGCGCCCCAAGGCCGAGCCCTATCGCTTCCCCAAGGCGGAGGAGCTGGTTTTAGAGGAGGAGGTTCCCGATGAGCCCCCTCCACCGCCCCCTTCCGAGGAAGAGGAGGAGTTGAGCGCGGCGGCCTTGCAGGTGGAGGAGGAGATCCCTCCCGCGCCGGAACCGGAACCGGAGCCGGAACCCAAGCCGGACCCGGTGAGTTACGCTCAGATTCAAGCGGAGCAGATTATCGCAGATGCCCACCGCCGGGCGGAGGCCATTTTGGACCAGGCCCGGCTGGAAGCGGAACTCAAGGCCCAGGAGCTGTTTGAAACTTCCCGCCAGAGCGGTCTGGAGACCGGACGGGCGGAGGGCCTTGCCCAAGGAGCCACCCAGGCGCTGCAAGAGGGCCAGCGGGCTCAGCAGCGGCAGGCGGAGGAACTGGCGGAGGACTTCGACCGCTTTTTGGAGCGGGCCGGAGCCGCCCTGGACCGGCAGCTGGACGAGAATGTGGATGATCTCCGGGACCTGGCCATCGCCATTGCGGAGAAAGTGGTCTCCGTCAGTCTTAAAAGCAGCAGCGAGGTCATCTGCCGGATGATTCAAACCGCCATTGACAAACGCAAGCGCCGTGAATGGGCCCACATCTATATCGCGGAATGCGACGCCAAGCACCTTTCCAAGGTTCCCGCCTCTTTGATGAACGCCCTCTCGGCGCTTTCGGACCGGGTGCGCATTATTCCCATGGCGGACGACGAGGCGGGCACCTGTATCATTGAAACCCCCGATGAAATTGTGGACGCCAGCGCGGCCACCCAGATGAACAACATTCGGACGCTGCTATCCGACGCCGGACCCGTGGAGGAGGGCGTCAACTTCAGCAACCTGAATTTCAGCGGCGGCGTGTAGTAAGGAGAAGCTATGTTCCGGCAGATGATCCGTCAGGTTTATGGCGCGGAAACCTACAGCCTGACCGGGAAAATTGAGAATATTGTCGGAATGTCCATTGAGGCCAGCGGCGGCCGCGCGGCCGTGGGCGACATCTGCCGGATTTACAACGGCGACTCCGGCGGGCAGGTCACCGCAGAGGTGGTGGGCTTTAAAAACGACCACATCCTTCTGATGCCCTACTCCGACATGGCGGGCATCTCGGCGGGCAACTTCGTGCGAAACACCGGACGGCAGTTGACGCTGCGGGTGGGGGAGTTTCTTCGGGGCCGTATCATCAACGCCATGGGCCAGCCCATTGACGGGAAAGCCCCCTTTGAGGGGGGGGACGCCTACTGTGTGGGCGGTTCCTATATCAATCCCCTTCGCCGCCCCCCCATCCGGGAGCGGATGGAGTTTGGAGTCAAAGCCATCGACGGCATGATTACCATTGGAAAAGGACAGCGCATTGGCATTTTCGCGGGCTCCGGCGTGGGCAAGTCCACGCTGATGGGTATGATCGCGAAAAATGTCAAAGCGGATATCAACGTCATCGCCCTGGTGGGGGAACGGGGCCGGGAAGTTCTGGAGTTTGTCCAGAAGGACCTGGGCGAGGAGGGAATGCGCCGCTCTATTCTGGTGGTGGCCACCTCCGACCAGCCCGCCATGCTGCGGATGAAATGCCCCAGCGTGGCCACGGGCATCGCGGAGTACTTCCGGGATCAGGGTTACGATGTGCTTCTCATGATGGACTCCCTGACCCGGTTCGCCATGGCTCAGCGGGAGATCGGTCTGGCCATTGGCGAGCCGCCGGTGAGCCGGGGCTACACCCCCTCTATGTACGCGGAAATGCCCAAGCTCCTGGAGCGAAGCGGCAATTTTGATAAAGGCTCCATCACCGGCGTGTATACCGTGCTGGTGGAGGGCGACGACACCAACGAACCCATTGCGGACACCGTCCGGGGTATTCTGGACGGACACATTGTCCTCTCCCGGCAGTTGGCCAACAGCAACCACTACCCGGCCATCGACGTCTCCGCCAGCATCTCCCGTCTTATGGTGGAGATTGTCTCCCAGGAACACCGGCAACTGGCCTCCCGCCTGCGGGATATTCTCAGCACCTATGAGAAGAACCAGGACCTGGTGGCCATCGGCGCCTACAAGCCGGGGACCAACCGAAATCTGGACTACGCCCTTTCCAAGATCGAGGCGGTGAACGGATTTTTGACCCAGGACATTGACGAGTCGTTCAGCTATGACCAGTGCATGGAAAAGCTGAAACAGATATTGAACTGAAGGAGAACCGCTCCGTGAAGAAATTCAAATTCGCTTTGGATACCGTGCTCTCTTACAAGCAGCAGGTCCTGGGGGTGCTCCAGGGGGAGCACGCGGAGGCCGTGGCACGTGTCCGGGCCCAAGAGGAGCTGCTGGAAAAACTCTGGCGGGAGTACCGGGACTGTAACGAGGATTACCGGGACCGGGCCCTGGAGGGGATGCCCGTCACGGAGGCGCTGATGTATCAAAGCGCCCTCCGGGCTGCGGAATTGGAGATCCAGCGGGAGACGAAACACCTGGAGGAGCTGGAGGCTGAGGCGGAAAAACGCCGGGAGGCCATGGTGGAGGCAAAGAAGGAAACCTCCTCCATCGAAAAGCTGAAGGAGAAGAAGCTGGAGGCCTATCACAAGGAAGAGGCCAAGAGCGAGGAACTCTTCATAGAGGAGTTCGTCAGCTCCACCAGAGCCCACGCGGCCTCGTGAGCGGTCGCCTGCCAAAAGGCGGCGCGGAATGCAAAAGGGCTGTGGTAAAAGGGTTCCTCACGGCGGGTATACGCCGTTTGGAAATAGATACAAGCGAAATGAGGAGGTGAAATGAGCGTATGGAACAGTTGATCAACACCATGTTGGCAAACACCCAGCTTCCCCAGATGACCCCGGCGGCGAAGAAGGGAGAATCCGCCCAGAAGGATGGCTTCCAGAAGCTGCTGGAGCAAAAGCAAAGCGTGGACGCCCCCCAGAATCCCCAGCAGGAGAAGACCGAAGGGACCCAGAATCCCCAGGACACGCAAAAGCCCCAGGAGACCGAGGAGTCCCAGCCGGTTCAAACCGCCCCCAAGGACGGCGGCAAGGAGCTGGAGGAACAGATGGCCCTGGCGGCCATGGCGATGCTGCAAACGACGGTGGTGCCTGTGGAGCAGGTGATGACGCCGGAGGTGCAAGCGGAGGCCGTGGTGGACGAGGTTGCCCCTTTGGTGGCGGAGACCGTGCTGACGCCGGAGACCCGGAGCTTTGCCCCGGAGACGGAGGAACAGACCCTTGAGGTTCCCCTGGAAAGCGGCGAGACTACGGTTGCGGACCAAAACGCGGCGCAGGCGCTTCCCCAGACCATTCAGGCTCCGGAGGCCGCCCAGGAGGCGGAGGGCCGGACTGTGGAGGTCAAGGTGGAAACCGGCGAGGCCGGTCCCCAGACCTTGGAGTCCTCCGAGGGTGAGGAGATCCAGGAGTCCCCGGGCGGAGAGGTGGAAACCCCCGTCTTTGAGGACGTGAAAGCGGTTCCCGTGAAGGTGGGCGAGGCCCCCAAGACCGAGGAAGCCAACGAACCCATGGAAAAGCAGATTGGCCCCAAGGTGACGGAAGCCCTTCGAAACGGCGAGACCCGGGTGGAACTCCAGCTGACTCCGGAGAACCTGGGCAAGGTCACCGTGGAGATGACCTGGAGCCAGGACGGCGGTTTGGTGGTGCAGCTGCACGCGGAAAACCGCGAGACCCAGAACCTGCTCTCCAAGAATACCATGGGACTGGAGGCGCTGCTTGGCCGGGAGGTCCAGCAGGAGGTCCGGGTGGAAGTCCCCCGCCAGGAGGAGAGCCAGCGTCAGGACCTTTACGAGCAGCAACAGCAGCAGCACCGGCAGCGCCAGCAGGAGCGCCGCCAGCAGCGGGAGAGCGGCGAGGATTTCCTCCAGCAGCTCCGGCTGGGCCTGATTCCCCTGGATGGGGAATGAGAGTTTATGACGGAAAGGAAGTGAGTGCGTGAGCGATTTAATGAACGATATCAGCGGTCTGTATGGAACCCATAAAACCCCCGGCGGCAAAGAAGTTACCATTTCCCAAAAGGGCAGCAACATGGACCTGGACATGACGGACTTCATCACCTTGATGATTACCCAATTGACCAGCCAAGGCATTGACGACACCATGGATACCTCTGAAATGCTGAACCAGATGGTGCAGATGCAAATGATCACTTCCATGGTCAACATGACCGACGCGGTGACCACAAATTACGCCGCTTCTCTGGTGGGCAAGTTTGTCACCGTGGGCAAACTGGGCGATGACGGAAAGCTCCAGGAAATCTACGGCGAAGTGACCGGAACCGGAACCATGGATGGACAGCAGGTAATTTTCATCGACAATGACGAGTACTATTACCTCAGCGATATCATGGCCGTGGGCAAGCTGCCGCCCAAGAAAGAAGAAGATGATGATAAGACGGAAGGTTCCGGAGGGACCGAGGGCTCTGGCGGGACGGAAGGTTCCGGAGGAACCGAGGGCTCCGGCGGGACGGAAGGTTCCGGAGGAACCGAGGGCTCCGGCGGGACAGAGGGTTCCGGAGGGACAGAGGGCTCCGGCGGAACGGAAGGTACTGGAAGTACCGAAGGCTCCGGCGGGACGGAGAACTCCGAGTACGGCGGAGAAAACGGAGCGCCCACAAACAGCGAAGGCTGAGGTGATTTCCAAGTGATTGAACGCGTAGCGAGAAAAGGCCAAATCCAGCAAATACCGGACGCAGGGAAGCGGACGGCGACTGGCGGCTTCGCCATGGCGTTACAGGCGGAGCTGGCAAGAGCCGGACAGGAAGTCCAATTCTCCAAGCACGCCATCACCCGGGCCGAGGAACGGGGCATTGAGATCACTCCGGACCTCATCGACCAGATCAAGGGCAGTATGGTGCGGGCCCAGGCCAAGGGTGCGACAAACATCCTGGCTATGGACACCGAAAAGGCTTTTATCATCAATGTCCCCCATGGAAAAGTGATCACGGCGATCACCCAGGACGAGATGAGAGACAGCGTGTTTACCAACATCGACGGCGCCGTGTTCCTGTAAGCGAAATGGCAGGACCGGATATTCGGAGGTCATCGGGTCCCGTCCGACTGACGGGGCCCGGGCGGCGCCAAGGATTCGAAAGGAGTTCAATTTCCCTATGACCGGATCAATGTACGCGTCTGTGGCGGGCCTGAAGGCCCATATGCAGAAACTCACCGTAATCGGCAACAACGTGGCCAACGTCAATACCCAAGGCTACAAAAAGCAAAGAACCGTCTTCCGAGACAGTCTCTATAGTATGTATTCCGCCGGGTCCAACGGCTCCGCCAGCGTGGGCGGCATGAACCCCTCTCAGTTGGGCTACGGCTCCCTGATTGGAAGCATTGACTTGAATATGTCCTCTTCCAGCTATAACCCCGGAAACCCCATGGACTGCGCTCTGGTTGGCGACGGGTTCTTCCTGGTGGGAAGCAAGGACGTGGAGGACAGCGTCAACCCCATGGACTACGACGAAAACACCTTTAAGGCGGAAAACCTGAAATCCCTGAACCTCACCCGGGTGGGCGACTTCTCCTTCAAAGGCGATAACTACCTGACGGACGCCAAGGGTAACATTGTCTACGGCTTCCTGGCCACCAGCGAAGTTGAGCAGGTTCCCGGCCCCAACGGTTCTCTCATCACCCGGCAAAAGATCAGCGACCAGCTGGTGCCCATCCGCCTGCCCCGCTGGGACGAGGACCATGTGATCAAATATCCCCGGACCGACGTGGATGTCACCTATACCAATGGACAGATCACCGGCGGTACGGTAGTAACGGAAGCCAACGCCCCGGCGGAGCGTCTGGTGGATGACCGGCCTATCTTCAATGTAGGGGAAAACGCGGGGGATGACGCGCCTGCGGCCTCGGAGGAGTACGCCTTTGCCCAGCTGGACTCCATCAGCATTGACGCGGGAACGGGATGTATCAGCGGAGTCAGCAAAGCCGACGGCAGCCAGGTGGTCATTGGATACCTGGCCATCGGAAGCGTCACGAACCCCAACGGCGTAACCCATATCGGAAGCTCCTACTACCGCGCGCAGGAGGGCGCAGGCGCGCTGAATATCTCCATGCTGGGCGGCGCGCAGGAGGAAGTGGGCATTGAGCACATCGGCGCGTCCCGCCTGCCGGCTCCGGAGGGCGACGACGAGGGTCCGGACTATATCCCGGGCACCGACGTGGTGGGCACCTCCACCGAGATGATGGTGGGCTTCCTGGAAGGTCCCAACGTGGACCTGGCGGAGGAGATCGCCGAGCTCATCACCACCCAAAGAGGCTATCAGGCCAATACCCGCATCATCACCGTCACCGACTCCATGCTGGAAGAGCTGGTCAACATGAAGCGCTGATAAGACGGAGCGCTCAACAAACTGCTGAAAAATAACAGTTGCCCGCCGGGGCGGAAGGCCCCGGCGGGATCGGAAAGGGCGGCCTATCATGATCCTTTTGACGAAGAGAAACCACGACAAGTTCCTGGTGAACCACTTGCAGATTGAACACATCGAGTGCATCCCCGAATCTAAGATCACCATGATGAATCACGACTACTACCTGGTCCGTGAGAGCGTGGAGGAGATCATCCATAAAATTGCGGAATACAACGCCAAGGTTCAAGATATCCACCGCGAAATCGCGGTATCGGACAAGCGTTGATCGAATATAGATCAAATTCACAGGCCGGGAACTGACCTCCGGCCGAGGGAGCGAGGCATTCTTCATGAACATAAACTATATCATCGGCATCGCTGGCGCGTTCGGCGTGTTCCTGCTGGGTTGCGTTTTGGGTATCAACATCGGCCCCAGCGCGGCGGGGAAGCAAATGTTTGACTTTAACCCGGGGAACCTCTGGAACTTTTTCGACGCGGCCTCCATCTTCATCACCATCGGGTGTACGCTCTTCATCGTGGCGGCCAGCTTCCCGGGGCCTATGCTCAAGGCCATGCCCAAGCACTTCAAGATCATTCTGAACAACAAGTTGTTCGACCCCAAGGGCTACATTGAGCAGCTGGTGGAACTGGCCCAGATCGCCCGGAAGAACGGCCTTTTGTCCCTGGAAGAGAAGGCCAACGAGCAGTCCGACCCCTTCTTTAAGCAGGCTATTATGCTCATCGTGGACGCCAACGACCAAGATAAGGTCCGGGGTATTTTGGAAAACGACATCGAGTGTATGTCCGCCCGGCATGAGGACGCCGCAGCTTTGTATGATAAAGCCTCCAGCGTGGCCCCGGCCTTCGGCATGGTGGGTACGCTGGTGGGCCTGATCAATATGTTGAAATCCATGAACCTCTCCGGCGACGGCGGAGCGGATTCCCTGGGTACCAGCATGGGCACCGCGCTGATCACCACCTTGTACGGATGCCTGCTGGCCCACATGGTCTTCGGCCCCATTGCCCAGCTCCTCCGGGGGCGGGACAGCGAGGAGGTCCTTTGCAAGCAGATCATCGTGGAGGGCGTCATGGCCATTCAGGCCGGCGAGAACCCTAAGTCCCTGCGGGAGCGGCTCCTGACCTATATGTCCCAGAAGCAGCGCGAGATGGGCGGCGAAGCCGGCGGCGAGGCGAAGGGATGACCCCGGTTTTCGGAAAGGAAAGGTGAGCGGCAATGGCTCTTAAGAAAAAAAGCAGCGGAGGCGGCGGCGCCAACTGGATGGACACCTATGGCGACATGGTGACGTTGCTCCTTTGTTTCTTCGTGCTGCTGTACTCCATGTCCACCATCAGCGAGGACAACTGGAAAGCCATCGTCCAGAGCTTCAACCCCAACGCCATCCCGGACCCCATGCCCACCATTGAGGGGACCCCGGGTCCCAGCGCCGACGACGGCGAGCAGGGCGTGGCGCCCACGATGGAAGAGCTCCAGGAGGAAGTGGACCAGGATATGCAGTCTTTGATGGAGGCTATCCAGGAGTTTGTCCAGCAGCAGAATTTGCAGGACGCCATGACGGTAAGCCAGGACGGCGGAAAGATCTTCATCACCTTCAGCCAGTCCGTCTTCTTTTCGGGGGACAGCTCCGTGATTTTGAAAGAGGCCTACCCGGTACTGGACGGCGTCAGTGAGATGCTCAGCAGCGTGGCCAGTTCTCTGGATGAGGTTCGAATTCAGGGCCACACGGCCCGGGCGGGCTCGGGGCCCAACGGCGTCATCAAGGACCGGACCCTGGCCAGCGAGCGGGCCACCAACGTGGTGATTTACATTCAACAGCACAGCGACGTGCCGCCCAGCTGCCTGGTCAGCGAGGGCTTTGGCGAGTGGCGGCCTGTGGCGGCCAACGCCACCGCAGAGGACCGGGCGAAAAACCGCCGGGTGGAAATGATTATCAGCGGCCGGGATATTGAGGCCGAGATGGCGGAACAAGGCGGCATCCAACAATATATCGTAATGACGTCATAAAGGGCTTACCGGCGGCCTTTGGCCGGAATCCAGGTAGAATAGGGGGGATGATATGGCAGACGTATTGTCGCAAGCGCAGATCGACGCTTTGCTGAATGCGGTTCGAAGCGGAGAAAAGGATTCGGAGCCGTCCGCTGAAAAGCAGGAAAAGAAATACCAGAAATACGACTTCAGCAGTCCCCGCAAGTTTACCAAAGACCGCATCAAAATGCTCAACGGCATTTTTGACAACTATTCCCGGGTGATCAGCTCCCGGCTGAACGCCCGCCTCCGCTCCACTTGTGAGGTCACGGTGGAGAGTATTGAGGAACAGCGCTATTTTGAGTTTTCCAACGCCCTGACGGAGGGCGACGTGCTGGGCATGATCGACGTGGAGCTGAAAGGGCAAATGCAGGAGACTCCGGCGATGCTCTATATCTCCACATCCACGGCCCTGAGTATGATGGACCGGATGCTGGGCGGCGAGGGCTCCGTGGACGACGGGCTGGAGGACGACTACAGCTATACGGACCTGGAGTTGAAGCTCTATGAGGATCTGGCCAACGACACGGTCAAGGTCATGGACAGAAGTTGGGAGAATTACGTACCCATACACTTCAACTACAGCCGCACCGAGGTCAACCCCACCTTAAACCAGGTCATCGGTCTGGATGAGACGGTGGTCATTGTGGACCTCAAACTGCAATTCCCCAACCTGGCGGGGCGGATGAGCGTGTGCTTGCCGGGAGAGGTTTTGACCAATGTCTTCGCGGAAATCAGCCGGGAGAGCCCCATGCGCCGGACGGCGGCGGAGGACAAGTCGGACGAGATTTTCGACAAGCTGCGGGACTCCAAACTGGAGATCATCGCGGAGCTGGCAAGCGCCCAACTTTCCCTCAGCGATATCTACCACTTAAACGTGGGAGATGTAATCGACCTTGGACAGCCCAAGGAGTCCCCCATATACCTGGAAATTGGCGGTTATCACTGGTTCACCGGGAAGATGGGTACCCATAAGAAAAATATGGCTGTGAAGATAGATGAAGTATGCTATCAGCTTGAGCAAAGGAGCGAGTAGACGGAATGGAGAAAAAATTATTTAGCCCGATGGAGATTGACGCCCTCGGGGAAATGATGAATATCAGCCTTGGCTCCTCTGCCACCGCGGTATCCAATCTTTTGGAGCACAGAGTCGATATTACGACACCTAAGGTCACGGCCATTCAGACGGCGGAGTTCGCCTTGGGCAACCTGGAGCCCGCTATGGGCATCGAGATTCGCTATGTGGAGGGCCTTGCGGGCAGCAACATCATGCTGCTCAAACGAAGCGACATCAAAGTCATTGTAGACATCCTGATGGGCGGCGAGACGCCGGAAGAGGAGTTCGAACTCAACGAACTGACCATCAGCGCCGTGTGCGAGGTTATGAACCAGATGATGGGCGCCGCCGCCACAGCTATGAGCGACTTTTTGGGGTATCAGGTGGACATTTCCACTCCCCAGCCCTTTGAGCTGGAGGATCTGGAGGCCTTTAAGGAGCACCACCTTCCCCAGGGGGCGGAGACCATTGTCATTGTGCGCTTTGCCCTTCGGATTGAGGGCGCCTTGGAGAGCGAGTTCATGAACGTGATGAGCGTGGAGCTGGCCAAGGATCTTTTGAAAGGCCTGGGTCTGGGCGACGACGAGGAGGAAGAGGAAATCCCCGCTCCCGCCCCGGCGCCTGCTCCCGCTCCTGAGCCGGAGCCCGCTCCTTCCTCCGGCGGAAAGATGAGCCAAGAGGAAATCGAGGCGATGCTGGCCGGTATGGGCGGCGGAGCCGAACCGGCCCCCGCGCCGGAGCCCGCTCCTTCTTCCGGCGGAAAGATGAGTCAGGAGGAAATCGAGGCGATGATGGCCGGCATGGCCGGTGGGGCCGAACCGGCTCCCGCACCGGAACCTGCCTCCAACAAGAAGATGAGCCAAGAGGAGATCGAGGCCATGATGTCCGGCGTGGCCGGTGGAAGTCCCGCCCCCGCACCGGCTCCAGCGGCCCAGCCCACTCCTCAGCCGGCGGCCCAAGCCGCGCCTCAGCCTGTGGCCCCGCAGCCTGCCGCCGTGGCGCCGCAACCTGCCTCCACAGCGGATTTTGGCGCCATGATGGCGGCCATGATGACAGCCATGACGACGGCTATGGCCAACAACGCCGCTGCCGCCGCCCCTGCCGCGCCTCAGGCGCCGGAGCCCAAGGTCATCAACACCCGGCCCGCGCCTCTGCGGGAGATGGACCCGGCAGACCTTTTGGGAAAAGAGCAGGCCCAGAATCTGGACCTCATCATGGAGGTTCCCCTTCAGGTGACGGTGGAGATTGGCCGGACCCAGCGGAAGGTGCAGGATATCCTGGAGTTTTCCAAGGGCTCTTTGGTGGTTCTCGACAAGCTGGCGGGCGACCAGGTGGACCTGTTTGTCAACGGCAAATGCGTGGCCAAAGGCGACGTGGTGGTGATCGACGACAATTTCGGCGTACGAATCACGGAAATTGTCCAGGACCCCGTCATCGAGCTGGTGAAGAAATAAGCGGCCGGAAGCGGAGCGCTTTTGAGATAATTGGCATATCACTATCATCATTTGGATAAGAAGGAAGGAATAAGACAATGGCTAAGAAGATTCTGCTGGTCGATGACGCCGCCTTTATGCGGAAGATGATCAAGGACACTCTGAGCAAAAACGGGTATACTGAACTGTTCGAGGCCGTGGACGGCGCAGACGCCGTGGAGAAATTCGGTGAGATCGGCCCGGACCTGGTGATCATGGATATCACTATGCCCAACATGGACGGTCTGGAGGCCCTGAAGGCCATCCGGGCCAAGGACAGCAGCGCCAATGTGGTCATGTGCTCCGCCATGGGCCAGGAGAGCATGGTCATGGACGCGGTTCGCTCCGGTGCGAAAGACTTCATTGTCAAACCCTTCAAGCCCGACCGGGTGTTGAAGACCGTCAGCACCATCCTGGGCAATCCCTGACGGATGCTGGAGCTGGGAGGCGACGCGGCCTGGGCCTCCTTTTTGTGGATGTTTGTCTGTGTTGTCCTGATCATCGGCCTTGCCTATTGGTTTACGAAATATGTGGCGGGCCGGGGGGCGCTGGGCGCCTTTTCGGGAGGACGGCGGATGGAGGTCCTGGACCGGATGCCCCTTGGGCGGGATCAGAGCCTGATCCTGGTTCGAGTGGGAGAGCGGTATTTGCTCCTGGGAGCCGGGACCGCGGGGGTTACCCTGCTGTCGGAGCTCACCGGGGAGGAGGCTGCCGCCTGGAAGCCGCCGGAAAGAGCGGAGGAGCATCCGGGCTTTAAAGAGGCCTTTTTTACCATCATGAAACAAAAGGGACGGAGGTGAATGGGAGGTGCCGGAAGGGCTGATCAATGTAAACGGGGAGAACGTGCAGGCGCTGGAAATCATATTCCTGATGACGGCCATTACGCTTCTGCCTTCTCTCGTGGTGATGATGACGTCCTTTTCCCGGTTTATCATCTCCTTTTCGTTCCTGCGCAACGCCATGGGCACCCAGCAGACGCCGCCCAATCTGGTGCTGATCGGGCTAGCGCTGTTCCTGACGTTTTTTACCATGTCCCCCACCATCACCCGCATTCAAGAGGAGGCCTACGAGCCCTATGCCGCAGAGGAGATTACCCAGGAGGAATTCTTTGAACGGGCCATCGAACCTCTTTCGGAGTTTATGGCGCGAAACACCAAGATCAACACCCTGGAGATGTTTTGCGACATGGCCCATGTGGAGATGCCGGAGGAGGTAAACACCCGGACGGTGGTGGATACGCTGCCGCTGCGGATCATCGTGCCCGCCTTTGTAACCTGTGAGCTCTCCAAGGCGTTTACCATCGGATTGCTGCTGTATATTCCCTTCATGCTAATTGACATTGTGGTGTCTTGTACCCTGATGTCCATGGGTATGATTATGTTGCCGCCGTCCATGATTTCCGCGCCTTTCAAGCTGTTGCTGTTTGTGACTCTGAACGGGTGGGAGCTGCTGTTCTCTACACTGGTCCGGGGCTTCTATTAGCGGAGGGCTGAGGAATGGACACGGGAATGATAACCGATGTGATGCGGGACGCCGTGGGCGTGGTCATCAAGCTGGGGGGCCCCATGCTGGTTTTGAGTATGCTGGCCGGCGTGGTAATCGCCATTTTCCAGGCGGTGACTCAGATCCACGAGCAGACGATCTCCTTCATTTTGAAGGTGGTTATTGTGGTGGGCGTCCTTCTCCTGGCGGGCGGCTGGATGCTGACGACACTCCAGGAGTACACGCGAGAGATTTTTGATCTGATGACACAGATTTGACGGAGGGGCCTATGATAGACGAAGGGGCCCTGGTACTGTTTTTGTTGATCACCGCCCGGATAAGCGGCTTCGTGGTGTTCAATCCCCTTTTGGGCCGCCAGAACTTCCCCAGGATTTTTCGGGCGGGGTTCATATTGGTTTTGTCAGCCTTCACCTATTCGGTAACAGGCGGGCGGCTGGAGCCGCCAACGGGGATTTTACCCTTTGCGGGAGCCATGTTGCTGGAGTTGATCGTGGGTTTTGTACTGGGCATGGTGGTGCACTTTTTCCTGTATATTCCCCAAATGGCGGGTTTGGCCATTGACACCCAGATGGGTATGACCATGAACCAGATCTACGACTCCGGTTCCCAGTCCAATATGTCGGTGACGGGTACGCTGCTAAATACTTTGATGATTCTGCTCTTTTTCGCAGGGAACGGGCACCACACCTTGTTGCGGATTATGATTACCTCCGGCGAGGTGGTGGGATACGGAGGCGTCTCCCTTGGAAACAACATTCCCAATCTTGCGTTGGAGCTTTTCATCCAGTGCACCGTTTTGGCGGTGAAACTCTCCATGCCCATTTTGGCGGCGGAGTTGATCGGCCAGCTGGGAATGGGCGTTTTGATGAAGGTCATCCCCCAGATCAATGTGTTTTCCATCAATATCGAGCTGAAAGTCATCATCGGGCTGGCGCTGTTGTTGATGCTGATGCTTCCTGTCAGCGAGTTTCTTCTGGAGGCGGAGCAGACGATGCTGGGCAGCCTCCATACCATGTTAAGATTGATGACCTAGCCGTTTCCCGGCGGCACGCGCGTCCCAAAGGGGGGATCACCAGTGGCGGACAGCTCCAAGACCGAGAAAGCAACCCCAAAAAAGCGAAGAGACGAACGGAAGAAAGGTAATGTCTTTCTGAGTCAGGACGCTGTGGCGGTGGTCACACTGCTGGGTTCTTTCTCCACCTTCTGGCTGCTGGCCGGGCGCATTGGAGAGCGACTCTCCGGATTCATGCGCTTTTGCTTCACCCAGGTGGACCTGGCCAGCGGTATGGCTGTTGAGGATCTTCTCCACGAGTTGACCATGCAGTCCCTGGGCCTGATGGTCCGCACCGTATTGCCCATCACTCTGGTGACGGCGCTTTGCGCCATTGTGGCCACCTTTGCCCAGACCCGGCTTCTGGTCAGCAGCGAGCTGATGAAGCCCAAGTTCAGCCGCATCAATCCCCTGGAGGGATTTAAGCGTCTGTTCTCTTTGAAGAGTCTGGTGAACGCCCTGAAGGGCCTTTTAAAAATCAGCATCCTCATGATCATCGTCTATTTTAGCATAGACGGTATGTTTCATGAGAGCGCCAAATATCTTTATGTGGATCTCCGTTCCGCCTCTAGCCACCTCTTTTCCCAGGGGATGGGTATGATTGTGAAAATCGGCGTCGCCTTTATCGCCCTGGCCGCGCTGGATTTCATGTACCAGTGGTGGGACTACGAGCGGGGCCTTCGCATGAGCAAGCAGGAGATCAAAGAGGAGTATAAACAGACCGAAGGCGATCCCCAGATTAAAGGGAAGATCAAGGAAATGCAGCGCAAGCGGGCCCAAAGCCGCATGATGCAGCAGGTCCCCAAGGCCGATGTGGTCATTCGAAACCCCACCCACTTTGCGGTGGCCCTCCGGTACCACCCGGAGGAGGACGCGGCCCCCATTGTCCTGGCCAAGGGCATGGACGAATTGGCCCTTCGCATTGTAAAAGTGGCGGAGGAGAACAAGGTGGCCGTGATTGAGAACGTACCCCTGGCCCGCGCCCTCTACGCGGACGCGGAGCTGGACCAGGAGATTCCCCCGGCGCTCTACAACCCCGTGGCGGAGGTGCTGGTCTATATCTTCCGGTTGAACGAGAACCAGAAGCTGGTAAAATAAATTTGCCCGTTTATCCAAAGGATAAGGCATACCGAACGTAAGACAGGGCGGAAAGGAACACGCGAAACAGGAGGTGAGCGGCGCTTGAGAAAGATTTTTGACAATGCAATATCTCTTGCCGTCGTGGTCATCGTTCTGTTTTTGATCATCCCCCTGCCGGTGCCCCTGCTGGACGTTTTGCTGGTGGTGAACATCGGTTTGTCCATCATGATTTTGATGATCACCATGAACATCTCGGAGGCGCTGGAATTTTCCATTTTCCCCTCGCTATTGCTGATTACCACCTTGTTCCGGTTGGGGCTGAACGTCTCGACCACCCGGCAGATTCTCTACCACGGCTACGCGGGAGAGGTTATCCAAAACTTCGGCAGTCTCATCACCGGCGGAAACATCGTGGTGGGCGTGGTTATCTTCCTCATCATCGTGTTGGTGCAGTTCATCGTCATCACCAAGGGCGCGGAGCGGGTGGCCGAAGTGGCGGCCCGATTCACACTGGACGCCATGCCCGGCAAACAGATGGCCATTGACGCCGATTTGAGCTCCGGCCTTGTCAACGAGCAGGAGGCCAAGGAGCGGCGGCACAAGATTCAAAAAGAGGCCGATTTTTACGGCGCTATGGACGGCGCCACCAAAATTGTCAAAGGCGACGCCACCATGTCGCTGTTGATCACGATGATCAACTTCATCGGAGGAACCATCATCGGCATGGTCATGAACGCGGGAACCTTTACCGACGTTCTTTCCAAATACTCCATTGTCACCATCGGCGACGGGTTGGTCTCCCAGCTGCCGGCGCTGATGATCTCCACCGCCACCGGCATGATTGTCACCCGGTCCGTGTCGGAGGGGAGCCTCAACAAGGATGTCATCGGTCAGTTCAAGGCCCAGCCCCGGGCCATCATGACCACCGGCGTCATTCTCCTCTTCCTGGCGGCCATTCCCAACACGCCGCACTTCGCCCTGGCTGTGGGCGGCGGGCTGCTTTTGGGCGTGGGCTGGTTTGTCAGCAGCCGCATGGAGCGGGAGCGCCAGGAGACGGCGGCCTTGCAGGCGGCGGCAGAGCAGCAGCAGGCCACGGAAACCACGGCCCCCAGCGAAACCGACTATTACAAGGATATCAATAACGTCTACAACCTCCTCTCGGTGGAGCCCATCGAAATGGAGTTTGGATACAGCCTCATCCCCATGGTGGATGAGAGCCACGGCGGAAAACTCATCAGCCGCATTGTCATCTTCCGCCGGCAGTACGCCCAGGACATGGGCTTTGTCTTCCCCTCCATCCGCCTCCACGACGCCTCGTCCCTGGGAACGAACCAGTATGTCATTCGTATCCGGGGGGAGGAGGTGGCCCGGGGCGAGATTTTGGTGGATTACTACTTGGCTTTGGAGCCTGCCAACCCCTTGGGGGAGATCGACGGCATCGAGACCATCGAACCCGCTTACGGCATCCCCTCCCGGTGGATTTTGCCGGAGAACAAGGAGATGGCGGAGATCTACGGTTACAATGTCATCGACCCCCTGTCCGTCATGCTGACCCACCTCTCCGAAACGGTGAAAAAATACGCTTACGAGATGCTGGGCCGGACGGAGACCATCCAGCTGGTGGACAATTTGAAGCGCACCTCCCCGGAGCTGGTGGAGGAGGCCATCCCCGGCATTGTCTCCTACGCCACACTGGAAAAGGTGCTGCGCAACCTCTTGAAAGAGGGCGTGCCCATCAAAGACCTGGGTGCCATTGTGGAGACGTTGTCCGACGCTCTGACCCAGGGCCGGGACATTGATGCCGCCACGGAACAGGTCCGGGGCGCTCTGGCCCGGACCATCACCCGCCGCTTCTGCGAGGATGGGCAGCTCCGAGTGGTCACGCTGGACGCGGAGGTGGAAAAGAAGATCATTGCCTCCCTTACCCGGAACGAACAGGGCGTGTACCTGGCTATGGGGCCGGAGCTGATGCAGCAGATCGTCTCTCAGCTGGCCAATCAAATGAAGAAGTTCAACGATCTCTCCCAGACGCCCATTATCCTGGTCAGCCAGGTAATCCGGGGATATTTTTCCAAGATGATCACGCAGTTTTACCCCGGTGTTTATGTGTTGTCCTTTAATGAAATTACCAGCGCCGTGCAGATTCAGGCCATTGGAAACATCACCCTGGAGCCGGCGTCCCGGCCTGAGCGAAGGGCGGTGGGCACATGAGTGAACAGACCGCCGCCCTTTGCCCCAGTGAGCGGGAGATTGAGGAGATGGACACCCAGGATCTTCTCCGCCTTTACAAGGAGACAGGGGACGAGAGTCTGAAATGGCCCCTGGTTCTCCGGTATGAGGGGCTTATCAAAAGCGCGGCCATGCAGATCCGGGGCGTGTACAGCAGCTTTGCCCAAATTGATGACATCATCAACGAGGGGATTATTACACTTCTGGGAGCCATTGACAAGTTTGACCCGGACAAGGGCGTGAAATTTGAGACCTATGTCTCCAAGCGCATTCGAGGTATGGTCATCGATCTGGCCCGGAAGCAGGACTGGATTCCCCGGAACGTGCGCAAACGGGCTAAGGAGATTGACCTGGCCTCCACGGAACTGGCCGCCACTCTGGGGCGGACTCCCACAGATGGGGAGATTGCCCAATACTTAGGAATCACCCAGGAGCGCTATCAAAAGGACACTGCCAGCATTGCGCTGAGCAATGTGTTGTCCCTGGATGTGTTGATGGACACTCGGGAGGCCTCAGGCTATCCCATGGAGGTGCCCTCCAGCGACGCCAGGAGCCAGCCGGAATTGGTGCTTCAAGAGCGGGAGTTGCAGCGGGCCCTGGCGCAGGGCATCGCCTCCTTGCGGGAGAACGAGCAGATTGTCCTCTCCCTGTACTACGAACGGAACCTTCACCTGAAGGAAATCGCCCAGGTGATGGAGCTCAGCGAACCGCGAATTTCCCAAATCCACACCAGGGCCATCCAAAAGCTGAAAACCTATATGGAGGGCTACCTGGGCGACGAACCGGAGAAGAAACCGAAGAGGAAGAAGGGATGACTCATGTTCAAAGGCTTTTACAATCTGACCTCCGCCATGCTGACGCACCAGTACAATCTCAATGTCATCGGAAACAACATGGTAAATGTTTCCACGGCGGGCTATAAACAAGACCGCTATGTGGCCACTACCTTTGACGATGTGATGTACAGCCGGGTGGATGTAAACCACAGCGCCGGCACGGAAATCGGACGTCAGAGCTATATCCGGGCGGCCAGCGAAATTTACACGGATTACAGCCAGGGCACCCCGGAGCCCACAGACTTGCCGCTGGACTTTGCCATTGTGGGAGATGGGTTCTTCGCCGTTCAGGACGAGGAGGGCAATGTGGCCTATACCCGAATGGGAAATTTTTCCCTGGATGAAGAGGGTTATCTCTGTCTCCCCGGCTTCGGGCAGGTCCTGGACCCCCAGGGCCAGCCTGTTTACCTGGGTACCGACAAGATTCGAAGCGATAAGCAGGGCGTGATCTACTTCGACCAACCGCCGGAGCAGGGCGGCGCCATCACGATTGGCCAGCTTGGAATTTACAGCTTTGAGGATAACGAAGCTCTGGAGCGAAACGACCGGGGTCTCTTCACCGGCGAGGGCGCCCAGCAGAGCGCAAATTACGAGATCTGGAACAAATATTTGGAGCGCTCCAACAGCGACATGGTGAAACAGATGACGGAGATGATCACTTACCAAAGGGCGCTGCAAAGCGCGGCCCAGGTTACGAAGATGTACGACCAGCTGATGACCAAGGCCACCGGCGATGTCGGCCGCTTCGCCTAAGGAGGGAGCCCATGAATCAATCCTTTTTCATCGCGTCCGTAGGCGCGCACCAGCAGCTAAAGCGCCTGACGGTCCACGGAAACAACATCGCGAACCTGAACACCTATGGATTCAAGGCGGAGAAAAGCCGCTTTGCCTCCTTGATGTACGACGATCTCAAGGCCAGCGACGAGGAGATGCGCCCCTACGGCGTGGGCGCGGCCCTTTGGACCACGGACACGGACTTCAAGTCCGGCGCCTTTACCCAGACCTTGCGGGACCAGGACTACGCCATTGCGGGAGACGGCTTTTTCGCCATTGCGGATTTGAATACCGGCGCCATCACCCTCACCCGGAACGGCGCGTTTGTCATCTCCGAATTGATGCGCCCCACTGGGGAGGTGGACGAAAACGGCCAGGACATCACGGAGCGGATCTACTACCTCTCGGACAACGAAGGGCGCTTTGTCCTCAGTGAAACCGGGGGCATGATCGAAGTGGAAGACGAGCACAAGGCCCAGCCGGTGGGAGTTTTTGACTATATGAACTACGACGGTATGGAACACGTGGGAGACACCATGTTCCGGGCAGTCGACAAAAACGGCGGCATCCGCGTAAGCGACGGGGAGGCAAGACAGGGCTTTTTGGAGATGTCTAACGCAGACCTGGCGGAGGAAATGACCAAGGTCATCGAATCCCAGCGGGCCTATGGCATGGCGCTGAAAATGGTACAGACCTCCGACGAGATTGAGACGACCATCAATGGCCTGCGCGGCTGAGGGGGAGGAAGAGCATGACCATTAAAAGCTATGACGAACTCAGCTCCTTGGAGTTAGACACCTTGAAAGAGGTGGGCAGCATAGGAACCGGCAACGCCGCCACCAGCCTGTCGGCCCTCATTGGCAAGCCGGTGCGCATCCAGCAGCCGGAGGTCCGCATAATGGAGTATAATGAAGCCATTGAGTGGATCGGCGGCCCGGAGCCCATTACGGCCGGCGTGCTGGTGGGAATGAGCGGCCAGCTCAGCGGAATTATGCTTTCTGTGCAGCAGCTGGATTTTGTGAATCTGGTGCTGGAGAGCATGATGGAAAAAACCATCGAAGATTATATGGAGCTTAGCGAAATGGAGCACTCTGCCCTCACCGAGGTGGGCAACATCATGATCTCCACGTTTATCAACGCCCTCAGCAGTCTGGCGGGTCTGGACATTGAGCTGACAGTCCCTGCCTTCACGGTGGATATGCAGGGCGCCATTATGGCTGTGCCCATGGCGGAGTACGGCGGACAGTCCAATTATATCATGACCATCGGCGGAAACTTCATTTGCAATGGAAAGGAGATCCCCTGCCGTTTGCTGTTATCGCCGGATATTCGGTCGCTGAACTTTTTATTAAGGAAGCTGGGCGTGAACAGTGGAGAGTAAGATCACAATTGGAATTGCGGACATGAAGATGGCCCAGAGCCACGGAATGCTGATCACCTACGCTCTGGGGTCCTGCATTGGAATCTGCCTGTATGATCAAAAGATCAAACTGGCGGCACTGATTCATATTATGTTGCCTTTAAATATGGAACCGGGCCGGAAGAACACCATGAAATACGCTGACACCGGCATTCGGGAGACACTGAAAATGATGGAGGCCAAGGGGGCGTCCCGGTCCCGCATCACGGCGAAGATCGCCGGGGGAGCCAAGATGTTCGAGGTCAGCGGCGGGTCTTTGGGAAATATCGGCCAGCGCAATATTGAAAGTGTACATATGCACCTGAAAAAAGAGGGAATCAAACTCTTAAAAGAGGATGTGGGCGGCTCCGTGGCCCGGACGCTGCTCTTCGATCCCGCCACCGGACAGGCGTGCGTCCGGTGTTACGGGCGTCCGGAGATGATTTTTTAGCTGTGGAGGAACCACGGAAAGGAGTGTTGGGAATGTTGTTGGAAGAGGACAAGCGGGGCATTTTGCTGGAGTCAGGCACAAATGAGATCGAGGTTATGGAGTTCACCATCAATGAAAGCCTGTATGGTATCAATGTGGCGAAGGTCAAGGAGATTTTGGTCTCCCAGCCTGTGAAGCATATGCCTCACGCCCACCCGGCGGTGGAGGGCATCTTCAAGCCCCGGGACAAGGTGATTACGGTGGTGGATCTGCCCACATATCTGCTGGGCGAGACAGGGGAGAAAAAGAGCAAGGATCTGTTTATCATTACCAATTTCAACAAAATGAACATCGCCTTTCGGGTCCACACGGTAGTGGGGATCAGCCGTATTTCCTGGAAGAGCATCCAGAAGCCGGACAAGACTGTGGCTGGCGGAAACGAGGGCATTGCCACGGGTATCGCCCAGTGCGGAGACGACTTGGTGACCATTCTGGACTTTGAGAAAATTGTGGCGGAGATCGCGCCGGAAACCACCATCCAGATGTCGGAAATCGAGCGCTTGGGAGAGCGGCAGCGGAGCGAGGCCGTTATCTTGGTGGCTGAGGACTCCGTACTCCTCAGCAAGATGATTGAGGAGGCTCTTCACAAATCCGGCTATGGCAACACCCATATGTTCCCTGACGGGAGTAAGCTGTGGGAATATCTCAGCAGCCTGCGGGGAGATCCGAATTTGGACGACAAGGTGGCGCTGATCATCACAGACATTGAGATGCCCCAGATGGACGGCCACCGGCTGACCAAGCTGGTGAAGGACGACAAGGACTTCAAGCACCTGCCGCTGATTATTTTCTCCTCTCTGATTACCGAGGAAATGCGCCGCAAGGGCAAGGAGCTGGGCGCCGACGAGCAGATGAGTAAGCCGGAAATCGGGCACCTTGTCCGGGTCATTGACCACCTGCTGGAAGAAGCCGGCCGGCGAGAATAATCGCGGAGGGATATCATGAGCAGTAAATACATCGTAAGACAGCCGATCAAGGACCCCGAGGGGAAGATCCTGGGGCACGAGATCCTGTACCATGGGGAAAATCAGGCCTTCACCGTGGAAAATCCCCAGGCTAAGGAATTTGCCTCTGCCGATACGATCTATAGCTTCCTCACGCAAAACAGCACGACGACACTGCGGGGTTCCTTGAACTTCATGACTTTCACGACCACGCTGCTGATGAAGAAGACGCCCCGGCTCTTCGACAAGTCGGAGCTTGTGATTCAAATTAATGACAGTGTCATCATTCATCCCCTGTCCATGCACTTTGTCAACCAGTTTGCCAAGGAGGGCTACCGGGTGGCGGTGAACGAATTTCAGTTTGCTCCCCGGTATTTGGCCCTGCTGGACAGCATTGATTACATCAAGGTGAACCTTCAGACCACGCCGGAACTGGCCATGCACAACATCGTGGAAGTGGCCCACAGTATGCAGAAAAAATGTGTGGTCACCAACATCGACACAGAAGAGCAGTACCGAAAGGCCCTTCTTTTGAAGCCCGACGGTCTGGAAGGCGCTTACGTGGCCGAGCAGATGACCACCCGCGTCCACTCCAGCGCCTATCTCCAATCCAGCTTCTTCCGTCTGATGGTGGCCATTACCCGGGACGAACCGGATGTGGACGAGATCGAGCAGCTGATCTCCATGGACGCCAGTTTGACCTACAACCTGCTGAAGGTGGCGAACTCCGCCTTCTTTGCCCTGCGAAACCGGGCCACTACGGTCCATCAGGCCATTATGACCCTGGGACTTGGGCAGTTGAAGCAGTGGATCTACCTCCTCAGCGCCAGCGTTGGCAGCGGCCCCGCCGAGGCGGGAACAGAGGAATTTTTGAAGCGCTCCTTCATGCGGGCCTCCTTCTGCAAGGAGCTGATGAAGTACGCCAAAAATATGCCGATCTCCCAGGCGGAGGCTTATTTAATGGGTATGTTCTCCACGCTGAACCACTTGGTGGACGCCCCGCTGGAGGAGATTCTGGAGGAGCTGCCCGTAACCGACGAGGTGCGCAACGCCCTCACCAAGAAGGAGGGGCGTTGCGGCAAACTCTACGAGTTGCTGCTGAGCTATGAGGCGGCCAACTGGAACGCCATCACCGCCCTGGCGGAGGAATTGGGCATCCCCAACCAGATTTTGACCAACGTCTATTTCAACTGCATGGAAAATGTCAACGTCCTCTGGGAACAGCTGAGCAGCACCGCAGATGGCCAGGGGCCGGAGGAAGGGCCCCCGCAGCCTGAGACGGAGAACTGAGAGGGACGGACAATGTAAAAAGGTTCGGCGCACCGCGCCGAACCTTTTGCCTTCGGAAGAGAGCCGCACCTGTGAAACGCTGCCCGGGCGGCAGTGTCCGCCTGGTTTGCCATGCTGTTTTCCCGGCAATCCTCAGAGGACTGCCGGGAAAACCTTCGACTCCTTTTTGGGGTCCCTGGTTGGGTTAAGCCTCCGGCCTGGAGTGATGAGGAGTGAGCATGACCTTCTTGCAGGCCTGGATCAGCTGGGCGGTAATGTCACTGGAGAACCGGCTTTCATAAACCGTGAGACGGGGAATCCGCTCGTTTTGGCTCAAGACCACGTATTTGGGGGGAAGATGATTCAGGGCATAGGCCCGGACATCCACCCGGCACTTCTCGCAACAGCAGATGCCAAACATTTTCATGTATTCATCCGCCTTTTCCTCCACCAGAATCTGCATGACGTTGATATAAGCGGGTTTTTCCTCCTCCTGGGGCGGCGGCGTGGAAGCGGAGTCCTCCTGGGGCGGCGGCGCGGTGACGGTCTCCTGAGGGGGGGCCGGCTCCTGAGCGGGAGGCGGGGCCTGCCTGGGGGCCTCGCGCTGTACGGGCGGGGGGGCTTCCAGGCGGACAGGGGGCTGGGGCGCGGCCTTGGGCGCCGCTTCCAGCTCCGCCTCCAGGGCGTCTTTGATCTGGGAGGAGACGGCGGCGTCAGCGGCGATGGAGGAAATGATGGGTGCCACCGGCGCGGCGTGAGCGGGCTCCGTCTGGGGAACGGGATCGGTTTGGGGCGCGGTTTCCGCCTGGGGGGCGGGAGACTCTGCCTTGGGTTCCGCCGCCGGTTCGGCGGCTCCGCCCCGGCTTTTACTGAGAAGGTTCATCACGTGGGCGGTTTTGCTGGTATTGTTGGATGCCATAATAATCAAAACTCCTTTACATCAGAAAAGTCAAAGAATCAGAACCACTTGCTGCGAGAGGCCGGACGGGGCGCCGGGAAGGACGGACCCGCCACGGCGTCCACGATTTTTCGAAGGTCGGCGGCGGCCTTGGTGTTGGGCTGATAGGTCAGGACGCTCTGCCCATGGGCCGGGGCCATGGCCACGCTGACACTGCGGCGGACCTTGGTGTGGAAAACCTGGCTGCCCAATTGCTCCGCCACAGACTCCGCCAGATCCAGAATCTCCCGGGAGAGGGTCAGACGGCGGTCATACTTATTCAGCAGGATGCCCAGGACCTTGAGATCCGGGTTGAAGGACTTGCGGACCGTTTCAATGGTGTCCTGAATCTGAGAGACGCCCACAAGGCTCAAAACCTCCGCCTCCATGGGGACAATCAAACCGGTGGAGGCCACATACGCGTTGATGGTGAGGATGTTCAGCGCCGGCGGTGTGTCGATGATAACGAAATCATAGTGGGGCTTTACCACGTCCAGCTGTTGGGAGAGCATGAACTCCCGCCGGGGGGCGGTGAACTCCACCTCCGCGGTGGAGAGCATGATGTCCGAGGCGAGAATATCGCCGTACTCCGTGTGGGAAATGGCCCGCTCGATGGGGCAGGCGCCGGTGAGCACGTCGTAGACGGTTTTGCATTCCCCGATATCCAGCCCCAGGGTGAAGCCCAGGTTGCCCTGGGGGTCCAGATCAACGCCCAGGACCCGCGCACCCCGCTGCTTCAGGCCGCAGACCAGAGCGGAAACGGTGGTGGTTTTGCCCACGCCGCCCTTTTGATTCGTGACAGTGATGACCTGTGTCAAAGGATTTTCCTCCTTACTGTAAAAACTAAACGGGGACCTCTTATTTTTATTATACTATATGTCGATAAAAAAACATAGAGGAATATCAAAAAAATTCTAACTTCGATGGCCCCCACCCTGTGGGGGTGCGGGCATCACCGAAATTTCTTGAAGGGAGTTGCAGCATATGGCAGTCAGCGGTGTAGGCAGATCCTCCAGTATTTATGGAAACCGGAACGTAATCTCCGGCCTTGCCAGCGGCATGGATACGGAGAGCATGATCGAAAACGCGGTATCCGCATACAAAAACAAGATTACGGCACTGACACAAAAGCGCACAAAAACAGAGTGGAAACAGAGCGCGTATCAAAGCATGATCAGTAAGATGTCCTCCTTCCTCACGAAGTACACCTCTTACCGGTCCGCCAACAACCTGATGTCCAGCAGCTTTTTCGACTCGGCGGTGAAAACCGTGACCAAAGGCAAGTACGCTGACAAGGTCTCCGCCACCGGCCGGGCCAGCAGCGACGTGCAGATTGACCGGGTGCTCCAGCTGGCCACCGCCGCCACGTACAAACTCAGCGGCACCGCGCTGGACGGTACCACCTCCGCTTTTGGCTCTGAGAACGTGACCTCAGCAGCTTCCGGTTCTTTGGACCTGGACGCCGACAAGACCATTAGCACCTTCTCCGGTTCTATGACCCTGGCATACGGCGGTTCCAACGCTTTGAGCTATTTGACCATTGACTTCGACGAAAACAAAACCTATGCCAACGCCCAGGAGCTGGCGGACGAAATCAACAAACAGCTGAAGGAACAGAGCGTCACCATCGGAACCAAGACCTATACGGGCCAGGAACTGCTGGACGACATTGTCAGCGCCAAGGCGGACTCTGAGGGGAACATCTCCTTCGTTGACCCCAAAGGCAACAACGTCTATATCTCCTCCGCCAGCGAAAGCGTCAAAGAAAAGCTGCTGGGGGACAAGGACAAGGAACTGAGCACCGTCGCCGGAGAGCAGGTCAAATCCTTTAACGCCGCGAACGTCGGCACGATGCAAGAAACCATGAGCACCTACGACTATCTCATGGACCGGGGCGGCAACCTGGAAATCACCCTGGACGGCAAAACCAAGACCATCCAGCTGCCCGGTAAGGACGACATCGCCAAGGGACTGACGGGCAAAGAGCGGGATGCGGCCTTTGTCAGCGCCCTTCAGAAAAATATTGACGACGCCTTTGGCCGGGGCAAGCTGACCGTCAGCGACAAAAACGGCGACGAAGCGGGGATTCAGTTCCAGTTCTCCGCCTCCAAGGGTTCCACCTTCACCGTCGGTTCCAGCATAGGCGAAACCCTGGGCTTTGGCGAGAGCGAGCGGATTACCAGCTACCTCAACACCGGAAAGACCCTGGGAGACCTGTTGGGCGAGGACGGCTTTGCCGGCATGGAAAAGGCCCAGACGACCAAAAAAGACGAAAATGGAAATACCATCAAAGTGGATGCGAAAGACGCCAACGGAAAACAGCTCTACACCTTTAAAGTCAACGGAAAAGAAGTGGGGCAGTTCAACGAAGACAGCTCCCTGAGCGACGTCTTTAACGCCATGAACAGCAATAGCGACTGCGGAGTCAAAGTGGGCTATTCCAAGCTGACCAACGAACTGACCTTCACGGCCAAGGACACCGGCGAAGACAGCGAGATCCGCTTCGAGGGCCTGTCCAGCAAGCTCTTTGGCGCCCCCGGCACCTATGACGACGACAAAAAGGGAACCTACACCAAAGGCCAGGACGCCATCTTCGAGGCCAGTGTCAACGGCACTTCCTTGGGGCAGATTACCCGCAGCTCCAACAGTGTAGATCTGGATGGAATGACCGTCACCTTGAAGGGGACCTTCGGCTATCAAACGGACGATGACGGGAACATCCAATACAATGTGAGCCACGCCAAAGACCAGGATGGGAAATCCCTCTTCTATATCTATCAGGGCCAGGGTCAGGAGAAGCAGTTCAGCGCGGAGCAGCTGGACGACGGCCGGTTTGTGTTCCAGGACGGTAAGACCGGGAAAACGGTGTACGGCACCTTGGATGCGGACGGCAACATGACCTTTGAGCATCAAAACGGCGACACGGTGTACGCCCAGGTGGACGGCTCGGGCAGATTGCGTTTTACCACGGACGAGACCCAAAAGCAGACGATGAATGCTCTCATGGAAAAGACGGCTATTCAGGATACCAGCACAGAGGCTGTCACCTTTGAGACCAGCTCCGACGCGGATAAAATCGTGGAAGTGGTCAAACAGATGGTGGAAGACTACAACGCCATGGCCAAGGAGATCAAGGACGCCTATTCCACTCTCCCCGCCCAAAAGTCCAACGGCGCGTACTATGAGCCCCTGACCGCGGAGGAAGAAGAGGAGTACAGCGAGACCTTCATCAAAAACTGGAACGAGAAGGCCAAAGAGGGCATTCTCTTCGGAGACCGGGATCTGGCCTCCCTCTACCAGCGGATGACCAACGCCATTTCCATGAACGGCGAGCATGGCGCGGCCCTCCGGGAAGCGGGCATCACCGTGAGTTATTCCAATGGCCTTAGCACTCTGGAATTTGATGAAAAGAAATTCCGTGACGCCCTGAACAATGATCCGGACAAGGTCCGGGACGCCTTCACCGCCAGCACGGAGTCCGGCGCCAAGAGCAACGGGCTGATGCAGGCTCTGAAGCAGCCCCTGGATATCTATGGCAAGACCGAGGGCGGCAAGGGCGTTCTGGTGGAAAAAGCGGGCTCTCCTCTGGCCCCCAGTACCATGTATAACAACACCATCCAAAAGGAACTGAATCGGATTGACGAGGAAATTGAAAAGTGGCAGGACAAGATGAGCAATCAGGTGGACTACTACACCAACCAGTTCTCCCGTCTGGAGCAGCTGATTCAGCAAATGAACTCTCAAAGTTCCTACTTCTCCCAGCTGATGACGGGCGGCTGATATAATTGAAGGCGGTGATCCACAGACAATGGATATGAAAGGCTTCCAGCAATACAAGGAACAAAGCGTCAACACCATGACCCAGGGGGAACTGCTGTTGCTGCTGTATGACGAGCTGTACAAACGTCTTTCTCAGGCGGAGCTCATGCTGGATCAGGAGAATTTCCCCGTGTACGAGGCCTCCATTGAGCGGTCCGTCGCCATCATCGACTATCTGGACTCCACGCTGGACCGGCAGTATCCTATCAGCGGGAACCTGGCCCAACTTTATGAGTATTTTACTTATGAACTGGGCCGGGCGAAGATTGGCCGCCGCAAAGAGGTTTTGACCCACGTGAAAACTATGGTGGGCGAATTGCGGGACGCCTTCCGTCAGGCGCAAAAGAGCGGAGACTCAGGAAAGTAGGAATTCAGGATGGAAACAACCGCCCTCTTGGACGCGCACGTGCAGCTTAAACGGGTTTATACCGCGCTGAACGAGGCTCTGGATCTGACCCGCCAGCTGGCGGACGCTGTGGACCGGGACGACCAGGTCTCGGCGCAAATGCTGATTTCCATGCGGCAAGAACCCACGGATAAGCTGGCTGGGGCCCAACAGGCTCTGGCTCAGCAGCAACTGGCCTTGGCCCCCGACGACGCGAAGCGCCTCTCCGCCCTTTTAAAGGGCGCGGCGGCGGAGACGGGAGCGGAGGTCCCGCTGGCGGATCAAGTCGGTGCGAACCAGCGGGTCTTGAGGCAGCTTGTGGAGCTGGACCGGGTGGTCAACCGTAAGCTGGCAAGAGAGAAGTCCGTTTATCAATAAGCGAAACCGCAAGAGCCGGGTTCCCGGCCGGCCGGTCCGGCCGGGGTCCCGCCTTTGCGCACGCATAGACGGGACCTGGGAACCGCGCCCGCCGGAAAGGAAACCTCCTTTAGGCGGAGACTTGATTCAAGACTATGGGAGCGCAGAGTATGCCCACGATCACGCTGGAAAATGTCACAAAGAATTACAAGCTGGACCGCCGGCAGCAAAAGGAGCACAAGGGAAAGAAGTACGAGGTCGGTGTGGAGGATATCAATCTGACCATCCGACAGGGGGAATTTGTGTTTCTGGTGGGCAGCAGCGGCGCGGGAAAAAGCACGCTGCTGGACCTGATCTCCGGAAGGCTCAAGCCGGACAAGGGGACGGTAAGCCTGGACCAAAAGGACCTTTCCAAGCTCATCCCCTGGAGTCAAAACCGTATGGCGATTCTCTTTGGCAAGGTTCAGCAGGAGCACAGTCTTATCCGGAAGATGACGGTGGAGGAAAACCTGTGGATCGCCGCGCAGGTGGGCCGCCGCCGCTTTGAAAGCGGAAAACACGTGGAACTTCGGGTGAAGAAGGTGTTGGGCCTGGTGGGGATGCGGGGCGTGGAAACTCGGTACCCTGTAGAGATGTCCATTGGAGAGTGCCGCCGGGTGGAGCTGGCCCGGGCCCTGATCAACAGTCCACCCATTCTGGTGCTGGATGAGATTACGGCCAACCTGGATGACGACAACATCTGGGATATGTTTCAACTTTTGCAAGAGGTCAACCGCATGGGGACCACCGTGATCATGGCCACCCATGCCAGCCGGTATGTCAACATCATGCGCCGGCGGGTGATCACGCTGGTGGACGGGAAGATTTTCGGCGATGTCGAGAAAGGAAGATACGGCGACGTGGTATAGCCCGGAAGCCGATGATCATAGATACGATAAAGAGCAAGGAATAAAGAGGAGGAAGACTCAAATGATCAAAAACATGAAGGTCAGGAAAAGCCTGGTCATGGGGTATGGAATCACCATCGCGATCTCTGCAATCATTATCATCATTTCCCTCGTCTTGATGACTGTGCAAAAGGGCCAGTACACTGATATTTTGGATAAGTATGTGCAGTCCAATGAGATGGCGTCCGAATGCCGTATCAGCTACAATATCGCCGCCCGCAGCCTGCGGGATGCGGTGTTGTCCGGGGATATGAGCAGCATCGATACTGCTAACAGCAAAATCAGCCAATTGAAAGACGAGATCACCAAACTGAACTCCATATACCCTCTGGACGACAAGACGGAGCTGACCAGCTTTATCAAGCTGGTGGAGGAATGGGAGGTTGTGGCAGAGGAAATTGGACGGATTGCCCGGACCAATCAGCAGCAGGCTGCCGACATGATTGTGAACCAGTGCACGCCCTCCCTGACCCAGGCTGCCGCTGCCGGTGACGCGCTGGCCCAAAAGCTCCAGACGGAGCAGGCCAATATCATTGACCGGCAGAATATGATCTCCACGATCGCGATCATCTCCATCATAGTGGTGATGGTCATCGCCACGTTTATCGTCCTTCGAATCGCCTTGCTGATCATCAAGAGCATCGTGATCCCCGTGGAAAAGGTTCACTCCGCCCTGGTGGGATTCAGCGAGGGCAAGCTGGACATTCCCGTGGACTATGAGAGCACCAGCGAACTGGGCGAGATGTGCGACGCTCTGCGAAGCAGCCAGCACACCTTGGCCGGTGTTATCCAAGATACCTGCCGTCTTCTGGAAGAAATGGGCAACGGCAATTTCAACTGCCGCACCGAAGTGGAGGAGCTGTATGTGGGCGAGCTGAGCAGTATGCTCAAGTCCATCCGCGTCATTAACCTCAGCCTCAGCGATACGCTGGCTCAGATCAGCCTCAGCGGAGAGCAGGTGTCCTCCGGTTCCGATCAGGTGTCCACTGGAGCCCAGGCGCTGGCCCAGGGCGCGACGGAGCAGGCCAGCGCCGTTCAGGAGCTGTCCGCCACCATTGCTGAAATTTCCAGCCGTTCCCAGAGCAATGCCAAACGCAGCGAGGAAGCCATTGACCACTCTAAAAACGCGGATCTGCGAGTCCGGGAAAGCGCCGACTATATGGAGGAAATGGTCAAGGCCATGGAGAAGATCTCCAGCTCCTCTCAGGAAATCGGCAAGATCATTGCCACCATTGAAAACATCGCCTTCCAGACCAATATTCTGGCCCTGAACGCCGCCGTGGAGGCCGCCCGGGCGGGCAGCGCCGGTAAAGGCTTTGCGGTTGTGGCGGATGAGGTCCGGAATCTGGCCACCAAGTCCGACCAGGCTGCCAAGGCCACGAAAGAGCTGATTGACAACTCCATCACCTCGGTCCAGGACGGCAGCGAAATTGTCAAGCGGGTTTCCGAATCTCTGGATAAGACGGTCCAAGCCACCAACGAGTCCATGTCCGCTCTTCAGGAGATCGCCAAGGCCGTGGAAGAAGAGGCTTCCGCCATTGCCCAGGTCACCGAGGGCATCGACCAGATCTCCTCTGTGGTTCAGACCAACTCCGCCACTTCCGAGCAGTCTGCCGCCGCCAGCGAGGAGCTGAGCAGCCAGGCCAGCTTGATGAAGGAGCTGCTGAGCAAGTTCCGTCTCCGCAGCACCGGCAGCAGTTCCGGTACTTCCAGCACTTACACCGCGCCCAGCTATTCCTCCGAAGAGAGCGTGGCAGACACCTCCTATGACGGCGGATATAGCGCCGGCGGCAGCGCCTTTAGCAAGTACTAAGCGATACTTCACCGGCAAGCCCGGTTCATGGAAGACGCGAGCTGCCACGGACATGGAATGAACGCAGGACCACTCGCGCCATCCCGCGCTGGCAGTAGAGTCCCCCCTGCCATGATGCCAGAAGGCGGTTCGGTGCCGCCTTCTGGCATCATTTGCGCCTTTGCGAGACATGAAAAGGAGCGTCTCATTATGAAGGATTTAAGACCCCAGGAGCGGGATTTGATCTTCGCACTGGATATTGGAACCCGCAGCGTCGTGGGCGTTGTGGGCAGACCCGCCGGAGGCCGGTTCAAGGCTTTGGATATCGAGATGGCGGAACATGGTAGCCGCGCTATGCTGGATGGTCAGATTGACAACATTCATCAGGTGGGCGGTTTGGCCCGAACGGTGACGGAACGGCTGGAAGAACGTCTGGGTGTTCATTTGGAGCGGGTCTGCGTGGCGGCTGCCGGACGGGCTCTCCGGACCCAGAGCGGCAGTTTTGCGATGGACCTCAGCGAGGAAAAGAGCATCAGCGCAGAGACCATCAGCCGTCTGGAGGCGGGGGCCCTCTCCGCCGCGGAAGAAGCGCTGCAAGTGGAGGATGAGGTCCGGCGGCAGTTCTTTATGGTGGGCTACACAGTGGCCCAGTACCGGCTGGACAACTATCCCCTGGCCTCTCTTCTGGACCACACGGGACAAAAGGCGGAGGCGGACGTGGTAGCCACGTTCCTCCCCGGCGAGGTGGTGGAAAGCCTTTACGCAGCCATGCGGGCGGCAAACCTTCAGGTGTCCAGCTTAACGCTGGAGCCTATCGCCGCCATGAACGCCGCCATTCCGGCGGAGCTGCGGCTGTTGAACCTGGCGCTGGTGGACATTGGCGCGGGAACCACAGACATTGCGGTCTGCCGGGACGGTAGCGTCACCGGGTACACCATGGCAACCATTGCCGGAGACGAGATTACCGAGGCCATTATGCGGACCTTCCTGGTGGACTTTCAGACGGCGGAGGAGATGAAACGGAATCTCCGCCCCGGAGAGGACAGCCACTATACGGACATCCTGGGACTGGAGAACACCGCCTCTTTTGAGGATGTGCACGCGGCTATTCAAGAGCCTATGAACCGTCTGGCGGAGGCTATCGCCGTACAAGTGACGGAGCTCAACGGCGGCCCGCCCTCGGCGCTGTTTCTGGCGGGGGGCGGCAGCAAGCTGGAAGGCCTTCGAGAAAAGGTGGCTTCCAGCTTGAATATGGATGAGCGGAGGGTGGCCATCGCGGGGAACAACTTTGTCAAAAGCGCCTTTGCCGACGAACTTGACCTGAACAACCCGGAGTACGCCACCCCCTTGGGGATTGCCGTCTCTGCGGGGTTGGGACTTTTGAATGACAGCTATGTCATCACCCTCAATGGAGAAAGGGCAAAGCTCTTCCGGAGCGGCGTCTTGACCATTCGCGATATTCTGCTGATGAACGGTTACACCTACGCGGATATGCTGGGCCGCTCCGGAAAAAACCTGGGGGTGACCCTCAATGGGCGCCACATGGTCCTTCGGGGAGAACCCGCCGCCCCCGCCATTTTGCGGGTGAACGGGGAGGAGGCGGCTATCAATGCGGTGGTTCACGCAGGGGATAACATTCGTTTTCAGCCCGCCCGCAGCGGCAAGGACGCCGCGAAAACCCTGGGAGAGCTGCTGGGGAAAGGCTTTTCCGGCCGGGTGCTGCTGAATAACCAGGAGGGGAACTTGAAGACTGCCCTGAGCCAAGGGGACGTGATCTTGACGCTGGAAGGCCCCTCCGGCGTGGTTCCACCCGCTTTGCCGGAGACGCCGCCGGTTTCCCAGGTTCCCGAAGCGTCCCGGCCCGCCCCGGAGGAAGCACCTCCGGAGCCGGTAAAGACGGAACCGGTGAGGGAGAAGGAGCCGGAAGCGTCCAAAGCAGAGCCTCCGGAGACCCCCAGGGTGGAACCTGTGAAACCGTTGATCCGCAAGCGGGAGGTGGAAATCCTCCTGAACGGCAAGCCCCTGGTTCTGCCGCCGAAGGAAAATGGCCAGCCCTATTATGTTATGGACCTTCTGGAGCGCTCCGGCGTGGATTTTGAAAAGCTGGAAGGGCCCGTCCATCTGGCAGTGAACGGAACGGAATGCGGTTTCAGCCAGACGGTGAGGGACCGGGATTCCATCACCATTCACTAAGGGGAAACCACGGGAGTATAAGTAGGAGAGTGAAGCGTTGAAACAGGATAAGGCGGATAAGATCATCCAAAAGGCCGAACGCCGGGCGGCCAAGGCCGCCAAACAGGTGGAGGTCGCAGGCAAAAAGGCCGAGGCGGCTAAACAAAAGCAGGCGGTCAAGGCAGAAAAGAAGGCTGCCCAGGTGGCCAAAAACGCCGAGAAAAAGGCGGCGAAGCACACGAAAAAAGCCGAGCAGGCCACGAAGAAGGCCCAGCTGGCCGCCCAGAAAGCCGAGGAAAAGAAGGCCAAGGCCCTGGCGAAAACCGCCGCCAAGGCCGTGGAGGGCGGAGAGGACGGAGCCGCCACCAAGAAGAAAAAGGGGAAGAAGAAGCTGATACTGCTTGCCGTTCCGGTGTTGGCCGCGGCCATTGGCGTGGGGGCCTTCTTTTTCCTCAAAGGTGGCGGGGAGGAGGAAGAAGCCCCACCGGAACCCATTCCCATTCCCATGGATTACGTATTGGACGAGATCCATATCACTGCCCTGCCGGTGAACGGAGGAGAAGTTTTGGTTTATCAGGAAGAAGTTCTCCCGGAGCCTTTGCCGGAGCAAGCCAAAGACAGCGGCGAAGAGAAAGAGGGAGAAGCTGTCCCGGCAGAGGGGGCAGAGGACACCGCCGGGGAGGAAGAAGCCCCCGCTGTCGAGGAGGCGCCTCCTCCCAAGACGCTCTACCGCTATGAGGGGCTGAAAAATCCCGCCGGTTTGGTGACCGCCTACGCGGCGCTGATGGCCACGGAGGACGCGGGTTTCTCCGTGGTGGATGAGACGCTGTTGCGGATTGACCTGCCGGAGGAATTTGGCCCCTCAGGCACCCTTCAAATTGCCCGGAACATTCCCAAGGCGGAGGACGGCACCGGCGGAGGAGTCCACTCGCTGCTGCTGAGCTGGGAGGGGAACAACTGCACGGTGCTGCTGGATACGCCGGAGGGACGGGTTCACGACCCGAAGCCGGAGACTCCCGCCACCGGAGGAACCCGAAGGGGCCTGTCGGATCTGGAGGCCCTTCATCCCTCCAAGCTGGGCCTGCCCGGTGAATCCATGGAAGATTACGAGATGATCCCCCAGGAGGGCTCTGTTCGCATTGCCAACTCCATCTGCGTGCGGGTGAACATCTATGGGCCGGACGGCCAGCACGCTGGAAGCTACTTCCTCTCCAGTGACGGAAAGCTCTATAAGCTGGACGACGAGGCCAATGCAGTGGTGGAGCTGGACTGGGAGTAATCCGGAACCAGACGGAGATTTCCCGGCAGCCCTGTAAGACGGTAGCCCGTCCGGCCGGAAGCCCCCGCCAGAAGAGGCGCCAGGAGGCTCTCCAACACACAGGCGGAGGACCGGACGGAAAGAGCGTCCCGCCCCGGCGTCAAGGCCTGTACGGTCTCCGGGTCCACCTGGACGACGTTCAGGCCGTACTCCCGGCCAAGAGCGGTGATCTGCTTGACAGTGACCCCTCGGCGGGCCACCTCATCCAAGTGGTGAAAACCGATTACGCCGCCAAAGCGGCCCGCGATTTCCGGAAGCACGCCAAGCCGCACCATGGCTTGGCGTGCTTCCTCGTTTTCCCGAAAGAGCCGCTCCGCCAGCTCCGCAGGGGTGTTGGCGGCCTCTGTTGCGGTTTCCCGGGCGGCGGCACGGCGCTGGACGAAGCCCAGAGGGCGTTCTCCAGCCGCCGTCAGGTCTGCGTTGGTGGTGAAGACGAAAACGCAGCGGCGAAAATCCAACTCCCGTCCCCCCTGTTCGTCGGCCTTGTGGGCAGTGCAGCGGCCCTCGTCCAAAATGGACATGAAGACCTTTAAAACCTCCGGATGAGCCTTTTCCAGCTCGTCGAACATGAAGACGGTACAGGGGTTTTGCCGCACTGCTTCAAAGATGGGTTGGTCCTCATAGCCCACGTAACCCGGCGGCGCTCCAGTGAGGCGGTGAACGGAATGGGCCTCGGTGAAGGTGTTCAGCTCTGTCCAGACGAACTGACAGCGCTGCCCGCAACACTGCTCCAAAGCCGGGGCCAGGGCCTTGCCCAGCTCCGATTTTCCAACGCCGGTGGGGCCATGGAAAATCAGAGAGAGGGGACGGGCCGGATGCCGTTTTCCGGCATGGCTGTATAGCCGGAAGGCGGTGGCCTCCACCGCCTGGGGCTGTCCCAGGACGTGCCGCCCCAGTTCTTCCCGGAGCTTTTGGTAAAGGGGTGGCCAGGGGGAGACGGCAGGAGGGGGATCCGCCGTCAGCGGGGGAGGACAAAAAGGCCTGGGTTCCTCTACCTCCCGGCGAAGGGAGGCCAGACGGGCCGTCAGGATCTCGTAGTTGTCAAAACGCCAGACGCTTCTGGCAAAGAGAGCGGCCAGCACCGGGCTTTGCCCGCGGTAGTCGATTGCGGGCCGCCAATAGAGCAAATATCCCCGGTCCCGTTTCAAAAAACCCAGCACAACCTGCCGGGGGAAGCAGCCCTCCGGCATCCGGCAGTCGGGAAATTCATAGCTTTGTCCCTGCCGGCCCAGGTTGTCGACACAGCGGCGCAGGGCCTCCCGAACCTCCGGCCCGCCGGCGCAAAATTGGGAAAATGTAACGCTCATGGATGGTCCTCCTTTTTCGTACCATCCTATTATTTCCAGTTTTTAGAAAGCCTAAAACCGGGCCAAACAAAAAGGAAGCGGCGCAGACGCGCCGCTTCCTTTTATGGTTGCTGGGAGAGCCAATGAGACCGGGGCCTTTTGTCCTTTCTCACGCGTCCCGGCTGGACCGGAGCACCTTCCGCTGGAGAGTGAAGATGACTTGAAGAAGCCGCTCCTGCTCCCGCGGCGGTACATCCACAAACTGACAGCCGTACTCAAATTTTTTCACGGGACTGGAAGTTTGCGCCCGGACGGTAGTCCGCTTGACCCGGCAGGTAAAGGAGAAGGGCTCCTCTGTGGGGATAAGGGAGGTCTCCAGCTGGAAGGTGCTCTCCAGCGGGAAGAGTTTCTCTGTCAACACCCGGGCGCCGCCGCCACCGACATCCAGAACTTTGCAGGGAAACTTCTGGCCCGATTCCGTGCGGACGTAGCCTTCCACAGCGGTGTTCTGACGGAAGAAGTTGCGGTTTTCGCTGTTCTGGAGAGACTGGAGATTTTCAATCCGCCAGAATTTGCGGTCGTTGGGACCCACAGTGCCGTTGAGGGTGAAGGTGTCCCCCTCTTTTGGAAAGCAGCGGATCTTAACAGGCTGGTTGTACAAAGCCCTTGGGAGAAAGCCCCCGGATTCCCCCAGGATGTCCAACTGATTGCCGCTGAGAAGACGGAGCCTTCCCACGAAAAGTAAGGCGTTGGCGGGGGTCATCACCTCCACCTTCATGCCGCTGTATAAATCCGGGAAGTCGTCCAGGTGGGCGATTGGGACAGGCTCGCTCTTCCCACCAAAAAGAGACTTGAAAAATGCCATGACGCTTGCCTCCTTATCATCGGGTCAAAACCCGGTGTAAAATCACAGCCATTTCCGCCCGGCTGATGGCCGCGCCGGGGTTGAGCCGGGAAGCGCTGTTCCCCCGGACAGCCCCCATCTGGACCAGGGCGGCAACAGAGGGCCGTGCGAAAGCCGAAACCTGGTAACCGTCCGTATAGGAGGAGAGAAGGCTGGAGTCCGTAGCGGGCAGGGACTGGCCCGCGGCCTCCATGGCCCGGCAGATCATGGCCATAGCGCTTTGCCGGGTAATGGGCCGGTCGGGCTGGAAGCGGCCGTTGTTCCCCTGGACGATACCAAGGTCCCTGGCGGTGGCCACGGCCCCGGCGTAGGTGCTGTTGGCGGGCACGTCGGGGAAGCCGGAGGAGCCGCCCATGGGAAATTGGAAGGCCCGGCAGATCATGAGGGTAAACTCCCCCCGGCTGATGGACTGCCCGGGGCGGTAGGTGTTGTTGCCATAGCCGTTGGTGATGCCGCTACCCCGGAGGAACTCAATGGAGGGCTTTGCCCAGTCCCACCCTCGGGCGGTATCGGTAAAGGTGGCGGAACAATAGGCGTTGGAGAGCTGAATCTCCACGGTGCTGGAGTGGCTGGCTCCCCGGGTGTCAAAGGCGGTGTAGGGAATGACAATGGTCCCCTGGTACTCCGCCTTGGGCAGGTAGCTGATCTGATTCAGCTCTTGGGTATTATAGCGGGTGATGGCGCTGACGCCGGTTCCCGTTCGGGCGGGGCCGCTGTAATTTTGATAGAGGTGGCCCACAGAGGGCAGGGAGTTGAACTGAACGTAAGCCAGCTGGTTGCCCAGGGCCGCTTGACAGGCGTTTTGGAAATTCACGGCCTGGAGGGAAATGGGAGCGGCGGAGCTGCCGCTGTAACGGATAGAGGTGTTGACTGTGCTGGGGCCGGAGATGGTGACCTCCACCGTGCCGGAGAAGGAGTCTCCACGGGTGCTGTAGCCGGTGTAGCCAAAGGTGGACGTGCCCGGTGTGGCGGTGGAGACAAAGCTGACGTCGCCAAGCAGGCGGTTGCTGCCGGAGTAGTAGTATCCGGTTCCGCTGCTGACGGTGTTCCCGGTGCGGCTGGAGCTGTTGTACTGGTGGTAGAGCGTTCCGTACTGGGAGGATGGAAGGTCAAAGCGGACATAGTTCAGTCCGTCTCCGGTGGCGCTGCGGCAGGCGCTGTTGAAGTCCGAGGCGTTGAGGCGAACGGAGCTGTTGGTGGCAACGGAATAGGAGATGGTCCGTCCGCTTCCTCCGCCCACCGTGACGGTGACCGTGCCGTCAAAGCGGACGCCGCTTTCATCATAGCCATAAAAGGGAATGGAGACCGTGCCGGTATATCCGCTGGCGGGGACAAAGGTGATGTTGGAGAGGGAGGGCGAACCGCTGCGCCGGTAGTCCGTGGAGGTGGAGACCCGGGAGCTGGAGGAACTGGTGTAATTGTAATAGAGAATTCCGGTGCTGGAGGAGGGGAGACTGGTGAACCGGGCATAGTTCAAAGCTCTGCCGGTGATACGGCGGGAGGCGTCGTTAAAGTCCCCGGAGGCGAAGGTGATGGGCTGATTTTTGGGGGTATCATAGTGGACCGTTCCAACGCCGTCGTCCACGTGCAAGATGAGGTCGCCGGAGAAAGTGGCCCCGGTGGTGGAGGTTCCGGTGAAGGGAATGGTGATGGTGCCCCGGTAGTCCTTGGCGGGGACAAAGGTGATGTTGGAGATCCGGGGGGTAGAGCTCCGGTAGTAGTTTCGCCCGGTGTCGACCCTGGCGCTGGAGGAGCTGACGTAGTTGTAGTAGAGGATTCCGGCGCTGGAGGAGGGGAGGGAGGTGAAGCGAATGTAGTTGAGGTTGGAGTTGGTGGCCCGTTGGCAGGCGTCGTTGAAGTCGCTGGCGCTCAGACTCCGGCGCTGGTTCCGGCCGGTGGAGTATTCCACGTCTCCGCTTCCCTCGCCGTTGGTCCCCTGAACCCGGACGGTGACGGTGCCGCTGTAGGAGGCTCCGGAGCTGTCGGTACAGCGGTAGGGGATATCCACATCCCCCGTGAAGCCCTTGGCGGGGACAAAGGTGATGCCGTCAATGGAGGGGCTGCTGGTGGCATAATACCGGGTGTCGCTGTCCACTTTGGGAGAGTAGAGACCCGTGGGGCTGTAGTTATAATACAAGGTGCCCCGGCTGGAAGAGGGCAGGCCAAAGGTGACATAGCGGATGGCCCGCCCGGTGCGGCCCAGGCAGATGGAGGAGAAGTGCTCCGCCGCGAAGGAGACGGGCCGGTCAATGGCCGTGGAGTAATTGACGTCTCCGGTGGCGGTGGCCTCAATCCGGATGGTTCCGGTGAAGGTGGTTCCAGTGGTGGCGGCTGCGTTGTAATCCACCACGGCGGTGCCCTCAAATCCCGGCAGGGGGACGAAGGTTACGTCCCGCAAGGCCATCTGGCCCTGGCCGGAGGGCTGGTAGTAGAAGCGCTCCGTGCCGCCCACGCCGTGACCCGGCGTGTCGGGGGTGGAGTATTTGTAGTAGAGGACGCCGTTTTTCGTGGAGACCTTCAGGTTGTAAACGCTCTCCAGCGGCGCGCCGGCCTTGTCCTGGGAGCGGCGGTTCAGCTCGTTCATAAGGTCGGAGAAGGGGTAAGAGGGTTCGGAGCCCATGTTGACGGTGATGGCCTGGGCTACGTCCTCGGAGACCTTGACCTTGAAGCTGGCAGAAAAGCCCGTACCGGCTACAACGGCCTTAATAATGGCTTCGCCGGGGTAGTTTCCGGTGACCCGGCCGTTGATGACCTGGGCTACAGAGTTGTTGGTGCTTTCCCAGTTGACCACTTTGCCAAAGGCGTTTCCAAAGGCCTCGTAAGTAACGCTGATGTCCCGGTACTGGTAGATCTCCACCGGCGGACTGTCCTCGTTCAAAGAGACGGAGGTTCCCTGACCGCCGGAGGGAGATTTTTTGATGTAACTCAGAAGGATGCCGGAGACCTCGATTTCCCGTTCGTCATACTTTTCCCCCGCGCTGGCCCGGATGGTGGCTTTGCCGGGGGCGATGCCGGTGACGACGCCGGTTTCCGCGTTTACCGTGGCGATGGCGGTCGGTTTGGAGGTCCAGGTGATTTTCCGGGCCTCCTCCGGCGCGTCCAGGGGATAGGCGGTAGCTTTGCACTCAAGGGTTTTGCTGGGGTCCACGAAGTTTCCGTAGTCCGTGGCGGGAACGTTGATCTGAACAGAGCTGACCTGGGGGGGCTGGGGCTCCGCGACCCGAATGACGCAAGGAGTGGAGTGGCCGGGGGAGGCGGCGGAAGAGGCGATGACATTGAATGTGGTTCCCGGCGTCACAGTTTCAGAGACGGTGAGAGTCACGGAAGACCCACTGGTGGAGGTGGAGGGACTGACCCGAACGCCGCTTTGGGTGCAGTCCCAGATGATGGTCTTGTTTTCCACATTGGCTGGTTCGATCTTTGCGGTGAGGGAGATTGTCTCGCCGGGGGAGACGGAGGCGCTGTCCGGGGTTACGGTGATGCTGGTGACAGAGGCTTCCTCCACCGTGACGGTGCAGGTGTCCGGTCGGGCATTGCCCGCATTGGCAGTGAGGACGGCGGTGCCTGCCGCTTTGGCGATGAGTCTGCCGCCGGAGATTTGGACAATGTCGGAATTGGGATTGTCCCAGATGACCGGATCGGTGGCGTCCGAGGGGCTGAGGACAACCCCGGGGAGGGCGCGCTCCTCGCCGACGGTCATGCGGATTCTGGATTCCTCCAGAAGGACGCGAGTGGCGGAGACGGTGACCGTGACGCGGCAACTGTCCGTGCGGCCCCCGTCCTCTGTGGTGACAGTGATGGTGGCAGAACCCGGACCCACCGCGCTGACCCGGCCGGTTTGGTCCACGGTGGCGACGCGCTCGTCGCTGCTGCTCCATTCAAGGGTCTTGTTTGTGGCGTCGTCCGGGATTACCTCGGCGTAAAGAAGTTCCGAAGAACCCTTTTCCAGGGTAAGCTGGTCCCGGTCCAGATCGACGCGGATGACGGGAATGTCATCCGCCGCCGCCGGAATCGCTAGCAGGGAGCAGGCCAGCGCCAGGGTCAAAAGCAGCGCCACGGCCCGGCGGAGGAAATGAGATTTCATAAAGCATACACTCCTTTTTCGAACACACGAAGCGAGGGCGGGCGGTGACGCCCGCCCTCGAAGAGGGATGATGAGAAATAGTTTGAACGATGCTTACTTTTGCTGCCACTCGTCCGGAACTCCGGAGAGAGTGCCAATCAGCTTGCCATTGGGGTCTTTGGAAACCACCAGGGAAATCTGGAAGGAGGTGGAGGTTTCCGGTTCGCCCCACTGGTCGCAAAGACCGGGGTTGATGGTGAAGATGAAACTGCCCTCTGCCGGTCTTGAAGTGTGGAACTCCAGACGGTTTGTGGCTCTGGGGGTAGAGGAATCATCTCCCTCTGTCACAACCTGCCAGCCGCCGATGCCGCCGGTCCGGCAGACCATCTCCACCGAGGTGAAGTTCTTGCCCACGCAGCTTTCGAAGTTGGTGGAGCTGACGGGCAGGAAGGTCTGGATGTTGGAGGTGTCTCGGAAATAGAGGTTTTTCGTGAAGACAAGGGAGACGTCACCGCCGGTGTACCGGCCGGTGGTTTCATCGTATTCAAAATAGACGGAGGTGCCCTGAATCTTCGGGCCGTTTTCCTCGGCCAGCTGAATGGGCCGGAGAGCCCGGAAGGCGGGATCCGAGCCCAAAGGACTCTGGGCGCAGGCCAGGAAGCAGTACAGATTTCCGATACTCATGTCCTGGAAGGGCCGCACATCCGTTCCGTCGGGGTTATTGGGGTCCACGGGGAAGGGTTTGATGATGTCGATGATGGAATTTGGAACCGGGCGGCTGGTGTTGGCGATACGGAGCACTTCGCTTTTTGCCTCATCGGTGGCGTAGATGTCAAAGATGGAGTTTTTGACTCCTCGACCGGAACCGTAGTCATCCAGCAGAGCGTCCAGCACCAGGTATTCGCCGTTGTTCCCGCTGCCGGTGGCATTGGCGTATGTGTCGTCGGTAGCTGTCCCGGCCGCCTTGGTAAAGGGCTTTAAGAGATAGGGCTGGCTGCCGTCCAGCATCAAAACGCCCCAGACGTTGGCGTCCACGTCGGTCTGGGCAGTGGCGTTAGAGCCGTTGGCCTGTAGTTCCAGCTTGGGTGTGGAGACTCCGGTGGTGGTGAATTGATAGCAAACCACGTTGGGGTTCTGAGTGCCGGCGGGGTTGGCGGTGGCCAGATACAGAAGATAAGTGGTGTTGGGTTTCAGAGGCGCGCCGTTATCTCCGGTAATGGTGATCATGGTACCCGTGCTGGACAGCAGGGTCCGTCCGGTGTTTCCTATGGCGGTTTGTTCATCCCGCCGGTTGCCCGTGATGATGTCGTCAGAGTTGGGGTTGCCAATATCCAGTTTCAGGACGTTCGTGTGGTCCAGACCGTCGGGGATATCTTCCAGGTTTACCCGCTTTCCTCCCACAAAGGGCGCGGATTCATACATGATGTAATCGTTGCCGGTGTGGTCCCCGGGCATCCGGCTGGTGTCCAGAGGAATTGCGAAGTAAGACACGATGCCGAAGCGGTTTACTTCCAGGTGGACCTGGGCCGCAGTGGAGCCGGGGATGATGCCGTGATCCTGCACCCAGACGTCGGGAGCCAGATCCGACTCCTGGAAGGTCACGGGGAAGGGATCGGGGTCTCCAATGGAGGTGATCGGCTGATCCTTCAGGCGGTCCGCCGTACTCTGGCCGGGACGGGAGACATTGGAGAGGGCGGTGTTGCTCCCGGCGTAGAGCTGAACCTTCATATGGACGGGGTGGTTTAGCGTGGTGTCCACCGGGACGATGGCAAATTCCACCTCGTCTTTGAATTCATTCAGGTAGGGCCGCCCCTGGCCCTCCTGCACGGAGCCGAAGAGTCCGCTTGCAATCATGGCGGAGCCGAAGTTTCCGTGAACGCTGTTGTAAACCTCCGAGGCGTCCACATTGGTGAGGTTGGGACTCGCCTGCCCCAGGGATTTCCAGGCGGTGTCTCCCCGCCGGCGGACCATCAGGTCGTACTTAATGTTGGCGTCGGTCCAGATCAGCATATCCCAGCGGGTGCCGGAGCTGACGGACTCGGTGCCCACAGGCGTCATGTAAAAGATGCGGGCGGGGCGGGTGTCATTGCCTACCGTGACGGTTTCCTCGTTTTCGTTGTCTTTGATGTACACGGTGGCATAGGCCGTGGTGAAGCCCCGGCTGGGCACATAGGTGGGGTTGGGTTTGATCATGTTGCCGGAGGTATCTTTGATATTGAGCAGCTGGAAGAAGTAAGTTGCGCCGCTTTCCAGCTTGATGGCGGGGGTGATATTCTGTTTCCGGTTTTGGCTGTTATCGCCGGGGAAGGTGATGGTGGTTTTGTCGCCCTCCTGGGAGATGATGGCCTCCCGGTAGTCAATCCAGCAGGGTAGCGCTTCCAAGTCGTCGTCAGACTGAGATTCTTTGACGGTGACGTGCTCTTGCTGGGGCTTGCCGCTGGTGGGAGGGACGCCGGGGAAGAAATCCAGATAGTCCTGCAACGTCCGGCCCAGAGTTTCCTTGGCCTGGGTCTTCTCCTCGCCGGTGCTGCTGAGAACTTTTTCATAAAGATCATAGAAGTTGATCCCCGGATTGTTGCCCTGGGCGCCCAGGACCCGCTCGTTGAAGACGATGCTGATGTCACTTTCCGACCAGGGGTTGACGGCGCCGCTGGCGCTTTCGTTGACCCGGCTGTATTCCAGAGTGGCCGTGGGAGGCTCTTGGTCCAGGGTCTTAATCTCAATGGGCGGGGTCAGGGCCTTGGCGTAGGTACAATAGTTGCCCGCCAGGTCCTTGGCCACGAAATAGAGGTCATAGGTGGTTTGAGGGTCCAGCCCGGAGACGGGGAAGGTGTAGTTTGTCCCGCCCCTGGCGGCTCGGATGGGACCGCCGGAGCGAACTACGTTGTTACCCCGGCCGTTTTCCACCTGGATTTTGGCGTTGAGATCGTTGGCATTTAGTCCGGAGTCATAGAAGGGTTCTCCGTGCTTCACCACTACCCAGTAGAGCATACCCGGTTCATCCAGAGAGAACTCCATAGTCACCTGCTTGGCGGCGACGGTTTTGGTCCGGAGGTACAGGATGGTGGGCGGCGTCATATCCTTGGTGGTCAGCGAGACCTTTCGAACTGCGGAGCTCTTGCCGTTGTCCGCGTCGTTGAGCCAGAGATAGAGGTCGTAGGTGGTCTGCTCCTGGAGGTGGGACGTGTTGATCCGGGAGACCAGGAAGGGGGTGTTTTTGCGCAGGTCCACAATGCCGAAGCCCAGGTTCCCCGGCAGGGCCGCCGAGCGGAAGTCCGCCGCTGTGGGGGCCGTGGAGCCCTTGGGCAGGAGAACGTAATACATCTGGCAGTCCTTGGTGGCCATGACCATGATCTGGGCCACTTGCTCGTCATCCGCGTCCACCGTGAGAATGGGGGCCTGAGGATAGCCGTTTGCGAAGTTGGGAGCGGTGTCGTCCGGCGTGGAGAAGGCGGCGATCTTCACGGGGCTCCGCCGGCCTCTGGCGTCCTCCAGCAGGGCGGAGATGTAATAGGAGCCCTCTTTTGCAAGGCCTGTGAGCCGGGCGGTGAAATCCTTATCGGAGGCGGTGACCTTCAAAGTGCCGCTGCGGAGAATCTTGGCATAAGAGCCGGGATTCATCAGCTCCTCCTCTCCCAAAGAGCCGTCCATCAAAGCGGTGATGGCCCAGTGGATGGTGCCGGTCTTGTTGGTGCGGAAGACCGCGTCGGCAGAGGTGGGGGCGATGTTCCGGGCTTTGGGATAGCCCGCCAGCAGCCGGGGATCTTCGGAGGACTCGGCGGCGGCGATGTTATCCATTTCCACTTTGTCGATGTTTCCGGTGATGCCGGGGCGGACAAAGATGGTGTCCGGCAGCATTTCGACCTTGGAGCCGGGGGCGTTGATATTTAAGTGCCCAATGTCGCCAAGGCCCGTCACCTGGGTGCCCCGGTCCAGGTTCAGTTCCCGGACGGTGGCTTTGTTGTCAATGGTCAAGGTGGCGTCCAAGGCCCGTTCGTCAATGGTGATCATGTCGGCCACGCCCTGGGCCATTTGGAGAGAGGACTTGGGCGTCAGATCCACTACCCGTTTGATGTTGCCCGCCAGCTGGAGTTGAGCGCCCTCGATGCCGTCCAGCTTGATGGTCTGGAGCCCCAAACCGTCCTCGGTCCGGTCCTCCACATAGCCGGAGGTGCGGACGATGACCTCCTGAATGTTGGTCAGACCCTCGGCCTGGAGGGAGAGGAACTGCCCCGTGAGGCTGTCCAGCTCCAGGGAGCCGGCGGTGACGTTGCGCAAGAGGACGCTCTGCTTGCCCCCCTCGGCCTCGCCGCCGCCGCAGATGACGATTTTACCCAGGACGTTGACATTTTCCAGCTCCACGTTCCCCAGGCCCACGCCGCCGGTGAGATAGAGGTTTCCGGTGACGGTGGTGTCCTTCAATTTGACGCCCGGAGTGGTGATGGTCAAATTGCCGTACACGCCTCCGGAGGTTTGCTCGCCCGGTTCCTGGACCAAGGTGCCCAGGGCACGGACCAGGAAACAGGCCATCTGGCCCCGGGTGATGGGGAGGTTGGGCCGGAAGCTGCCGTCGGCGTAGCCCTGGATAATGCCAAGGTCCGCGGCCTCCTGCACCAGGCCCCGGCTCCATCCGCCGATGTCCCGCATATCGGTGAAGGTGGAGTTGGCCGCGCCGGAGACGCCCTGGAACCGGAGGCACCGGCCCAGAAGAACGGCGGCCTGCTCCCGGGTCACCAGAGCGTAGGGATCGGCGGTAGTGGGGCTGGTTCCGTTGAAATAGCCCGCTTTGTGGGCAATGCTGATGTCTTCTGCGAACCAGTCGTTGGGCCGCACGTCGCTAAAGGTGTTGGGCCCCACGTCGGTGAATCCGAAGGCCCGGTTGACCAGGGTGACAAATTCAGCCCGGGTGATGTTCCGGTCCTCGTTGAGGTTTCCGTTGGCGTCTCCCCGCATGACGCCCCACTCCTGGACCTGTTCCAGATAGGGCTGCATCCACTCCGCCGCCTGGGCGGGGCGGAGGGTGAGAAAGGTGCAAAGGGTCAGGGCAGTGAGAACCAGGGCCGTCAGGCGGACGAACCCTGGTAAAAGAGCGCGGTGAGCGCGGGTTTTTTGAATCATTTCCGGATACCTCCTGTCAGTCCTGGGCGTCGCGGCTTTGCAGTTGGAGGCTGAACACCGCCTCCCGCACCACGACTTCCTCGTCCTCGCACATATCCACAAACTTGGTGGCATACATGAAACGGTCGTTTTGCAATTCCTGCTTTCGGAGAATCTCACAGCGCAAAATCACCGGCTCCTCCGTGGGCGTGATTACAATTTCCATCTGTTCGTGAAGCTCCAGCTGGCAGTCCCCGTAGAAAGCGATGCCGCCGCAGCTGAGGTCGATGGACTGCACGCTTCGCCGCCCCTTCCAGGGGGAGTCGGGCAGGGAGTAGAGGAACGTGTTGAATTTTACGGGGACGCGCAAGTTTCGCCGGACCTCCGGGTCCAGGGTGGCGATTTTCTCCAGGAGCACCGCGTCCCCCCGCTGGCGGAGGATGCGGCATTGGATGGGCAACTCCTCGCTGCTGGCGCTAAACAGGGTGACCACCTCGTGTTCCATCACGGTGTCCACCTTGTTGTCCAGAATGTTCAGCCGCATGGGGGTGTCCCCAGGCGCCGTGGCCAGCTGGCCGTTGGCCAGGGCGTGGTTCTGGGTGTCCAGAATCAGATAGGTGCGGTTAGCTGTCATGGCGTTTCCTCCGTTTCGCTGGGCGGCGTCTGGCCGCGCTGGTCTTGGGCCTTTTGCGCTTTGCCGGATGGGTCGAAGTGGCCGGCTGGATCGAAGTGGAGGAAGTAGACGTAAATCTCCACAATGGCCTGGTACAAACTCTCCGGAATCTCCTGGCCCAGCTGGAGCTGGGTTAAAATGGTGGACAGGGAGTTGTCCTCGTATATGGGCACGCCGCAGTCGGCGGCGGTCTCCACGATTTTCTCCGCCAGATATCCCATGCCGGAGGCCACGATGACCGGCGCCGTGTCTCCCGGCCCGTATTGCAGGGCCACAGCCTTCTTGGCTCTGGCGGTTCCTTCAGATCTTGACATTGATACTGTTCTTCCCTTCAAAGATTTTGGGGAACACCTCGGTCAGCGTGACTGGGCGGTCCATCCGCCGTACGGCCACCCGGGTGGGTTTCAGCTCGTTCCGGGTTAGAATCTGGGAGACGGCGTCCCCGATTTGCTTGGAGAAGGGGGCCGCCTTGTCCGGGCAGGCGATCTGGACGTCCACATCGGTTCCCTGAGCGGTGAGGATGACGTCGAAAAGGCCCAGGGACTGAACGTCCATTTTGAAGAGAAAACGCATGGTGTTCTTCCCGCCGCCTCCGCCCCGGTTTTGCTCGTCCTCGGCGTTGGGGTCCACCCACAGCTCGGAAAACAGCATCCGCCCGTTCCACTCCAGGGGAAGAAGGTAGTGGTTGATGGGCATATAGACGCTCTCGTTTACCAGCATGGCGGCAATGAGATTTTGGAAGGCCTGCTGCACCTCGGCGTTGCCCTCTCCCCGGAAGGCCCGGGCCGCGGCGGCGGCCAGCTGGTTGGAAAACTGGATGGCGCTGGCGCTGTCGCCCCCGCCTCCCCGGCTTTTGAGAAGCAGCAACAAAGACTCGTCGTCGATGCCCCCCAGCTGCCCTTTCAGGGTGCCGTAACCGCTGAGCTGGTGGAAGCCCTCCAGCAGCTTTTCCTCCGAACCGTTTTCATACCGCGCCACATTCAGCGCCAGCATGGTCAAAAGGGCCCGGGGCGTCCCCATGTCGTGGGTTCTTTCCACATAGGAGGACATATAGGGGAAAATCTCCCGCTGGAGAAGCTGGAGGTTTCCCTGGCGGTTTCCCGAGGCAATGCCGTTTTGGAGTTGAGCCGTCAGGTCCCGGAGTTTTTCCGCCCAGCTGGCGGGCATGGCGTCCGCCATGGACTGGAGGTCCCGGAGGAGGTTGCCCTCGATATGGCTGGTGGAGTCAAAATCCACATAGGCTTTTAAAAATTGCAGGATATCCGTCCGCACCCCGTTGGAGGCGGCCCGGTCATAGGCGTTGCGGAGCAGGGCGAAAAGAGCCCCGCCAAAGCGAGTGCCGGTTTTGAACTGCCCCTGAAGGAAGTTCAAAAGCTGGCTCTCGTCCATCCGCAGCATCTCCAGAAGGCGGCCCATCTCCTCGGCGATGCCGGCGCTAAGGCCCGAAGAGACGACAATGCCCCCCATCCCCGAGAAGATGCGGGAGAGACTTTCCGCCAGACTGGGGGTGTCCCGCAGGCGCTGGAGGAAGGTTTGAAAATTGGAGTCGTAACGGATGCCGCCGTCCCCTTGCAGGTTGCTGTCTTGCTGTTCCGTCCGTCCGTCGGCGCGGACGACCTTACTGGGATCGGTGACGTTTTGTATTTGCGGATTGTCCGGGGAGACGGTGATATTCCGGTTGACTGTGGTTTTGTCATAACCGGGTACCGGGTTGGTGGCACCGAGCAGATCAGGCATTCATGACACCTCACAGAAAAAACTTGCCGCCGCTACTTATTTTTTTAGCGCAACAGGTCGATAGTAATGAAAAAGGCTGATAAGGTGGTGTTTTCGTGAGCAACAATGATATCTTAGATATGTACATCTATGAAACCAATACGCTTCTTGAGCAGCTGGAGAGCATTGTTCTGGACGCGGAAAAGGAAAATACATTCTCTCAAGACAACGTCAATGAGATCTTCCGCATCATGCATACCATCAAGGGTTCTTCCGCCATGATGGAATTCGACACACTGGCCCGGGTCTCCCACCGCATTGAGGATATGTTCTTCCTTATCCGGGAGGGCACGATGTCCGTGGTGAAGGACGAGGACCGTCCGGCGCTCTTTGACGTGATGCTTCACTCCGTAGACTACTTCCGGGAGGAAATGGAGAAGGTGGAAGCAGAACAGCCCCTTAATGAAGATGTCGACAGTTTCCTTGGAAATATTAATAGTTTAATCGCCAAAATTAAGGGGGAAGAAATTCCAGCGGAACCCGCCCCCAAGGCGGCGGCCCCCGCCCCCGCCCAGGAGGCGGCCCCGGCGGCCCCCGTTCCCGCCCAGACCACGGAGGGCAGCGCCGATTTTCCCTATGGCCTGCGGGTCTTTTTTGACGAGGGCTGCGGCATGGAGAATCTCCGGGCCTTTATGCTGGTCACCTCTGTCCAGGGTTTTTGCGCCGACGCGGACTTCACATATCAGCCCGCCGGCGTGGACGCGGACCCCGCCCTGTCCGAGGTGGTGATTGAGCACGGCTTCCTCCTCCAGTTCCGCAGCGAGGCGGACCGGGCCAGGGCCGTGCCCATCGTCATGACCGCCGGGTCCGTCCACTCCTACGAGGAGCAAAATTACGTTCCCGCCCCGCCGCCGCCTCCGGCGGAACCGGCTCCCGCCGCACATGAGGCGGCCCCCGCCGCCCAGAAGGCCCCCTCCGCCGCTCCGGCCGCCCAGTCCGGGGCCCAGCAGCACCAGCAGGGTCAGGGGCAGAAGGAGAGCCTCATCAGCGTGGGCCTCAGCAAGCTGGACCAGCTCTCCGCCATCGTGGGCGAGATTGTCATCACGGAGGCCATGGTCACCGCCTCTCCGGATCTCAAGGGGCTGCATCTGGACGCCTTCTCCAAGTCCGCCCGGCAGCTGCGCAAGCTCACCGACGAGCTCCAGGACGTGTCCATGTCCCTGCGGATGATTCCGGTGTCCAACACCTTCCAGAAGATGAACCGCATCGTTCGGGATATGTGTAAAAAGCTCAATAAACAGGTGAAACTCACCCTGGTGGGAGAGAACACCGAGGTGGACAAGACCATTGTGGACTCCATCGGCGACCCCATTATGCACATGGTCCGAAATTCCATGGACCACGGTATTGAGGAAAACGTGGAGGACCGCATCGCCGCCGGAAAGGACCCGGTGGGCGAGATTCTGCTCTCCGCTCAGGACACCGGCAGCGAGGTCATTATCCAAATTTCCGACGACGGCGCGGGAGTCAACGACGAGGCCGTGCTGGCCAAGGCCATCCGAAACGGCATCGCCTCCCCGGATGTGGAATACTCCCATAAGGAAATCCTGAATTTCCTCATGGCTCCCGGCTTTTCCACCAACCAGCAGGTGACGGAGTTCTCCGGCCGGGGCGTGGGCATGGACGTGGTGAAAAGCGGCGTGGAGAGCCTGGGCGGCTCCGTCAGCATCACCAGCGAACAGGGCCGGGGCATGACCACCATCATGCGCATCCCCTTGACCATGGCCATCATGGACGGAATGGAAGTCTCTGTGGGGAACTCCATTTTCACCATCCCCATCAACAACATCCGCTCCAGTATCAAACTCACCGAAGCGGACATTCTCCACGACTCCGTCAACGGTGAAATGGTGAAAATGCTGGACGGGTACTATCCCGTCATCCGGGCCCGGGACTTCTATAACCTTCCCGGCGGCGCGGAGAAAATTGAAGAAGGTATTCTGATGTGGCTGGAGTCCGGCGATTGCTCCTACTGCCTGTTTGTTGACGAGCTTCTGGGCGAACAGCAGATCGTCGTCAAGCCCTTGCCCTCCTATGTCAACAATTTTGACATCAAAAACTATGGAATCACCGGATGCAGTATCCTGGGAGACGGCAACATCAGCATCATCCTTGACGCGGGCGGCCTCTATGCGGCGGCCCGGAATATGTGAGCGCCAAAGGAGGGAAACACGCAATGAGTAACGAAAACGTTTTGTTCCAGGTGGAGGAAGAGGAGCTGGAGCACTCCGTTCAGGAGGACGAGAGCGCAGGTATCCGGAAATACCTCATCTTCACGGTGGACAATTTGAAAATCGGCATCGACGCCGAGCAGGTGGTGGAGCTGCTCAACGGCTATTCCGCCACGTATTTGCCCATGATGCCGGACTATATCCTTGGCATCTTCAATATGCGCGGACAGATCATTCCCATCATGGACATTCGCCTCCGCCTGGGGAAGCCTCCCCTGGAGGAGGGCATCCTGATTGTGATTGACTACAACAACAACCAGTTGGGAATTCAGGTGGACTCCGTGGATTTGATGTTGGATATCCCGGTGGAGAGCATCGTTCCCATCCCCTCTCAAAGCGCCCAGAAACTGGTCTCCGGTATGTGCACGCTGCCCGACGGTTCCGGCACCATGCTGGTGCTGGACTGCGAGCAGCTGATCGCCCACGGGTACGGCGACTGATTTTTCAGGACAAAGCGGTGAACGAATAATTATGGATACGGAAATCAATGCCGGCGGCGCCTTCGGCCCCATGACGATCTCGGATGCGGATTTCAAGCGGATGGCGAACTTCATCCAGTCCAGCTACGGCATCGACTTGAGCCAGAAGAAGCAGCTTATCACCAGCCGCCTCTCCCCGGCCCTGAAAAAGCTGGGCTACAATACCTTTTCCGACTTTGTCAACCACCTTCTGGACAAGAAGGAAAACGACGAGGTCACCCTGGTGCTGAACAAGCTGACCACCAACTACACCTTCTTCATGCGGGAGAAGGAGCACCTGGATTATTTTTGCAACAACATCATCCCGGAGATTGTCCGCCGCCACGAGCGGGACAAAACTCTGGCCATCTGGAGCGCGGGCTGCTCCAGCGGGGAGGAGCCCTATAACATCACCATGTTCCTCTACGACTATTTGGGCTCCAGGGCCAAGGAGTGGGACACCCGCATCCTGGCCACCGACATCTCTGCCCAGGCGCTCTCCAGCGCCCGGCGGGGGACCTATAACCTGCCGGATACCATTCCGGCGGACTGGAAGCGAAAGTATTTCACCCCGGGCCGGGACGGCACTCACACGGTGTCCCCCGCCGTGAAGAACAACGTGATTTTCCAGACCTTCAACCTGATGGACCCCATCCGCTTCCGCCGGAAGTTCGATGTGATCTTCTGCCGGAATGTCATGATTTACTTTGACCAGCCCACCAAGGACGCCCTGGTGCGCCGTTTTTACGACGCCACGGTTCCCGGCGGATATCTGCTGATCAGCGCCTCGGAGAACCTGAGCCAGAACGCGCCCTATCGCCGTTTGGCGACGGCGACCTTCCAAAAATAAGAAGGAGGTGGTTCCCTCACAATGGAACTGGGGAAAAAGATCCGCGTGATGGTGGTGGACGACTCCGTCCTGGCCCGAAACCTCATTATCCAGGGCCTCTCGGCCCATCCCAGGATGGAGGTTGTCGGGTATGCCATCAACACTCTGGATGCGAAACAAAAGATGCCCCGCCTGAGACCGGACGTGGTAACCATGGATGTGGAAATGCCGGGACAAAGCGGCATTGACTTTTTGAAAGAGTACCTGCCCACCCACCCGGTGCCGGTAATTCTGGTGTCCTCTTTGAACCTGAAGGTCTTCGACGCGCTGAACGCCGGCGCGGTGGACTTCGTCCGCAAGCCGGACGTTCAGGAGAGCAAGGAGGTCTTCATTACCAACCTCACCCAGAAGGTGCTGGTGGCCTCCATGGCCAGAGTCCGGCCCTCTATGCCTTTGCGCAGCGAGTCTGTGGCCGTCGCCACGCCCAACCTGGGGAACGGCTTGGCCTTGGACCGGGTGCTGGTGGGCCTGGGGGCCTCCACGGGAGGCACGGAGGCAACGCTGGAGGTTATGCGCCGTTTGCCGGCGGACATTCCGCCCATGGTCATCGTCCAGCATATGCCAAAGGGATTCACCCAGATGTACGCGGACCGTCTGAACCGCATCTGCAAGATGGAGGTGCGGGAGGCCAAAAACGGCGACGAGCTTCACCGGGGACTGGCCCTGGTGGCCCCGGCGGATTTGCAGTGCCGGGTGGTTCGCATCGGGGAGAAGTACACCGTCTCCTGCACGCAAGGGGAGAAGGTCAGCGGCCACCGCCCTTCGGTGGACGCCATGTTTCACTCCATGGCGGAGGTGGTTCGGTGCAAAATGGTGGGCATCATCATGACCGGCATGGGCCAGGACGGCGCGGCGGGTCTTCTGGAGATGCGGAAGAAGGGGGCCTATACCATCGGCCAGGACAAAGAGTCCAGCGTGGTGTATGGAATGCCCATGGTAGCCAATGACATTGGCGCCGTTTGCATTCAGGCGTCCTGCGACAACGTGGCAAACGTGCTGCTCCGGCACTTGAAGACGCTGCACTGAATTTTAAGAGCGTCCCCCGTCTCCGAGAGGAGGCGGGGGACGTTTTTTCCGGGTGAAAACCGGCCTTGCGGTTCTTTTGTTTCTCCGGAAATCAAGAAAATTCTCCCTACTGTTCTTAACTTTCCTGTCGTTTTGCCGATATGAATAGTGAAGTGAAATGAAGTGAACGGCTGTCATGAGCAAAGGATGTGAGTTATGATGTTGACTTCTGCCGGTTCCGGCCCCATCTCTTCCATTGGCCGGACAAAAACCTATTACCCTGCCCAGAAGCGAGGGGGGGCTGCCCAGGCGGTTCCCGGGCACAATTACGATTCCGCCGACTTTTCCGCCCCTGCGGGCCGGAGAAGTTTCCAGATGGAAATGGTCAGCCGCCTCTCTCAGGAGGTGCGGACCGCCACCACCACCGGCGATATTCAGGAACTTCGCCAGGAGGTGTCCGCCGGAGAGTACCGCCCGGACCCCATGGCCATTGCGGGGCGAATGCTGCTGATGGTGGAGGAGTAAGGCATGGATGAGTTATACCGTTCTTATCTGGGCTTTCTTACTTCCATGAGCCGGGGGCTGGAGAGCCTGACGGCCCTGAACGAGAAAAAACTGGCCGCCGCCCAGCAGGATGACCTGATGACGTTGAACGAACTTTTAAACCAGGAACAGGCCCAGGCGCTGAACTTCCGGGGCCTGGAGCTGACGCGAGATAAGCTGCTGCCCCAATTGGGGCTGGTGAACGTGCCCCTTTTGAAAGTTCCCGACCGCTTCCCCCCCGCCATGCAGGCGGAGGCCCGGCAGGTGGTGGAGGAACTTCGAAACCGCTATGTGGCCTTCCGGCAGGCCGCCGGGAAGACCCGGACCCTTTTGGAACAGAACCTCCATGAGGTGGAGACCATTATCACCAAGCTGGGGGGCTCCGCCGCAGAGCAGGCGGGCCCCGGCTATGGCAAGGGAATGGAGAGCGCCCCGCCGCCGTCTATGAAGACCGATTTCCGCGCCTGACACCCGAAGACGAAAAGGAGTATTTTCATATGGGCATTGGTACCTTTGGTTCCTTCACCCAGGCCCGGCTGGCGATTTACGCGGCCCAGACCGGCCTGACCGTGACGGGCAACAATATTTCGAATATCAACACCCCCGGATACACCCGCCAGCGGCTAAACCAGGTGAGCCTTTACGCCAACGGGGCGGACCGATATTATGCGGAGGGCGACATCCGCGTGGGCCAGGGCGCTCTGGTAAAGAGCCTCTCCCAGATTCGCAGTCCCTATCTGGATATCCGTTTTCGGACGGAGAGCGCCAAGGTGGGCTTTATGGACGCCCGGCTCAGCGGCCTGCAACAGATCGCCGATATTCTGGACGAAGTGGGCAAGGGCGACGAGAGCAAAGGCGAAGGGGGCTTCGGTATTCTGGGCCTGGACTTTGGCAAGCTGGCGGCGGCCCTCCGGGACATGGAGGACCAGACCGGACACCAGGAGTACGACAAAACCTTCCGTCAGATTGCCAGCAACCTGATCACAAAATTTAACTCCTACGCCAACAAACTGGAAGACGTAAAAAAGAACACGGTGGACCAGTTGAAGGCGAATGTCCGGGATATCAATAACTACCTGACCACCATCCGCTCCTTAAACGAGGAGATCCGCAAGAGCGAAATCCACGGAGACCCCGCCCTGGAGCTTCGGGACAAACGGAACGTCCAACTGGATGAACTCTCCCAGCTGATCGATATCAACGTGGTCTATGGGGAGGAGGAAATCGCCGGAGGGCTGACGGTGGAGAAACTGACCGTCACGTTGGACAACGCCAACCCCGACAAAACGGTGCACACCGACGAGGCCTTGCTGATTGACGGCGTTTTCAGCGCGCAGCTCTCCTTTGGGACCCCGGCGCTGAACCCGGACTACGATCCGGAAGAGGCACAGAAGCGGCTGGACGCGGACCCGGACTACGCGGCGAACAACCCGGACGAGTACGCCAAACTCACCAGCCAGTATCTGAAACAGGAAGACGACGGAAACGGGAACATCACGGAAACCCCGGTGGCCGACATTCGAGACGCCACGATTTTGACGGATGACGACAACCCCTTCTACAAGTTGATGATCTCCGAGTTGACCAACAAAAAGGGAGATCTCTACATTGGCGGAACCGCCTATACGGCGGAGGCGGTGGATGTGGCGGACATTGTGCTTCCCGCCGGCGTCACCTGGAACTCCAAGACCAACATTGCCATGGTGGAAGAAGCCAATAAACCCGCCACAGGGGACACCACCGTCACAATTTACCGGCGCGAGCCGAAACTGGATGCCAACGGAAAGCCCATCAAACCCACGGGCCCCAATGACTATACCTATACCAAACAGGTCTACGAGCGGATTATTACCAAGCCTGTATCGCTGGATGACAACGACATTACCGGCGAGCTCCAGGGTAACCGGGAGCTGCTGACCGAGGCGGGTGAGTTCACGGACCTGGGTGTGATTGCGGATATGGACGAAGGCGCCGGCGGCAAGCGGGGCATTCTCTATTACCAGAAGGCCCTGGACCTGCTGGCCAACCAGTTTGCAAGCGTCCTCAACGAGGCGAACCAGGGCTTTTTGACGGACCCCAACGGCTACTACGTGGTGGCGGGCAAGAACGACGCGGGAGAGGAAATCGGTATCCCGCTGACCATCACCGTGAACGGAGCGGAGGAAAAAGTCCACAAGGACTGGGACAGCATGAGCGCGGGCGCTCAGACAGAGCTGAAAAACCAGACGGGATTGGCCGGGATGACCGACCAGGACTTGAAAGACGCGGGAATTACCGGCAAGGACATTTTGGATGCCTATCTCAAAGGGCAGACCTACGACACGGCAGAGGAGAAATTCCTTCCTGAAAACCAGGAGGATACCACGGACGCGGCGGGCAACCCTGTGGCCGGTTGGGGACAAAACGCCAGGGGCATCTTCAAAGGAGGCGTTCTTTTCAGTAACAATCCCGGAAACAACGACCCCTCTGAAATCACGGCCGCCAACATCTCCGTTTCAAATCTCTGGAACAAAACCAACAACCTTCTGGTGGCCAGCTTCACCTGCGTAGAGGGTACTACTACGCCCGCCTCCGGCGCCAGCGAGAGCATTACCCATATGCGCTATCTGCTGGAACACCAGGAATTTGAGTTCATTCCCACGTCCTTGAAGGGCTGTGAGGGCGCCAGCGACAAGCCCATGTTCGAGGGAACCTTCTTCCAGATGTGGAACGGCATTGGCACGGATCTGGGCGAAGACACCACCCAAACCACTACCATGCTGGAGACCTATTATGAAAATGCCCTGTCCATTGACACGGACCGGGATTCCGTCTCTTCCGTGGATTTTAACGACGAAGCCATGAATTTGATGATGTATGCGAAATCCTATAACGCGGCCTGCCGCCTGATGACCACCATTGACAGCGTGCTGGATAAGCTCATCAACAACACCGGTATGACGACCTGATAAGAAGGAGGACGCCCCATGATTCCAAGAATGACCACCGTGGGCACGCTGAAAAACTACCGCTATGATCTGAACCGGTCCAACAACACCATGAACAAAGCCATGAACACGGTTCTCACCCGGCGGCTGTTCAACTCCTACGGGGAAGATCCCGCCCTTGCCACCCGCTGCTTCCAGATTCGCCACTCCTATTGGCGGGCCAACAGCCAGCTGAACGTAAACGAGTCCCTGCGCCACAAGTACGACGTGGCCTGGGAGGCCACAGGCAGTATGTCCACCGACTTGTACGCTCAGGCGGAGGATACGGCCTATACCAGCGTAATTCGGGCGCTGAACCGGCCCACGGGCCCGGGCCGGGTGGCCCTGGGTCAGTCTCTGGAGGCCAAGGCCAAGGACCTGGCCCAGATTATGAACGGCCGCTACGGCGAAAACTATGTCTTCGGCGGAGCGGACACTCTGAACGCCCCCTTTACCTGGGACCCCCTGAAAAACCCGGATTATATTGATCCGGAGGTGGCCCAGGAGAAGCTGGCGGACCCGAATATTTCCGCGGAGGATCTGGCGAAATACAGCGGCACGTTCCAGTATGTGGACGCGAACGGAGAATTGACCAATGACGTCACCAAAGCGGACGAAGAGTACGTCATAAATCCCAAATGGGACGATACGCTAAACCCGGGCGATCCGGACTATCAGCCCAAATATATTGGCAAAGACGGAAATCCCACGGACGTGGAGGCGGACGCTCAGACCAAGCCCAAGGAAAATCCCCTTTACAATGAGAAGGTGGCTTTTAAATACCTGAAGGCGGACGGCACGGGAACCAACGTCAAAAACGAGGCGAAGCAGGCCCTCCACTACCGGGGCGTGCCTGTGGACTCCAACGCCCCGGCGGACGTGGAGAAAATGGAATATTTCCTCAACGGAGAGTCAAAGTATATAGACGTGGGTCTGGGCCACAAAGAGGATAAGGGAGAAGCGGTGAGCTCCACTGTGTTTGACAGCGCGCTCCAGGGGATCTACTACACCGGCGGCTACGGAACCAAAAACGGCGTGGAAGTGGAAATCGAGGATGAGAACGGTCATACGGAAAAAATGACCGTGGATAATATTCCCCAAAACGTCATCTCCGTGGTCCATGAAATGGGCGAAATTCTCCAGCGCTGCAACAAGGAGGACGGCTCCTGGGCCAGCAAAGAGGACCAGTTCCGCTTCAAGGCCCTGGTGGACGAGTTCGAGGAAGGCTGCGCCTCCTTCCGGGAGCGGTGGACGGAGATGGACACCCAGACCGGCTTCCTCCGGGACAACAGCGAGTTGCTTACCGACACGTCCTACTCTTTGCAACAGCAGTATATGGAGCTGGAGGACGCGGATCCCGCCGCCGCCATTTCAGATTTCATGTTTGCCCGGTATTGCTTCGATGCAGCTTTGAAGGTGGGTAACAGCGTGTTGTCTCAGAGCCTGATGGATTATATGAGTTTTTAAGAGATAGAATTTATTTTCAGAGGAAGGAGTGCGCCATGACCTATGAGACAGCTTCTTGAAATCACCAGTGTGCCCATTGAGATCGAGATGAGAACGTCCCGGGCTCAGCTGCAGTACACCCGGGGCACCGCAGAATTGGAGGTTTCCAGGGACAAGGGGGGGCTGAGCATCAAAAGCAGGCCGATTCAGCTGAACATGGACACCTTCGAGATGCGCCAGTCCATTGTACCCTCCGCCCCCCGCAGCATCGAGCAAAACGCCCAGAAGGGCCGGCAGGCCGCCTACAGCGCCACCGCCGCACGCGCGCAGGAAGGAGAACTCTACTTGAAAGCTCAGCTTGGCGAGGATGTGCAGGCCCAGATTTCCAAGACCGCCATCAGCAAGGAGATGTTCAGCCAACCCGGCATGACCTTCATCCCCACGGAGGGGCCGGAAATCGACTGGAACCCCGGCGAGATGAACATTCGCTATGAAATGGATAAACTGAATTTTGACTGGCGAATCAATCAGACGGAGTTTGAGTTTGTCCCCGGTGACATTGAAATCTCCGTGAAGCAAAAGGCGGAGGTCATCATCAAATATATTGGCGGCCCCCTCTACGTGCCCCCCTCTGCGGACCCCAACTATGAGCCGGTGGATGTGAAGGCATGACGAAGACGCATAAGCTCCAGACCAAATACTTCGGGGAGATCGAGTACGAGACCAAGGACGTAATCCATTTTCCGGATGGAATTTTTGGCTTTGAGGAGGAGCAGGGCTTTTTGCTCCTGCCCTTTGACGGCGGCGGGATGCTCTGCCTCCAGAGTGTGAAGACCCCCGCTCTGGCCTTTGTGGCGCTGGACCCCTTCACCCTGAAACCGGACTATGAGCCGGAGCTTGCGAAAGCGGAGCTGCGGCAGTTCGGGGTGAAAGAGGCGGGAGACCTGGGGTTCTACGTTCTTTGCGCGGTGAAGAACCCGGTTTCCGCCAGCACGGTGAACCTGAAATGTCCCCTGGTCATCCACCCCGAGACCCGGGAGGCCCGGCAGATTATCATGGAGCGGTATGAAATGCGGCACCCCCTGGCAGAGTTTGGCCGCGGGGAGGAGGCCGCACCTTGCTGATCTTACAGCGCAAGACCGGTGAATCTCTGGTCATTGGAGAGGACGTCCGGGTTTCCGTGGTGTCCATTGAAGGAGGCCGGGTTCGTTTGGCCATTTCCGCGCCGCCGGAGGTGTCCATCCTCCGTAGCGAGCTGCTGGACGCCAAATTGGTGAACCAGGATTCTGCAGTTGAGGAATCAGCCCCCGCAGAACTGCTGGGGCTGTTGGGTGGAATGCCCGTCCCCAAAAAGCGAGAGAAAGGAGAGTCCCATGATGAATGACGTTGCCCTTGCCGCCATGGAGATGAGCTCTGCGCGGCTGGAAATGCAATATTCGATGAGCCTGCAAAAGCGGACCATGACGGATATGGAGCAGCAGGCCATGGGAGAGCTGGCGATGCTCCCCCCGACCCCTGGCATCGGTGATTATATCGACACCTACGCCTGATGGAATAGAAAAATGAGAGGCCGGAGTCCTTTTGGACTCCGGCCTCTGGTTTAGATGCCTGCTTTCTCGGCTGGGCCGTTTGGGACGGGAAAGAATTCCCGGCTCTAAAAGAAAGCGTCAGTAGTGCCGCACTACGGCGGACACCTTCCCCAAAATCTTGGCGTAGGTTCCGTCAATGGGAGAGTAGTCCTCGTTTTCCGGCAGCAGCCAGACCTGCCCGCTCCGCAAGGAGAGGCGCTTTACCGTGGCCTCGTCCTCAATCATGGCCACCACGATTTCCCCGTGCCGGGCGACGGGCTGACTGTGGACAACCACCAGATCACCGGGCAAAATCCCGGCGTTCAGCATGGATTCGCCCCGGACCCGCAAAGCAAAGTACTCTCCCTCCCGGCCGCCGGTGTCGAAGGGGAGATAGTCCTCGATGCACTCCTCTGCCAAAATAGGGCTGCCGGCCGCCACGTTGCCCAGAATGGGCACCTGGTTCTTGGACACAGGGGGCTCCGTCAGGGCGATGGCCCGCCCCTTCCCGGCGCCCTTGGCAATTACACCGGCCTCCTCCAAGTGCTTGAGGTGAAAGTGGACGGTGGAGGGGGACTTCAGCCCCACCGCGTCGCCAATTTCCCGCACGGAAGGAGGGTAGCCCTGGGATTGAATACAGGAGACAATGTAGTCGTAAACCTTCTGCTGCATATGAGTGAGCTTCACCATAAAAGAACCTCCTGAGCGCCGCCGGGAGACGGTGATTTTCTTTAGTATAACACAAAGAAGGGTAAAAAGCAAACATTTGTTTCAAGATTAGCCCAAAAAGAAACCGCCCCCCGGGAAGTCCGGAAGGCGGCCTTTGTTCAGCCGAGAATCAGCAGCGCCAGGGTCAAAATCAGGAAGAGAGCCCCGATCCATTTGGTGGCGCGGGCCAGCTTGGCGTCCATGGTTTTGGCCTTGTTCTTGGCCAGGAAGGAGTCGGCCACGCCGCCGATGGCACCGGAGAGGCCGGCGCTCTTGCCGGACTGGAACAGCACGATTAAAATGATGCCCAGACCGCAGAGGAGCTGCAAAACTGTGATGGCGATTTTCAAAACGTCCTACCTCCAAATTGAATCACGCAAAGCGTGAAGCGTGTTTGACAGCTTCTTATAATACCACAACTGTTCCCCGTTTTCAAGTACCACCGGTGAAAATTCCGTGGAAAATTTCGAAAGGAGGGAATCGTTTTTATGTCCGTTCCTTCATCTCCTTCACCACATCCGCAAGAGTGATCCCTTCCACGGTCCAATCCGCCTCCAGAATGGGAGTCAGGGGGACGGAGATGTACAAGCTGTTGCCCGCCTCATAGGCCCCGGAGGTGACGCCCACCACGTGGCCGTAGACGTTCAAAAGAGCTCCGCCGCTGCTGCCGTGGGAGATATCCGCGGTATTGACCACGCAGGGGAAGGAGAACTGGTCCACCTTGTGGTCCGTGGCGCTGACAATGCCCTGGCTGATGGCGGGGGTGATGCCAAGAGGCACACCCAGGGTGTAAATCCGGTCTCCCCGGCGAAGGGCGGGATCTTCGGCAATCTCCAGGAAGGAGAAGAAGGGAACCTCCAATTTATCCTGAGAGGTTTTGGAGATTCGCAGCAAGGCCAAGTCGGCGTCCGGGTCGTAGAACAGTACCCGGTCCACCAGGAAGGTTTCGCCGGTAATCAAAGTGGCGGTAGCCAGGACGGCGTCTTGGATGGTGTGGTAATTGGTGACGGCCAGCCCGTCGGCGGATACGAAGAAGCCGCTGCCGCCGTTGCTGCTCCGGCCGGATTGGAAGGCCTTTTCCGTATAGTAGGTCTCCAGCTGGAAGGCGGCGGCCATGTGCCGGTCGGCCACCTGACGGGCGGTGAGCTCCTCCGGAAGACGCGCCGCCTCCGGGGAGCAAAGACCCTTTTCCGCCAGCTTCTGGGCCGGAGTGCCGCCGTCCTGGCCGGGGAAGACCAGCGCGTCCCGGGCGATCTGGTACAGGTCCCCCAGGGTCAGGGCCTCCCCATAGTCCCGGGTGGTCAGGGCAATGCGGCGGGCGAAAAGGTCCCCGTTTTCATCGGTGAAGCCGCCGTACCCCAAGAGACGAAGCAGGGAGGCGCAAAACTCGGCGGTGGGGATGGGGTCCCCCTGACCGCTGGTGACGGTGGTCCAGCCTTGGGACAGGATATAATCGTAAGCGCCGGTAGCCAGGTCCGCCTCGGTGGCGCCGGCAAGACGGGCCAGCAGGTTTGCCGCCACGGTTCGGGAGGCGGGGCGGTCCAGAGCTTCCTGGGAGGGAACGGCGTTGATGAGGTGGAGCTCTGCCAGGGTTTCCGCCGCCCTTTGGGATTCCCCCTCCAGAGCGGCGGCGGAGGAGACCGCGCCCAGAAGCAGGGTCAGGGCACAGAGCAGGGAGAAGAGTCGTTTTTTCATGGGGTAAGCCTCCGTTCAGAATCGTTGTCCCATTTTAGCACGGCGGCCTCCGTTTTGCAAGGGCGGACCGCTGGACAGGTGGGGAAAAGTCTGGTATAATCAAAAAGCAGACCTCTCCCGGAGCAGGGAATGATGTTATTATCACAGTAAAGGAGAACGCTGAAATGGAACTGAAGGAAATCCTTGGAAAGTGCGACCACACCCTTCTGGCTCAGGGAGCCACGTGGGAGGAGATCAAGGCCATCTGCGACGATGGAATGAAGTATCAGTGCGCCAGCGTCTGTATTCCGGCCAGCTACGTCAAACAGGCGGCGAAATACGTGGGGGGGAAACTGCCCATCTGCACCGTCATCGGATTCCCCAACGGCTATGACACCACCATGGCAAAGTGCTTTATGGCCTCCGAAGCGGTGAACAACGGAGCCAGCGAAGTGGACATGGTGATCAACATTGGATGGGTGAAGGACCAAAAGTGGGACGAGCTTTTGCAGGAGATCATGTTTGTGAAAGCCGCTTGCGCCGGCAAGCTTTTAAAGGTCATCATCGAGTGCTGCCTCCTTACGGATGAGGAGAAAATCAAAATGTGCGCCATTGTCACCGCCTCCGGCGCGGACTATATCAAGACCTCCACCGGCTTTGGCGGCGGCGGAGCCACTCGGGAGGACGTGGCCCTCTTTGCCAAGCACGTCGGCCCGAAGGTAAAAATCAAAGCCGCCGGGGGCATCGCCGATTTGAAGGATGCGGAGGACTTCATCAACCTGGGGGCCTCCCGTCTGGGCACCAGCCGCATTGTAAAAGCCGTGAAGGCCCTGGAGGGCTGACATGGGCACGCCCCATAACGAAGCCGCCAGGGGTGATTTTGCCAGGACGGTCCTCATGCCCGGAGACCCTCTTCGGGCGAAGTTCATTGCGGAGACCTTCCTGGAAAATCCCCGGCTGGTGAATAACGTCCGGGGCATCCAGGGCTGGACGGGAACGTATAAAGGCGTTCCCGTCTCCACCATGGCCTCCGGCATGGGCATTCCCAGCATGGGCATCTATGCCCACGAGCTGTTCCACTTCTACGGTGTGGAGAACATCATCCGGGTGGGTACCACCGGGGCCCTTAACGAAGAGCTGAAACTCCGGGACCTGGTCATTGCCCAGGGGGCCTGCACGGATTCCAACTTTGTTCATCACCTGGGACTCCCCGGCGCCTTCGCCCCCATTGCGGACTTCCGGCTTTTGGAGACCGCCGTGGCCGTGGCCCGGGAACGGGGCATAGAGCCTCCCGTGGGGAACATCCTCAGCTCCGACGTGTTCTATTATAAAACGGGCGGCGGTCTGGAGTGGGCGTCCATGGGGGTTCTGGCCATCGACATGGAGACGGCGGGGCTCTACGCCACCGCCGCCGAGGCGGGAAAGCGGGCCCTGACGGTTTGCACCGTCACCGACAACCTGGTTACGAAGGAGGAGCTCCCCCCGGCGGAGCGGCAGAGCTCTCTTTGCCAGATGATAGAAATTGCCCTGGAGACCGCCCTTCGCATGGCGAGCCGGTAAGGGCGGGGGAGCGGCAGAGGGAATTTGGCCAAAAAGAAAACATTTTGGAAATCCGGTTGAAATCCTGGAAAGGAATTGTTATAATGGGCTTGGCCCACAAGGGCCTCCCCTCCGGCTGAATTCGGAGGAACATCATGGAAGGAAGGTTGATACCAATGAAGAAGTTTTTTGCAATCCTGCTGACTTTGGCGATGGTGCTGTCTCTGGCCGCTTGCGGCGGAGACTCCGGAAAGACAGACGACGGCGCCACCTCCGGCGGAGACAGCCAGCAGCAGGAACCCGCTGACACCACCGGCAACGAAGGCGGAGACCAGGGCGGCGAAGCCGCCGACATCCGGGTCGCTATGATCACCGACTATGGAGACATCACCGATCAATCCTTTAACCAGACCACTTATGAAGCCAGCAAGGCCTGGTGCGAGTCTAACGGTGTGAAATTCACCTACTACAAGCCCGCCGGAGACTCCACCGCCGAGCGTGTGGCCATGGTGGAAAAAGCCGCAGACGAGGACTATAATGTCATCGTCATGCCCGGATTTGCCTTCGGTGAGACCATCACCCAGGTGGCCGACGTTTACCCCGAGATCAGCTTCATCGCGCTGGATGTCAGCGAAGGCGATGTGGGCGGCACGGTTCCCGAAAACGTGTACTGCGCCGTCTATAAGGAAGAGCTCTGCGGTTACATGGCCGGTGTCGCCGCCGTGAAGCTGGGCTACACCCACCTGGGCTACCTGGGCGGCATGGCCGTTCCCGCTGTGCAGCGCTTTGGCTACGGCTTTATCCAGGGCGCGGATGCCGCCGCCGGTGAGCTGGGCCTGAGCGACGTGGTTGTGGAATATGTTTACGGCAACCAGTTCTTCGGAGATCCCGACATCACTGCTTATGCGGACAACTGGTATCAGAACCTGGGCGTTCAGGCGGTCTTCGCCTGCGGCGGCGGTATTTGCACCTCTGCCGGTGAGGCGGCCGCCAAGGTGCCCGGAACCAAGGTCATCGGCGTGGACGTGGACCAGAGCTTTACCCTGGACGCCGCCTATGGGGAGGGCGTGACCCTGACCTCCGCCATGAAGGGCCTGGCCGCCACGGTGAACCATATGCTTAGCGAAGTGGCCGCGGGGAACTTCTCGAATTACGGCGGCAAGGCCGAGGCCCTGGGCCTGGTCTCCGGAGACGATCCCAACGCCAACTATGTTCTGCTGCCCATGGACACCACTCTTTGGGGCGACGGCTTCACCCAGGACGATTATAAGGCCCTGGTAAAGGATATGTTTGACGGCAAAATCACTGTCTCCGACGACATCTCCGCCTTGCCCGCAACCTCCAACATCCAGGTGAACGACCTGGGCAACATCAAGTAAAAACTCCCTCAAGCAGTGTGAGGACGGGACTTTTCCCGTCCTCACTTTTTGCTTGCCGGCAGCTTGTGGAGGAAAAAGGTCGACTTTGTGAAAATTTTCAAAAAATGCTTTGAAATCTCCAGAAGGATATGGTACAATGAACAAGAACTGTTTTTCCCGTCAGCGGTTCCAGGAAACAGAGAAGGAGGAGGTTGTGAAATTGGAACAGAGCTATGCCATTGAGATGCTGAACATCACGAAACGGTTCCCTGGCATCGTGGCAAACGACAATATCACCCTACAGCTGAAAAAAGGCGAAATCCACGCCCTTTTGGGGGAGAACGGCGCCGGAAAGTCCACGCTGATGAGCGTGCTGTTCGGCCTGTACCAGCCGGAGGAGGGCGTCATCAAAAAGGACGGCCGGCCGGTTTCCATCAAAGACCCCAACGACGCCAATGACCTTGGCATTGGCATGGTGCACCAGCACTTCAAGCTGGTGGAGTGCTTTACGGTGCTGGACAACATCATTATGGGTGTGGAGCCCTGCAAGCACGGCTTCCTCCAAAAGGGAGAGGCCCGGACAAAGGTGGTGGCGCTCTCGGAGAAGTACGGCCTCCACGTAGACCCGGACGCCCTGGTGGAGGACATCACCGTGGGTATGCAGCAGCGCACGGAGATCCTGAAAATGCTGTACCGGGAGAACGAAATCCTGATTTTTGACGAGCCCACCGCCGTGCTGACCCCCCAGGAGATCGGTGAGCTCATGCAGATCATGAAGAATCTGGCCAAGGAGGGCAAGAGCATTCTGTTCATCTCTCACAAACTGGGGGAGATTATGTCCGTGGCGGACCGCTGCTCCGTCCTTCGCAAGGGCAAGTACATCGGCACTGTGGACATCGCCTCCAGCTCCCAGGAGGAGCTGAGCCGTATGATGGTGGGGCGGGACGTGAACTTCGTGGTGGAGAAGGCCCCCTCCAAGCCCGGAGAGGTGGTCCTGGACGTGCAGGGGATGACGGTGGCCTCCCGCCATCACAAGAACAACGCGGTCAAGTCCGTGAGCTTCCAGGTCCGCCGGGGGGAAATTGTCTGCATTGCGGGTATCGACGGCAACGGCCAGGCGGAGCTGGTCTACGGGCTCACCGGCCTGGAGCCGCTGAAGGAGGGCACCTTGACTCTGGGGAGCCAGGATATTACCAGGCTTCCCATCCGCAAGCGGAACACCTCCGGGATGAGCCACATTCCCGAGGACCGGCACAAACACGGTTTGGTTCTGGACTACACCCTGGAGGATAACATGGTGCTCCAGCGTTATTTCGAACGGCACTTCGTCACCCCCGTGGGGTTTTTGAAGCGCAAGGCCATACGGGAATATGCTCTGGGACTGATTGAACAGTACGACGTCCGGTCCGGGCAAGGTCCCATCACCCGGACCCGGAGTATGTCCGGCGGCAACCAGCAAAAGGCCATCATTGCCCGGGAGATTGACAAGAACCCGGAGCTGTTGATTGCGGTCCAGCCCACCCGGGGTTTGGACGTGGGGGCCATTGAGTACATCCACAAGCAGATCGTGGCCCAGCGGGACGCCGGAAAGGGCGTGCTGCTGGTGAGCCTGGAACTGGACGAGGTCATGAATGTCTCCGACCGGATTCTTGTCATGTACGAGGGGGAGATCGTGGGCGAGTTTGACCCCAAGGCCGTCACGGTGGAAGAGCTGGGCCTCTACATGGCCGGCGCGAAAAAGAAGGGGGCGTAAGGCGTGAAAAAAGAAAAGAACTCCCTGCTGCGTAACGGCGCGGTCCAGTCCTTGCTGGCCTCCTTGCTGTGCATCCTGCTGGGCCTTCTGGTGGGCTATGTGGCCCTTTTGATCATCAACCCCGCCGGAGCCAACGCGGCCATTCTGGCCATTGTGGAAAACTTCATGACCTACTCCAAGTCCACGGCCCAGCTCCGCTATTTCGGCAGCACCCTGGTGAAGACCGCCCCCCTGCTCATGTGCAGCCTCTCGGTGCTCTTCGCCTATAAGGTGGGCCTTTTCAACATCGGCGCGGCGGGGCAGTATGTCGTCGGCACCGGAGCGGCGCTGTACTGCGCCCTGGGGCTGAAGCTGCCCTGGTTCTTGTGCCTGATTGCCGCCATTCTGGCCGGGGCCGCCTTGGGAGCCGTCTCCGGATTGCTGAAAGCCTACTGCAACGTCAACGAGGTCATCTCCTGCATCATGTTGAACTGGATCAGCCTCTATGCGGTGAATATGCTGCTGACCCTGGTGAAGGAGGAGACCAGCCCCTACACCTTCACCCTGTCCAGCACCAACGAGGGGGCGCTTCTGCCCTCCCTGGGTCTGGGGGCCCTGTTCAGCAAAAACCAGTATGTGGGTCTGGCGATTCCCCTGGCCATTCTGACGGCGGTGCTGGTGTGGGTCCTGCTGGAGAAGACCAAACTGGGCTATGAGCTAAAGGCCACCGGCTGCAACAAGTTCGCCGCCAAATATTGCGGTATGCGGGAGCGGAAGAACCTGATCCTCACCATGGCCATCTCCGGCGGCCTCGCCGGCATGGGCGCGGCCATGCTCTTCCTCTCCGGTTTCGAGCAGTGGCAGTGCACCCAGTCCGCCGTCCCCGCCATGGGCTTCAACGGCATCGCCGCCGCCTTCCTGGGGGGACTGAACCCCATTGGGGCCATCTTCTCCTCCTACTTCATCCAGCACATTACCAATGGAGGCGCGTATGTGGACAAGACCATGTACTCCTCCCAGATTTCCGATTTCATCTCCGCGCTGATTATCTACCTCTGCGGCTTCGTCCTCTTCTTCAAGATGGCGTTGAACAATTGGCTGGACCGCCGTGAGGAGAAGAAAGCGGCCGCTGGGAAAGGAGGCGACGGGAAATGATCTTACTGCTGCAATACACCCTGATTTTCGCGTCCGTGCTGTTGCTGGTGGCCCTGGGAGGTTGCTTCTCCGAGCACTCCGGCGTCATCAACATCGGCTTGGAGGGCATTATGGTCATGGGCGCCCTGGGGGGCGCACTGATGATGAAGTTTCTCCCCGACAGCACCCCCGCCTTCGGCATGATTTTGCTGGTGGTCCTGGCCGCCATTGCCCTAGGCGTTGTGTATTCGCTGTTGCTGGCGGTGGCCGCCATCAACTTTAAGGCGGACCAGACTCTGGTGGGCACCGCCATGAACCTCCTGGGCACGGCGGCGGCCACAGTCTTTGTCAAAGCCATGAACACCGCCGAAAGCGTAGACAACGTGTCCTCCACCATCCAATACATCAACGCGAAAAAGGCCTTCCTGGTGAACATCGGCAGCTTTGAGTTCAACTGGTTCATGCTGCTGGCCCTGCTGGCGCTTGTGGGGTCCTATGTCTCCTTGTACAAGACCCGCTTTGGCCTGCGGCTCATGGCCTGCGGCGAGCATCCCCAGGCCGCGGACAGCGTGGGCATCAACGTCTACAAAATGCGCTATGCCGGCGTGCTGATCTCCGGTATGCTGGGGGGCTTGGGAGGCATTGTGTACATCACGGCGGGCGTCAGCGAGTGGAAGTTTGAAAACGGCGTGGCGGGCTTTGGCTTCCTGGCCCTGGCCGTCATGATCTTCGGCCAGTGGAAGCCCACCAGGATCGCCCTGGCGGCGCTGCTCTTCGGGTTCTTCCGGGCTCTTGGAAACGTGTACTCCGGCTTCGACTTCCTGAAAGCCCTGAATCTCCCCGCCTCCATGTATAATATGCTGCCCTACATCATCTCCCTGGTAGTGCTGGCCTTCACCTCCCAAAAGTCCCGGGCGCCCAAGGCAGAGGGCGTCCCCTACGACAAGGGACAGCGCTGAGTACAATTCGTAGTATCCTGTCGAAAAAATACGAAATGGCGCGGCCTCCGGCATTGCCGGGGGCCGCGCAACTTGTCAAAGAAGCGTTGTTCCTGAAAGAAGGGAAAAGAGGACAGGCCGCAGAAAGAAACCTGTGAGGACCGCATTCCATGGGTCATGGGGGAGAAAAAGAGTACAAAATGTAGTATTTTGTAGAAAGACTACGAAATGGAGCACCTTCATTCAAAACACCCAGCCGCTTACTATAGCCGCCAGTACCGCCGACAGGAGGCCCTGGATGATGTTCCCCAGAAGGCAGTTCCAAAGCCGCAGGCCGCTGCCCTCCAGCACGGCCGCCGTCTGGCAGAGAACGGAGGCCCCGCCCCAGCCGGCGCAGGCCGACGCCAGGATAAAGCTCATGCGGTCCGCCGCCAGCAGCGGCGTCAGGGAAAAGAGCTCCAGACTGCCCACCAGTCCCGTTCCCAGAGCCCCGCCGGAGCGGGCCAGAGGACTTGCCAGCACATAGAAAAAGATGATAAAGCCACAGACAAAGACCATGTTTCCACAGGCGGTTTTCACCCCCTCCACAAAAGCGGCGGGAAGGGAGGCGGGCTGACAAGGGGAAACCCTTGGCAGGCATTGCCGCTCCGTGGGTTTTTCGGTTCCCCGGAAGAAAAAGCCCGTCAAGAGAGCCGAAAGCACATGAATGAGCCAGAGATACATTCCCGCCCGGGGGCTGCCAAAGACGCCGCCTCCCAGAACGCTGATGAGAAACACCGGGTTGGAGTTGTTGCAAAAGCCCAGGAGACGCTCCGCCTCGGAGGCGGTGAGAAGGCCCTTTTTGTAAAGCTCCGCCGCTGTTCGGGCCCCGATGGGATAGCCCCCCACCAGTCCCAGCAGCAGGGCGGACCCGGCGGGGCCGGGGAGCCGGTAAAGATTCATCAGCCCCACCAGGCGGGGGGAGGCCCACTCCCCAAACCCCAGAGACACCAGCATGGTGGACGCCGCCATAAAGGGGAAGAGGGCGGGAATCACTGACCGGCCGCAAAGGGCCAGACCCGCCGCCGTAGCGGCCCGGACCTCTCCGGCGTCCGCCAGGAACCAGGCCAGAAGGCCGCAAAGGAGTAGACACGCACCGGCGCGCCAGCGTAGTTTCATGAGCCTCACCTCGGGAAAACCTTATGCTGTGGGAGAGACAATCATGCCGGGACAAGCAGTTTTTTCCACCCCGCCGCATATGGTTTTTTCGAGGTGAGACGTTATGGAACGGAATCGACGGGACCGTGAGAACGGCATTCTGGCGGCGGCGGCGGAACTCTTCGACCTGCCGGCGGACGTGGTGGCGGGGCTGCCCCGGCTGGAGATGGTGGGCAGCCGCCAGTTATACCTGGAGCACCACGCCGGTCTTCTGGCCTATACGGAAGAGCAGATCGACGCCAATACCTCCGCCGGGGTTCTCCGGGTTCGGGGGGAGGGGCTGACCCTTGTGGCCATGACGGCGGGAGAACTGCGCATCGGCGGGAAGATTGCCTCCGTGGAGTGGGTGGGATTATGTTAAAGAGCCTCATCAACCGCCTCCGGGGCCAGGTCCGAGTCCGGGCGGAGTGTGCCTTCCCCGAGCGGGTATTAAACCTCTGCGGGGCCCAGGACCTGTCCTTTTGGGACCTTCAGTGGGAGTCCCCCACGGCCTTTACCTGCCGTCTGTCCCGGCGGGACTGGAAAACGCTCCGGGAGGCGGGGAAAAAGCTGGACTGCACCTTTGATCTGGTGGGACTGGAGGGGGCGCCGTATTTCCTCGTTCGCTTCCGGCACCGGCAGGCCCTGGTGCTGGGGCTGGTGAGCTGCGCCTTGGCGCTGTTTCTGGGGTCCTTTTTCATCTGGGACTTCCAGGTGGAGGGAAACGAGACCGTTCCCACCGAGCGGATTTTGCGGGCTCTGGAGAAAAACGGCGTGGGACTGGGGACCTTCGGGCTGTCTCTGGACGGGGAGAACATTCGAAATCACGTGCTGCTGGACGTGCCGGAGCTCAGCTGGATTGCCGTTAACGTCTCCGGCTGCCGGGCCAACGTCCAGGTACGGGAGCGGACGCCGCCGCCCGTCATGATCGACCGGCGGGAGCCCTGCAACCTGGTGGCCCGGCGGGCGGGGCTGGTGAGAAAGGTCCAGACCATCGGCGGCGTGGCCTGCGTGGTGCCGGGAAGCGCCGTGACAAAGGGGCAGATTCTGATTTCCGGCGTGGAGGACACGGACACCGTGGGGGCCCGGGTTCTGGCGGGTATGGGGAAGGTGGAGGCCCGGACCTGGTACGATCTCACCGCCGCCATGCCGTTGACGGTTCTTGAAAAACAGTATACCGGCCAGGAGAAAACCGGGGTCAGCCTGATTTTTGGCTCCCGGCGGATAAAATTCTTCTCAAACAGTAGCATTGACGGGGCGGAATATGATAAAATAACCAGGAGGTACCCCCTGAACCTCCTGGGCGTGCCCCTGCCGGTGACGGTGGTGACGGAAACCCGGCGTTTTTACGAGGCGGTTCCCAGAACTCGAACCGCCGCCGGGGCGGAGAAGGCCGCCGAGGCGATTTTGACGGCCCAGCTCCACGACATGGTGATGCCCCACGGGGAGGTGAAGTCCACCCTCTGCTCCTCCCGCCAGCGGGGGGACACGCTGATCGTCACGCTGTCGGCGGAGTGCCTGGAGGAGATCGGGGAGACGGCCCCCATTTATACGGAGGAAGAAACGGACTGAGATCCGCGCAAATACAGGAGTGAAGACTTTGGAACAACGAATTGGCATTGAGCGGCTGGAACAAGCCATCAACATCTTCGGGTCCTTTGACGAGAACATCCGGCTTTTGGAACAGGAGTTCTCCGTCACCGTTGTGAACCGGGAGGGCGAGCTCCGGGTGGAGGGGGAGGCGGAGGACGTGGCCCTGGCCTGTAAGGCCATCCAGGCCCTGCTGATCCTCTCCAGCCGGGGGGAGGCCATTGGAGAGCAGAACGTCCGCTATGTCATCAGCATGGTCCGGGCGGGAAAGGAGGAAAAAATCGCCGAGCTCACCGGCGATGTCCTCTGTATCTCCGCCAAGGGCCGGCCCATCAAGCCCAAGACCATCGGACAAAAGGACTATATCGCATCGGTGCTGAAAAACACCGTCACCATCGGCGTGGGTCCGGCGGGCACAGGGAAGACCTATCTGGCCGTGGCCGCCGCTGTCATGGCCTTCCGGGACAAACAGGTCAACCGGATCATTCTCACCCGCCCCGCCGTGGAGGCCGGGGAGCGCCTGGGCTTTTTGCCCGGAGACCTCCAAAGCAAGGTGGACCCCTATCTCCGGCCCCTTTATGACGCTCTTTTCGATATGCTGGGGGCGGAGACCTACCAAAAATACCTGGAACGGGGAAGCATTGAGGTGGCCCCTCTGGCCTATATGCGGGGCCGGACCCTGGATGACAGCTTCATCATTCTGGACGAGGCCCAGAACACCAGCCGGGAGCAGATGAAAATGTTTTTGACCCGCCTGGGCTTTGGGTCCAAAATTGTCATCACCGGCGACGCCACGCAAATCGACCTGCCGGACGGCAAGGTTTCCGGCCTCCGGGAGGCCATGCGGGTGCTTCGCAACGTGGAGGGCATCGGCATCTGCCAGTTGACCAACGCCGACGTGGTCCGCCACGTCATGGTACAGAGGATTGTCCAGGCCTATGAGGCCTATGAGAACCGGAAGGAACCGGGGAAAGGGAAGCGGAAATGAAGCGGCATTATATCCCCGTCACCGCCAGCGTTCCCGGGGTGAATGAAAGTCAGGTCGCCTTCCTCCGCAAGGCCGTCCGCACGGCTTTGGCGGCGGAAGGAGTGGATTTCCCCTGTGAAGTGGACATCCTTGTCACCGATGACCGGGAGATTCACGCCCTGAACCGGGAGTCCCGGCAGGTGGACAAGCCCACGGACGTGTTGAGCTTCCCGGCCTTCGACCTCCGGCCTGGAGAACTTCCGGGGCCGGAGGACGCGGACCCGGGGACGGGGCTGGTGCCCCTGGGGGACGTGATGATCTCTTTGGAGCACGTGGCGGCCCAGGCGAAGGAGTATGGGCATTCCACCCGGCGGGAGCTGGTGTATCTGACGGTGCATTCGGTGTTGCATCTGCTGGGTTACGACCATGTGGATGAAGGGCCTATGAAGGCCCAAATGCGGGAGAGGGAGGAGGTCATCCTGGCCAGGATGGGGGTGATTGCTCGCCCTTCGGGCGGGGAGGATTGCAGCTAGATGCTAGCTGGTCCATTTGCACCCCCCATTCTCTCTTTTGCGAAAAGAGAGAATGCGCCGTGCACGGTGGAAGAGAGAAAACGGGGGCGCGGAAGAGCTGCTTCCGCCGGGTACGCAAGTCTCCAGTCCGCGGCGTGGTGCGGGCGGGGGCTTTGGTGGTTGATGCAAGGACTGTACGGCCCTCCTCGCTGCCGCTAATCCGGGGGTTACAGTAAAACTGCGCCTGGCGCGCTAGGCTCGAAGTGAATCGGACAGGCCTTGCCCTGTCCGGAGCCCTAGAAGAAAGGCGTGCAGGGCCACAAATTCTGCCGCCTTATTGAAATCCAACCTGGTGTTGGGGGTCATCTCGTTTTCCAAAACGGACAGCGACTCCGAATACTCCCCTCGAGGCGTTGCGTCAATTTGCGGCTTGATATAGTGCACATAAAGCCATTTCATAAAGTCAGACATAAGAACCACCTTTCAAAAAACGATATTATACTTGCCAATATTTATTAGGTGATGCTACTATAACACCTAAAAGCTATCGTGTCAAGAGGAACTATATGAAAGTTAAGGAAAGATTACGCGAATTGCGTGCAGAAAAGGGTGAGACCCAGAAACAAGTGGCAGAAGCGGTTGGTTTAAACGAGCGGCATTATCAATTTTTCGAGTATGGGAAGCATCTGCCCAGTTTGGAAAATGCCTGGAAGCTAGCGGATCACTTTGAGGTAAGCATTGACTATATTGTAGGGAGGACCGAAGAGAGATAAGTAGAAACCTGGGGAATGGCCTGACTAGGGGGTCAGGTCCCACAGGGTGGCCTATCGATAGAAGGGCGGTCCCAGAAAAGGCGGACACCTACCCTCTATCACCAGATGAGCGGCAGCGAAAAGAGGAGCTGGTCCATTCGATAACCTCCCAAACCCCCGCCCGCACCACGCCGCGGGCAGAGCCATTGCGTACTTGTCCTCCAGACTTCAGGCGCGCCCCCGTCGCGTCCCCCGTTACTTCTTTTTCTCTTTTGGACCGTGCACGGCCCGTTTTCTCTTTTTCTTCTGGAAGAAAAAGAGAAAATGGGGGGTGCAAAGAACCAGCCATCTTCATGGCTGAAATCCGCCCCCGCCCGCAAGGGCGAGTACAACTCCCGTCTTTGGACGGATAACCGAATCCCCCCACTCAGCATAAGCTGAAGCGAGGTGATTCAAATGCTGCTACTGCAAGACGGCGTCCTTGCCTTCCTGTCCGCCGTGGGTCTGACCACCATCGTCTGGGCCACTGCCGGAGCGCTGCTCCACTGGGGGGGCCGGCCGGCCATCCCGGGCCTGCTGCTGGTGCTGCCCCTGAGGGGGGAAGCCCTGGCCATGGAGGCCGACGTCCGGGAGCTGCGCCGGGTTCAGGGGGGACTCCCCGGAGCGAAAATTATCCTGGCAAACTGCGGCCTGACTCCGGACGCCCAGGCCCTGGCCCAATATCTGACAGACCGGGAGAAAAACGCCGCCCTGGTTTCACCAGAGGAAATCATCGCGGAAATCTGAACCCGTCTGGAACGCGAAAAGAGAGGATACCCCAAATGGAAGAGCTGATCTGCCGGGAGGGCACGGTACATAGCGTCATCTTTCAAAATGCCGAGAACGGCTATACGGTTCTCCGCCTCCTCACCGAGGAGGGGGAGGTGGTCACCGTTGTGGGCTGCGTCCCCTGCGCCGCCCCCGGCGAGCATCTGACCGTCACCGGCGTCTGGGAGCGGCATCCCCAACACGGGGAGCAGCTCCGGGCGTCGGAGTTGGAGCGGAGCTTACCGGAGGACGAGGAGGAGATGGTCTGCTATCTCGCCTCCGGCGTTTTGAAGGGCGTGGGCCCTGCCACGGCCCGGAATATCGTGGACCGCTTCGGGCTGGAAACCTTTGACATTCTGGAAACCGCCCCGGAGCGGCTGACCACACTCAAGGGCATCACTGCCAAGCGGGCCCAGGAGATTGCCCAGGGGTTCCGGCAGCACATGGGCCTCCGGCGGCTGATGGCCTTTCTGGCCCGGTACGAGTTGCCGCCGGTGCTGGCCATGCGCCTGCGGCGTCAGTACGGGGACGCCGCCCTGGAAAAGCTCCGGGAGGACCCCTATCTCCTGGCCGGGGACGAGTGCGGCGTGTCCTTCTCCGTGGCGGACGAAATCGCCATGAGCATGGGTTTTGAGCCTGACAGCGGCCTTCGCCTCCAGGCGGCGGTGAGCTTTGAGCTCAGCCACAATGAAACCAACGGCCACGTTTTCCTCCCCCGGGAGAAGCTCATCGCCGCCACGGCCCAGCTTCTCCAGTGCGGCGAGGAGCAGCCGGAAACGGCTCTGGACGAGCTCATCAGCCGGGGGCCGGTGGTGCAAGAGCGGGTGGCAGGCGTGGAGGCCTGTTATCTCCGGCGCCTTTGGGAGGCGGAGACCTCCTCCCAAAAGCGGCTGGAGGCCCTTTTGGCGGCCAAGCCCCAGGGCCAGGTCTCCGCCGCCCGGACGGTGGAGGAGCTGGAGAAGGCCCTGGGCGTCTCCTACGCTCCCCAGCAGCGCAAGGCGGTGGAACTGGCGGCCCGGGAAAACGTGTTGATTCTCACCGGCGGCCCCGGCACCGGCAAGACCACAACGGTGCGGGCCATTGTGGCCCTGTTCCGGAAGATGGGGCTGGACACAGTGCTGGCAGCCCCCACGGGCCGGGCGGCCAAGCGCATGAGCGAGCTCACCGGCATGGAGGCCCAGACGGTCCACCGCCTCCTGGGGATGAGCTGGAACGAGGACGCCCGGCAGGTGGTCTTTGCCAAGACGGAGAAAGAGCCCCTGGAGGCAAACGCCGTCATTGTGGACGAGATGTCCATGGTGGATTTGCCCCTGTTCTCGGCTTTGCTCCGGGCGCTCCGGCCCGGTACCCGGCTGGTGCTGGTGGGGGACGCGGACCAGCTGCCCTCTGTGGGGGCGGGGAACGTGTTTTCGGATCTCATTCGCAGCGAACGGGTGGAGACCGTGTTCCTCCGGGAGGTTTTCCGTCAGGCGGAGCAATCCGCCATGATCCGGGCCGCTCACGCCGTGAACCTGGGAAAGGCGCCGGATCTCCAGAGCAACCAGGGGGATTTCTTCTTCCTCTGCCGCAGGGACCCGGAGCGGGCGGTGAATACCCTGGTGGAGCTGTGCAAAACCCGTCTTCCGGAGAAGATGGGGGTCCCGGCGGACCAGATTCAGGTGCTGACCCCCACCCGAAAGGGACCCGCCGGGACGGTGAATCTAAACCGCTGCCTCCAGGAGGCCCTGAATCCGAAAGCCCCGGAGAAGCGGGAGCTTTTGTGGGGCGAGCGGATCTTCCGGGAGGGAGACCGGGTGATGCAAACCCGGAACGACTACGACGCGGTGTGGGAGAGAGAGGACGGAACCGTGGGCACAGGGATGTTCAACGGGGACGTGGGAAAGATTGTGAAAATCGACGACTCCGGCGAGTGGCTGGAGCTGGACTTCGACGGCCGCCGGACGGTTTACGGTGTGGAGCAGCTAAACGAGATGGACTTGGCCTTTGCGCAAACGGTTCATAAGGCCCAGGGCAGCGAATACCGCTGTGTGGTGCTGGCGGCGATGCCGTCCTCTCCGTCGCTGATGGTCCGGGGGGTGCTGTACACGGCGCTGACCCGGGCCCGGGAGCTGCTGGTGACGGTGGGGGATGACGCGGCCATTCGGGCCATGGCGGCCAACGATAAGCGGCAGAGACGGTATTCCGGCCTCCGGTGGAGGCTGGCCAGGGGGGCCGCCCGGTAAATGAGGAAGGACCGCTCAAAGGCGGTCCTTGCTTTTTACCGGAAACTGTGGCATAGCGCCTGAGGGACCTCCGGCGACGGCGCCTCCTTATGCTTTCAGATAGATTTTTATCCAGACTTTGTGTGGACCGGAACGGGTCCCATTGAAAAACGGTTCCTCCATAGAATAGAGCAAATGAACCCAAACGGGTTCTTTTGCGAGGTTGCTATGAAGGAACAAAAAATTAAACAGGATATCTGCGTTGGCGCGAACATTCGGGCGATGCGCCAGGCGAAGGGAATCGGGCAGACGGAGCTGGTGGGCCTTTTGCAATTGGAAGGGGTTCCCATGACCAGGGAGGCCCTGGTCAAGATCGAGCGCGGGGCGCAGCATATCCAAGCGTCCCAGCTGCGAGCCATCAAAAACGCCCTGGGCGTCCGCTATGACGAACTGCTGGAGCCATGAGAATTGCGAATGCCCTTCTGGACCTCCTCTTCCCGCCTAAATGCCCCTTCTGTGGCCGGGTCCAGGATGCGCCGGACGTCTGTCCGGCCTGTGAAGAGACCCTTCCCTGGACGGATGAGGACCAGGGCTTGCGGAGATTACGAGGGGGTCTTCTCTGCGCCGCGCCGCTTTGGTATGAGGACGCTGTCCGGGACGCCATCCGCCGCTTCAAGTTCCGCGGCGGCGTCACCGCCGCCGGTCCCCTGGGAGAGCAGATCGCCCAGGTTGCCGCGGAGCGCTTTTCCGGCGGGTTTGACACGGTGGCCTGGGTCCCCGTCAGCGCTAGGCGCCTGCGTCAAAGGGGCTACGACCAGTCCCTCCTCTTGGCGGAGGGGGCCTGCAAACTCTGGGGCGTGGAACCGGAGCGGTTGCTTCGCAAAATCCGGCACAACCCCGCCCAGTCCGGCCTGGAGCGGGCGGAGGACCGTTGGAAAAATACGCAGGATGTCTATGTGGCGGCGGGAGACCCGGCGGGGAGACGGATTCTCCTCGTCGACGACGTGTGCTCCACCGGGTCCACCCTGGTTTCCGCCGCCGGGGTCCTTTTGGAGGCGGGCGCGGCGGAAGTGGTTTGCGTTGTGGCGGCCTTTCCCAGGCCAGAGGCGGAAAATGGGGGAGAAAAAGGGAAAGAATAGACTTGCAATCTGGAAGAACTGCCAGTATAATGTAAGTTGTAACTTTATGGATTCCCAGGCGGTTTTCCGCCTATTATAAATTTGGACAAACGATAAATGGAGGAAATGCCCATGGCAAAGGATATCGGTATCGACCTCGGTACCGCTTCGGTTCTGGTTTTTGTGCGAGGCAAAGGCATCGTTTTGAATGAGCCCTCCGTAGTGGCGCTGGATAAGAACACCGGAAAGCTCTTGAAAGTAGGGGAGGAGGCCCAGGCCATGCTGGGCCGGACCCCCGGCAATATTATCGCCATCCGGCCTCTGCGGGAGGGCGTCATCTCCGACTACGACATGACGGAGCGGATGCTCCGGGAGTTCATCCACAAGGTGGCGGGGGTCTCCGTCTTCAAACCCCGGGTCATTATCTGCGTCCCCTCCGGCATCACGGAGGTAGAGGAGCGGGCCGTCATCGACGCGGGTATTTCCGCAGGCGCCCGGAAGGTCTACCTCATTGAGGAGCCTGTGGCGGCGGCCATTGGCGCGGGCATCGACATTGCCAAGCCGGACGGACACATGGTGGTGGACATCGGCGGCGGAACGGCGGATATCGCCGTCATCTCCCTGGGGGGCGTAGTGGAGTCCGCGTCCATCAAAATCGCCGGTGACCAGCTCAACGAGGCTGTGGTAAAGTATATGCGCCGCAAGCACAACCTTCTGGTGGGCGAGCGGACGGCGGAGGAGATGAAAAAGCAGATCGGCTGCGTCTTCCCCAAAGACGAGGAGGAGGTCATGGACGTAAAAGGCAGGTGCCTTTTGACGGGCCTTCCCAAGGTGGTGGCCGTCAGCTCCACAGAGATGATGGACGCCTTCGAAGAGCCGGTGGAGCGCATTATGGAGGCCATTCACTCCGTGCTGGAGCGGACCCCGCCGGAACTGGTGGCGGACATCTCTACCAACGGCATTGTGATGACCGGCGGCGGAAGTCTGGTGTCCGGCTTTGACAAGCTGGTGACGGCCCGGACGGGGATTCACACCATGATCGCCGAGGATGCGATTTCCTGTGTGGCCCTGGGGACCGGCAAGAGTCTGGAGACGTTGAACAATATGCAGGACGGCACCATGAACCTCAGCCGCCGCAAACAGATGAGCTAAGCTAAGAACCGCCGGACTACTGTCCGGCGGTTCCGTTTGCTAAAACGGTGCCGCTTGGGAGTGGGCGGAAAGAGCTTCCGGCGAAACTGGAGAGACGGTGGGAGAAAGCCGGAAACCGGGAAGAGACGGACAAGACGGGAGCGGCGTTGACTGTGGCCTCCGGCCGCCCTATAATGGGCTTGCCAAAATTGGGGGAAACAGGAGGTACGCAATGGATCAGATTCAACGGATTACCCATATGGAGAACATTTTGAACGAGGCCAAAGAGGCGCTGTCCGCTTTGGAGGCGGCCCTGGACCGTTATACCGCCTTGCAGGGACCCTTGGCGGAGCTGGAGGACTACTACAGCGGCGGCTTGTGGATGGCGGACTATGAGGATGATTGCGCCGGAAAGATTCCCAAGGATTTGAGACGGGGCGTTCTCAGCGAGGACGCGGTCTATAATCTGCTGATAGACCAAGACTGCCTGTTGGAGCGGATAAAAGAGCTTGGGAAGGGTTAGCCCTTCCCAAGCCCGACTTGCCGAAAAAGGCGGAGGAGCCATTCGACGGGAAGGAAGAGAGCTACGAGAGGAACCCAGGAGGGGTTCCTCTCGTTTTCAATCAGAAGTTTTTGGAACTTTTCAAGTTCTGAAAACTTGCCCAGGTGGGCGAACACCGTTTCGCCCGCCTGGGCTTGGGAAAGGTTAGCCCTTCCCAAGTTTTTTCAGGGTTTCCAGGGTTTCGCCAAAATCCCTGGCGGTGGCGGTTGGATGGGCCCGCAGAAGGCGGAGAGAGCGGTGGTAAGGGGCGGAGGAGCGGTTTTGCAGGGCGGCTTCCCGCTGCCTGACCCGGCGGATGATCTCCTCCAGGTCCGCGCGTCGCTCTGCCAGAGTTTCAGGCGTGGCCAGGTCTTCCAAGTGATCCCGGCAGGTCTCCAGGGCCCCGGAGATGGTGGAGAGGGCCTCCAGCTTGGCGGCGGTGAGCCGGCGGAGGGAGGCCTCCACCCGCTCCGCCCGGGCTTGACGGCGTTCCGCCAGGTCCTGTCCCACCCGCTGGTGAAGCAGAAGCGTTTCCAGTTCCGTCTTCTCCCGGAAGCGGCGAAGGTCGTCCCGGGCAAAGGCGGCGTAGACCTCCGCCCGTTTGGCCAGACGGCGCAGGTCCTCGTTCTCCTCGGCGGCTCTGGCCAGCAGGTCCCGCAGGTCCAAAGCGGCCTGGACGGAGCGCACCGCGTCTACGGTAAAGGCCACTGTGAGAAGAAACGCCAGAGGGTCCACCCACAGAGCGGGCACCCGGGCCAGCAGGCGGGCGATGGGCGGGTGGACAAAGCGCACCAGCAGGATGGAGAAGAAGCCCCAGGCGATGGAGCTGGTCAGGCAGATGTGGCCGTTTAAGTTGCACTTTTGGTTGCTGTAGTCCCAGTAACGGACTTTGAAAATCCGCTCCATCACGTCTCCGGTGACGTATTCCAAGGCGGTGGCCGCCAGCATACCAAAGAGCCAGACTAGCCGGAGATCCTCCGCCACGGGGATGGTGGCCAGCAAGATGATGATGGCCCCGGAGCCGTAGATGGGCAGCAGGGGCCCGTGGAGGAAGCCCCGGTTTACCCAGTGGCGCTGGCAGAGGGAGACATAACAGCACTCCCAGACCCAGCCGCAGAAACAGTAGAAGAAAAACAGCAAAACCCATTGGCCTGTGGTGTAGATGTGCATGGGGATTTATCCCTCCTGAATGAGATTGAGAAGCTCGCCGATGATCTGGTTGGACACCAGAAAGCCCCGGGGGCTTAGATGCCAGCGGCCCTCCTCCTGAACGGCATAGCCCGCTGTCCGGCAGCGTTCCAAAAAGGGCAGGAAAGAGACGAAGGAGCGGTGGAAACGGGACTCCCATTCCGCCATATCCAGCCCCCGGACCAGACGGAGGGACAGCATCACCCACTCCGCCTCCCGGTCCCGGGATGTCATGCGCCAGTTTTCGGAGAGGACGCGGTCCCCCCGGAGAAAGGCCTCTAAATTCCGATCCCAGGCGTAGCGGCGGCCCCGGAAGTCGGCGTGAGCCCCAGGACCAAAACCGGCGTACTCCCCCAATGTCCAGTACTTCAAATTGTGCCGGGAGGCCCGGCCGGGCTTGGCGAAATTGGAGATTTCGTATTGCGAAAATCCCTGGGATTCCAGGAATGCCACCGTCTCCAAGTAGAGGTCCGCCTGAACCTCATCCCCCGGCAGGGACTCCCGGCGGGCGTAAAGGGGAGTGCCGGGTTCGGCCTTCAAACCGTAGCAGGAGAGATGGTCCGGGTGTAGCTCCACGGCGGCGGAGAGGTTTTTTTGCCAGCGGAGGAGGTCCTGTCCCGGCAGGCCGTAGATGAGGTCCAGAGAGAGGTTTTCAAAGCCCGCCCTCCGGGCCGCCTCCACAGCGGAACGGACCTGGGCCACGGTGTGAACCCGGCCAATGGCCCGGAGCTCGCCGTCGTCCGCAGACTGCATCCCCAGGGAGATCCGGTTGAACCCTGCCCGCCGGAGGGTGGAGAGGTCCCCGGCGTCCGAGGCGGAGTCCGGATTGGCCTCGAAGGTAATCTCCGCACCGGGGGCGGTTGGACAGGCGGAAAAGACCGCCTCCAGCAAGGCTGCCAGACGGCGGGGGCCCAGATAGCTGGGGGTGCCGCCGCCAAAGTAGACGGTATCCGCCTCATAGCCGGAAAAATCCGTCTCTTCCAATTGGGAGCGGAGGGCGGCGGCGTAGGCGTCCATCTGCTCCTCCCGGTGGGGGAGGGAGTAGAAGTCGCAGTAGACGCACTTTTGCTTGCAGAAGGGGACGTGGATGTAAAGACCAAGGGGCCGGCTCATTTCGTGCACTCCCGAATATAGTCCGGAGGAACGTCCATGCGGGCGTCGGTCTCCTCCGGCGTCAGGCCGGAGTCCGGAACGACCCAAAGCTCCAGGGCGGTTTTGTAAAACGCCAGGGACCGCGCCATGTCCGATACCGCCGACAGTGAATTTTTCAATTTCATATAAGGACCTCCATCCTAATTTGATGATTCTCATAGTACCATAAGCGTCCATCGGATTCAATACCGCCTGGGGCCGGGAATATTTCCGGCTTTCCAGGCAACACTATCCAGGAAATCCAAAACGAAACGAGGGTGCTTTCCATGGATATGTCTCCCAAGGAGTATCAGGCCTACGTCAAGCAGAAGGCCAAAAAATCCCCCATTGTCAAGGACGTGGCCCTGGCCTTCCTCATCGGCGGGGCCATCTGTGTGCTGGGGCAGGCCATCACCAACGGCTGGGCTGCGGCGGGGCTGAACAAAGAAGAGGCGGGGACCGCCGCCTCCTGTACGCTGGTGTTTCTCTCCGCCCTGCTGACGGGGCTGAACCTCTATAGCAAGCTGGCCCGCTACGGCGGGGCGGGAACCCTGGTGCCCATCACCGGCTTTGCCAACGCCGTGGTGTCCCCGGCCATCGACTTTAAAAGCGAGGGCTTCATCACCGGCATGGCGGCGAAGATGTTCACCGTGGCGGGGCCGGTGATCGTTTTTGGTACGGTGGCCTCCATACTGTACGGCGTGATTTTGAAACTCTTCCGGCTTTGATCCGCCAATGAAAAAATCCGCCCATGCCTTGGCGTGGGCGGATTTTAGAGTGTGGAAAAACCGTAAAACCTTTCCCCGACGGGAAGGAGGAGAGTTACGAGAGGAACCCAGGAAGGGTTCCTTTCGTTTTCAATCATAAGGTTTTAAAACATTTTCAAATGTTTTGAAACCTTGCTCAGGCTGGCAAACATACTTGTTTGACAGCCTGAAATCCGCCCATGCCTTGGCGTGGGCGGATTTTTCTCACTTGCCGCCGCTGCGGCTTTTCCGCTGGGCGGCGAAGATGTTCTCCGTGATTTTGTCCTGGTCGGCCTCGTTCATCTCCAGGAACTGGCAGCCGTACTCCCGGGGGCCCTCCTCTTTCTCGATGACCCGCAGCACCTGGCAGTACATGATGGAAGGGTCCCGGTCCTCCAGCAGCTTCACGGTGAGAAGGAGCTTATCCCCCTCCCAATACTGCTGTTCCGAGGTGATGCGGGCCCCGCCCACGCTGATGTTCAGGAGCTTGCAGGGATACTCCCCCGCGTTTCGGCCGCTGAATTTGGTGATGTTGGCGTCCAGATTCGTGTCCAGACGGAAGAAGGCCCGGTCGTTCCCCACCCGGGCAACGTACAGATGGGACACCAACCAGATGTGTTTGGGCATGGGGGAGATGAAGCCCTCCATATACACGGCCTTCCGGAGGCGGTCGTGATAGCCCCGGATGTGGACGGGAAGGGCCTCCGACTCCGAGCAACCCTCCAACAAAGGGGACTCCGCCTCGGAGTATTGGTGCAGCTCCGCCGTGTGCCGCTGGGGGTACATCAGCTTGGCCACAAAGAGCATCTCCCCGCTTTTGGTGGTCACCTCCACCCGCATATGGGAGTAAATGGATACGTCCTCGGAGTCGTCCACGGGTTTCTTCGGCTGTGGAGACGGGGGCTCCGGCGCGTTTTTCTTAAACTTATCAAACAGTCCCACGATGGTCCTCTCCTATGTCATGACTTGGCTCACCGGATTTTCCGGGCTTCTACATAATAGCGTTTGTCCTGGGCGTGGCCCATGGAAAAGGTCTTTCGGGGCAGCACACCGTCGGCCATGACGGTTTTAAAAAGCTGCTGTTTGCCCATGGCGGGGAGCTTGAAGCCGATGCTCTCCGGCCGGCGGCCCAGACGGTCTGTCACACCGGCGCCGTGAATATAGTCGATTTCGCCGCCGTGGTCTTTGATGTAGACGTCCAAAAAGGCCTGAAGGGTGCCCACAGCCAGCTGGACACGGGGATTAGGCACCGTGAGGTAGCCCTCGCCTCCGGCGTGGGTATAGGCGATGACATGGCCCTCTCCCTGGCCCTCGTAAGCGCCGGGGTAATAGGCCCGGAAGGCCTCCAGAATCTCCTCCGGCTTCACGCCGAAGACGCAGCGGTGGATGGGCTCGAACTGCAGGGCGCTATCGTGGTTGTTCACCACCTCCACCAGGGCGTACCGGGCGGGGAGGGAGGCCCACTGGCTTTGGGGGGTGACCTTCTTCAAATCCTCGTAGCACTGTTTGGCAGTGGCCAGGGAGTGGTTTCCGTCGCCCACGGCGAAGAGCAGAGGGGGGACGTCCTTCACGCCGTACTTCCAGGCCTGCTCCTCCGCCGAGCAGAGGGCCGCCAGGGCGTCCGCCGTCTCGTCCGCCTGGGCGGCGGTGAGCTTCCAACCGGCAATGCTGCCGCCCTCCTGTTGAAGGTCGAAGCGGTACAGGGGCTTCATCTCGCCGGAGGACCGGGTCAGAGGCTCGATGACGGTTTTATTGGGGTCGTCAATGAGGAGCATGACGTGGGGCAGCTCGATGGGGGCATCCTTGCGCACCTTCACCCGGGGGGGGATGCGGGAGAGGACGGTACCCTCCGTGGCCCGGATCAGAGCCCCGGAGCCGGGGGTGAAATCGTACTGCTCCAAATCCACCATGCCGAGAAGTCCGTGGCGGACCTTCCCGTCGGACTGGACGCGCTCGATATAGAGGAGGCTGTCCTCCAGGGTGTCAAAGAGGCCGGAGCTCAGGTATTCGCCCATGGAGGTGTTGACGGCGGCGATGCGCTCCTCCACATCCGGGGCGTTGAGCTCCGCCTCCGGGAGGATGAGGCGCAGGGTGGAGGGGGCGTCTCCCACCGTGTCCTCCACCGCCTGCCAGTACTCCGGCTGAGAGGTGAACTGGTCGCAGGCCACCACGGCCCAGCGGGTCATGTCCGTGCCCTTTTTAGGCAGGAGGATATCGGCGGGGTAAAAGCCCAGCTTCTCGAATTTCGGATTCATGTCGGGTCTCCCTTCCTACTTATTTTTTTCGCAGCTCCCGGAAAATCATGACCGCAAGAATTCCCAGGCAGACCAGGAACAGGGGCAGGGCCGGCGTGGCCAGGATCAGCAGGGGGCCTTTGAAAATTTCCCAAAGAGCTCCCCGGAAAAAGGCCGGGTCCATAACCGCCTTACAGGGCGGCCTTGATGGCGTTTAGAAGGTCGTCGAACTCCTCGTAGGCGGGAAGGTCCGGGTAGTCCTTTTTGATCTGCTCCGTGCTTTTGAAAAGGAAGCCCGCCTTGCTGGCCTGGATCATGGCCAGATCGTTGAAACTGTCCCCGGCGGCGATGGTTTCGTAGCCGATGGACTGGAGGGCCTTGACGGTGGTGAGCTTGGATTTTTCACAGCGCATCTTGAAGCCGGTGATTTCGCCGCTGTCCGCCACCTCCAGGGTGTTGCAGAAGATGGTGGGCCAGTTCAGCTTTTCCATCAGGGGTTTTGCAAACTGCTCGAAGGTGTCGCTGAGAATCAGAACCTGGGTGGTGGCCCGGAGTTCGTCCAAAAAGGCCCGCGCGCCGGGGAGGGGATCGATTTTGGCAATGGTGGCCTGGATTTCCCGGAGGCCCAGACCGTGCTCTTTCAAAATGCCCAGGCGGAAATTCATCAGCTTGTTATAGTCGGGCTCATCCCGGGTGGTGCGGCGAAGTTCCGGGATGCCGCTGGCCTGAGAAAAGGCAATCCAGATCTCGGGGACCAGGACGCCTTCCATGTCAAGACATACAATGTTCATAGCATTTCTCCTTGGTGTCTTGGTAGTGTGGGAACCGGTTTTCTCCGCCTGTAAGTATAGCAGAGTTTTGGGCGGTTGTCACCTTTTTATTTCAGGAAAAGCGATTGCGCGGAGGGCGAAACTGTGGTACACTGCTCTTGCCGTTAATCTGACAGGAAAAGGAGAGTTTCGATTTATGGATTTCCAAACCCTCGCGGCCACCCGGTACTCCCTGCGCAAGTTTGACGCCCGGCCTGTGGAACCGGAAAAGCTGGCCCTCATTCTGGAAGCGGGACGGAACGGTCCCTCCGCCCACAACAACCAGCCCCAGCGGATCTTCGTCCTCCAAAGTCCCCAGGCCCTGGAGAAGGCCGACGCCTGTTCCGGGTCCCATTTCGACCCGCCGGTGATCCTGGCGGTGGCCTATGACCCCGCCGTCTCCTGGAAGCGGGAGGGCGACGGAAAAGACCACGGGGAGATTGACGCGGCCATCGCCGTGACCCAGATGATGCTCCAGGCGGCGGACCTGGGTCTTGGCACCACGTATATCGGGAAATTCGAGCCGGACAAACTCTTGGAGGCCTTCCCGGAGATGGCGGGAACCTGCCCCATTGCCCTGTTGCCCCTGGGCTATCCGGCGGAGGGCGCTCATCCTTCCCGGCTTCATACGGACCGCCGGCCCATGGAGGAGCTGGTGAAGTATCTTTAACATCCAAAAGAACCGAAGAACCGGGGACTGCCGCGTGACAGTCCCCGGTTTTTCTACCGTCTTTTTCGGGTTCCCCGGTAGCCGCCCCGGCGGCCCCCGCCGCCGACGCTGCGGCCATAGCGGTACCGGCGGCGGCTGAAGAGCAGTTTCCAGCCCCCCAAGACCGCGCCCAGAACCACAAGCACGCCCAGACACACCTTGGCGGGAGTGGAGGAAAAGAAATTCTTCACGTCCCGCCAGAAAACCCGGATGCGGGAGGCCTCCACACTGGTGAAGGCCAGAAGATCCACCTCCGCCAGCGTCTCTCCGTCCAAAGACACCGTCATGGAGCCCAGCACGTCCCCCTCGGTGATCGGGGCTTCCACCGGGTCGGATTTCAGGGTGATCTCCCGCTCCAACTCCTCCGGTTCCGTCCCCTTGGGGAGCAGCAGCTCCACCGCCCTTGCCGGACGGAGGGTCACATGGTCCGTGGAGGAGAGGGACACCAGGGCCTCCCCGGCCACATCGTCCTCTTTTAAAACCGCCTGGTAGGAGAAATTTCCGAAGGCCCACTTGTAGAGCCGGTTTGTCTCGCCAAAGCTGTAGGTCCACCAGGTGCCGTCCTCGTGCTGGACCCGCTCCGCCCCCAGGATGACGCAAAGAAGGTCCATGCTGGCGTGCTGGGCGGTGGTGACCAGGCAGTTTCCCGCCTGGGAGTGGGAGCCGGTTTTGACGCCGTGAACGTCGGCGTTGTAATAGTCCCGGCCGCTTCGGATGAGGAAGTTGGTGTTGTTCAGCTGCCGGGGCTCGGAGAGGTTGGTGGCGGGGACGGTGTGGGAGCTGGCGTCGCAGATGGTCATGAACAAGGGGTGCTCCAGGGCCTCCTTGGTGATGAGGTACAGGTCCCAGGCGGAGGTGTAGTGCTGGGAGTCATGGTAGCCATGGGGGTTCATGAAGTGGGTGTTCTCACAGCCCAGCTTTTTTGCCCTGGCGTTCATGGCGTCCACAAAGGCGTCCACGGAGCCGGAGATCTCCTCCGCCAAAATGGCGCCGGCCTCGTTGGCGGAGACCACCATCAGGCAGTAGAGCAGCTCCTCCACTGTCAGGGTTTCCCCCGCTTGGATACCGGCGGTGCTGCCGTCCTCAGCCAGACCCTCCAGAGCGGTGGGAGTGGCGGTGATTTCCTGGTGCAAACCCAGCTGCCCTTCGTCGATGGCCTCCAGCACCAAGAGGCAGGTCATGATTTTGGTGAGGCTGGCGGGGTAGAGCTCATCATGTTGGTTGAGGCTGTAAATGACGGCCCCGGTCTTCCGGTCCACCAGCAGGGCGGCCCTGGCCTGAATCTCCGGGTCTGGAACCCGGTCCTTGGCGGCGGCGGGAACCGCCAGCTGTCCCACCAATAGAAGGGCCAGGAAAAAAACTGATAAAAAGCGCTTTGTTTTCATGTCCATCCCCCAAAATTTGTGTTATACTAGGGCTTGATCAAGGGCGGAAACCAGGGCCTCTCGCCGCCGTTTGATGATTTCCCCTACAGTATACCAAAAAAAACGGAGGAACGCAACTGTGGAGACGCGCCGAAAAATCCAATGGGGCGAGGGGGCTTTGCTTGGCCTGACGGGACTGTTTTTGTGCCTGCTTTTGGGGCTGTTTCTCCGGGACCGGAGGGCCATGGAGGTCCCCGCCTTTGTGGAGACGGAGCGAACCGTCCCCCTGGAGGCGGTCCGGCCGGACCCGTCGCCGGTGAACCTCAACACCGCCACGGCGGAGGAGCTCACCGCCCTGCCCGGCATCGGGGAGGAATTGGCCCGGCGGATTGTGGCGTACCGGGAGGAAAACGGGCCCTTTGGGTCCGAGGAGGATTTGACAAAGGTCTCCGGCATCGGCCAGGGGAAACTGGCGGCGCTGGAGGGCTGGATCACGGTGGAGGATACGGAATGAAAATTCTGGTGGTAGACGACGAGCGGACCCTGGTGAAGGGGATCAAATTCAATCTGGAGAACGAGGGCTATGAGGTGGAGTGCGCCTATGACGGGGCGGCCGCCGTGGAGCTGGCCCGGGAGGGGAAGCTGGATCTCATCATCCTAGATTTGATGATGCCGGAGGTGGACGGACTGGAGGCGTGCATACGGATACGGGAATTTTCCAACGTGCCCGTCATCATGCTGACGGCCAAAAGCGAGGACGCGGACAAGCTGATGGGGTTTGAATGCGGGGCGGACGACTATCTCACCAAGCCCTTCAACATCCTGGAGTTGAAGGCCCGGGTCCGGGCGCTGCTCCGCAGGGCGGCGGGAGTTCAGCGCAGCCGGGGCAGCGTCCTCACAGCGGGGGGTATCACATTGAACACCGAGGAGCGCTCCGCCGCCCGGGGGGACATTTCCGTGGACCTCACCGCCAAGGAGTATGACCTCATTGAGCTTTTGATGCGCAATCCCCGGCGGGTGTACAGCCGGGAAAATCTCATGAACGTGGTATGGGGATATAGCTATGCGGGGGATTACCGAACGGTGGACGTGCACATCCGCCGCCTCCGGGAGAAGCTGGAGGAAAACCCGGCGGAGCCGGACCACATCTGCACCAAGTGGGGGGTGGGGTACTATTTCAAGGAGTGAACGCCCCTATTGGGGGAGCCTGCAGTTTCGCTTCGGCGTGAGTTACATTGCCGTGATTCTGGCGGTGCTGCTGTTGCTAAACACGTATCCCCTTCTGGTGTCCGAGGATCTGGTCTTCCACTCCAAGGCCACCAACCTCCAAAGCAGCGTCTCCGTCATGGTCAACGCCCTCTCCGGCCTCTCCCCCCTGACGGAGGAGAACGTGGCGGACGCCATGGCCGTGGCGGAGGAGGCGGGCCTCTCCCGCATCCTGGTCACCGACAGCGTGGGGCGGGTGCTCTACGACACCCGGGAAACCGGCTCCGCCGTGGGAAACCTGGCGCTGTACACGGAAATTGTCCAGGCGCTTTTGGGCTATGACGCCTTTAGCTGCACCTATCAGCGGGGGGCCTTTCGTAGCCGGGCCTCCTCCCCTGTTATGTATCAGAGTCAGATCATCGGCGCGGTGTACGCCTATGAGTATGACACCCAGCAGGCGGCCCTGCTCTCCGGCCTTCAAGAGACGCTGCTGCGCCTCTCCGCCGTGGCGGGGGGGCTGGTGCTGGTGCTGAGCCTGGTGCTGTCCAAGGCTCTGACCCACAAGATCGGCTTGCTCCTCACCGCCATCCGGCAGGTGCGGGAGGGGGCCTACAGCCACCGGGCGGAGATCCGGGGACGGGACGAGATCGCCCAGATCGGCCACGAGTTCAACAGTCTGACGGACCGCCTCCAGACCACGGAGACCGCCCGCCGCCGCTTTGTCTCCGACGCGTCCCACGAGTTGAAAACCCCTCTGGCGGCCATACGCCTTTTGTCGGACTCCATTTTGCAAACGGAGAACATCGACCCGGACACCACCCGGGAGTTTGTCACCGACATCGGCCGGGAGGCGGAGCGCCTCTCCCGCATCACTGAGGACCTTCTCCGTCTGACCCGGCTGGACAGCGGCGTGCTGGACCCGGCGGCGGCGGTGGACATCCTGCCGGTTTTGGAACAGGTTATGCGGATGATGAACCTGGTGGCCCAGGAAAAGGGCGTGGACCTCACCTACTCCGCCAGCGGGGAGTGCGTGGTCCTGGGCACCCGGGACGAGACCCATCAGGTGATTTACAATCTGGTGGACAACGCCGTGAAATACTCCGCCATCGGCGGGGCCGTCCAGGTCTCTTTGGAACGGGTGGGAGAGCTGGTGGTGCTCACGGTGGCGGACAACGGCGCGGGCATCCCCGAGGCGGACCTGCCCCGGATTTTCGAGCGGTTTTACCGGGTGGACAAGGCCCGGTCCCGGGCCGCGGGAGGCACGGGTCTGGGGCTTTCCATCGTCCGGGACACGGTGAGGCGCCGGGGAGGCGCGGTGGAGGCCGCCAACCGCCCGGGAGGCGGCGCGGTATTCACCGTCCGCTGGCCCGCCTTGGAAAGGGGGGAAGAGGCGTGAAAAGACGGCTTTGCCTGTTGCTGCTGTTGCCTTTGCTTCTGGGGGGCTGCCGGCGGGAGGAGCCCGCCCGGACTGCCTATGAGCTCTACTTTCAGGAGGCGGACCTGACCTACTCCGCCGGAGAGTCCCCTCTTCGCACGGAGACGGTGTACTTATACGACGCGAAAACCGATACCGCCCACCACCTGGCGGAGGCCCTGGTGGACGAGCTTTTAAAGGGGCCCGCCGACGAGACGCTGAAAAGTACCTTTCCCGCCGGGACGGCGCTGATCTCCCTGGAAATTGTGGGGGACCGGGCCAGGGTGGACTTGTCGCCGTCCTATGAGAGCCTCTCCGGCGTGGCGCTGACCCTGGCGGACAGCGCCATGGCCATGACCCTTTCTCAGGTGCCGGAGATCTCCTCCGTTCAAATCACCGTTCGGGGCCGGGAGCTTGCTTACCGGGAGCAACAGGTGCTCAACATCCGGGAGCTGCTGCTGACCCCGGAGGAGGACGTGGTCAGCACCGTGGACGTGCTTCTCTACTTCCTGAGTCAGGAGGGCTTCCTCACGGCGGCGGAGCAGACCCTGGAGCTCTACGAGGGGGACACCCAGGTCTCCGCCGTGGCCAGGGCCCTGGAACACGGGCCGGAGGACCGGGACCTGCTTTCCCCGTTGCCAAAGGGCTTCCAGGTGAAATCCGTCTGGCAGGAGGAGGACATTTGCTATGTGAACCTCGCCTCGACCCTCCTGGAGGGTCTGGAGAGCGGAGCGGTGCAAACCGCCCTCCAGGCGCTGGAGAACTCCCTGCACTCCTTGGAGACGGTGGAGGAGGTGCGCTTTTTGGTGGACGGCGAGTTTCGCAGGGACCTGGGTCCTCTCGGAGGGATGGGGGAGTAAAGTTTTGTCCTTGACATCCCGCCGCCGCTCCTGTAAACTGAAAAAGGTGGACCTTTTGGGGGCCGCTGCCATGAGAAAGACAGAAGAACGAAACAGGAAGGAGAACCCCCGCCATGAGAACTCCCTCTGACCAGCAGGCGCTGTTCCAAATCCGAGGCATTCCTCCCCTTGGCTCCGCGGTTTCCCTGTCCCTCCAGCATCTTGTGGCCATGATCGTGGGCTGTGTCACGCCGCCCATCATCATCGCCGGGGCCATTGGCCTCCAGCAGGCGGACCGGGTGCTGCTGATCCAGGCATCCCTGGTGATGTCCGCTGTCTGCACCATCCTCCAGCTCTATCCCGTGAACAAATACTTCGGCTCCGGATTGCCGGTGACCATGGGCGTCAGCTTTGCCTATGTGCCCAGTATGCAGGCCATCGCGTCCACCGGCGGCGGCGTGGGAGCCATTGCCGGGGCGATGATCATAGGCGGCGTGGTAGCCGTTTTGGTGGGCTTGTTCGTGAAGAAAATCCGGCTTCTCTTTCCCCCGGTGATCACCGGCACGGTGGTGTTTACCATCGGCCTTTCCCTCTATCCCACGGCCATCAACTATATGGCCGGAGGCACCGCCAATACATATGAACTGGTGGTGGAGACCAAGCGCCAAACGGAGGCCCTGGTCTACGGCTCCTGGCAGAACTGGCTGGTGGCCGTGCTGACGTTGACCATCGTCATGCTGCTGAACAACCACGGAAAGGGCATCTGCAAGCTGGCCTCCATCCTCATCGGGATGCTCTGCGGCTATGTCATCTCCATGTTCTTTGGCATGGTGTCCTTCGCGGAGGTGGGCTCCGCCGCCTGGTTCTCCCTGCCCCGGGTGATGCACTTTGGCGTCACCTTCGATGTGCCCTCCTGCGTGGCCATCGGCCTGCTGTTCGCCATCAACTCCATCCAGGCCATCGGGGACTTTACCGCCACCACTGTGGGCGGCTTGGACCGGGACCCCACGGACCAGGAGCTCCAAGGCGGCATCATCGCCTATGGGTTCAGCAACATCCTCACCGCCTTTTTCGGCGGCCTGCCCACGGCCACCTATTCCCAAAACGTGGGAATCGTCACCACCAACAAGGTGGTGAACCGGATTGTGTTTGCCCTTACCGGCGGCTTTTTGCTGCTGGCCGGATTGTCCCCCAAGTTCGCGGCGGTGCTGACCACCATTCCCCAGTGCGTTCTGGGCGGGGCCACCATTACCGTCTTCTCCACCATCGCCATGACGGGCATGAAGCTCATCGCCTCCCAGAGCCTGACGGCCCGGAACACCACCATTGTGGGCCTGTCCGCCGCTTTGGGCGTGGGCGTCAGCCAGGCCAGCGGGGCACTGAGCCAGTTCCCCGACGGCTTCACCATGATTTTTGGCAAGTCCCCGGTGGTCATCGCCACGCTGATGGCGGTGCTGCTGAACCTGATTTTGCCCAAGGAGAAATCCTGAGAGAACACCCTGAGAGACGATAAATTGAGGTAACCATGGAAATCGAGATTTTGCGCTTTCACTGCCCCGGCCTGGAGGACGGCGGGCGTTTCCCCCTGGACAACACCGGGCGGGGGAAGGACCTGTCCCCGGAGATTGTTCTGGAAAACCTGTCCCCCCAGGCCAGGACCCTGGCCGTCACCCTGGAGGACCTGTCCCATCCGATAAAGGACTTCACCCACTGGGTCATGTGGAACTTTCCCCCCCGCCATGTGATTCCCGGCGGCATCCCCAAGCGGGAGCGCCTGGAGAGCGGCGTGGTGCAGGGCATTGCCTACGGCGTCCACCGCTACGCGGGGCCCAAGCCCCCTATCTGGGCCCGCCACCGCTACCGGCTGACGGTTTATTCCCTGGACTGCATTTTGGGCCTGAGCTCCAATGCCCGGAAAAAGCACTTTCTCAAGGCGGCGGAGGGCCACATCCTGCAAAAGGGCAGCCTGACGGCGGATTTTGGCTGAGCGCATAAAAACCAGGGAGGCCTGACTCCCTGGTTTTCTCATGAGCGCACCTCCGGCGCCGGGCCCTACGGCAAAGCGCACGCAATATGCGCACAAATGTCTTTCACAGTTTGACGGATACCGATCTTCACGTTATAATAGACAACAATAAATATAAAATTTCGGAAATTTTCAACAAATGCGACGAAGAAATGAGGGGGGAAACGATATGTATTGCAAGCGGTGCGGGAAAGAGATTGCGGACTACGCGGCGATGTGCCCTTCCTGCGGGGCATTGGTTTCGGAAACAGCGCCGGTGGGGGACGGGGACGTTTCTATTGGCGACTGGATTCTCACGCTTTTCCTGGTGGGAATTCCCATGGTGGGCTTTATTCTGCTGCTGGTCTGGGCCTTTGGCGGCAGTACGAATGCTTCTAAACAGAAATGGGCCCGGGCGGTCCTGATCTGGGCCGTTTTTCCATCCTTGCAATTTCCCCATCCCGGCGCTATAATTTGATGCGCTGAACCGCTTTGCCTTTCGCTTCAAAGGAGGAACCTCTTATGAATTTTGTCTTCATCTCCCCCAACTTCCCCGAGGCCTACCGCTGGTTTTGTGTCCGCCTCCGGGAGAACGGAGTCAACGTCCTGGGCGTGGGGGACGCGCCTTACGACCTCCTCCACCCGGATTTGAAGCGGGCGTTGACGGAGTACTACCGGGTGGACAGCCTGGAGGATTACGACCAGGTTCTCCGGGCCGTGGGCTACTTCACCGGGCGGTATGGCAAGATCCACTGGGTGGAGAGCAACAACGAGTACTGGCTAGAGCTGGACGCGCGGCTCCGGACGGACTTCCACATCACCACCGGACCCAGGGTCCACGAGATCGGCAAGTACAAAAGCAAGCTGGCCATGAAGGAATACTACAGGCAGGCCGGGGTTCCCAGCGCCCGCTGCGCCCCGGTGACGGACCTGGCGGCGGGGCTGGCCTTTGTCCGGGAGGTGGGGTATCCCGTTGTGGTCAAACCCGACAACGGCGTGGGGGCCGTGGCCACCTGGAAGCTGGAAACCGAGGAGGACCTTCGCCGTTTCTTCCAGGAGCTGCCCAAGGCGCCCTACCTCATGGAGGAATACGTCTCCGGCTCCGTTACCACTTACGACGGTGTGTGTAATTCCAAGGGGGAGGTCCTCTTTGCCGCCAGCCACGTGACGCGAAATTCCATTATGGATATGGTAAATAAGCACGTGCCCACCTACTATTACGTGGACAAGGAGGTCCCGGCGGACGTGGAGGCCGCGGGGAGGGCCACGCTCAAGGCCTTCGGCGCGGCCAGCCGGTTTTTCCACCTGGAGTTTTTCCGCCTGACGGAGGCCAAGCCGGGGCTGGGAGCGGTGGGAGACATTGTGGCCCTGGAGGTCAATATGCGCCCCGCCGGGGGCTATACCCCGGATATGCTGGATTTCAGCCAGAGCGTGGACGTGTATCAGATCTGGGCGGACATGGTGGCCTTCGACGGGCTGCGCCACACCTACATCGGCCCCCACCGCTATTGCGTCTACGCGGGGCGGCGGGACGGAGTGCGCTACGACGTCTCCCTGGGCCAGCTGGAGGCCCGGTGCGGCGACCGGGCCCGGCTGTTTACCCGGATGCCGGACGCCTTGGCGGGGACGATGGGTAATCAGGTGGCCATTGCCTGCTTTGACTCCATGGAGGAAGTGGATCTCTTTGTCCGGGCGGCCTTCCGGCTGCGGGATGAAAAATAGGAGAGCGGGGACGGATGTCCCCGCTCTTAGAGTGTGGAAAACCGTAAAAACTTTCCCCGCTCTTTTGAAAACCGCAAAAAAATTTTTGGGGGAACGGAAACTTTTTTCTCCTTCGCTCCGTCTAACCATCGGAAGCAAACCACAAAACCACGTTTGACACAAGGAGATTTGACATGAAAAAGAAGTTTCTTGCGCTGGTTCTGGCGCTGACCCTGGCCCTGTCTATGGCCGCCTGCGGCGGCAAGGACGCTCCCGCCCAAGACGGCGAACCCGACGCCCCCCAGACCGGCGCCCCCGGTAACGGGGAGACCGGCTCCCCGGATGCCGCCCCCGAGGAGGACGAAGGCGGTTCCCCGGACACCGCCCCGGAGCAGGAGGGGAACGGCGAGACCGAAGACCCGGAGGAGAACCAAGGGGAAGTCAACCTCACGAATTTTTACAACACTCTCCGGGAGGAGAACACCTGGCCTGAATTGATGAACCTGACGGAAGACGCGACGATGACGGAACTGTTGGATAGCTACTACCCCGGTCTCTCGGCGGTGTCCACCAAGCAGTGCGGCGTCTATGTCGCCGCCATCTCCGCGGCCGTAGGCGAGATTGCCCTGGTGGAGGTGGAGAACGCCGAAGACGTGCAGGCGGTGAAGGACATCTTCCAAGCCCGGATTGACTATCAGGTGGGGGACGATGCGAACCCCGGCGGAGCTTGGTACCCCGAGACCATTGAGGGATGGAAGACAAAATCCCGCGTGGTCAGCCACGGAAACTGTGTCATGCTGGCGGTGGGAGACGCCGCCGGAGCGGCGGTGGAGAGCTTCGAGGCTCTGTTTGCCTGATAAAAAACGCGGAAGGGGTTTGGCCTCCTCCTGACAGGGGTATCTACGACTCGGGGAAGCACCCCGGCAGGAATCATGCTGAGATTTCCTGCCGGGGGCTTTTCTCGTCCTGCTGGGCGTCCCCTCTGATACAGCCAATGTCATTGTAGTGTATTTCAATAGTCTACACAGCTTTCTTCGACCACTTCGTGCTTTTCTCATGTACTACGATCTTCTGAATAAACAGCCGCAGCAGCTCCGGGTCAGTTCTGTGATATCCGTATACCGTTTGGCCTTGGCGATGAAGCCATCGGTGCTGGAAACTGTATACCGCAGCTTCTGGATGGCACTTTCCTTCGCTGGGATTTCCTCTGCCAGTCTTGTCTGCTCCTCTGTGTAGCCGCCGGACAGCGTCTGGAACTGCTCCACCGAGATATGGCCGAGTACTCGATCCTCGTACAGTTTTTTGAAGATGGCATCCAGCTCCGCTCCACGTTTCCGCATAGCGGTCAGTTCCCGTTCCTGCCTGTGGATCTCCCGCTGGATCTCAGCGGACTGACTGTCGCCGATGTACTCCGCGAACTCCCTGGTATGCTCCCTGGCCATCGCTGTCACCTGCCGCAGATCCTCCAGGATCACCTCGTCCAGCACACACTCCCGGATGTAGTGGGC
>CAJUCO010000004.1:0-67144 GCA_910585245.1 uncultured Oscillibacter sp.
CTCTCGTTTTGAATCAGAAGTTTTTCAGACCTCTGAAAGGTCTGAAAAACTTGCACAGGCTGGCGAAAAATTTTTTCGTCAGCCTGACGAAAAGGGGACGTTAGCGTCCCCTTTTTGTTTATTCCGTTCCCTCTGGGGTGTTTTTCCAGGGCCCGGTCCGGTAGAAGAAAACGGACATGGCGGAGGCGATGGTCCAGCCGATGGGCCAGGCGCACCAGATGCCAAGAGAGCCCAGAGCCGTCCGGGCCAGCAGCGTGGCCAGAACGACCCGCAAGATCAGGTCCGTGAAAGTGGAGGCCATGAAGTGGAGCATCCGGCCGGAGCCCCGAAGCACGCCGTCGGCCACCAGTTTGGCGGAGATGACAAAGTAAAAGGGAGAGAGGAGACGGAGGTAGGAAACGCCGGTTTGCAGAGCGGATTTTGTGGGGGTTTCCAGAAAGAGGGACAGCGCCCACTGTCCCGCGAAGAAGTACAGCAAAAACAGCGGCAAACTCAAAAGCCACACCAGCTTTACCCCTGCCCGGAATCCGGCCTTCACCCGGGAGAGCTTCCGGGCGCCGATGTTTTGGGCGGTGTAGTTGGACACGCCGTTGGCCAGAGTGGTAAAGGAGGTGATGACCAGATTATTCAGCTTTACCCCGGCGGAATAGCCCGCCATGACGCCGGTACCAAAGCCGTTGATGACTCCTTGAAGGATGATGTTTCCCACGGAGATGAAACTCTGCTGGAGGATACTGGGCACGGCTATGACGGCGATTTTTCGAAGAAGGAGAAGGGAGAACAGCGGCGTGGGCTGGGAGGTTTCCACCTTCCGCAACCGGGTGCGCACCGCCCCTACGGCTAGAACACAGCTGGCTCCCTGACACAAAAAGGTGGCCCAGGCCACACCGGCCACCCCCATATGGAAGGAAGTGACAAAGAGGACGTCCACGGCGATGTTGGCGGTGGAGGAGGCCGCCAGGAAGAGAAAGGGTGTCCGGGAGTCCCCCAGGGCGGAGAAGATGCCGGTAGCAATGTTGTAGAAAAAGACGAAGGGCAGGCCCCAGACGTAGATGTCCAGATAGATCTTGGACCCGGCGAAGGCTTCTTCCGGGGTGTTGATGAGCTGGAGAAGACCGCCGCAGCCCAATATTCCCCCGGCCATCAGCGCGGCGCAGAGGGCGGCGCTGGCAATGCAGGCGGTGGACACCGCCGTTTTCATCTTTCCGTACTCCCTGGCTCCAAAGAGCTGGGACACCACCACGGAGCAGCCCATATTGCACCCGAAGGCAAAGGCCAGGAAGATGAGGGTTACCTCATAGCTGTTGCCCACGGCGGCCAGGGCCTCCTCGCCGATGAATTTCCCGGCCACCAGGCTGTCGGCAATGTTGTAAAGCTGCTGGAAAAGAATACTGCCAAATAGGGGAAGGCAGAACCGCCACAAAACGGTCTCCGGCCTCCCCACGGTGAGATCTTGGTTCATGGGGATACACCTCGCTTTCAGAACTCTCAGCGGCTTTTGATTATAGTTCCAAAAAAGAAAGCTGTAAACCGTCATTTTCACGGTTTTAAAAAGAGCGGGGGCTGTTCCTCAGCCCCTGCCCTCAGAGTGTCGAAAAACCGCAAAAACCATCCCCGACGGGAAGGAAGAGAGTTACGAGAGGAACCCAGGAAGGGTTCCTTTCGTTTTCAATCATAAGTTTTCAAAACGTTTTCAAAGGTTTTGAAAACTTGCTCAGGCTGGCAAAAATACTTTTTTGACAGCCCCCGCCCTTTTTAGAGACAAAGCCACGCTCTTTCCGGCAAATCAGACGTCTTCCAGATACTCCTCCAGACAAAGCCCCCGGCTCATGATCTCCCTGGCGGCGGTTTCTCCCACATAGCGGTAATGCCAGGGCTCATAACCCACGCCGGTGAGAGCGCTTTTCTCTATGGGATAGCGGAGAATGAAACCGTACTCGGCGCAGTGCTCCATCAGCCATTTCTGTACCTCCGTCTCCTCCTGTCCCTCATCCAAAAGCTGATAGGACTTGTCCACAATGTCCACCGCCAGACCCGCCTGATGCTCGCTGGTTCCGGGGCGGGCCACCCAGAGGGCGGCCTGATCCTCCGCTTCCTGCCGGGAAGCGGCCAGAGGAAGACAGGCCTGAACCTTGGCCTCAAACAGCTCCTCCTGCTTCTCCCACGTCCGGTAGGAGGAGCAAATGGTGGGCTGAAGCCCTGCCGCCCGACAGGCGTCCATCATTCGCTGGAGGTCCGGATAGGCCCGCTTGTCAATGGAGTGGCCGTTGATCAATTGGGTAAACGCCGGGATTTGGAAATCCTCCGGCAGGGGGTGGCCGCCGTTCACCAGGATCAGCTTCCAGTCGTCCGTGGGGACGGCGCTGTCCTTCCCGTCGGAGGCAGGTTTGCTCTCCCCGCCGGAGGTCACCGCCCCGGGGACGGCCAGGACACGGACGGGTTCGCCGCTCCCGGCCCCTGCTCCCGCCGCGGAATGGGCGGCTCTGTTTCCAGCGGCTTCGGCCCGACCCAACAGGAAGCCGCCGGCGAACAGCGTCAGCCCCAGCAGGAGCAAAAGGGGCAGGGGAGACCGCCGGTTCCTCCGCCGGGAGGGCGGGAGGCGGCGGGGACTGGAAACCATAGGTGTGTCCCATTGAACAGGGGCGGCGGCGTAATACTCCCGGTCAGGTTGGGGAAATTCATGTAGGGTGTGGGAATGGATAGACATAGAAACAGCTCCTTTGCTCTTGAACTGTCTCTATGATAAGGCCTGTCCCCGTCGAAACCGAAACATTCCTGCATCGAAGTCTCACCAATTTTGCATCACAGCTGCATCAACATCCGTCTTGGACACGGGAGGGTAGCCCATGGCAATGCGGGTTTCGTCATCCACCATCTGCCAGTCCACTTCCAGGGTGATATGCAGGGTGTCTCTGTACCGGCGGACCCAATGGACTGTGTTGCTGTCTGCCAGCTGAAAGGCGGCAACGTTTTCCTGGACGTTGCTTATCAGCTCATACTCCAGATCCAGCCCGTCAAAAAAGACCCGTCCAATGTCTTCCGCCGAAACGGAGAAGTCCCACAGCTGTTCGGAATTCATTTCCAGCTCCAGAATCCGCCCGGATTCTCCGTCCAGGTACAAGGAGAGGTAGTCCCCGGTTTGTTTGTCATAGGCGTTTAGGTAGGCGAAGGCGGCGCTGGACAGGTCCCGCTGGTCCCGAAGGTAAAGGAGGCCTCCGGTAAAGTCTTGGCTGTATTCCCAGGTCTTCTCCGGCAAAATCCCCAGCTCTGCCAAGCGCTGGAGCTCTGTCTGGGCCTGGGCGGACAGTTCCGTCAGTTTTTCCCGCTCCGGCTCCTGGCCCACGATGGTAAGGAAGTCGGGAATTGAATGGTACTGGGCCAGCAGCCACAGCCGCCCGGGGAGCTCCGGGGGCTTGGAGGGAAAGTTGTTGTCCGCCTTCAGAGGTTCGGCGTGAACCGTCCCGGTGAGCTCACCATCCTCCAGAGTGGAGAGACGGAGGGGCAACAGCGCCAAGGCGGTTACCGTCAGGCCTGTCAAAATGGGGAAGAGCCAGTTTTTCCAATTGCTCACCTTTCCGCGCCTCCTCTCAGGTGAACTCCCACACAGGTGCCTTTGCCCGGGTGACTCTCCAGTTCCAGCGTCCCGCCGTGGAGCTCCACAATCCGGCGGCACAGGGCCAGCCCCAGTCCCGCGCCCCCCTGGGCCCGGGCCCGGGATTTGTCCACCATGTAGAAGGCTTCCGTCACCCGTTCCAGCTCCTGGGGCGGGATGCCCTTGCCTTGGTCCGTCACTTGAATGCGGCAGCTTCCATCCTCCAGGGCGAAGCCCTCCAGTAAAATCTCCCCGCCGTTTTCCATGGCCTTCCGGGCGTTGTCCAGCAGGTTTATGCAGACGGTCTCCATCAAATCCGGTTCCATCCGCGCCGTTACCGCCTGGGCCCGAACGGTGAGGCGGATTCCCGATTGAACAAGGGACGGTTCCATGGCTCCGGCTACCCGGTGCAAAAAGACGTCCAGGGAGACGGGATGCAAGGGAAAATCCTGCCGCTCCAGGACGATGAGGTCCAGCAGTTTCCGGCTCAAGGCCTCCAGCCGCCGCCCCTCGCTAAAAATATACCCGGCGCTCTCCCGGACCTGTTCCACCCCGGCGGGGCGGGAGCGAAGAAGGTCCGCGTAGCCGATGACGGAGGTCAGGGGCGTCTTGATCTCGTGGGCGAAACTGGCGATGAAGTCCTCCTGGCGGCGCTGGGCGGCTTTCAGCTCCGCTACCTGCCGCTGGATGCGGTGGGCCATGACGTTGAAGTCGGCGGAGAGCTGGGCCACCTCGTCGTCCCCGTCCACCCGGACCCGCTGGCTGAGCTCTCCCTCCGCCATCCTCCTGGCGGCGGCGGAAAGGCGGGCCAGGGGCCGGACCAACATGGCCGCCACCGCCAGGGAAAGGGCTCCCACCATCCCGGTGAGGACCAGCGTCAGGGAGAAGAAGCTCCGGTACTGCTCCGACCGGGATTGGAACAGCTCGCCTACCTCCCGGCAGTTCTCCAGATAGAGAATGCCGTCCTCTAAGGCCAGGGGGCTGGCGGCGTGGAGGTAAATCCGCCCGTCGGCCAGGGCGTTCATGACCCAGCCCCGCTGTCCGGCGGGAAGCTGGGAGGTGAGGCCCGCCGCCTCCACCGGCAGCGCGCCGCTGCCCCCCAGGGTCGTTCCCGCCTCGTCGCTGAGGCGGAAAGAGACCGTCCGCCCCTGGCCGGTGGTGATGCTGATGCCCCCGGCGGCCTTGGCCAGCTCTTGGCGGTTGTAGAGGGGGTTAAAGGCCAGTTCCTGGGCCAGGGCGAAGCGGAGGAGGTCGTTTTCCTCATACAACGCCGCCACCTCCCGCTCCAAAGAGGCGCGAAACTGGGCGTGGATGAGGGCGTAGCCTCCGGCGGAGCAGGCCAGGGCCGTGATGAGGACCATGCTGCAAAAAAGCTTCCAGAATAATCGCACAAAAAGCCTCCTTTTGGGCAGGAGCGGGCAGCCCGGTGTGGGGCCTGGCCCCCTGGTCAGGCCATTTTCCGGCAATGGGGTGCGAAAAGAGAGGCCCCCTATACCTCCAACCGGTAGCCCACCTTATAAACCGCCACCAGCCGGTTTTCCAGGCCCAGCTTTTTCCGCATCCGCTGGATGTGGAGGTCCACGGTCCGGCTGTCCCCCAGAAATTCCTCCCCCCAGACCTTCTCGTAAATCCGGTCCCGGTAGAGGGCGATGTTTTTGTTTTGGAGGAAGAGCAGAAGCAAATCGTACTCCTTGGCAGTCAGAGCCACAGGGACTCCGGTCCGGCGCACAACGCGGCTGGCGGTGTCGATTTCAATGTCCGGAGGCAGGGAGAGGACCCGCCCGGTCTTTCCACAGCGGCGAAGCACGGTTTCCACCCGGGCCAACAGCTCCATCAACTCGAAGGGCTTGACGATGTAATCCTCCGCCCCCAGGCGAAGGCCCTTCACCCGGTCCTCCAACTCCCCCTTGGCGGTGAGGAAGATCACCGGCACTTCCAGACTTTTGCAGTATTCCAGCACCTCGTATCCGTCGGCCTTGGGGAGCATAATGTCCAACAGCGCCAGGTCGAAGGGGCGGGATTCCAGCAAATCTGCCGCGGCGGCCCCGTCGGCGGCCCAGGTGCAGCGGTAGCCCGCCCCTTCCAGGGCGGTTTTGATGAGGTTTGCGATGGGGGACTCGTCCTCAGCGATGAGAATTTTGTTCATGGAATGCGCCTCCTTGGTCATGGTATCCTTTGGATGTAGTCTGCATCGTCCTTCCATCATTCTTGCATCATGAACCGGGACGGGGGAGTCGGCATAGACTGTCATAGCCCCATCTGAAAGGAGGATGCCGGAAGTGCGCTTCCGGCTGCATATATGAATCAGAATATGACGCGGCAATTTTCCTCTCCCACCGCCTGGACCGGCCGGTCGGGAGAAGCTGTCATTCCCCTGCCCAACCCCGGCGAGGGCGGTCCTGTCTACCCCGGTAACATGAATAATGGTGTGACCGATCCCGGTCAGATTCCTGTTATTCCCCTGCCCAATCCCGGCGAGGGCGGCCCGGTTTACCCCGGCCCCGACGGCGGCGTGGTGGAGCCTGTCATTCCCCTGCCCAACCCCGGTGAGGGCGGCCCGGTTTATCCCGGCCCTGGCGGCGGTAATCAGGTCTGGCCTTGCCCCGGCGGCGGCTGCGGTAGTATCATCGTTCTGCCCGGCGTCATCGGCGGCGTGTGGCCCGGCGCGGCGAAGGTCCGCTTTTTAAACGCGGGGTACGGCTATCCCGCCTTCCGCATTTTCATCGGAAACCGCCGGTTTGTGAACCTTTTGAACTACGCCTCCGCCACCACCTACGGGCAGGTGAACGCGGGTTACCAAACGGTGACGGTCACCGGAACCGACGGCTATGTCTACATCCAGAAAACCATGCCCTTCCAGTCCAACGGAATTACCACCGTTGCCATCATCAACACCGCCGGAGGACTGGACCTGATGCAGATTACGGACAGCTGCTGCCCGCCCACCAACGGTTATTCCAGCTTCCGCATCGGGAATCTGGCCTATAACAGCGGCCCCCTGGATGTGATCATGAGCGACGGCCGGGTGGTCTGGGCGGACCTGCGGTTTAAGGAAGTCCCCGCTTTCAAGCGCATTATGCCCGGCACCTACCAGTTCTTCTACGCCGACACGAACCTGTCGCCCATGCCCTCCGGCCTGGATATTGAGACCATGGACTCCGCTTGGTTGGGGGTCTATCCGCCTCACGAGACCTTTGGCTCGCTGTACCTGGACGTGACCAGCAACGCAATTTACAGCGTCTATCTCCTCCAGAGCGGCAGCAACCGGAACAACATCCAGAACCTGATTTTAATGGATCGCTAAGGCAAAACGCCCGCGCCCAAGACGGCGCGGGCGTTTTTCTCAGAATACGAGGATTTCCAAGTGCTCCAACAAAATCTTGAGGCCCATGAGAATCAAGATGACGCCTCCTGCCAGCTCGGCCCGGGCCTTGTAGCGCAGGCCGAAGACATTGCCCACTTTCAGCCCCACGGCGGAGAGCAGGAAGGTGGTGACGCCGATAAGGGACACGGCTGCCAGGATGTGCACATCCGGCAAGAGGGCGAAGGTGATCCCCACCGCCAGAGCGTCGATGCTGGTGGCCACGGCCAGGAGGAACATGGTGCGAAGGGAAAAGGAGCCGTCGTGGCACTCGCCGTCTCCGGAGAAGCTCTCTTTGACCATGTTCCCGCCGATAAAGGCCAGGAGGATGAAGGCAATCCAGTGGTCAAAGGAGACGATGTACTGCTCGAAGGTGGAGCCAAGTAAGTAACCGATGGCGGGCATTAAGGCCTGAAAGCCGCCGAACCACGCGCCGGTGAGCAGATAGTGCCGGGGCTGCAGCCGCTGAACGGACAGACCCTTGCACACGGAGACGGCGAAGGCGTCCATTGAAAGGCCGACGGCGATGAGGAACAGTCCAAAGATATCCATGAGGGAGCCTCCCAATTTATGTAGTTTTTAGATGATACCATATCCATATTCCGGCTGTCAATGTAATTAAACCGGCGGGGGGGAACCGCCGGACTTGACAAAAGGCAAAGGGACAGACTCCAGCTTGTCAAAAAAGTGCCGTCTAAAGGGGAGCGGAAAGGAAAAGAGCTACGAGAGAAACCCATCAGGGGTTTCTCTCGTTTGTAATCAAATCAGAAGGTTTTCAGACCTTTTGAAAGGTTTGAACACCTTGCTCGGGCTGGCGAAAATCCTTTTTTCGACAGCCTGAGACCCTTCGCCTTTTTACGTTCAAGCCAGAACGTCCAAGTCTTTATAAGCGGCGACCCGCTGTGCCACGGCCTCCCAGGAGGGACGGGAGCAGATGAACTCGTAATCGCTCCAGATCCGCTCCAGTTCCGCCCGGACCCGGGGGGCCTCCTCCAGCTGCCCCTCTCCGGTGCGGACATGGTAATCCGGAAGAAGGACGCAGCCGATGATGCCCGTCTCCGGCTCAGGGGGCTCCTGGCTCTGGCTGAGGGCGTCGATCATGTTCAGATGTCCGCTGAGGTAGGCCTCGGCCTCCAGGTGGACGCCCATCATCCCGTTGAGGTCAAAGACCTGGAAGGGCGCGCCGCCGGGGACGTCGATTTCACTTCCCGCGCCCCAAAAAGCAGGGTCGTCCCCCAGTTCATAGAGAGCTCCGCTGAGCTCTTTGAGCTGATCGAGGACCTCCTCCGTGGGCCGCTCCTGGAAACTCTTCAGCACGGTGTCCACGGCCCAGCCCAGATGCCCCAGCACCTCGCAGCCTGGGAGAGCCGCCAGACGCGCCCCCAACTTCACCAACCGGGCCAGGGAGAGAAGACCCCAGACCCGGACGCTGGCGTTTCCCAGACCGGCGGCCTTTTCATCCACCTGAGCAGGCGCGTCGTTATAGAGAATGTGGGCCTCTTCCAGCCGGCCGATGCGCTCTGAACAGTCGTCCACGATCTTCTCGCCTATTTTTTCATACACATCGTCCTGAGCGCTGTAGATCGTATCGGCCCGATGGAGCCACAACTGGGCGCGATTCAGATCTCCCCGGTCCATGGCGGCGACACCCAGGTCGTAGTAAGCTCTGGACAGGCCTGCCCAGTCCCGTTTTTTCCGGCAATCTGCCAGCCGCTCCTCTGGAGAGGCGGCCTCTTTTTTCCCAAACAACTTGAACATCCCAACTGTTTCCTTTCTCGTTGATAAGTTGTCACAAATATAACGCTCACATCCCCAAAAGTCAAGGCTATTTCAAGGGGGAAATAGCCGTCTGGGGACTGGACAAAGTTGCAACTAACTGGTACAATCAGACTCGGGATTTGCCTCCGTTCCAGGGGGCGCGAGGAGGTAGAATGAGACTATGAAAGAGAAGAAGGGATTTCTCCGCTGGCCGTGGAACGTAGTTGTCTATGTGCTGCTGGTTGCTGCGCTGCGTCTGTTTGCCGTTCCCATCATTTTATATTTAATGTGGCTCCAAAAGAAGAACAATCCCCACGGCGTGGCGGAGGGCTACTGCCTGAGCCGGACGCGAAAGCGGCTCACCTGGCTGATTTGGTCGCTGCTTGTGCTGTTGCTTGCCGGGGGAATGCTGGTCATGCTCTGGGTGGGGCTGGGGCAGGACCGGACAAATTGGGAGACGATGGATTACATAACCCTGGCCCTCTGTGGCGCCGGAGGCCCCCTGTTCCTGCTGGGAGGATTTTATCTGGCGTATGTGGCCGTTCGGGACAGCTTTTTCCCGGCGAGGAGTTCTCTAGCCAAGTCTATCCGCAACCAATTACCCTATCCGGAGGAAGCGCCTCCGGTGGAGGAGCTCTTTGCCATGGTGGACAGGGATTTGGAGGAGAACGGACAGTGGTTCGGCCCTGTGGGCATTGGCCGTGAGTGGGTGCTGGGAGATGGGGCGAACCGGATTGACCGTATCCGGGGAATCTTCGTGATCAATGAAATTCACCAACACCACACCAACACCGGCGTTCGCACCAGCCGGAACATGGAGTTGGTGCTGATTGACGACCGCTGGCAGCGGACCGGCACCAGTTTCAACAATTTGCAGGATCTTCAGGCCGCGGCGGAGTGCCTTGCCCTCCGGGTTCCGGACGCCCGGCGGGGAAACGGCAGTCAGTGCACCGATTTTTGGACCATGGATGAGAGCGGGAAGGAGGACTTCCAGCGGTGGTTTCGTCAAAGGCAAAACCTCCGGGCCTCGGAGTCCGCCCGGAAGGAGGCTTTGAGCCAGGGGCCTCAGGATATGATTTTAAAGCGCCAAAACGGCGAAGTGACCTCCCGGGTAAGCGACTCTTTGGTGGAAGAGACGCTCAGGCGCTGCCTGGAGGGAGAGGAGAGCGGTTTTGAGCTGATTCCCACCCGGCCGGTCCGGGGCGGGGAGAGGACCTTCCGGTCTTTGAAGTGCTTTGCCAAGATAAAGGGAGAGGCGAAGGTGCGGTTGCTGTTGGAAATGGTTCCCTCCCAAGGGGAGGAGAATCTGGGGCTGACCTTGTGGACAGATCCCCGGCGGGCGGAGGAGATCCTGAGAGGCTGGCTCCGCCGGGAGATTCCGGAGCTCAAGCAGTGGGAGTTGCAGCGGGTGTATGCCGCGCCTCCGGCCGCCGGTCCCAGGGAGCGGAAGAGGACCCAGGCGAAGCTGTCCCTGGTCTATGCCAGCGGCGCGGCGGAGAATCACACGACCTTCACCGAAGAGGACGTTCAGATGGCGGCGGAGGGTCTGCTGGACGGCACGTTCCAGCTGGTGGACCTGACCCATTCCTCAGGGTATTTGTGGCTCCGGGTGACGGCGGGGGACAAGACGGATGCCCGTTGCACCGTGGAGGCCACGAGGCCCGACGGGGAGGAATTGGGCTTTTACGTTGCGAAAATGCCCCCCAGAGAGGCGGCGGCGTGGTTGACGGGTTACCCCCACGGACAGTTCTTGCCGGGAGGCCGGAACTGGAAGCGGGTTCAAACATCAAAATAAAAGGAGAGTTTCCATCATGGCAGCGGTTTTGAGCAATGAAGTGAGGCAGGCCCTTCAGGACATTTATTACAACGTTCGCACGGGCCGGGGGAAGGAGGCCTTCGCCCTTTTGGAGCGGGCGTCCGCCGCCGGGGACGGCGACGCCAGCTGTGTGCTGGCCCGGTGTTACTGCGGCTATCAGTACGTTTGGAGCGGCCACGGCTTCCCGGAGGACGACGGTAAGGCCACGGAACTTTTGCACAAATCTGTGGAGCAGGGCAGCGCCCTGGGGGTGCTGGTGGCCCTGCGTAGCGGAGAGTTGACTCCCTCTGTTCAAAAGAAGATGCCCTTTGCAAACCTGCAGGAGGCCTTTGACCAGGTGGAGGCCTTGGCGAAGGAGGGGGACGCTTTTTGCCAGTATGTTGTGGGCAACAGCTATTTCTGGTGGGATTTCCTCCGCATCCAGAACAAGGGGAAAGACTCCTTCCCCAGTCAGGCGGCGTTTAAGGAGTATTTGAAAGAGCAGATCTCCAAGTGCGAGGACTGGTTCTGGAAGGCCTTCCGGGGCGGTATTCACTTCGCGGCCAACAACTTGAACCGCTATTACTCCCAGGGAGACGAGGACATCATCGCCCCTCAGCCGGAAAAGGCGCGGGACCTTTGGAAGATGGGGGCGGAAATGGGGTATCCCACCCACCAGTTTATCTACGCCGAGGAGCTGCGAAAGCAGGAGCGGTATCAAGAGGCCCTTCACTGGTACAAAGAATCCGCCGGGGCCAACAACGCCGACAGCTGGTTTTCCGTGGGGTGGTTCTACTTTGATGGCAAGGGTGTGGAGAAGGACCCGGCCTACGCGGTTTCCTGCTATGAAAAAGAGTTGGCCCTGAACCCCGATCACATGGGGGGCAATAACCACCTGGGCCGGGCCTATTTCCTGGGACAGGGGGTGCCTCAGGACTTCGCAAAGGCGGTTTACCACCTCTCCATAGCCCACGACAAGCTGGGCAGCAAATGGGGGGCGCTTTACCTTGCCAAGTGCTATTTCAATGGCTGGGGGACACCCCAGGATTACGGCAAAGCCCGCCAGCTTTTAAACGATGTGGAGTGGCAGAATCAGGAGGCGGACTATATGCGGGGCGTGATCTACGCCCGGGGCCTGGGGGTGGCCGAGGATATCCCCAAGGGCGTGGCCTACCTCCAGAAGGCCGGGAATTTCAGCGCGGCCAAGGAGGAACTGCTTAACTACAAAAAAACCCTTTTTGGCAAGTGGGTCCGGCGGAAATAAGGCGTAGAGTAAACGGCGGCGGAAGCGCATTGCTTCCGCCGCCGTGTCGCGTTCAGCTTGCCGTCAGGAAAGTGGCGGCGTCCACCAGCTTTGCTGGTAGAGGTCCGTAAACCGATAGGTGGCCCGAACCTCGCCCTCTAGGGGCACGTCGGAGATGGTCAGGCCCTCCTGGGGCACGCGCAAGAGATCCCCCAGAAGATAGCTGTCCTGATAGGCGCCGTCGTAGCCGTAATAGTCGCAGAGAAATTCCAGGGTGTCTCCCTCCTGGAGGATGGAATCGCTTTTGGCCACCGTCTCGGTTATCTCCTGGCCGTACACGGTTCGGACGCCGGAGACGTAGCCGTATGGGTTCTCATCGTCAAAGACCAGCAACAGTTCCGCCCGGTGGCCGTTGTGGAGCACGGGGACATAGCCGGTGATGGTGTAGTGCTCCCCCTCGTCCACCGTGCTCTCGTGGTAGTAGGCCACCACTTGACCGTTGATAGCCAGCCAGGTTTTCTCCACATCTCCCAGCAGGTTTCCCGCCTCGTCGAAATCGAACACATTGTCCAGCCCCAGGTCGATGAAGCCCTCGCCGTCGTCGTAGAAGAGGTTCAGGTCCAGAGCGTGAACCAGCTTCCACTGGTCCTCGCTGAGGTGGAGAACCGGGACTCCGGTCTCCCCGCCGGTCCAGATCAGATCCTCTCCGGCAAAGCGGTGGTCCGCTATGTACTGGGCGGTGCTGTTCAAATCCAGGGAACGGTCGGTGAAAAAGCCGCTGCCCAGGGCCGCCTGAAGAAGCGTGGAGATGGCGTCCGCGCCGTTGCCGCTGCCGCCGGAGAGGCCCATCAGCGCCTCCAGAGGGGAGCCGCTGCCGCCGGAACCCACCTGACCCACCTGCTGGATGGCGGCGAAGTCCCGGATGCACTGGCTGTAGCTGTCGTCCAGACCGATGGCCCGGTAAGTGGACACAGCCTGGTTCACATTGGAGGATTTGCGGTAGGGGAAATAGATGGAGATGCCATAGGCGTTGGTCATATTGGAGGATGTGCGGTTGTATTTCACCGCCTCCAGCAGGGCCTCTGCCAGGGTCTCGCCCTCTTCGGTGCCCAGGTTCTTCGCCAGGTGTACCAGGTCCACCTGGTCAATCTTGCTGGACTGAGCGAACTCTCTGGCCCCGTTTCGGGCGTTGGAGACGGTTTGATACTCCTTGGCCTCGATCATCCGGGAGGTAGAGCGGGAGAAGTCCGCCAGAGCCTGGGGTAGGGTGGCCTCCAGCTCGCTGAGGTCGATGACGGACAAGGTGGTCAGCTGCCCCCGGCACTTCTGGGCGCAGGTGTCCACAAAACTGTCCACGATTTGCCGTCCCAGTTCAATGGTGGGCATGGAGGGGTTTTTCCCCAGGGCGGTGAGCCAGTCGGTGTAATACCAGCCCACGCCGGGCTCCGTCTCCTCCGAGGCAATGAGATAGTCCGCGTGCTCCGTCAGCATCAGGGCGGTCTCCGCCGTGGCCATGAGGCAGGCGTCAAAGCCCACAAAGTCGAACTTCACCCCGGCGTCCCCCAGAGCCTGGTCCACGCCAAAAAGGCTCATGGAGCCGGTGGAGGCAAATTTCTCATCGTAGCCATAGCCGCTGACAGAGCCTCCGCCGTGGTCCCATAGAATGAGACCGTACCGGCTGGCGGGGAACTTCTGAGCGCACCAGCGGATATAGCCGTGCAGCGTGGAGGAGTCCGTCATGGACACAGCCCCCAGATTCTTTTCCAGACACGCCAGTTTTCCGTTTTTCACCTGCCAGATCTGATTGGTTTTGCTGCTGACCTGGTTGTTCCGCCAGCCGGAGCACCCGCCGGTGTAGACCAAGAGATTCACATTCTTCCCCAGGTCTGCTGCCAGCATCTCTTGAAGGTCGGCGGTGCCCATGCCGCTGCGGGACTCCAGGTCCGTGCCGCACATATAGACCATGAGGGTGACGGTGTCCCGGCCGTTTCCCAGGAGCTGGGTGTATTTTTCCCGGGCCTCCGGGGACACACTCTCATTGAGCCGCCCGGTGTTGGCGGGGGTCTCCCAGCCGCTGGAGACGCTGCCGCCTCCCAGGCTGCCGAACAGGGAGCCCAGGTCCACGCCGCCGGTCTGGCCGGAGGGACTGGTCTGGCTGACCGGTGCGCTTGAGCCTCCGCCGCCCTGACCGCCGCCCAGCACCGTCCCCAGGCCCCCGCCGCCGCCCAGCAGCAGCACCGCCAGGAGGAGTATGAGTTTCCATCCGCCGCCGGGGCGTTTTCCCCCGCCGCTTCGGGAGCCGCCGGGACTTTGCGCGCCTTGACCGCTGCCCACCGGGCCGGAACCGAGGCCCGACCCCTGCTTTTCCACGTTCTTTGCCGGGCCGGTGATGTGCTTTTCCCGGCCTCTTGGTCTATCCATGAAGAACCACTTCCTTTTCCGTCGGTTTTCCGGCCTGGGGCCGGAAGCGATTGGCGCCGTCAGTGAACTTGAAGAGGGGCATTTGCCGGGTTTGAACCGGCAAAGCTCCGGCCGCCCCACAGAAAGGGCGTGTGTTCACTGGGCGATGGCGTCCTTATTATACAAAAAGACGGGAGGAAAAACAATCCTGAAATTTTGATCTGTTTGTCTTGGCTTCCCTGGGATTCTGTGATATAGTCAACGCAGTTGAAAAGCGCCATGGCGCTTTGGAACCAGCGGACCCAGGTCCGCTGGTTCCCCGACGTGCCGGAGGTGTACGCGTTTTTTGTGAAGTCTGGGGTAGCCCTTAACCCAAAAAGGTTGTGTGCGCAGTCTGCCGCAGCGCGGCTGAGGAGAGAATCCATACTTTTCAACTGCGGTGACGATGTAATCAATGCCGGCGGATTTCACCGGCATGAAAGGATGTGGACGTGGTGGAGGATTACTCCTTTTCCGTCTTTCCCAACGAGAATTTTTTGGATCTTCGGCTTTACCAGTACGGCTGGGAGCGGTGTGCGCCGCTGCACTCCTTTGGCCCCTTTGTCCGCAATCACTATCTGTTCCATTATGTCATCTGCGGTCACGGGCACCTGGACAGTACCGACGCGGAGGGTGTGCGGCGGGATTATGACTTGGGGCCGGACCAGGGATTTTTGATCTGCCCCGGCCAGATCAGCACCTATGTGGCCGACCGGGACCAGCCCTGGAAGTATGTCTGGCTGGAGTTTGACGGTCTTCGGGTTTCGGAGTTTGTGGAGAGCGCGGGACTGGACTTGAATCAGGCGGTCTACCGCCCCCAGAGTTCCTCCCAGGGCCAGAGAGTCCGGGATATCATGCTCCACATGGCCGAGAATTCCGACGCCACTCCGCTCCACTTGACGGGGATGCTGTTTTTGTTTTTGGATCTATTGATCCAGACCTCCTCCACCCGTCGGGCGCTCCACGGCGTTCAGCTCAAAGACTTTTACATTCAGGAGGCTATCAATTACATGGAGCGCAACTACCAGCGGGAGCTCAGCGTAGAGGAGCTGGCGGATGTGTGCAAGCTGAACCGGAGCTATTTCAGCAAGCTCTTTAAAGACAGCATGGGGTGCCCGCCTCAAGAGTTTTTGATTCGCCTCCGGCTGGCCCACGCCGCCGATCTGATGAAGGGAACCCGGCGTACCATCGGCGACATTGCCATGCGCTGCGGCTATCCCAATCAGCTCCACTTTTCACGGGCCTTTAAAAAGCGCTATGGCGTGTCCCCCAGGGAGTGGCGGCAGCAAAACCAGATTCACCAGACGCGAAGGGACGAAGGTTCTTTGTAACAGGCCGCCCTTTTTCGAAAGCTGTGGCGCGGGAAATCCCGGAAGGGATTTCCCGCGCGTACTTGGCTCCTCAAAAGCTGACCGCTTATTGTCCTCTTTTAATCGCCCGGGCGGCCGCTTGGGCGGTCTTTTTTTGTCTACAGCGCCGAGAGATAGAACTGCCAGGACTGAAAATCCCCCCAGGGCATGGGCAGGGGCCAACCCGCCTCCATCAGCGCGGCGCCCGGATAGTCCCCCTGGCCGTCAACCTGATAGCGAAAGGAGGGTTCCAGACCTTTTAGCCGCAGGTTCAAAAGAGGCGGCCCTCCCTGGGCCGGTCCGGACACCACAAAGACCAGGGCCTCCCGTTTGTCGGGGGAGACCTGCTCCCAGGCGGTGTAGGGCCCGTTTTGGAAGGGATCGCTGAGGCGGTAATAGTCCCCCTGGTGGATGAGCGCCTGATGCTTTTTGAAAAAGGCGATCTGGCGGCGAATGACCTCCCGCTCCTCCGGCGTAATCCGGGACGGGTCCATCTCATAGCCAAAAGTGCCGTGCATGGCCACGACCCCGCGGGTCTCCATGGAGACGGACCGGCCCGTTTGGGCGTTGGGAATGGCGGAGACATGAGCCCCCATGGTGCAAACAGGGTAACAGAACGAGGTGCCGTATTGAATCCGGAGCCGGTCGATGGCGTCGGTGTTGTCGCTGCACCAGATCTGGGGAGTGTAATAGAGCATTCCGGCGTCAAAGCGCCCGCCGCCGCCGCTGCATCCCTCTATAAGAAGATGGGGAAAGTCCCGGCGCATCCGCTCCAGCATATCGTACACCCCCAGGATGTAACGGTGGAAGACCTCCCCCTGCCGCTCCGGCGGCAGGGCGGCGGACCAGACGGCGGCAAGGCTCCGGTTCACGTCCCACTTGACATAGGAGATCTCCGCGCTGGAGAGAACGGCTTTCAAAGCGCCATAGATATGGTCCCGGACATCCCGGCGGGTAAAGTCCAAAACCAGCTGCTGGCGGCTGCGAACCATTCGGCCGGGGGCCTGGAGGACCCAGTCCGGGTGGGCCCGATAGAGTTCGCTGTCCTCATTGACCATCTCCGGTTCCACCCAGAGGCCAAAATCCATGCCCAGGGCTTTGATCCGGGGGACCAGAGCCTCCAGACCGCCGGGGAGCTTGTCCCGGTTGACGGTCCAGTCTCCCAGACCCGCCCGGTCGCTGTCCCGGGCGCCAAACCAGCCGTCGTCCATGACGAACAGTCCCACGCCCATGGGGGCGGCGCTTTTGGCGATGGCCACAAGACGCTCCGCGTCAAAGGAGAACTCCGTGGACTCCCAGTTGTTGATGAGAACGGGCCGCTCTCCCCAGGGGTCCCGGAGCAACCGCTCCCGGAAGCAACGGTGAAGCCGGTGAGTCAGTGGTGTGAAGCCCTGGCCGGAGCAGCAAAGGGCCGCCTCGGGAGTGGTGAAGGCTTCGCCGGGACCCAGGGTCCAGCAGAAGTTCCAGGGGTGAATGCCCAAGGTGAGGCGGACAGTTTCAAATTGGGACCGCTCCGCCGCCGCCTGGAAGTTTCCGCTGTAAAGAAGGCAGGCGGCAAAGCAGAGGCCGTGGTCCTCTCCGGCGCTGTGGTCGCAGAGGATGACGAAGGGATTGTGCTGGTGGCTGGAGCCCCCCCGGACGCTGTCCGCGCTCCGGACGCCGGGGAGCAGAGGCCCCCGGTTGGGGCAGCGCTCCAAAACGTGTTTGCCGTCGAAGGTAATGAGGTCCAGGTTTCCCCGCTGGAAGTCCAGACAAAGGGAGGCGGCCTGCCGGATCTTGACGGCGCTTGTCCCCCGGTTGATGACCCGGACAGCCCGGGTGATGAGGTCATAGTCCTCCAAAACGCCGTAGAGAAGTTCCACCTCCACCCCGGCGGCGGCGTCCTCCAGGACGACGGTCAGGGTTTCGTCCTCCTCTCCCCGGAAGGCGGGGAGCCCCTCTAAAGCGTATTTTCCCCGCTCCACCCGGAAGGACTTGAACCGCAGGTCCGCCCCGCGGCTGCCGTTGGGTAGCTCCAGATCCAGGGAGGGGAGACGGAAATCCCCTGTGCCGCAGCCGGAATATTCCTGGGGGAGCACGTCCAAAGAGAAGGTCCGGTCCTCTCCCGCCTCCTCCGGGACGGGGGAGAAGCCCCGGTCCACGTAGCGAATGGTGTATGACAGGTCGCAGCCCTCTACTCTGGGACCGTAATAGGTGTGAAGCAGTACACCGTGGGCGTCTGCCTTCATCTGGTAAGTGGTGTGGTTTGTGTGCAGGGTGAAAAGCCCCTTGTGGCAAAGTATCATAAATGTGTCCTCATCGTGTCATGGCTGAAAGGGACAGCCCCGGCGAGGTAAATCGCCGGGGCTGTGTGGAAGAAAGGTGGATGGTGTATGAAGAGGGCGGTCCACCATGTGGCGCCTCTTTGAAACATTACTTTCCGCCAGTGGAGGCAATGCCCTCGATAAACTGGCGCTGGAAGATCAGGTACAAAATCACCATGGGCAGCATGGCTAGCAGGGAGCCCGCCATCAGCACCGGGAAATTCGTGGTGAACTGGCCCCGCAAAGTGGCAAGGCCGGAAGAAAGGGTCATCATCTTCAAATCGGAGTTCACCACCAGCGGCCACATCAGGTCGCTGTAGGCGAACACAGCGGTGAAGATGGTGAGGGCCGCCACGGAGGTGCCCGTCAGGGGGAACATGACCTTGGTAAAGGTCTGCCACTGGTTGCAGCCGTCCAGGTACGCGGCCTCGCCAATCTCATTGGGAATGCCCATATAAGTCTGGCGGAGGAAGAACACACCGAAGGCGCTGACCAGGCCCGGAAAGACCAGAGCGAAAATGGTGTTTGCCAGTCCCATGTGGGCCACCATCTGGTACTGGGGAATGATGAAGATTTGGCTGGGCAGGGACATCTGGACCAGCACGATGCCAAAGAGGAAGTTCTTGCCCTTAAAGTTCAGCTTGGCGAAGGCATAGCCTGCCATGGAGCTGAACACGATGGCGCAGAGCACCCGGAAGAGAATCATCAGCGCCGTGTTCCAATAGAGATTCAAAAAGGGCAGGCTGGCGATGGCGTCCTTGAAGTTGTCCAGAATCAGCTCCTTGGGGAAGATCGTAGGCGGAATCGCCAGACTTTCTGGAATGGTCTTGGAGCTGGTGAGGATCATCCACACAAAGGGGAAGATCATGACGATGGAGCCCAGGATCAGCGCCGCGTAGGTCAGGAAGGTGGTGATCCGTTTGCTCCGGGTGAGAGAAGCGCTGCTTTTCATTTCGTCCCCTCCTTACACGTCGTAGTTGACCCACTTCTTCTGGCCCAGGAACTGGATAACGGTCACTAGGCCGATGAGAAGCACGGTCCAGATCACGATGGCGCTGCCGCTGCCGCGGCTGCCCGCCACGAAGGACTCCCGGTAGAATAGATACATGAGACTTTGCACGCTGGTGACAGCGGGGTTTGTGTCCTCTACCATCATGTAGATCAGGTCGTACACCTTCACGGAGGCCATCAAACGCATGATCATGACCACAAACAGCGTGGGAGAGACCATGGGCAGGGTGATATGGAAGAACTGGGTGACCTTGTTGGCTCCGTCGATGCTGGCGGCCTCGTAATAGGATTTGGAGATGTTCTGGAGGCCCGCCAGGAGAAGCACCGCGTCATAGCCGATGTTGCTCCAGATGGACACCAGGGCGCAGGCGATCATGACGACGCCGGGCTCTGTGATCCAGCCGATATGAGTTCCCAGAGCCTGGTTCAAGATGCCGTACTCGCCGTTGAAAATCCAGCGCCACACCATGGTGACGGCGGCGGGGGCGCAGACCATGGGCAGGAAGAAGATGGTGCGGAAGGCGCCCTTGCCTTTGATCTTGGCGTTGAGCAGCATGGCCACCAGAAGGGACAAGAACAGGCCCAGGGGCACGGTGAGAATGCAGAAGTAAATGGTGTTCCAGGTGGCCCGCCAAAATTCCGGGCGCTGGAAGATGTCAACGTAGTTCTGAAGGCCGACAAACTTATAGTTGCCAAAGCCCAGATGCTCGCAGAAGCTGGTGTACAGCGTCTGGACGAAGGGCCACAGATTCAGCGCCACCAGGCCCAGGATGGTGGGGGCCACCATGATATAGGCCCAGTTCTGTTCCCGCTTGGCCGCGGCGGACAGTTTCAATCCCTTGTTCACGGATACCCCTCCCTTCACTCGTCCGCCAGTTTCTTGGCGGTTTCGGCGTTGATGATGCTTTGGATGTTGTCCATGCCGGTTTCAAAGCTCTGTTGTCCGTTGTAGACCTTGTTCAGCTCATCCAGCACGGGAGCTTTCCATTTGGGCCGGGCGGAGTTGTTGACGCTTTGCACGCCATAGGCAAACTGGTCGTTTAAGACTTGAAGGTCCAGGTCGTAGCCCGCGTTGGTGAAGGCGTCGAAGTAGGGCTGTTCCGTGCCGTCATAGGCGGAGATGGCCGCGCCGTAGCCACTGGCGATCTTCTGAGCTTCTTCCGTGCCAAAGAACTTGATCACGTCCAGAGCGATGTCCCGGGTTTTGCCATGGGCGGAGGTGGAATAGCAAAGGCCGTTGGAAATGGTGGCCCGGCCGTCGCCGGAGGTGGGGTCCGGGCACATGGGCAGGGGCGCGATGTCCCATTTGCCCTGCATATTGGGGAAGCTGGTCATGTCGTTCCAGAGGTTCCAGTTGCCCTCCAGGAACATGGCGCCCATCTCGGAGAAGAAGGCCGTTTGAGGCGTGGTTTCGGCAAAGTATGTCTGATCCGGGCACCAGTCGGTTTTTTGGAGGTTGATGTAAAAGTCCATGGCCTTCCGGGTGCCCTCCTGGTCAAACCCGCCTTGGGTTTTGTCTTCCGTGAGGATACATCCGCCGGCCTGATAGACGAAGTTCCAATAGCCCATCTGATCGTCGTTATAGGCCATGAAGCCGTATTTTCCCGTGGCATCGTGGATTCTTTCAGAGGCCTCGACCATGTCGTCCCAGGTCCAGTTTTCGTCGGGGTAGGGGATCTGGGCGGCGTCGAACATCTCTTTGTTATAGCACAGGACCACGTTGTCTTTGTCCTTGGGTACGCCGTAGAGTTTCCCGTCAAAGCCCTGGGCGTTGCCGATGGAAATTTCGGAGAAGTGCTTTTCGTAATACTGGGGGTCCACGTCGTCATAGAGGTTTGTCACGTCCGCCAGCATCCCAAACTCCGTGTAGTACAGAATTTGATTTGTGTGCATCCAGAAGATATCCGGCATGGTGTTGGATTCGGCGGCGGCCTCCAACTTGGTCCAGTATTCGTTCCAGCTGGTGACCTGAACCTCAATGACCACGTCAGGGTTTTGGGCGGTGTAGGCCTGACAGATGGCCTCCATGCTGTCCCTCTGGTAGACGTCCCAGATCTGGAAAGTGAGGTGGGTCTTGCCGTCGGCTGCGCCGCAGCCGCAAAGTCCCAGCAACAGCGTGAGGGCCAGCGCAACGGCGGTGGCGCGGGGAATTTTTTTCATAACTCCACTCCTCTGCTTCATATTCGGTTATGGCCGTTCAAACTACTGAAATCATAATACTACCCCAGGGAGCTGTAAATGGACTGGATTTCATAAAATATACCCGTATGTTAGAAAATACCTTTTAGATGAAAGTGAGGCAACATATGGGTATATTTTTTGAAAAATTCATTAGTTTTTGCCAGATATGCTGTTTTTCATTTGTGCAAAACGGAAATAATAAAACAAAAGCCCCCGAAGGGGGCTTCTGTCCGGCTCCAGTTTCTGGCATTATATGCCAAAATGCGGGACATTCCGGATGGGGCGGCGGGGGGCGCCCGCCAGATATTCGCTGGGGGAGAGGCCGGTTTCCCGGCGGAAGACCTTGGCGAAATAGTTGGCGTTGGCAAAGCCGGAGGCCTCCGCCACATAACTGATGGTGGTGTCCGGGTCCCGGAGCAGCAGCTTGGCATATTCCACCCGGACGCGGGTGATATATTTCCCCGGCGAGACGCCGATTTTTTTGGTGAATACCCGGCCCAGGTGGGCGGCTGAGACCTCCAGACGCTCCGCCAGCTCGTCCACTCCCTCCAAAAAGGGAAACTCCTCCTGGATAATGGCCACCGCAGCCTCCACCAGGGGGGACCCGGCGTCCACACGGGGAGTATTGGGCAGGGCCTGGAGCTTTAGCAACATGGAATACGCCAGAGAGGAGGCGGTTTCACCGGGGGCCTGTCCCTGCTCGTCCTCCAGCACCGCCAGGGCCATGACAGCCTCCCGGATGGATGCCGAGGCGGCGTGAAAGAGGGTGTTTTTCTTTGCCAGACGGTCTTCCAACAGCCGGGGTACCAATTCGCCCCGGAGCTGCAAGAGGAAATAGAGCCCATCGGACACAGCCTGGAGGGTGTACTTCCCCGGTTCCGTCAGTAGGTATGCTTGTCCCGCGTCCAGCAAAGCGTAATGATCATAGGCAGAGACCGTCAGGTTTCCCTCGGCCACCGCCGAGAGAATATAGTCTCCCGTCTGTCCATAACCGGTGATCCGGTCCCCGGCGGTGAGAGGGAGAATGCGGAGTCTGGGAAGGGACAGAAGGCTTTGGAGGGCGGCGTCAAAAGCCGCCGGACGGATATCTCGTTTTTCATTGGCTCGCAAGGACATACGAAACCTCCGTGGCTAAGGCTGTTTTTCGGTGGGTGTTTCAGGCTCGTTGCCGTCGCGCTGATTTGGCCGGCGGACCTTGCCGTGGGGAAAGCACACTTGCGGCTTTCGGAGGCGGCGAGGCCCCGTTTGGATTTGCCGGGGCCCCACCGCTTGCAAAAGACCTCAGTGAGCGACAGCCTGTTCGGTCTCCTTGTCGAACAGGTGAATTTTGTCTTTGTTCAAAACCAGCTTGGCAGCGTCTCCCACCCGGCCAGGATAGCTGGAGGGAGCTTTCACCACCAGCTTGCTCCCCTGGCAGTCCAGGTGCAAATGGGTTTCCGCGCCCATGAGCTCGGCAATCTCGATGGTGGCGTCCAAGTCGTGGCCTTGGCCGCCGGTAACGGCGTCCAGATCCTCGGGCCGGACACCCAGAACAACTGTCTTACCCACATAGGCCCCCAGGACCTTTTTGTCCATCCGCTCCGGCAGGGCGATGGAAGCACCGCAGGTCTTCGCCACGAAGGCCCCGCCCTCCTGGGCGATGACGGCGTCCAGGAAGTTCATCTGGGGAGAGCCGATGAAGCCCGCCACAAAGAGGTTGCAGGGATAGTCGTAGAGGTTCTGGGGAGTGTCGTTTTGCTGGATGATTCCGTTTTTCATCACCACGATGCGGTCACCCATGGTCATGGCCTCGGTCTGGTCGTGGGTGACATAGACGAAGGTCGTCTGAAGGCGCTTGTGGAGGCGGCTGATCTCCGCCCGCATGGCAGTGCGAAGTTTGGCGTCCAGGTTGGAAAGGGGTTCGTCCAGAAGGAACACGGCGGGGTTTCGTACCATGGCCCGCCCCAGGGCCACCCGCTGGCGCTGGCCGCCGGAGAGGGCCTTTGGCTTGCGGTTGAGCAGGTGCTCCAGATCCAGGGCCCGGGCGGCCTCGTGAACCCGGCGGTCAATTTCATCCTGGGGGATTTTTTGCAGGGTCAGGCCAAAGGCGATGTTTTTGTAAACGGTCATGTGGGGGTACAGGGCGTAGTTCTGAAAGACCATGGCGATGTTCCGGTCTTTGGGCGCCACGTCGTTGACCACCCGGTCGCCGATATAGAGCTCCCCGCTGGTGATGTCCTCCAGACCCGCGATCATCCGCAGAGTCGTAGACTTGCCGCAACCGGAGGGGCCCACCAGGATGACAAATTCTTTGTCCTGGATTTCCAGATTGAGGTCAGGAACAACTGTGACATTGCCGGGATAGGTTTTTTCCACGTGCTTGAAAGTAATGCTGGCCATGATGGAACTCCTCCTCAATGATTTTGGAAAAAGCATAGCACTGTCCCGGTGGAAAAGGCAAGGGTAAATTCCCGCTGGCGCCGGTAAAAACCCGATATTCCCCTCTGAAAATGAAAAAATACCTGTTGGCCGGTTCCCTGCACTTGCGCCGGAAAGGCGAGTGTGGTATAGTATAAACGCAATCCAAACGATGAAAACGGCGGGGGAGGAAACGGGTATGTTCTTTCGAAAAGACTACGCGGCGCCGGGGCCCGGCATAGATCCGGACGAGCCTGAGAAGACCGGCGTGTCCCGTCTGGTGGAAATTTTTTCTATTGAATGCGTCACTTTGGTGAAGCTGAACTTGCTGTTTATTCTGAGTTGCCTCCCTCTAATTACCATTCCGGCGGCGGTTTTCGCCATGAACCATGTGACATGGATGATGGTTCTGAACCAGCCGGTGACATTGTTTTATCATTACAAAACCGCCTTCAAGGGGATGTGGAGGCGGGCTTACGCCGCCTTTTTTACCGTGGCGGTTCCCCTGGTTCTCTCCGGTTGCGGCGTGTGGTTTTACCTCAGCAGGGCCATGATCCGGCCGGTGTTGCTTTTGCCCTTTATGCTGTGTTCCACCGTTCTGCTGACCGTGCTGCTGGCCTCCACGTATTTTTATGGTTTGCTGGACACGGAGCGGGGCTTCCGGGAGTGTCTGCGGCTGTCCCTGCTGCTGGGGACAGGAAGGCCTCTTCGGGGAGCGCTGGCGGCGCTGGCGGTGTACGGGTCTTTGACCTTTGCGGTGTTGGAGTTTCCCATCAGCGGAATTTACCTGTTGTTGATGGGGTTTTCCGTGCCCTGCCTCCTGGGGAGCTTTTTGATCCGCACGGAGTTGAAAAGATGGTGAAATCCTCCGTGTTTTTTCGGACGGCGGTAGCAGATGCAAATGAGGGAAAGGCCGGGGTGTGCGGATCGCGCATCCTCGGCCTTTCTTTTTATACCCGCAGTTCAAACCCCGCTTAAATCCCTGTAAATCCGGTTTTATCGCAGGAAGAAGCGGCGGCATTGAGTTCTCAAAACCGCCGCTTTTTGGAATTAAGAGAGTTGTCTGACCGTGGCGTGTTGACGCCGGTATGTGTCGTTGTCCTTCTGTTTCAGCTCCTGCTTCACCTGGGACAGCTGGCGCTCCAGGTCCTTGATCTTGGCCTCGTCGGTCTCGGTACCCAGCCGCTGCTCCAGCTGCTGCTGTTTCTTTTTCAGTTTTTCGATCTCACGGTCTACCTGATCGGTATTGCACTCCCAGACCTCGTCCTTGTCCTTTTTCCCCTCCGGGCCCTTCGCGCCCTGGTCCGCCGGATTGGATTCCCCGGCCTTGGGGGCGTCCGCATGGGGCTTCTTGGCATCAGGGGCGCTCTCCGGCTGTTTCGGTCCGTCCGCTGCCCGCTCCGGACCGTCGAAATAGATCTTGGGCCGTCCGTCCTCGTCCTTGCCCATCCAGTAGCGGCCGGAGGGCTCCTGGGGTTTCTCCGGGACGTATTCATCCATCATGGGTTTCAGCTGGCGTCCCTGGGCTTCCTCCCCGGGGTTTTGAGCTTTGGATACTTCCGGAGCCTTCTCAGCGGTTGTTACTGGCCGGACCGGGCCGGTGTTCACACCGGAAATTGGCATCATAAGGCATTCCTCCTTGACAGTTTATGCGGTCAGTGAGACCGTGGATTCTGGCTCCGCCGGGGCGGCGGTGATCTCACCGGCCGGTGTATAAATGACCGGCTCGCCGTCAACCGGCTCCGCCACCTCAATAGGCTTATGGTTCAGTGCCGCTTTCGCCGCCTCGCTGATCTGAACCAGGTCGGTTTCCTGAGGGCGGTCCGGCCCGGCGCCTTCTTCCAGCCGCTTGTGCTCTTCACGGCGTTTTTCGATGGCGGCTTCCTGCTCCAGCTTTGCCTTTTCACGCTCAGCTTTTGCCTCGGCCTGCATACCTTTGTCCAGTTTCTCCTGGTACTTGACCGCTTTCTCCGTACACTCGCCGGTGTAGCCCAGGGCCCGTTTCATCTTTTCTGTATCGCCCTCGGCGCTGGCCTGACGGTACACGCTCATAGGCGTACCCGACAGCTTGATGTTGGAGCTTGCGCCCAGAAGGCCTTCCATCATCTGTATGTTCATGTCTGTTCCCCTTTCTATTGTAGATTTTAGGACCGTTGCTTTTCTAAGTTTACTGGGCGGGGTGTGCATCTTCAAGGCTTTTGTATTGAGATGCTCTCTGGCTGTTATGAAATGTTTTGCGATAGCCACTGTGAAAAAATCCGATGAAAAAATGATGGAATGCTCAACACCTTGTCTTATAGAACTCGAGCTGGTATTCCCACAGGACTTAATTTTTCCAGCGGAAAGCCGATATAGGAATTGAGAATATTTTTTGTAGAAATGTGGGAAAAGAGGTTGACAACCACTATGTTTTATGCCATTATAAAGCAAGCAAGCAAGCAAGCAAGCAAGCAAGCAAGCAAGCAAGCAAGCGTAGCTATTTCTATGTAGCTTCGCGGTTTTTTGCTGCCCTTATAGTGAATAAATTTGCAATGTGGAAGGCGTTTTTTGCTGCATGGGGGACCATGTGGCAGGAGGCGTTTTCGTTTTTTAAGATGATGGAAAGGGGGGAATTGATTTGGGCCATTACTCGCTGATCCTGGAAAAGCGTTACCGGGAATTTTGCGAAGTATACCGGGAAAAGGAGAGTCTATGTAAAACGAACCTGGCGGAGTCCTGGCTGGCGGAGCTAAACAGCGGACGTATGGGAAGAGGGCCGCCGGACAGGGAATCCGAAGGTTTGGAGGCGGGATGAAACGGCCTTTGACCCCCCAATTTTTGTGGCTCCCACTCACTTTTTAAGTAGAAGTAGAAAACATATTGGCTGCTATCAATACGAGGAGGAAACAACATGAACTGCCTACACAAAATCACCATCCCTTGCGTCCTGGCTCTTTGTCTGATTCTTGCCGGCTGTAGCGGAGGCCCCAAACAGGCGGCGGCGGACTCGGCGGAGGAAGCCACCGTCAATTTCCTCACGAACTTGCAAAACGGCGAGTTCGATCAGGCGAGGACCTATCTGGATAAAGAGAATCCCCTTCTGACCGTCTTCCCTGTGGCGGAGGGCGAAGACGCCCCGGAGTTGGACTCTGTGTACCAACAGTTCCGGGAGAAGCTGTCCGGCCTCACCTTCCGTGTGGCGGACGAGGGGGCCGTGGGCAACAGTATGGTGTACATTGCCGCCACCCAGTACGATTTCCGCTCCGCCATCAACGAGGCGATGCTGGCGGCCATGGAGACCCAGTGCCGGGAGGGGGGAAACGCCTTCGCTGATTATGCGGGATGGATGAGCCAAGGCATTGCCAGTGCGGAGACCGGCGAAGAGGAAACCGTCCGGGCCATGGCGACTCAAAAGAGCGGGGGGTATCTCATTGAACACCAGGGATACACGGACCACGATTTCATGAACCTGTTCACCGGCGGCTTCTATGATTACGCCGACTTTCAAATGGCGGTATGCACCAGCGCCATGGACGGTGTGGAGCACACCTATTACTTCGCCGCTCTGGGGGACCAGGTGATCGCCTGCGTTCAGGAGCTGTCGGAGGCCAATGACGGCGGGGAGCTGGATGACGGGACCATCGCCGGACTGAATGAATTTTACGCCCAAACAGCCCAGGAGGTTCCGGGCTTTTACATGGGCGTCACCAGGGACGGAGATCGGGTTGTCACCCACATCGGCATTGACTTCCAAACGGCGGACCAGAACGCGCTGGTAAACTCCGGCCTGGTCAGTGGCGACTACCGGGGCAATATGGCCGACGGCAGGCTCAGCCTCTCCGCCACCGTCAGCGGCTTTGAGAAAGAAGGTATGACCAGTACCATTACGCCGGTATACAAAGAGGCGGAATAAGCAGCGCCTCCTCTACCAGCAATCATGCCGGTAGAGAGGAAGCGGAAAAGCAAACGGACCACGGCAGGAAAGGAACGATTGATATGAAGAAAAAACATCCGGTTTTGGGAGCCGTCTGTCTGGCCATTTTGATTTGCGGCGGCCTGTATACCTTCCGGGCGGTCGGGGCCAAAGCGGAGATTACCATCGGCGAAAAGACCTATGAAATGCTGACCATGACCGTGGGGGAGTTCATGGGAGACGGCTACCTCCTCTCCACCATGTCCACAGAGGGGAAGTCCCTCTATACCTACAACTACAGCGGGGCCATGATGGAGGCCAAGACCTACTACAATACGGCGGTGCCCTTCCGGCCCAAAGACGGCTACGGCGCGCCGCTTTCCTGCTGGCTCTACAATCCCACGGCGGAGCAGGTGGAGATCCGGGAGGGGAAGATCTGCGCCATTTCCTGTAAGGTGGCCCAGATGCGGGAGTGCGGGCTTCCCGTGTTCATAGCCGGACTGGAGTTGAACAGCCAGAGTAAGGAGGAACTGAAAGCCTATATGGATGGGGAACTGAGGAGCTATCAGTTCAGTGAAAATGAGGACGTCAACGCCATATCCTATACCAAGGGCCGGGTGTCCTACACCTTTTCCTTTGACGAAGAGGACACTTTGTTAAACGCCATTGCCCGGAACAACGTGTGACAGCCATGGAAAGGAACGAATTTATAAGGCCCCTGAGGGAGCTTGTGGACCAGGGGCGGTGGGACGACGCCTACGTCTGGTTCCGGGAGCATCAGGAGACGTTCTCCCGAAGGGAGCGGCGGCTGATTCGGGAGGCCCTGGCGGCGCGGCTGTCGGCCTCCCGCCTCTGGCGGGCCCCAGCGCTGCTGGCGGCGGCGACGCTGGTTCTCCAGCTGGCGGCAGGCGGCATTTTTTCAAACCAGCTCCAGGACTTGTTTTCTTTCCTGGGACGGTCCTTCCGGCCCTATATGTACGTTGCCTCCGTGGTTCCCCTGCTGGTGAATCTGCTGCTGGACGCGCTGCTGGCGTTCCGGTGCTATGAGCGGCTGGTGTGGACCTATCGCCTGTTTGGCCGCCGCCCGCCCTGGGCGCGGGCCTGGGGAGCCTGGGCTTTGGCCCTGGCTCTGGCGCTGTGGTCGGCGGGGGCTCTGGTCCCCTACGCCCAAGACCTGCCGCTGATTTTAGAGGGAAGGTGGAGCACCGGCATTGTGACCCTGGAGATGGAGGAGGACACCGCCTGGAATAACGCCATGGCCCAGCTGGGCCGGGAGACGAGGGAGGGCTATGACCCGATCCCCTGGTATTCCAATCCCCGGTGGTCGAAGTTACTGATGCCCGTCATGCCGGGAATTTACAACCGCTGGGTTTTGAATATCCATGTGGACGGCGTGGACTGCCCCATGGGTCAGCTTCAATTCGAGCTGACGGACTACCAGATGAACGTTTATCCGGTTCGCATTGACTATCTGCCCAATAGCCGCTTGGTGCTGTGGATTTCCTGCGGGGAGGAGTGACTGCGATGAAACGAAAATGGCTGTTGCTGGCCTTCCTGCTGACCTTCACCCTGCCCGTCGCCGCCCTGTGTGCGCCGGATCTGATGAAGGCGCTGTGGTGGCGGTTTGGCCCCGACCCGGCGGTGTCGGTCCTCCAAGGCGAGCATTGGGGGAGGATTTTTTGCGGCGTGCTGCTGACGGCGATGCCCTTCGTTCCGCTGGGCTGCTTTTTGCTGGAGCGGGCAACTCTGAGCCGGACCCGGCGGCGGCGGGAGAACGCCAGACCGCCGGAGCTTGCCACGGCGGAGGAGCGGCGGGCCTTCTACCTCCGGGAGCTGGAGGAGGAGCGCCGGGAGCCGCCTAAAACGCCATGGATTGCTTACGCCGCGCTGTGCGGTTTTGGGGTGCTGGTGTTTGGCTTCGGGGTACTGGGAATCCGCCTGTCTGGAAAGATTGAAAGGACCGAACGGGACCTGGAGCTGTACCGGGCCGGGACGCCCGCCGTCTATGAAGGTCCCCTGCTGCTGGTGGAACGGCCTGTGCGCGATGGGGCGAAGCAGATTCCGGATGAACGGTATGTGTACTACCATTCCGCAACGGAAGGGGATCTCCAGTGTGCCGCAACGTTAATCCTTGAGACCCAGCTGATGCAGCCGTCTTACCGGGTGGAGTATTTGCCGGAGACGGGGACCATCCTGTCCATTACGGACGGGGCGGGGGTATTGCGCACCGGCGGGGAGGGTGTGGAGCTTTTCGCGCCTGCCGGGTGCTGGCTGTACGGCGATTTGGCGGTGCCCATCTGCGACCGGGTGGAGGGCTACGGCGCTTTGACACGGGAACAAAGGGCCTTGTTTGACCTGCTGTACTCTCAGGTTCTCAACGGCGGCGTGGCGGCGGGGGATCTGCCCACCCGGAGCTTTGATTTACCCTATCCGCTGAAAAAGGAGGAGTTTCGTCAGGTACTGGAGCTCTACGAGGCGTCGGTGGAAAAGGAGGATTATCCCAATCACGGTTACCGCACGGATGACGGGCGGATTGTCCGCCGGGCTTACTGCTACGGCATTATCCATACTTGATGAAGCGATAGGCCTATGGAAAGGAGTTTGTATCATGAACAATCAATTGCTCAAGAGGGCGTGGATTCTGCTGCTGGCCGCTTTGATGCTGGTGGCTCTCTCCGCCTGCGGCGTTCCGCCAGAGGAGGACGCGGACAGCGCCCCGCAGGAGGAAGGAGTCGATACCGGCGGCCAGGAGGACGCCTCCTACACCGCCTATTCCACTCAGGGCGTTGCATTTGCGGTCCCGGCGGACTGGACCCGGGCGGAGGGGACGGACCTCTTTTACGCCACTGGCCGCCAGGAGGTCTACGGCCTCAACGGCGCGTCCCCTTTGGGGTCCTACAGCCCCCAGGGGTTCTACGAGGCGCTGGTGGGCCACTATGAAGACACCAATCAGTTTTCCAGCCTCCAGGCGGCGGAAACCATGGACGCTTGGCAATCTGCCGACGGTATAGACTGCTATGCGGCGGACCTCACCGGATATCAGGATTCCATCCTCTACTGTACGAAGCTGATTGTTGCGCCTCAGAAAAATCTGGTGCTGACCTTCTGCGGTCAGGCCAATGCCGAAACGGTGGGAGACCCGTCCCAGGTGTGGGGGATGCTGAATTTCCTGTGCGAGAGCCTGACCTTCGAGGTTGGTACTCAAGATGAGATCACCGGGAACACCTTCCTCTGCGGCGACGGGTCCCAGCTGTGCCTTCAAGACGGCGGGGATTTCCGCTGGTATCAATCGGCGGAGGACCATGAGCACCAGTATTACGAGGGCGTCTATGAGGTTTACCGGGGGCAGGCGGCTATGGATAAGGTGGCCTCCATGACCGAGTACGGCCTGACCATGGAAGAGCTGGAGCGAGTGCTGTCCGTCTGTTTAAACGGCTATATCCCAGGCGAAAGCAGGCCCGTAGATTACTTCTACGCCACAGGAGAGTTGGAGGATAATCGGGAGCGGTATCAGGTGTGCCTGGACACCTTTTATGGGGTGATTCTCCACAACCAGCGGCTGATTACCTCCCCGGAGGAAGTCCGGGAGGGCGGCAACAGCACCCTCTACATAGGGTTTTACCTGCCGGAGCTGGGGATGGCGGATTTGACCAACTGCAACGTCGGGTCTAATACGCAGTGGACCTTCCAGGAGAAGACGGCCTGAGATGAAACGAAAGCCGCGCATTCCGCGCCGGTTCCTTGGAGGCGGCCTGATTTTTGTGGGCATTGGGGCGGAGGCGGTATCCGGATTTTAATGGAGAGCCGTTTTTCATGGGAGCATACCCGCAAACCGCCCTGTTACGGTGTCCTCTCCCCGGCGGCCAAAGGGAGCCAAGTTCGAATGCCGCTGGCGCTGGAGAAGTGCTCGCGCAAATGCGGCTATGGTATATCAGACTGCCGGTGGGTTTACAGCCCGCCGGCAGCTGTCATTTGCCGGCGCCGGGTATGGTTCCTTTGTAGAACCTACAGAGCAGTCAAGCGCCAGGTATTTAAAACGTTTACCGGGGAAAATCCGGTGATATAACGGTTGAATGGGTATTGAGAAACCTGGAGTCCTATGCTATAATGAATCCCTACGTTGGACTCTTGTTTCGTTGCAGGAACGGAAGGAGTTCAGGTTTGAAATGGGCAAGAGTTTTAAAGGCAAGAGTGTGGCAAAGGAATCGGCCGAAGAATGGACTTAAAGCGTTTGGCCGTGATTGCGCCAAAGACGACGGGGGCCGGGAAAACGGTTTTCGGCTGGGCCAAAAGTGCGCAACGGACTGGCGGATGTCCGATGTGAGGCGGCGTGTGCGCGGCCGCTGCGGGCGTGCCGGCAGACAAACGGACAAACGTTCCTTGGAGCCGCGTAAAAAGTCCTGAAACCCTTGAAAAACCAGGAGGTAACGTTATGAAATTGGGCATCGTAGGGCTTCCAAATGTTGGAAAGTCCACTCTGTTTAACGCCATCACCAACGCGGGCGCGGAAAGCGCCAACTATCCTTTTTGCACCATAGACCCCAATGTGGGGATGGTGGCCGTCCCCGATGAACGACTGGACAAGCTGGCCGAAATGTACGAACCGGACAAAAAGACCCCGGCGGTGATTGAATTTGTGGACATCGCGGGGCTGGTGAAGGGCGCCAGCAAGGGCGCGGGCCTTGGAAACAAATTTCTGGCCAACATCCGGGAGACCGACGCCATTGTCCATGTGGTGCGCTGCTTCGACGATGAGAACATTATGCACGTGGTGGCGGACGCGGGGACCAACGTGCCGGTGGACCCCCTGGGGGATATGGAGGCCATTGACCTGGAGCTGATCATGGCGGACCTGGAGATGGTGAACCGCCGGGTGGAAAAGGCTCAGAAGGCCGCCAAGGGCGACAAGAAATTCCTCCATGAGGTGGAGGTCTTTCAGGCCCTGGCAAAGCATCTGGACGCTGGAAAGTCCGCCCGGACCTTTGCCTGTTCCGATGAGGACGCGGCGCTGGTGGCGACTTCCGACCTGCTGAGCCTGAAACCTGTGATCTATGCCGCCAATACCGACGAAGAGGGCTTCACCCACCTGGAGGACAACCGCTATTACCAACAGGTCTGTGAAGTCGCCGCCGCCCAGGGCAGCCAGGTTCTTCCCATCTGCGCCAAGCTGGAGCAGGACGTGGCGGAGCTGGAGGGCGAGGAGAAGCAGATGTTCCTGGCGGAAATCGGCGTGGAGGAGTCCGGCCTGGACCGGCTGATCAAGTGCTCATACACCCTGTTGGGCCTGATTTCCTTCCTGACCTATGGCAAGGACGAGTGCCGGGCCTGGACCATCCGGAAGGGCACGAAAGCGCCTCAGGCAGCGGGAAAGATTCACTCTGACATTGAGCGGGGCTTCATTCGGGCGGAGGTCATCGCCTATGAGGATATGATGAAATGCGGCAGCGTCGCCGCTGCCAAAGAAAAGGGACTGCTTCGCAGCGAGGGCAAGGAATACGTGGTGCAGGACGGCGACATGATCTACTTCCGTTTCAATGTGTAAAGCGCGGACGTTTTGCGTCCGCCTCAGCTTGTCAAAAAGTGCCGTCTAAAATAGAGCAGAAAGGAAAAGAGCTACGAGAGAAACCCATCAGGGGTTTCTCTCGTTTTTAATCAGAAGTTTTCAGACCTTTTGAAAGGTCTGAAAACTTGCTCAGGCTGTCGAAAATTCTTTTTCGACAGCCTGAGGCGGACGCTTTGCGTCCGCCCTTTTTTGGCAAGAGAAAAATGACGGCCGGAGTGAACAGATGGGCCCTCCCAAACGTGTTATAAGTGAAAGGCGCTTTTCAGACGAAGGAAAGGAGGCATTGCCTTGACGGAACAGGAATTGAGCAATGCCATGAAATCATACGGCGACACAGTGTACCGGCTGGCCCTGTGCCGGTTGCAAAATGCAGCCGACGCGGAAGACGTTTACCAGGATGTGTTCCTCCGGTTGTTGGAGCAGCCGTCCTCCGGCTGGGAGGGTGAGCGGACGAAGGCGTGGTTGATTCGGGCGGCGTTGAACCGTTGCGCCGATTTGGGGCGGCTTCGGCGCAGGCGGGGAACCTTGTCCCTGGAAGAGATACCGGACATGGCCCGCCCTGTGGACGAGGCGGCGGCGGAGCTGTGGGACGCGATAGCCCGTTTGCCGGAGAAATTGCGGACTGCGGTCCATCTTTTCTACGGCGAGGGCTATGAGAGCGGCGAGATCGGCGCTTTGCTGGAAGTTCCGGCGGCGACGGTTCGGAGCCGCCTCCGCCGGGCCAGGGCGGAGCTGAGAAATTTATTGGGAGGTTTCGACGATGGAGAATCGGTATCAAACACTGATGGAAGCGGTCCATACGCCCGAAGGGCTGAATGACCGGGTGCTGTTCGAAGCTCGCCGCCGGATGGCGGAAGCGGGGAACGCTTCCCGGCAGAAAAAGCGGGGCTGGAGCCGGCCCTTCCTGCGGACGGCTGTCTGCGCCGTCTGCGCCCTGGCGCTGCTGCTGGGGGGCTTCTCCCTCCGGCCCGCGCCTACTGTGGAGCCTGGGGCCTCCGGCCCAGCCGGAAACGCGGACCCGGCCGACGCGGGGACCCCAGCCCAGGTGCTGGTGCCCACCTTCGGCCTGACGGCCTATGCCGCCGGAACCGATACGACCTACGGTCCCGCGCCGGACGGCAGCATTGCGTTCTCAGTGGGCGAGGGGTGCACCACACCGGAATTCGGCGACTTCACCGGGTGTCTGTTCCAGATTACTGGGGAGAACATCGCCCATGTGCGCCTCTCCATCGACCGGGGTGGGCTGTACCGCTATCAAACCCGGGATAACCTGACAGAGGAACAGATGAGTGGATACCGTCAGGCTATGGCCGAGGGCAGTCTGGTCCCCGCCGCCATCAGCCAGCGGGACGATGGGACCTGGTATATGCCGGAGATGACCGCCTTGGGCCAGAGCGTCCGGGAGGACTACGACCCGGAGGCCAGCTATGGCTTTTGGGTCCCGCCGGAGGACATGGCCGTGAACACCGGCCTGGGCATGGCCACCGAGGCGCAAATGGACGCGGACTATTTTAACGGCGGAACGCTGACGGTGACCGTGATTTCCTCCGATGGGACGGAGAAGGCCCAAAGTTACCGCCTTCACAGCGGCGCGTTGAAGATAGAGTTTGCGGAGGACAACTCTATCACGGTTTTGCCGGAGCCGGTTAGCCCGTATGAGCTGGACAACAATTACTTTGTCTACGGCATCTACGCCGTACCGGAGGAGTAAGAAAAAGCCACGCCTTCCGGCGTGGCTTTTCGCTGTCAGTCCGTTGTGATTTCGTAGGGCCAGTCCTGAATGCCGCCAAAGTCGGATACATTGGTGTAACCCATCTCCGCCAGTTTTTCCGCCGCCTGGGCGCTGCGGCGGCCGGAGCGGCAGTAGACCAGGATTTCCGCGTCTTTTTCAAAAGGGAAGGGAAGATCCGGCAAAATATCCTCATTGGGAAAACACACCGCGCCGGGGATGTGTCCTCCGTCAAACTCCTCCTGAGTCCGCACGTCCAGGAGAATCAAGTCCTCGTTGGCGTCCAGACGCTCCTTGGCCATTTCGGCGGTGATGGTGGACCAGGGAGCTTTCCCGGCCTGCGACCCGGTGGAACCGGAGCGGTGCATCCGTGCGGAATAGAATTTGAGGATGGCCATGCCGAAGCAGATGACGGCGGCCAGAAGAAAGAGCTGCTTCATGGAGTGCCTCCTGTTGTCAAGATTTTGGGGTTGGGACTCAGTTTACAGGAAACGGAGAGAAAAATCAACCTTTTTGTGGAAAATCCTTCGGATGCAACCGAAAAAGCCGGTACGGATAAAATCCGTACCGGCTTTTGAAATGTAAAATGGAAAATTAGAACTCCAGGTTTTTGCCCTCGCTGTTGAAAAGGTGGCAGACGTTGCCGTCGAAGCTGAGGTGAATCGCTGTGCCTGGGGCAAAGCTGACGCTGGAGAGGTCCAAAGTGGGCACAATCACCACCACGTCCCGGCCTTCCGCGTTGGCGTGGAGGTGAACCTCGCTGCCCATCATCTCGGAGACGTCCACAGTGGCCGTCAGGGTGTTGGCCCCGTCGCCCAGGGTAATGTGGCTGGGACGAACGCCCAGGGTGATGGCCTGGGAGCCCACGTTCTTGGCGGCCAGAGCCTGCTGCTTTGCGTCGGAGAGAACGACCTTCATGCCGCCCACGGAGACGCTGTATTTGCCGTCTTCCTTGAGGAGCTTGGCGTCGAAGAAGTTCATCTGCGGCGTGCCGATGAAACCGGCCACGAAGAGATTGGCGGGGTGGTCAAAGACCTGCTGAGGAGTGCCAATCTGCTGAATGAAGCCGTCTTTCATAATGACGATCCGGTCGCCCAGGGTCATGGCCTCGGTTTGGTCGTGGGTGACATACATAAAGGTGGTGTTGATTTTTTGCCGGAGCTTGATGATCTCCGCCCGCATTTGGTTGCGGAGCTTGGCGTCCAGGTTGGAAAGAGGTTCGTCCATCAGCAGGACCTTGGGCTCCCGGACGATGGCGCGGCCAATGGCCACGCGCTGGCGCTGGCCGCCGGAAAGAGCCTTGGGCTTGCGGTCCAAGTACTGGGTGATGTCCAGGATTTCCGCAGCCTCCTTGACACGTTTATCGATCTCTTCCTTGGCAACCTTGCGGAGTTTCAGAGGGAAGGCCATGTTCTCATACACCGTCATGTGGGGATAAAGGGCGTAGCTCTGGAAGACCATGGCGATATCCCGGTTTTTGGGTTCCACGTCGTTCATGAGCTGGCCGTCAATATACAGCTCGCCTTCGCTGATCTCCTCCAGACCGGCTACCATGCGTAGGGTGGTAGACTTGCCGCAGCCGGAGGGGCCGACCAAGACGATGAACTCCTTGTCGGCAATATCCAGGTTGAACTCCTGCACCGCCACGACGCCCTTGTCCGTCACCTGGAGATTGACTTTCTTCTCCGGGTCCGCCGCCTTTTTCTTGGACTTTTTCTGGTCTCCGCTGTGGGGATAGATCTTCTTGATGCTCTTGAGGTTTAGAGTTGCCATAGCGTACTCACTTTGACGAAGCGGCCTCCGCCGTCTCCGCCTCGCCTCGGGAAGCGTGTTCCCGCAGGCTTTACGGCAGGTCTCCACACTGCCGCACCGCAAGTGAAGCGGGGGTTCCTCCTTTTTGTTTGGTGCCGGGGGCTATAGCCTCCGCCTTCGCGTTTGGACGGAGAAGGCGGGTTTGAAAGATGGAGTAGCCTGCCGGCCCGTTGATTTATGGAAAGGCGGAAAGTGCCGCCAAGTCCAACCGTTTGAATGGGGAATCAGGCTGAGACAATCTCGCCCTTGAAGACAATCTTGCGAATGGAGAGGTCGTTTTGATTCAGCAGGACCAGACTGGCCTCCTTGCCCACGTCCAGAGTTCCGGCCCGGTGGTCAATACCAATGGATTGAGCGGGATTGTACGTAGAGGCCCAAACCGCGTCCGCCACCGGAATGCCGAAGGCGACGGCCTGCCGCAGGCAACCCATAAGGCTGGTGACAGAGCCGGCCAGGGTCTCCGGATGGTGCAGAATCGTGGCCCGGTTGCCATGAACCTCGATCATCTGGCCGCCGAAGGGATATTCCCCGTCAGGCATACCCGTCGCCCGGAGGGAGTCGGAAATCAGAATCATCCGCTTTGCCCCAAAGAGCCGGAAGGCAGCCCGGACAGCGGAACCGTGGACATGAATCCCGTCGCAGATCAGCTCCGGCTGCACGCCGGGAACGTCGAAAGCCGCGCCGATGACGCCGGGGTCCCGGTGGACAAAGGGGGGCATGGCGTTGAAAAGGTGGGTGGCGTGGCTGGCTCCCGCCTCAAAAGCGGCTCTGGCGGTGTCGTAATTCGCCACAGTGTGCCCCACGGAAACGGTGACGCCCATTTCCACAGCCGCCTGAATGAACGCAATGGAACCGGGTTGCTCAGGAGCTACGGTGACCAGCTTTACAAGGCCCTCCGCCGCTTCCTGGAGGCGTTTGAGCATAGGGACGTCGGGGTCGTGAAGGAAGGCGCCGTTTTGCGCGCCCTTTTTGGCCTCGCAGAGGAAGGGGCCTTCCAAATGCACGCCCACTACCTCGGCACCGCCAGAATTTTGCTTCCGGTGGGCGGCGGTGGTTTTACAGATGGCCGTCAGCTGGTCTTCCGGCAGGGTCATGCCCGCCGGACAGATATAGGTGACGCCCTGGGATAACTCATAGTCCGCGATTTTTTGCAGGCCCTCCGCCGTGGCGTCGCTGAAATCCTCGCCCACGGCGCCGTGAAAATGCACGTCCACCAGACCGGGGATGACATAGCAGCCGGAGGCATCCAGAACCGTCTCGCCGCCGGCGGCGCTGGAAATCAGGGCGCCTTCGGTGTAGAGGTCCCGGGGGGCAAAGCCTTGTTCCAGGTCAAAGACCTGTCCGCCGGTTATCCGCATACGCTTACCCCGGCGGCTTTCAGCTTGTTGCCGGCGGCCTCGTCCACAACCACCACCACATTGGGATGGAGCTGGAGGATAGAGCCGGGGCAGTGAGGGGTGATGGCCCCACAGACAGAGTTCAAAATAGCGTCGGCCTTTTCCTCGCCGCTGGCGGCCAGAAGGACTTTCTTGGCCCCCATGATGGCTCCGATGCCCATGCTGATGGCCTGTTTGGGCACGTCGTCGCGGCCTGCGAAGAAACGGGCGTTGGCGTCGATGGTGCTTTCCGCCAGGTCTACCACGTGGGTTTCTTTTACAAAGCAGTCGCCGGGTTCGTTGAAGCCAATGTGGCCGTTCCGGCCGATGCCCAGGAGCTGGAGGCTGACATAGCCCAAAGAGCGAATATAGGCGTCGTATTCGGCGCAGTGGGCGGCGGGATCGGCGGTGAGGCCGTCGGGCACCCGGGTGTTCTCGGGGAGGATATCCACATGATCAAAGAGATTGCTCTGCATGAAATAGCGGTAGCTCTGGTCATGGGTGGGCGTGAGCCCCACATATTCGTCCAGATTGACGGAGAGCACATCCTTGAAACTGAGGAGGCCCTGTTTGTACCAGTCCACCAGATACTTGTAAGCGCCCTCCGGGGTGGAACCCGTAGCCAGACCCAAAACGCAGGCAGGATTGTGGGTGATTTCGGCGGCGATGATCTGAGCCGCCCTCCGGCTCATGGCGTCGTAGTCCTTTTCGAGGTAGATTCTCATAATGGCATTTCTCCTTTCCAAATTACCGCAGGGGTTTGGGATGGCACAGGAAGACCGGGCTGTTCCGGCACGGGTGTTTGTAGGTTATCCTTTCACGCCGCCGGAGGCAAGGCCGCTGACCAGATTCTTTTCGATGCACATGAAGAGGATGACCACAGGGATGATGGCAAAGATGGAGGCGGCAAACAGGTATTGCCACTCAATCATATTGTACCCGTTGAAGGTGTTGATGCCCACGGTCAGGGGCTTGTATTCGTCGGTGGAGATGAGGCACAGGGCCACGGTGTATTCGTTCCAGGCGTTGATGAAAATGAAGATCAACGTGGTGACGATGCCGGGGGCCGCCACAGGGAGCAGCACCTTCATCATGGACTGGACGCGGGTGCAGCCGTCGATGGTGGCGGCCTGCTCCATCTCCGCGGAGATCCCCATGAAGGTGCCCCGGAGCAACCAGATGGTAAAGGCCTGATTGAAGGCGGCGTTGATGAAGATGAGGCCCAGGATGTTGTCCGTCAGACCCAGGCGCTGCATGACCTGATAGATGCCGATGAGCAACACCACGGGGGCGAACATCTGAGAGACGATGACAAAGCCCAAAAAGGCAGTTTGTCCCTTGAACTTCATCCGGGCCAGGGCATAAGCCGCGGGGATGCCGCAGAGCATGGCGATGATGGTGGACCCGCCGGCAATGAGGACGGAGTTGAGCATATACTTTGCCATGGGGGCCCGACTCCAAATGTCGATGAAGTTGGACCACAGAGCTGTGACGGGCAAAATAGTACCGTTGGAGGAGAAGATCTCCACCCGGTTTTTCAGCGCCGTACACAGCATGGCGAAGTAGGGATACAGGGTGATGACGCACACGTCCAGCACCACGAAGTAGAGCAGGAGGCGCAAAACCGCTTTCTTCATGGAGACTGGCTTTTTCTGAAGGGATGCCGTAGGCTGGCTCACAGGTTTTCATCTCCTTTCCGCAGGGTGTAGATCATGTAGGTGCTGGCGCAGGCGAGAAGGATAATAAACCCGATCACCGAGACGGCGGAAGCCTCGCCCTGTTTTCCGTTGTAGAAAGCCAGCTTGTAGAGGTATGTGACCAGGGTGTCGGTGTGGTTGGCGGGGTCGCCCTTGGTCATGGTCCAGATGATGGGGAAGGAGTTGAAGACGTAGATAATATTCAACACTGTGGCCACCGTCAAGGAGGACTTTACTAGGGGAAGAGTAATGCTGAACAGTTTCTGGAAGTAACCGGCTCCGTCCACTGTGGCGGCTTCGTAGTAGGACGCGTCGATGCTCTGAAGGCCGGAGAGGACGCAAAAGGTGACAAAGGGGACGGTGACGAAAATACCGCAGGCGATTTCCCAGGCAAAGTAGGCCCCCGGCGTAGGCGTCCAGTTCACTGGCGCGCTGATAAGGCCGATTTTCATCAGCAAGGTGTTCAGGGTGCCGTAGTCCTTGTTAATGATAAAGTTCCAGGCGCTGGCCTGGATAACCAGCGTGGTGGCCCAGGGGAAGACCACAATGGCACGGGCAATTTTACGGCCCCGGAACTTGTTGTTTAGCACCAGAGCCAGCATGAAGCCCAGAACCGTGGAGATAACTACCACAGCGATGGTCCAAACCAGGGTGTTTTTCAGCACGAGGCCAAAAGCGGGACTTTTCAGCACCTTGACAAAGTTCCCGATGCCGTTGAAGCCCTTGATTTTGCCCGCGCGACTCACGTCGCTTAAGGAGAGCTGGAAGACTTTGAAAATCGGGGTCACGATAAAAATGGCCATCAGGATAATACTGGGAGCAATCCAGATATAGGGCTCGATTTTGCGGAAAACCTTCTTGCTCCCAGAGATATGGGGAGCCATCTTAACAGTGGTCTGTGCCTTCGCAGGGGCGGCAGGGGTTTTTGTACTCACGGGGACACCTCCCTATAGTCGGTTTCTAAGCGTCTTCCGGCCGCTTTCAAAACCCGGCGAAGCACGCCGCGCTTTGAGAACGGCTGGAAGAAAAAAGGGGGCCGGGCCGTGTTGGCCCGGCCCCCGCAGTGATTTGCTTCCGTGTCGGATAAGATTGGGTTTAGGCGGTGATTTCAGCCTGAAGATTATCCAGCAGCTCCTTGACGTTGCCGCCCAACAGAGCCTGCTGCTCCACGTTGATGACGCCCTGCTTCACATCGGCCCATTCGGCCTTGGCGGTGGGATAGAATTTGCAGGAACCAACGATGTCCACCCAGGGAGCCATATCGGGGTCAGAAGCGGCCACAATCTCGCCGCCGGCGGAGGTGGCGGGGAGGAAGCCCTCCATCAGTACCCACTCGGAGTACCGGCTGTCCTCATAGAAGAAGTCAAAGAACTCCTTGATGGCTTCGATCTTTTCCTCAGAGTGACCGTTGTCGAAGCACATGAAACGGTCCATAACACCGGCGGAGACAGAGGCGTTGCCACCATTGGTGGGGATAGCCGCGAAGGCAAAATCAATCTGCTCTTCTTCCGGGGTGTCGGCTTTGGCGTAGTTGTCGGCGATATAGGTGGGGATGGAGTTGGGTCCGATCACCATGGCCAGCTTGCCCGCGCCGAACAGGTCCTGAAGGGCGTAACGGGTTTCAGTGGCGGGGTCGGAGTTGGTGTAGCCGTCTTTCACCAGACCGATGGCGTATTCAATGGCTTCTACGTTGGCGTCCGCGTTCAAGGTCCAGTTTCCAGAGGCGTCGGTGAAGTCGCTTCCGTTGTTCCAGATGTAGTAGGCAAAGGCGGCCTGACCTTCGTCGGTGGTCATATCAATGCCCCAGGGATAGATGCTGGAGTCATAGGCCTTGATTTTTTCGCAGGCGGCTTTCAGTTCGTCCCAGGTGGTGGGAACTTCCACACCGGCGGCGTCCAGGATGCCCTTGTTGTAGTACATGGCGCGGGCGGAGGCCAGGTCGGGGATGGCCCAGATGGTGCCGTCAATGTTGGACTGCTCCAGGAAGGCGTCATAGAACTTGGCGTAGGTTTCCTCGGAGACGTAATCCTGAGCGGGCAGAAGCAGGTCGTCCGCCTGGTAGTCCGCGAAAACGTCGATATTCAGAATATCCGGGGCGTCATTGTTGGAAATTCGGGTATTGACTACCGTGTAGATATCGTTCCAGGATACGACTTCCACATTGAGGTTGATGTTGTCGTGACTGCCGTTGAAATCGTTTTGGAAGGTTGCCCACCAGTCTTTGGTGTTCTGGCCGTATTCCGCGGCAATAACACTGATGTCGATTTTCTCTCCGGAGCTGGCGGGAGGGGTCTGGGTATCGGTGCTGCCGGAGCCGGCGGGGGGAGTGGTTTCGCCGCCCTTGTCGCCGCCGCAGGCGGCCAGGGACAGGACCATCATGAGCGCAAGTAACGTGGCAAGAAACTTTTTCATCGTCATTCTCCTCTTACATTTTTTCGCGCATAGAATATACACGTGAGGGAGCGATATGAAAAATTCACAAACGCCGCCCTCATACATTCATTATACTTGTAGAATTTGTAAATAATAGGGGCCGCCGTACAGTTTGTAGAAAAATCGTACGAACCACGAAAGTTCGTACGATTTCCGTAAACGATTAACTGAAATTGGAAGCTGCCGCCGCCGCGTCCAGGCAGTTTTTTCGAAAGGCGCTGGGGGTCATGCCGGTGGCGGAACGAAAGACCTTGGAAAAGTAGTTGTAGTCGCTGATTCCCACTTTTTCACCCACGGCGGAGATGGGCATACTGCTTTGCAGAAGCAGCCGCTTGGCGGCGTCGATTCGCCGGCGGGTGATTAGGTAGGAGAGGGTGCGGCCTCCGGAGAGCTCCTTGGCCAGGGAACAGAGTTTGGTCCGGCCGATGTGGAGCTGCTGGGAGATGGACTCCAGGGAGAGCTTGTCCATGTAGTGCTGCTCCAGATAGAGCTCCAGCTTTTGGAGATCCGTCTGTTCCGCCGTCAGGATCATACCTTTGAGTTGAATGTAAGCGGACAGCGCTTCCAGAGTTTCGGTGTAAGCCTGAATTTCCGCCTTTGAGTATTGACGGAATTGAAAGAACGCGTCTTTCAGCCCGTCGGGCCCGTCGGGCCACCAGTCCAGAAGGGAACGGGTGTAAGCCCACTGTTCTTCTATGGGAGAGTCGTCCAGATAGCAACCGACGGCCAGATAAGCCACGGGGGTCTGCTTGTTATAGAGGGGCATGATGGCCTCGCAAATACCGACGTGGCAGCGGTAATGCTGAAAGCCGTTTTCCGCCTGATAGTGCTGAATTTTGCACTGGTCGCAGGCAACGCAACGCCTGTGGCCCTCCGGCAGATCGTTGATCGCCCGGCAGAAGGGGGGGTGGCCCCGGAAAAGATTGATGTCCCGGCCTGACAGGTCCAAAATATTGGCGGGCACGCCGGTGAGGATGTTCAGGTTGGCGATCAGCTTGCGCAGCCGTTCCTCGTCAAACAAGATGTTCATTTCCGGTAGCGTCCTACAATAGACGCCAGTTCGGCCCAGTGCTTTTCCATATCAGCCACCAGCTTGAACTGGGTGCGGCAACGGTCCAGATTTTGAGCTTCCCGATTGATATGGAAATAGTGGTCGCCGTCGATGTAGTCCGTGAGGAAGCGGATGCCACACTCTAGAGTCATCAGTTTGGCCCCCCAGGGAAGGTAGTCGATTTCGTCGTTGGTCAAAGAGCCCCCGGAGCCTTCCAGGAAGGCGGCGGTGTAGACGGCGAAGAGGTCCACGTCCAAATTGACCTTGGAGAGGTCCCGTTCATCCTCGGCACTGTGGTTGGCCCCGAAGCGGATGGAATCTCCAAAGTCATAGATCACAAGACCCGGCATGACGGTATCTAAATCGATGATACAGACGCCTTCGTGGGTTTCTTCATCCATGAGAACGTTGTTCAGTTTCGTGTCGTTGTGAGTGACCCGAAGAGGGAGCTTTCCCTCTCGCATGGCGTTCAAAGCCACGGAGCAGTCCGCCTCCCGGTCCAGCACAAACTGGATCTCCGCTCCGCAGTCCTTGGCCCGACCCAGGGGGTCCGCCGCCAAGACAGCCTTAAACTTGGCCAGCCGGTCCTCGGTGTTGTGGAAGTTGGGGATGGTCTCGTGGAGGGTTTCCGCCGGGTAGCCTCCCAGCAGCTGCTGGAAGCGCCCGAAAGCCCGCCCGGAGGCGGCGAACAGCTCCGGCGATTCTGCGGACTGGTAGCAGATGGTGCGCTCCACGAAGGGATACACCCTCCAGGCCCCGCCGCCGCCGTCGGTAAAAAAGGGCTGGCCGTTTCGGGGGCGGAGGACCCGCATGGCCTCCCGGTCCCGGTCGCCGCCGTGCTTTTCGATCTCCCGGCCCAAATACTCGGTGACGCCGATGATGTTTTCCATCAGCTCGTCCGGGTGCTTAAAGGCGGCGGCGCTCATCCGCTGGAGAATGAAACGGCGGCAGCAGCGGTCCTCCGGCTGGGTGTGGACCACAAAGGTGTCGTTGATATGCCCTTGGCCGTAGCGCAGGGCGCCTACCACAGGGGCTCCGAAGTCAAAGCCCGTCAGGGCCTCTTGGATTCTCTCTTCCGCAGCGCTCATCTTACGATCCCTCCCACAGCCGGTCAGGGTAGAGACCGGACGTTGTCTTTTCGGCAATGGCGTTTACCACCGTGGGCTTGTCCTCCCGATAGGTGACGCCGTACCACTTGTCCTCGCTCCGCAAGACTTTGACCCGGGCCTTGCCCTCTTTGATCAGCTGGCTGACCACGCTGGGGAGGAAATATTCCGCCTTGGCGGGATTCTCCGCCAGGGCCTTGTCCAAAAAGGCGGGGAAGCGCTTCCAGGCCTCGTCCAGGAAGCTCCGGGTAAAGCCCCACATATTCAAAGAGACAACAGTATCTTCCGCCAGCTCCGTCCAGGTCTTTCCCTCGTCCTCTGTGAAGCGAAGGGGCGGACCCTGCTCGATTTTGGTTCGCTCGGTGATCTGGGAGAGGTAGTGGTCTCCGGTCTCCTCACAGACGCCCCGGGCCACGGTGCCGTTTTCGCTGACGGTATTTTTCAGAAGGTATCCCACCATGACGTATTCATAGAGGTCCCCGTCCTCGTGAGAGGCCAGATAGTCGTAAATTTTCTGATAGGCCTCCGGGCCGTAATAGTCGTCGGCGTTAATGACGGCAAAGGGACCGTCTACCACCTTCCGGGCGGCCAGGGCGGCATGGGCGGTGCCCCAGGGCTTTTGCCGCTCCGCCGGGACGGAATACCCCTCCGGCAAGTCCTCTTTGAGCTGGTAGACGTAGCGGACGTTCATGGACTTGGACACCCGGTCGCCGATGCAGCGCTTGAAATCCTCCTCAATTTCGGGCTTGATGACAAAGACCACCGTCCCAAACCCCGCCCGGCGGGCGTCGTAAATAGAATAGTCAATGATGAGCTGACCGTGGTTTCCCACGGGGTCCAGCTGCTTGAGGCCGCCGTACCGGCTGCCCATGCCGGCGGCCATGATGACCAGAACAGGTTTGCTCATTTGTCGCCTCCTTTATAGCCGCTGGGGTTCATGGACTGCCACTTCCAGGAAGAGGCGCACATCTCCTCGATGCCAAGCTCCGCGGTCCAGCCCAGCTCCTCCCGAGCCTTCCTGGGGTCGGCGTAGCAGGTGGCGATGTCCCCGGGGCGGCGGGGATCGATGACGTGGGGAAGGGTCTTTCCGCAGGCTTTCTCATAGGCGTGGAGCACGTCCAGAACGCTGTAACCGTTGCCGGTGCCCAGGTTGCAGATGAAGAGGCCGCACTTGGTTTCCAGCTTTTTCAGGGCGGCCACATGGCCCTTGGCCAGGTCCACCACGTGGATATAGTCCCGGACGCCGGTGCCGTCAGGGGTGTTATAGTCATTTCCGTAGACATGGACTTTTTCCAGCTCGCCCACGGCGACTTTCGCAATATAGGGCACCAGATTGTTGGGAATGCCGTTGGGGTCCTCTCCGATGAGGCCGGACTCGTGGGCCCCAATGGGGTTGAAGTAGCGAAGCAGAGCCACGTTTAGTGTGGGGTCCGCGGCGCAGTAGTCGGAGAGAATACGCTCCTGGAAGAGCTTGGTGGTGCCGTAGGGATTTGTGGTGCCGCCCACGGGGAAGTCCTCCCGGATGGGCACGGTGGCGGGGTCGCCGTAGACCGTGGCGGAGGAGGAGAAGACAAAGTTCTTCACCCTGTGGGCCCGCATGGCCTGGAGGAGGTACAGGGTGCTGATCAAGTTGTTGGAGTAGTACTCCAGGGGCTTGGCGACGCTCTCGCCCACGGCCTTGAGTCCAGCGAAGTGCATGACGGAGTCGATATCCGGGTGCTGGGCGAAGAGGGCCTCCACCTGCTCCGTGTCGCAGAGCTCGGCCTTGACGAAGGGGACGGGTTTTCCCACGATCTTCTCCACCCGGCGAAGGGCCTCCTCGCTGGAGTTGTAGAGATTGTCCGCCACAATAACCTCGTAACCCGCCTGAATGAGCTCCACGCAAGTGTGGCTGCCGATGTACCCGGCGCCTCCGGTGACAAGAATGGACATAGAAACCGCTCCTTTCAAAGTATGAAAATTGACCGCTTTGGTGAAATATTTTCGAGATTTATCTAGCCTCATTGTAGGCCTGTTGGGGGAAAATGGGAAGAGAGGATAGTCCTGATTATTAGTAATATCGTCCGGATTTTGAAGCTATTATACTAGAAAGCCGGAGGCTTGTCCAGGGGGAACGATCTGTACGGGAGCGTGGCGCTTGTCTGGGGCGGCGGGGTGTGCTATAATCGAGAAAACAGGTCCGGAGGGAGGCGTGGGAGATGAAAATTACGGCGAAAATAATCCGTCGCGGAGCGGTGGTTCTGACTCTGGCGGCCGCCGTGCTGGCGGCGGCGTATCAGGCTTCCTATCCCATCAAGCTGAATATGCTTACGCTGCCAAAACAGATCGCGGCGTTTGACGGCCGGTTCGACGATGCCGGGAACCTCCCGGAGGTTACGGTGTACGGCGGCGCGGGCCTGGGAAACCGGGAGTATTATCTGATTGAGATAGGGGGAGAGCTGGGCAGCGTCACTTTGAAGCGGAGTCTGACCGGGCGGTATCGGATCGAATGCCTCCGGTACGGCACGGGGGGCCTCCGGGACGCCATTGTGGAGAGCGGCGGGAAAAAATACCTCTTGCTTGGGGGCAGGGACGCCGCCGCCCGGATTGCCAGGATCGCCGTTTCCATAGGCGGCCTGTCCTACGATTTGGAGAACGATGGGCCTGGGGACCACTTTTTACTGTGCACGGAGATTGACCGCCGGGTGGAGGATAACCATATCAACCGGGACGGGGTCAGGTTTTACAGCGCGGAGGGGGAGGACATCACGGAGCTTTACGACTTGAGAGGCGGGGGGATTTGACGCTTTGCCACTCCGGGGAAAGAATTTTTTCACCGCCTCTGGAAACGCCGCCTCCGGTGTGATATAATGCCTTCCCATAAAACGAAAAAGGAGGGACCGCCATGCAGCGTCCCCTGGCGGATGAAATCCGCCCGAAAACTTTGGAAGAGGTCGTCGGACAGCGGCACCTCCTGGCTCCCGGCGCGGTGCTCCGCCGCCTGATTGAGAGGGGGACCGAGGCCAACATGGTGTTCTACGGCCCCTCGGGCACCGGGAAAACCACCATTGCCAACATCGTGGCAGAGCGGACGAACAAAGCCTTATACCGCCTCAACGCCACCACCGCCTCCCTCCAGGATATCAAGGACATCATCGCGGACGTGGGGACGCTGCTGGCTCCCGGCGGGGTGCTTTTGTACTTGGATGAGATTCAGTACTTTAATAAAAAGCAACAGCAAAGCCTCTTGGAATTTATGGAGAACGGCAAGCTGACCCTCATTGCCTCCACCACGGAGAACCCGTATTTCTACATCTACAGCGCCCTTCTCAGCCGGAGCACGGTCTTCGAGTTCAAGGCGGTCTCGCCGGAGGAGGCGGAGCCCGCCGTCCTCCGGGCACTGAGCATCGAAAAGGAGCGGGCCCCCCTGCCCCTTGCGTGGGAGGAGGGGCTTGCCCTGCAAATCGCCACCGCCTGCGGTGGGGATGTGCGCAAAGCCGTCAACGCGGTGGAGCTTCTCAGCCATGCCGCTCAGCCGAAAAAGGGGAAGCTCTTTATTTCTAAGGAAGACGCCGCACAGGTCTCCCAGCGCAGCGCGATGCGCTATGACAAGGGGGGAGACGCTATGTACGACATCGCCTCCGCCCTGATGAAGTCCCTCCGGGGCAGCGACCCGGACGCCGCCCTCCACTACCTGGCCCGGTTTTTGGAGGCGGGGGATCTTGTGACCCCCTGCCGCCGCCTTCTGTGCTCCGCCAGCGAGGATGTGGGGATGGCCTATCCCCAGGCCGTGGCCATTGTGAAGGCCTGCGTGGACACGGCGATGCAATTGGGCCTTCCAGAGGCGCAATTGCCCTTGGCTCAGGCGGCCGTCTTGCTGGCCACCGCCCCAAAGTCCAACAGTGTGGTGGAGGGCATTGGCCGGGCCAGGGCGGATGTCCGGGCGGGCCGGACCGGGGACGTGCCCCGGCAATTGCAAAATGTTCACGCCGACACCACCGGCTTTGACAATCAACAGCACTATCTCTATCCCCATCTGTTTCCCGGCCACTGGGTGGACCAGCAGTATCTCCCCGACGCGTTGAAAGGTGTGAAGTATTACCAGTGGGGAGAAAACAAGACGGAGCAGGCGGCGAAAGCCTATTGGGAAAAACTCAAGGGGCGAGAGCTGTGAAGTCCGTTTCCACCGGCGTTTTCTCGTAGTCCGGCGGGGAGTAGACCCAGTGTTCCAGTTTTCCGTCGGTGATCTGGTAATGAAGGGGTTCCGGCGGAGCCGGAGGCAGTTTTTCGATGACCTGGAGCTTGATTTTCATTCGCTCCGGGCGGATGCTTTTGATGTACACGGAGACTCCGTCGCCGGGGGAGAGGCGCTCCTTGGCGTCCGCCAGCCCGGAGAGATTGGGGGCCAGCTCAATGAAGCTCCCGTAATCCTTCACCGTCCGCGCCACGCCCCGGACCGTCTCGCCGGGGCGAAACCGGCTGGCGTTTTCCATCCAGGTGCCCAGCAGCTCCCGGTGGGTGAGGGTGATCCGCCGGGCCTCCCGGTCTATGGACCGCACAGCTACCAGAATTTTTTGTCCCTCCTGGAAACGCTCCTTCGGATGGGAGATACGGGAGATGGAGATATGTTCAATGGGCAGCATGGCCACGATGCCACAGCCCACGTCCACAAAGGCCCCGAAGCTCTCCAGACGGGTGATCCGGCCGGTGAGGACGGTTCCCGGCTCCAGATGTTGCAAAAAATACTCCATGGCCTTGTCCTGGGCGGCGCGGCGGGAGAGAAGGGCCAATGGGGCGCCTTTTTCGTCGGAGCTCAGGGCGGTGACGGTGAAGCAAGTGGGCTTTCCCACTCGGGAGAGGACGGCGATGTCCCGGTCCGCGCCGCTGATCCAGGGGGCCACGGCCTCCTGCCGGGGAATGCGGCCGTGAACGCCGCCAAGGTTCAAATGGAGCGTGTGGTCCACGCTACAGCGCTGGACAGGGGCCTCCAGAATGGCCCCGGACTCCAGGGCCTCCCGCAGATGGTCAAGGGACAGGGGAGTGGGAGGGCACAGGCCCTCTGGCGGGTACAGTTTATTTTCCGGCATGATATCGCATCCTTATCGTTGATATAGTCAACGCAGTTGAAAAGAAGTCACAACTTCTTTTCAACCGGCGGACCATGGGTTCGCCGATGCGCGGAGCGCATTTGCGTTTCCTATGAAGCCATGCGCAGGCAGCCGCTTTGCGGCTCGAACCACCGCCTTGGCGGCGGTTCCTTGAAAAGAATCCCATAGGATTCTTTTCAACTGCGCTGGCTATAGTATCAATATATGCGGCAAACTGAAATGATTGACAGGAGGACAGGATGGACCTGCGGCTTCATGATCTTGTAGAATTGAAAAAGCCCCACCCCTGTGGCAGTACCCGGTGGGAAATTTTGCGGGTGGGCATGGATATCAAGCTCCGGTGCCAGGGCTGTGGACATGAGTTGATGCTTCCCCGGAGCAAGGCGGAAAAGAGCATCCGCAAAATACTGACGAAGGAGGAACCGACGTGAACGAAAAATTGAAACGGGCGGTGGCGCTGCTGCTGGCAGTGGTGCTGGTGGTGGCTTTGCTGGCCTCCATGATCCTGCCTTACATCGGATAAATTTTCCAAAGGGCGCCAAAAAGGGACTGTCTTCGACAGCCCCTTTTTCCTGTTTTTTATCAAAGCTCTATCCTTCGATCCAGGCGGCGGAAGGTGAAAGTCCCCACCGCGTAAAGCTCCCCCGTCTCTCCGGTGACTCTGGCCTCCAGCACGCAAATGCTCTTGCCTGCCTGAAGCACTCGGGCCTCCGCCGTTAAGCGGTTGCCTATGCCGGCGCTTTGCAGGAAACTGAAAGAGCAGTTGATGGTGACGGCCGCAGTTCCATAAGACGCCATGGCAGAGCCGCAGGCGGTGTCTGCCAAAGAGAAATAGATGCCGCCGTGGGGCACTTGAACGGGGTTTAGATCTTCTTCCGTCACGGTTTTGACGGCCCTGGCATAGCCGGGGCGGAGTTCCTCCACATAGATGCCCAAACGTTTCCCAAAGGTGTTGTTGTCATTGCGGAAGACGCGGAGCTGTTCATAGTCCATAGAAGAGTCCTCCTTTGAAGCGTGAAAGGGATGACAAACCGGAAGATTTACTGACGGATGGTGAACTGACGCCCGTCAGAACGGACGCTGCCCTCGTCCCGAAGGCGTTTGAGTTCCCGCATCATGGCGCTTCGGTCCGTGGCGATGTAGTCCGCCAGGGTGCTGAGAGAAAAGGGGAGGGTGAAGGTCCGGCTTCCCGTCTGCTGGGAGAGCTGGCGGAAGTAACAAAGCAGCTTTTCCCGGATGGACCGCCGGGAGAGCACGTCCACCCGGCGGGAGAGGGCCTGAGCCTTGTCCGCCATCAATTGCAGCATATTTTGCACCAGGATGCTGTGGCGCTGGCAGGCGTGTCCGCAGCGGCTGAGAATATGGGTGTAATCAATAAAGACCACGTCGCAAGGACGCCGGCAGACCACCTCCAGACTGTCCCCCGTGGACCCGGCGAAGGCCAGGGTTTTACCAAAGACCCCTCCGGAGCCCAGATCCTCCAAAACTGTGGCCACGCCGTCCTCGTCAATGCGGATCAAGGACGCCTGTCCCCGTTCCACCACGCCCACGGCGTCGGAGGAAAAATCATAAATCAGCTCATCCGCCCGGAAGGACCGCTGGACCGCCTGGAAACAGGACAGAATTTCCCGGTAATCCTGATAGCTGATGTCGTGAAACAGCGGGCTTTTTTCCAGATCCTGTTCACTAAACATATGCTCATCCCTTTCTGTTGCATATCCCACACAATATGATATCATACCAGCTTTCGCTTAAAAAGTAAAGCACAATTTTTTACTCTCGGCCCTCTCAGAGCAACTTTCAGTATGAATTATGAAATGCGCACAAAAGATTTTATGGAAAGTTGGACAGGTTTTTTCCAGCTGAACATGGCGTAATTGTTCTGGAAAATCAGTCTGTCCTCCCAGAACTTCGGGTGGAAATTTTCCAGGAAGAAGATTCACTCTTCCGCCTTGGTTTGTTTACAATTTGTTTATATCCATCCATTGACAACAAATGCCTCCGGTGGTAAACTCGCTTTAGCACTCTTGGAAAAGGAGTGCTAAAGCATTGAAAACGACCCGTTTCAAGGGCCAGAGGACATAGGAGGAGGCCGGCGTGGAGCTCTCGGAGCGAAAACGGCAGATATTGAAGGTGGTGGTGGAAAATTATATCCGCACCGCCGAACCGGTGGGGTCCAAGGCCATTGCCACGGAGATGGGAGGTAGCGTCAGCTCCGCCACCATTCGCAACGAGCTTTCGGACCTGACGGAAATGGGCTACCTGGAGCAGCCCCATACCTCCGCCGGGCGGATGCCTTCCCCCAAGGGATACCGGTTATACGTCAACGAGCTGATGGAGGAACAGCGCCTCTCTTTGGCGGAGACGGAGAAGATCAATCAGTCCCTTCAATTGAAAATGGAGGAGCTGGACCGGCTTTTATCTCAAGCGGGACGGGCGGTTTCCGCTCTGGTGCGCTACCCGGCCTACGTGGCCGCCGCCCGGAAGACCGAGCTCACCGTCCGGCGCTTTGAGCTGCTGGCGGTGGATGAGTGGAACTGCATTCTGGTGATGATGACCAGTGACAGCCGGGTGAAGAGCCAGCTTTTGCGGACACAGCTAAAGGTGGAACCGGAACAGCTGCCCGTGGCGGCGAATTTGCTGAACAGCCACTTTGTAAACGCCACGCCCAATGAGATGAGCCAGCGGCTGATGAATTTGGCGGATCAGGTGAGTCCCCAGTTGTTTTTGCTGTTGTCCCAGGCAGTGAGCTTTGGGGCGGACGCCCTGGAAGAGGCGGGACAGCGGGAGATCGTCACCGCTGGAGCCAGCCGGCTCTTAAAACTCCCGGAGTTCCGGGACGCGGATAAGGCCCATGAATTGATGAGCTTCCTGGCGGACAGCAAGGAAGAGCTGCCCGTGCCGGAGCACCGGCCCATGGAGATTCTCATCGGTCCGGAAAATGTCAAAGAGGCGCTGAAAGACACCAGCGTGGTGGTGGCCAGCTATGATATAGGCGAGGATATGCAAGGCCTTATCGGCGTGGTGGGCCCCACAAGGATGGATTACGCGGCGGTGGCCGCACGGCTCTCCGGCTTTGCCGAGGGGCTGACAAGATTGTTTGGAAAACAGGAATTACCCCCGAAGGAGGAAGCAAAATGACGGAAGAGAACAAGCAGCCCCTGGAGGGCGAGACGCCGGAGGCAGCTCCCGAGCCTCAAACAGAGGAGTCCGCTGAGAAGGCGGCCAAGAGCCGGAAGAAGAAGGAAAAGGGAATTACCTTTACCCGGGAACAGGTGGAACAGATGGAGCTGGCGGCGAAACAGCTGGAAGCGACCAAGGACCAGTTCGCCCGTCTGGCGGCGGAGTATGACAACTACCGGAAACGCACCGCCAAAGAGAAGGAGAGCCTCTATCAGGACGCCAAGGCGGATACCATCAAGGAGTTTCTGGCGGTATATGACAACCTGGAGCGGGCGGCTGCGGCCCCCGGGGGAGAGGACGATCCCCATAAGAAGGGGCTGGAGATGATCTTCAACCAGTATAAAGAGCTTTTGAAAAAGCTGGGCGTTGCCGAGATCGAGGCAAAGGGCCAGTCCTTTGACCCGGAGCGGCACGAGGCGGTTATGCACATCGACGATGAGAACTTCGGCGAAAACCAGGTGGCACAGGTCTTCCAGACGGGTTTCCTTCTGGGGGACCGGGTAATCCGCCACGCTGTGGTGCAGGTTGCCAACTAAATCTACGTTTAAAAACATTTTCATATCTTTCAGGAGGCAATTATTATGTCTAAAGTAATCGGTATCGATTTGGGAACCACCAACTCTTGCGTGGCGGTCATGGAGGGCGGCGAGGCCGTCGTCATCGCCAACGCCGAGGGCAACCGTACCACCCCCTCTGTCGTCGCCTTTTCCAAAACCGGAGAGCGCATGGTGGGCCAGGTGGCCAAGCGTCAAGCCATCACCAACCCTGACCGGACCATTTCCTCCATCAAGCGGGAAATGGGCTCCGACCACAAGGTGGGTATCGACGGGAAGAACTACACCCCCCAGGAAATCAGCGCCATGATTCTCCAGAAACTGAAGGCCGACGCGGAAAGCTATCTGGGCGGAACCGTTACGGAGGCGGTTATCACTGTCCCCGCTTATTTCACCGACTCTCAGCGTCAGGCCACGAAGGACGCGGGAAAAATCGCCGGTCTGGATGTCAAGCGCATCATCAACGAACCCACCGCTGCGGCTCTGGCCTATGGTGTGGACAAGGAACAGACCCAGAAGATCATGGTCTATGACCTGGGCGGCGGCACCTTTGACGTGTCCATTCTGGACATCGACGACGGTGTCATTGAAGTCCTGGCCACGGCGGGAAACAACCGTCTGGGCGGCGACGACTTCGACGAGTGCGTCATGAAATGGCTGGTGGCGGAGTTCAAGCGCTCCGACGGCGTGGACCTCTCTAACGACAAGGTGGCCATGCAACGTTTGAAAGAGGCCGCCGAAAAGGCGAAAATCGAACTCTCCGGCGTCACCACCTCCAATATCAACCTCCCCTATATCACCGCCGACGCCAGCGGCCCCAAACACTTGGATATTACCCTGACCCGGGCGAAGTTCAACGAACTCACCGCCCATCTGGTGGACGCCACCATGGGCCCTGTGCGTCAGGCCATGAGCGACGCGGGACTCAAGCCCTCCGACCTTTCCAAGGTTCTTCTGGTGGGCGGCTCCAGCCGTATCCCCGCCGTGCAGGACGCGGTGAAGGGTTTCACCGGATCCGACCCCTTCAAGGGTATTAATCCCGACGAGTGCGTGGCCATGGGCGCGGCCCTCCAGGCGGGCGTTCTCACCGGCGATGTGAAGGGCCTGCTCCTTCTGGACGTGACGCCGCTGTCCCTGGGTATCGAGACCTATGGCGGCGTGTGTACGAAACTGATTGACCGCAATACCACCATCCCGGTGAAAAAGAGCCAGGTCTTCTCCACTGCCGCCGACAACCAGACCAGCGTGGAGGTCAACGTCCTCCAGGGCGAGCGGGAGATGGCCGCGGCGAATAAATCCCTGGGCCGGTTCCACCTGGACGGCATCGCGCCGGCCCGCCGGGGCGTGCCTCAGATTGAGGTGACCTTTGACATCGACGCCAACGGTATTGTCAATGTCTCCGCCAAGGACCTGGGCACCGGAACGGAACAACATATCACCATCACCTCCTCCTCCAACATGAGCAAAGAGGACGTGGAAAAGGCCGTGAAGGAAGCGGAGCAATACGCCGCCCAGGACAAGAAGCTGAAAGAGGAAGTGGAGACCCGGAACCAGGCGGACCAGATGGTCTACCAGACGGAAAAGACCCTGGCGGATATGGGCGACAAGATCCCCGCCGACGACAAGGGCAAGGTTCAGGGGGCCCTGGACAAACTGAAGGAGACGTTAAAAGGCACGGACATGGCCGCCATCAAGGCGGATACGGAGGCGCTTCAGCAGGCGTTCTACGCCGTCAGCGAAAAGCTCTACCAGCAGGCCAATCCCCAGGGCGCTCAACCCGGCGGCGACGCCGGAACCCAGGAGGGGCAATATTACGACGCCGACTACAAAGTTGTGGACGACGACGAGCAGAAGAAATAAATAAGACCGGTTCGTTCAATGGGACGGGGAGGAATCCCCGCCCCATTGAACGGCGTTGTTCTCAGGAGGCAATATGGCGGAACAAAAACGCGACTATTACGAAGTCCTGGGCGTGCAAAAGAGCGCCTCGGACGACGAGATCAAGCGGGCCTACCGGAAGCTGGCCAAGGCCAATCACCCGGACCTGAACCCCGGGGACAAGGAGGCGGAGGCCCGGTTCAAGGAGGTCAACGAGGCCTACGAGATTCTCTCGGACAAAGAGAAGAGGAGCCGGTACGACCAGTTTGGCCACGCGGGGGTGGACCCCAACTTCGGTGCGGGCGGCGGCTTTGACAGTGGCTTCGACTTTGGCGATCTGGGGGATATTTTCGGCAGTTTCTTCGGCGGCGGTTTTGGCGGCGGGCGGCGGACCAATCCCAACGCCCCACAGCGGGGGGAGAGTGTGCGGATGTCCCTGCTCCTGAACTTCGAGGAGGCGGCCTTTGGCTGTGAGAAGGCCGTCACCGTGGAACGGCTGGAGCCCTGCTCCAGCTGCCAGGGCAGCGGTTGCGCCGAGGGCACCACGCCGGAAGTTTGCCCCGACTGCCATGGCACCGGCACCATTCAGGTCCGGCGGCAAACGCCCATGGGGGTCTTCGCCACCTCCTCCCCCTGTACCCGCTGCGGCGGCAAGGGGAAGATCATCCACCAGCCCTGCAAGGAGTGCCGGGGGGCGGGGTCGGTGCGCAAACGCCGGACCATTCAGGCCAGTATCCCCGCCGGAATCGACAACGGGCAGACCATCTCCATCCGGGGCCAGGGCAACGCGGGAAAAAACGGCGGTCCCGCCGGAGATCTGCTCATCACCATCACCGTCCGGCCCCACGAGCTCTTCCGCCGGGAGGGTACCTCCGTCCTCTGCGAGGCGCCCATTACCTTTGCCCAGGCGGTATTGGGGGCAGAGCTGGAAATTCCCACCATTGACGGCAAAGTGAAATACGATCTTCCGGAGGGCACCCAAAGCGGCGCTACCTTCCGCCTCAAGGGCAAGGGCATTCCTGCCATCAACGGGCGGGGCCGGGGAGACCAGTATGTCACCGTTTACATCGAGACCCCCCGGAATCTGAACAAGGAGCAAAAAGAGGCCCTGCGAAAATTTGCCGAGACCATGGGAGACGAAAACTATGAGGAGCGAAAGGGCTTTTTCGGCAAGGGGAAGAAAAAGAGGTGACAGCCATGTATCTGGCCGACTATCACACGCACTCCCGCATCTCGCCGGACGCGTCTTTCTCCATGGAAGAGATGGCGGAGGCGGCGTTGGCGGCGGGGATGGACGAGATCTGCTTCACAGATCATCTGGAGCCGGTTCTCTGGAACAGCACAACCCTTCGGGGGCCCTATGACTGGGCGGCGTTGACGGCGGAGTTTGAAAGGGCCAAGGCCGCTGTGGGAGACCGGATTGTCATACGCCTGGGCCTTGAGCTGGGGGATGCCTGCTGGAGCATTCCCCACACGGAAACACTGATGGAGGACGCTCCGCCCCTGGACTTTATCATCGGCTCCGTCCACCTGTTGCCGGAGCGGTACGGTGTAATGGACCTCTACGATTTTGACCCCAAAACCGAGGAGGAGGCCTACGACGGGGTGGCCGCCTACTTAGAGCAGGTGGGAAAGATGGTCTCCTGGGGGAAATTTGATGTGTTGGGGCATCTGACCCTGCCCCAGCGGTACCTCAACGAAAACCGGGGATGGGAATTGAGCTTTGACCGTTTTGAGGCGGAGATGACGGATATTCTCCGGTCCCTGGTGGAAAGGGGGCTGGGGCTGGAGGTGAACACCAACCGGGGCAACACCCCCTTGCCGGATGGAAAATGGCTGAGGCTGTACCGGGAACTGGGGGGCGAGGCGGTTACCCTGGGTACCGACGCCCATACGCTGGAGTTTGTGGGCCGGGCTGTTCGGGAAGGGCAGGAGCTGTTGCGCCAGTGTGGCTTCCGGCGTTTTTGCACGTTTGAGAGGCGAAGGCCCGTGTGGCACAGCCTGTAACGGAAAAGGACACATTTGCGATCAAAAATTATATTGATTTTTTGAAAAAACTGGGGTACAATATAAGCCACAAAATTTGAGAGCACGGGGGATGGGACCATGAAAATCGCGTTGGGCTGCGATCACGGCGGCTATGATTTGAAACAGCACATCATAAAGGTTTTGGAGCGGCTTGGCCACGAGGTGGAGGATTTCGGCTGCCTTTCCAAGGAGAGCTGTGATTATCCCGACTTTGGCGCCGCCGCGGCCAGGGCTGTGGCGGAGGGAAGTTGCGAGCGGGGAATTGTGATCTGCACCACTGGTATCGGGATCTCCATTGCCGCCAACAAGGTCAAGGGAATCCGTTGCGCCCACTGCGCGGACTGCCTCCAGGCGGAGATGACCCGCCGCCACAACGACGCCAATATGATGGCCGTCGGCGCGGGCTTTACCGGCCCAAACATGGCCGAGCGGATGGTGGAGACCTTCCTCTCCACAGATTTTGAAGGAGGACGTCACGCCCGCCGGGTGGAGAAGATGATGGCCCTGGAGGGCTGAGGGCCAGGCAAAGAAGAAACAACAGGAGCGCCGCTCCTGAAAAGAGGTGACGCGTATGATGGGAGCCAAGGGCTACAGCAGCTACCGGGGCCGTGGGCCCAAATGGAAGATACTGATCGCGTTTTTGCTGGTGGTCATCATCGCGGTGTCTCTCAGCGTCATCTATTTGGGAGAGCACATCGTTTACAGCAGCGACGGACGCCGCCAGATTGTTCTGCCCTGGCAGAGGGAGGAAAACGACGCCCCCTCCACCGGGGACCAGGAAGACCCGGAGCCCCAGCCGGACGTGGATGTGGTGGTGGAGGACCCGGAAACCCCGGAACCCAAGGAGACCGTGGCCCGTTCCCTCCCGGCGGCGCCTGTGACGAAGGACCGTTGGGGCGAGTTTAAAAGCGGCTTGGCTTCCGCCGGCGCGAACTGTAATGCCGTGGCAGTCCGCCTGAAAACCTCCAACGGCACGGTTTACTTTGACTCGGCCAACGCCGTTTCCGGTGCGGTGGAGCTGTCGAAAGACCTGGGGGAGACGATGGATACCCTGGCGCTCATCACCTCTGAGGAGGGAATGCACACCATTGCCAGTATAGCCTGCCTCCAGGATTTCAAGGCGGCCAACGCCGACGTGGAGGGCCGGGGATTGAAAAATACTGGCGGATATATCTTCTACGACGGCAACAACAGCCTCTGGCTGGACCCCGCCAAGCCCTCCACAAGGGAGTATCTCTGCGCCCTGGCCAAGGAGATCGCGGAGCTGGGCTTCGATGAGCTGCTGCTGACGGATTTCAGCTATCCCACCGTAGGGAAAATCAATAAGATTCATTACAACACCGACGTATCCCTGGCCGACAATCTGGATTTGCTTCTCAGCGATCTGAACACTGCTCTGGAGCCCTACGACATCCTTTTGTCCGTGGAGGTGCCGGAGGCGGTCATCGCCGGGGGCCCGGACACGGTGGCCGGGCAGGACCTGAGCCGTCTGGTGAGCCGGGTGGACCGCATCTACGCCGTCACCACGCCGGAGAAGGTGGAGACCCTCTCCAATCTGGTGGCTCAGGCCTCGGGGGCGGATAAAAAGACGGAATTTGTTCCGGAGTTGACGGCGGACAGCCCCACAGTGGTGGGAAGCCGCCTGATTCTGGCGGAGTGACCGTTTTGTGAAGACCTCCCGGAGGGCAATCCCTCCGGGAGGTTTTGCTAAGAGAAAGAGGGGAAGATGAAAAAGACCCACAGACAGGCGGCGGTCCCTTCGCCGTGGGACAGGCCATGAGGCGTCTGGCGGTGTTCGCCGGGGGCTTTTCCCTGGGTGTGTTTCTGGCCCAATACTGGCTCCGGGAGGGCTGGATTTTACTGGGAGCGGGAACAGCCCTGGGGATGGGCTTTTTGGCGCTGTTGTTACCCTGGGAGTGGAGAAGGCGTGTCGTGATACTCGGGGCGGCGATGGCCCTGGGCCTTGGATGGAGCTGGCTTTACGCCCGTCAAGTTCAAAGACCGGCTCCGGCGGAAAATACGAAGACGGCCACGCTTTGCGAATACGCCCAAAAGACCGATTTCGGGGCGCGGGCGGCGGTCCGGCTGTCCGGTGTGTCCGGCAAGGTCATGCTCTACGCGGGGGAGGAATTGCTTTCTTTGGAACCGGGGCAGACGGTGACCGGTCAATTCCGGTTTCAGGATGCGGGCCGGATTCGGGACGAGGATGTCACTACCTTTACCTCCAAGGGCGTCTTTCTTCTGGCCTATAGCCGGGGAGAGCTTGTGGTGGGGGAGGGAACCCGAGGTGGCCTCCGCTGGCTCCCTGTCCGGGTGGGCAGGGCCATGGTGGAGCGCATTCAGCTTCTCTTTTCCGGGGACGCCGCCGGATTTATGACGGCGATTTTAACCGGGGACCGGGGTGAGGTCACCGAGGAGGCCTACACAGCTCTTACAGAGGCGGGGATGAGCCACATTCTGGCGGTGTCGGGAATGCACTGTGGGTTTCTCATGGCCCTGGTGGGGTTGCTGCTCCCAAACCGGAAGCTGCAAGCCCTCCTGGGGATTCCGTTACTGGCGTTTTACGCATCCCTCACCGGCGCCAGTCCCTCGGTGCTTCGGGCCTGCATCATGCTGTCCCTGCCGCTGCTGGCAATTTTGGTCCTCCGGGAGAGCGACGGTCCCACCTCTTTGCTAACGGCCCTGTTTTTGATTTTGCTGGTAAATCCCTTTGCCGCCGCCTCCGTCAGTTTGCAGTTGTCCTTCGCCGCCATGGCGGGCATCCTCTGGCTGACGCCAAAGCTCTATAAGTGGTGGATTGCCGGGAAGAAACGGGGAAGGGCCGTTCGGTTTCTGGCGGTCTCCTTTTCCGTCTCCATGGGAGCCATGGTCTTTACCATGCCGCTGACGGCGTACTACTTCGGTGCGCTGGCGCTGATTGCCCCCTTGAGCAGCGCTCTTTGTCTCTGGGCTGCGGCGTGGGCCTTTATCTTCGGTCTATCTTCGGTGTTCGCCAGCTTTTTTCACCTGCCCCTGGGGGCGTTGCTGGCCCTCCCGGCCCGGTTGGCGGTGGAGTATCTCCTGCTTGTGGCAAGGCTCCTGTCCAAGGTCCCGTATCATGCGGTCTATACGGCGAACCCCTATTTAAAATACTGGCTGGTGTACGTTTACATCCTCTTTGCCGCGGCGTATTTTGCCAAAAAGACCGGGTGGCGGAAATACGGCTTGTCCCTCGTTTTGGCGGTGTTGACCCTGGCTTTGACGGTTCGCCTGGGAGAGGCACGATATGACAACAGCCTGGATGTTCTGGTGTTGGACGTGGGTCAGGGGCAGAGCGTGGTTCTGGCCTCCGGCGGAACCTTTGCCTTGGTGGACTGTGGCAGCGCCAACCGCTGGAAACACCCCGGCGAAACTGCGGCCCGCCAGCTGGCCGCCATGGGCTGCAAGCGTCTGGACTACCTGTCCCTCACCCACTACGACAAAGACCATGTCTCCGGCGTGACGGGGCTGCTGGAGCGGCTGAAAGTGGGTACGCTGCTGGTCCCGGAGGAGCCGGACGACGCGGGACTTCAGAGGGAGGTTCTCTCCGCGGCGGCGGAACATGGCGCCGCCGTCCGTTTTGTCACAAGGGAGGAATGCCTGGACTTTGGCAAAGGGACCTTGACGGTCTTTCCACCCCTGGGAGACTCCGGGGACAACGAGCGGGGACTGACGGTTCTGGTTTCCGCCGGAGAAAATGACCTGCTGATTACCGGCGATATGAACGCCGCCATGGAGGCAAAGCTGCTGGAGACCTACGACTTGCCGGACATAGAGGCTCTGGTGGCGGGGCATCACGGGTCCAAATACGCCACATCTCAGGCGCTGCTGGAGACGCTGAGACCGGAGACGGCCTGCATCAGCGTGGGGGCCAACAGCTATGGCCATCCCACAGAGGAGACTCTGCTCCGTCTGGCCCGGCAGGGCTGCGACATCCGCCGGACAGACCTACACGGAACCATCCATCTCGCCTGGAATCAGGAGGACAGCCATGGCTGACAGGAAAAAGGCGCCCCGGAAAGGGGCGGCCCTGCAAAAATTGAAAGAGGACCTCTCCGCCGGAACCCCTGGCAGCGCGTATATCTTCTATGGGGAGGAGAGCTACCTCCGGGAGTATTATCTGGGGCAGCTGCGCAAAAAGCTGATTCCACAGGGGTTTGAAACGTTCAATTACCACGCTCTGGAGGGAAAGGACCTGACCGCTCAGGCTCTGGTGGAAACGGTGGAGGCCATGCCCATGATGGCGGAGCGAACCATGGTTGCCGTCACAGACTGGGACCTTTTCAAGCTGGGGGAGGACCAGCGGGAAAAACTCATCGCCTTGTTGGAGGACCTGCCGCCTTATGGCTGTCTTGTCTTTGTATATGACACCCTGGAGTACAAGCCCAACAAGACTGTGAAAAAGCTATGCAAGGCCCTGGAGGCCCACGTGGAGGCGGTGGAGTTTCCTGCGGCCTCCAGCGCGGACCTTTTGCCGTGGATTTCCAGGCGGTTCAAGGCCCTGGGAAAGGAGATCGACCGGCAGACGGCGGAATATCTGGTGTTCACCTGCGGCGCTTTGATGACGGGACTGGTGCCTGAGATTGAGAAAATCGCCGCCTATGCCAGGGGGGAGCGGGTCACCCAGGAGGACGTGGACGCCGTGGCGGACCCGGTGCTGTCGGCGGAGGTTTTCCGCCTCTCCGACGCGGTGCTTCAGGGGCGCTACGACCAGGCGGCCTCTATCCTGGGGGACTTGCTGAAAATGCAGACGGAGCCCATTATGATCTTGGCGGCTCTGGGGAGTCAGCTCCGGCGGATATGGACCGCGAGACTGGCGCTGGACAGCGGGCGGGACAGGTACTGGCTTATGGAGCTTTGGGGAATGAAGAGCGATTATCCCGCCAAGCTCCTGGTTTCCGCCGCCCGGAGGACCACGGCAGAGTGGTGCGCCCAGGCGGTGTGCCGCTGCCAGGAGCTGGACCGCCGGATGAAAAGCCAGCGGGGCGTGGACAGCGCCGGGGAACTAAAGTTGCTGCTGGTGCGTCTGGCGGCGGAGAGGAGCTGAGGGATGGAGCGAATCCGGGAGGTCATCGTGGTGGAGGGCCGCTACGATAAGAACACCATTTCCCAGGTGGTAGACGCCACGGTGGTGACCCTGGGGGGCTTTGCCGTGTTCAACGACAAAGAGAAGCTGGCCTTTCTTCGCCGTCTGGCGGAAAAACAGGGTCTCATTGTTTTGACGGACAGCGATGGGGCGGGGTTTGTTCTGCGAAACTATCTAAAGGGATCGTTACCGAAAGACAAGGTAAAGCAGGCCTATATTCCCGATGTGAAAGGCAAGGAACACCGGAAGCGCAAAGGCGGCAAGGAGGGTAAGCTGGGCGTGGAGGGAATGTCTCCCGCCGTTTTGCTGGAGGCTCTTCGCCGGGCCGGAGCCACCTTTGAGAGCGGGGCCGCGTCAAAGAGCCGGGAGGTTCCCCTGAGCAAAGCGGATCTCTTTGCCCTGGGACTCAGCGGAGGGGAGGGGAGTGCTGAAAAGCGCCGCCGGCTTTTGAAACAGCTGGATTTGCCGGAGCACCTCACCGCCAACGGTTTATTGGAGGCCTTGAATCTCCTGTTCAGCCGGGAAGAGTTGGAGGCGCTGCTGGCGAAAGAGCCGACCTTCGACAAAATTTGACAAAATTCACAGGACAACCCGTGTTAAGCTGGAAGCAGAAAACACCCGCGTCTCCCGGTGGGAGAGCGGGTCCGATGAGGAGGGGACGGGTTGCGCAAGTTGCTGGTGGGTGAGGCCCTGTGCCAGACATTGCAGGCGCGCTATTATCTTCTGGAGGAAGAGGGGGAAAAAGCCGTGTCCTACGGCGTCCGGATTGAGATGGAGGAAGAGGAAGCCTCGGTGGCGAACCTCAGCCCCTCCCGGCAAAGGACCTGGGAGCTGGCGGAGAGATTGGTCCGAGGTGTGGTGACGCCGGTTGCTCTGCGGGACGCGGTGGACGACTGGCTGCTGGAATAGAGGAAATTTTCCAGACTTTGACGGTTCCGGCAACATTTACAATTTCTTCATAACTTTTGAGAAAAACCCCCTTTACAAATGGGGGCGGCTGTACTATGATAATCACTGTTAGCACTCCGGGTATTTGAGTGCTAACGGTGATTACGTTTTTTCAAATTTTTATATTTTAAGGAGGAACCCAAAATGAAACTCACCCCGCTTGCAGACCGCGTCATTCTGAAGATGGTGGAGACCGAGGAGACCACCAAGGGCGGCATCATCCTCACCGGCTCCGCCAAGGAAAAGCCCTCCGTGGCCGAAGTGATCTCCGTGGGACCCGGCGGCACCGTGGACGGCAAAGAAGTCACCATGACCGTGAAACCCGGAGACAAGGTCATCACCAGCCAGTACGCCGGAACCAAGGTCACCCTGGAGGAAGTGGAATACGTGGTTGTGCGGCAGAACGATATTCTGGCCATCGTCGATTGACCTCAAGGGGGAACGAATTTCCCGCTGAGATTTCCCCTCTCTCCGCTTTGCGGAGAACCCAGGGGGATGCCCTCTGGCCCCGGCGAAACAAGCGGCGCTTCGCTGATTGATTTCGCGGGTTTACCGTAAATTTTTCTTTGAAATAGGAGGAACTGCTATTATGTCTAAGCTCATCAAGCGCGGCGAGGATGCCCGCAAGGCGCTGGAAACCGGCGTCAACACTCTGGCCGATACCGTCAAAATCACCCTGGGCCCCAAGGGCCGGAACGTGGTTCTGGACAAAAAATACGGCGCTCCCCTGATCACCAACGACGGCGTGACCATCGCCAAGGAAATCGAGCTGGACGATCCCTTTGAAAACATGGGCGCTCAACTGGTGAAGGAAGTCTCCACCAAGACCAACGACGTGGCCGGCGACGGAACCACCACCGCCACGCTTTTGGCGCAGGCCATGATTGGCGAGGGGCTGAAAAACCTGGCCGCCGGGGCCAACCCCATCGTGGTGAAAAAGGGCATGGCCAAGGCCGTGGAGGCCGCCGTGGCCGAGGTCAAGACCCAGGCCAAAACCGTGGACGGCACCAAGGATATCGCCCGGGTAGGCGCGGTCTCCTCCGGTGACGAGGAGATTGGCAAACTGATTGCCGACGCCATGGAAAAGGTCTCCGCCGACGGAGTCATTACCATTGAAGAGTCCAAAACCGCCGAGACCTACAGCGAAGTGGTGGAGGGTATGCAGTTCGACCGGGGTTATATCACCCCCTATATGGCCACCGATATGGAAAAGATGGAGGCCGTGGTGGACGACGCCTATATTCTCATCACCGACAAAAAGATCTCTGTGATCTCCGATATCCTGCCTCTGCTGGAGCAGCTGGTCCAGTCCGGCAAGAAGCTCCTCATCATCGCCGAGGACGTGGAGGGCGAAGCCCTGAGCACCCTGATCGTCAACCGCCTCCGGGGCACCCTCAACGTGGTCTGCGTCAAGGCTCCCGGCTTCGGCGACCGCCGCAAGGAGATGCTTCAGGATATCGCTACCCTCACCGGCGGCACCGTGGTCAGCGAGGAAGTGGGTCTGGAGCTCAAGGCTGCCGACATCTCCATGCTGGGCCGTGCCCGTCAGGTGAAGGTCACCAAAGAAAACACCACCATTGTGGACGGAGCCGGTGACTCCCAGGCCATCAAAGACCGGGTTGCCCAGATCCGCTCTCAGATTGCCAATACCACCAGCGACTATGACAAAGAGAAGCTCCAGGAGCGTCTGGCCAAGCTGGCTGGCGGCGTGGCTGTTATCAAAGTCGGCGCGGCCACCGAGACCGAGATGAAGGAAAAGAAACTCCGCATTGAAGACGCCCTGAACGCCACCCGGGCCGCTGTGGAAGAAGGCGTAGTGGCCGGCGGCGGAACCATCTTTGTCAACGTCATCCCTGCCGTGGAGACCCTGCTGGACTCTGTGGAGGGCGACGAGAAGACCGGCGTGCGCATCGTGGCCAAGGCCTTGGAGGCCCCCATCCGTCAGATCGCCGCCAACGCGGGCCTGGACGGCTCCGTCATCCTGGAAAAAGTCCGCTCCGGCAAAAAGGGCTATGGCTTCGACGCCTATAAAGAGACCTATTGCGACATGGTGGACGCGGGAATCATCGACCCCGCCAAGGTGACCCGCAGCGCTCTGGAGAATGCCGCGTCTGTTGCCGGGATGGTGCTGACCACCGAGTCCCTGGTTGCCGACAAGCCCGAGCCCCCCGCTCCCGCCCCCGCCGCGCCTGACATGGGCGGTATGTACTAAGAAGATTTCAAGGTGAAAAAACCGGCGTCCACTTTGGTGGACGCCGGTTTTAGCTTGTTAAAAAAGTACTGTCTAAAAGAAAGCGGAAAGGAAAAGAGCTACGAGAGAAACCTATCAGGGGTTTCTCTCGTTTTGAATCAGAAGTTTTTCAGACCTTTTGAAAGGTCTGAAAAACTTGCTCAGGCTGGCGAAAACCCTTTTTCGACAGCCTGAAACCGGCGTCCACTTTGATGGACGCCGGTTTTCTATTTGACAAGCCTGTGAACCGCCTCCGCGCAAGCCCGAAATTCCGCCTCGTCCGTCCTCCAGAGCTCGTATTCCGGCAGAGCGGGCAGACCCATGGAAACCGTGGATTTCCGGTAGACCATGCCGCTTTCCACCGGGCCGCTGCGACCGGAGGTGTGGAACGTGCGCACGCCGGTGCGTTCATAGATCTCCCGGATGTTCTCCTTTCGCACGCCGCAGCCCGCCATAATTTCCACACGGCCTGCCGCCCGCGCCTGTAGGGCCCGCAGGGTCTCCGCACCGGTGAGAGCGTCTTTTTCCTGGCCGGAGGTGAGGATGGTCCGGCAGCCCAGCCGGACCGCCGCCTCCAGGGACTCCAACGGGTCTCGCGTCATGTCGAAGGCCCGGTGGAGGGTGACTTCCATCTCCCCGGCGGCCTCTATGAGACGGGCCATGACCGCCTCGTCCAAGCGTCCGTCCGGCGTCAGGGCCCCCAGCACCACGCCGCCGGCTCCAAGTTCCCGGAACCGGCGGACGCAGTCCTCCATCTCGTCCACCTCCGCCTTGGAATAGAGGAAGTCCCCAAAACGAGGACGAATCAGCACATTGACAGGGACGGAACAGTCCCGCCGGACCTGTTGAAACAGGGCCAGGGAGGGAGTGGTCCCGCCGATGGAGAGATTAGCGCAAAGCTCCAGCCGGTCCGCCCCGCCCCGGCAGGCGGCCAGAGCGGAGGCGTGGGAGTCTACGCAGCCCTCGATGAATCCAACGCTCAAAACGCGCCTCCCGTCTTCCTCAGGGACGAAAGAAGCCCCTGGCAGCCCGCCAGAATGTCCCGGTAGGCGGTGTCGAAGTCCCCGGTATACCAGGGGTCCGCCACCTCGCCGGAATGGCCCGCGTACTCCATCAGCAAGTGGATCTTCCCCGCTGGGTCGCCGCCGCAGATGCGGTTCATGTTCCGCAAGTTGGCCCGGTCCATGCCCAGAAGCAGGTCCCAGGCGGCGTAGTCCTCCCGCCGGAGCTGCCGGGAGGTCTTCCCGGCGCAGCTGATTCCATGTTCCGCCAGTTTCTGACGGGCCGGGGATAGACGGGATTTCCCAGCTCTTCCGTGCTGGTGGCGGCGGAGGCAATTTGGAATTGGCCCTCCGGTCCCGCCTGTTCCACCAGACTTTTCATGATAAATTCGGCCATGGGACTGCGGCAAATATTGCCGTGGCACACAAACAGCAGTTTCACCATATCTCACAATTCCTTTTTCAATTCCCGGAAGCCCCGCCGGGGCGGGGACCTGCGCCTTCATTATAGCAAAGCTCCGGGGGAAAGACAAGGGCAAGGTTTTCCAGAGATTTTACAGGATGCGGCTTGTTTTTTACAGGAAGAAGTGGTAGACTGTACAAAGTGAGACCAAGCCCTGCCGCCCCGAGGGGGGCGGAACAAATGGGACCTGGGCGCGGAGGCGGACAGGTCCGGAAAACATAAGGAAAGGACACTGGATACATCATGAAACGAAAGAGTCAATTGTTAGCTTTGCTGATGGCGCTGTGCCTGCTGGCGAGCCTGACCGTTTTGCCTGCGGCGGCGGATGAGATTAGTGAAGACGATACGACCCAAACAACACCAGAACAATGCGAACATGGCAATGACCCTGCTACCTGCGAAAAGTGCCACCCGGAGCTGGCAAAGTGTGAACATGGCAATGACCCTGCCACCTGCGAGAAGTGCCATCCGGAACTGGCAAAGTGCGAACATGGCAATGACCCTGCCACCTGCGAGAAGTGCCACCCGGAACTGGCAAAGTGCGAACATGGCAATGACCCTGCCACCTGCGAGAAGTGCC
>CAJUCO010000004.1:67244-116171 GCA_910585245.1 uncultured Oscillibacter sp.
ACCCGGAATTGGCAAAGTGCGAACATGGCAACAACCCTGCCACCTGTGAGAAGTGCCATCCGGAACTGGCAAAGTGCGAACATGGCAATAACCCCAGTACCTGCCCAGTGTGCCATCCTTCCACTTTAGGAAAACCCACCAGCAGCGACCTCTCCTACCCCTCTTACGTGGAATTTGACAAGGTGGAAAAAGGCGCGACGGGCAGTGATTTGACGAAAACCTTTACTATCACAAACCGTAGCAAATATGACATGACCCTCAGCGCGTCCTCTGTCAGCGGTTATACCGTCACGGGTTTCCCCAGCGCTTTGAAAGCGGGGGACTCCAAGACGGTCACCGTGTCCCTGAACAGCGCGAAAACCACGGGCACTTACAATAAAACGCTGACCTTCTCCGCCTCCTTTGACAAGGGCAGCGGGTCCGCCAGCTTCAGCATTTCTCTATACGCGGAAGTGGTGGAAAAAGGCAACTCCATCTCTGTCACCCCCACCAGCAAAGACCTGGGCAAGCTGAAAGAGGGCTACAGCGAAAAAACCGCCGAGGAGAAGGAAATCACCGTCACCGTTGAAAACAAAGGCGCGTACCAGGTGCGGATGAACGGCGTAAAAGGAAATGACCACTTCATTGTTACCTGTGTGAAAGATGAAGGCTACCGCCTGGACTCCGGAGAGAAGGTGGACTATAAAATTGTTCCCAAACAGGACTTGAAAGTGGGCACCTACACCGATAAAATCGTTTTCCAGACCCGGGAAGGGGCCACCGCCGAGTTCAAGGCCACTGTGGTGATTGAAAAGAAGCTGGACCCCTTGGCCGTGGACCCCGGCACCCTGGACTTCGGCGCGGCGGAAGAGGGCTACGCCGCTCTGACCCCAAAGACGGTGACCTTGAAGAACAACACGGAGTACGCCCTGAAGCTGGAGCAACCCACCTCTTTCAGCTATGAGATCAGTATGTTGACCCAGTCGTCCCTGCCCTCCGGCGCCAGCACCACGTTCACCATCCGCCCCCGCACCGGGATGCCCCAGGGAGCTTACAGCGGCGTGATTGACATTGTGGCGAATGGGGAGCGGGCCAAGTTGAACGTCCGGTTCACCGTAAACGCCAAATCCGGACCCTCCACCTATCCCGACGTGGCCTCCGGGAGCACCTTTGCCGCGGACATCGCCTACGTCAGCCAAAAGGGGCTGATGGGTGGCAAAAGCGACGGCAACTTCAAGCCCCAGGAGTCCATTACCCGGGGCCAGCTGGTGACCATCCTCTACCGTTTGGAGGGCCAGCCCGCCGTCAGCGGCGCGGGCTTCCCGGACGTGGCCACCGGGTCCTACTGTGACAAGGCGGTGAAATGGGCTGCGGCTAACGGCATTACGGCGGGAGGCAAGGACGGAAACTTCAAACCCAACGATCCCATCACCCGGGAGCAGCTGGCCACCTTCCTCTACCGTTACAACAATTACAAGGGTTATCAAGTTGCCAAGCAGGCGGACCTGAGCAAGTTCTCCGACGGGGCCTCCGTGGCCTCCTACGCCAAGGACGCCCTCTCCTGGGCCAACGGCGTGGGCTTGGTAAACGGCACCTCCGACGGGCGGTTGAACCCCTCCGGCGGCGCCACCCGTGGCCAGGCGGCGGCGATTCTCCATCGCTTCTGCGTGAGCATCGGGAAATAAGCGCTTCGTCCCTTTATGAAAGAAAAAGCCCCCGGAAACCCATAGGTTTCCGGGGGCTTTTCGGCTTGTCAAAAAAGTGCCGTCTAAAATGGGGCGGAAAGGAAAAGAGCTACGAGAGAAACCCATCAGGGGTTTCTCTCGTTTTGAATCAGAAGTTTTTCAGACCTTTTGAAAGGTCTGAAAAGCCGTTATTCCTGGACATAACCCTCTTGATCGACGGTGTAGCGCTTTCCATCCACGGTGACGGAGGTGCTTTTGTAAATACTTCCGTCCTCTCGCCGGTATCGCCAGCCTTGGTCGTCTTTGGTCCAGCCGCCCATATGCACCCCCTTGAAGAGGTAGCTGGTCAGGCCGATGGACTCTCTGGTCTCGTCGTCCTGGAAGTGCCACCACTCGGAGCTCAGACCCCGCATCCCGGTGGCGGTCATATAGGTCTCCAACAATTTGGCGTTTTCGTTGTTTAAGTAGGCGGCGGAGTACCAGCTCAAGTCGTGGATGGCGCTTTGCATCTCCAGTTCCTCTCCGCTGTCCAGTTTCTCCAGGGTCAGGTCCAAAGCGATGCCCCGGTTATGGGCGGAGGTAATCCGTGCCAGAAAGCTGCCCAAATTAAACCGCCCGTTGTTGGTCATGATGGAGAAGTAGGTGTCGTATTCCGGCGGTTCCTCTTCTTCCGGCGTTAGGTCCTCCTGAGGCGCTTGCGGCGGCGTCTCAGAGGGGAAAAGGGGCTGGGGGTCTTCCACAGGGTCCAGGCTGCCGCCCTCGCCCTCTTCCGGCAGGGTGAAGAAAGGTTGGGAGGGGTCCGGCGGGGCGCTCTCCGGCAGGAAGGGCTGCTGGCCGTCCGGCGTCAGATCTTCCGTTTTCTCCTCCAGAGCTTCCGCCTTCAGGGCTTCCTCCTCCGCCTGACGGAGAGCCAGGTTCTCCCGGCTGATTTTTTCGTCTGTCTCCGGGTCTTTCAAAAGGCCGTCTTCCAGGTCCACCACCCAGCCGGTGACGGGGTCGATGACGGTTTCGCCGTCCTCCTCGCTATAGACCAGGGCGGCCCACTCCAACTGGGCGGCGGTGGTGTCATAGAGGAAACGGGTGGCCTCGTTGGGCCGGAAGGCCTCGTAGATTTTCAGCCGGTAGCCGTCGGCCTCCGCCGCCAGGGCGGCCTGGAGGAGTTTCCTGGAGCAGGGATAGAGGTAGGGAACCAGGAATTGTTCCTCCGCTGTCTGGATGTGTTCAAAGCCCTGGATTACCTGGTCCGTAATCAGAGCGATGGGACTTTCGTGAACCTTGAATACGGAGCGGTAACTGTTGGCAATGTCATAGGCGCAGTGATCTCCCACGTATTCCGGCAGATTGATCATGCAAAAACGGCTGTCCACCCAACCGTACTGGTCTTTATAGCGCACCTGGAACCAATCGCCCTGTTCCTCCAGAACGCAAAGGGCCGTGCCCCCGGAGATCTTCCCCAAAGAGGCGGAGTCCTTGTCCGCTTTTTCGTAGAAAGGCTGGTCAATGATGGGCCAGACCGTGGCGTACAGAGGGTCTACGGAGGCGAAAAACTCCGCCTCCTCCCAAGAGCGAACGGCGCCCCCCCGGTCTTTTGCCGTCACCTGGAAACGATGATAAGACCCGGAGCCCAGGCGGTCCAACTCATAGGTAAAGCTCTCCGCCGGTTCCAGGGTGTCCAGTAAGACCCAGTCTCCGTCGCGCCACTCCTGAAGCTCATAAAACTCGCCCCGTGTCTCGTCCCACTCCAGGGTGTAAACCCGGGGCGCTGTCTCGTGATAGACAAGGTTCAAATCGTCCCCCAGCAAATCCTGCCGCTCCACAGAGATGAGGTTGGAGGCGGGGCCGCAGAGTGTGTAACCCTCTCCCCGGACCGCCGCCCGGACGTGGATTTCCAGAGGATGTTCATAGCTGGGGAGAAGCAGGTCTCCCTCTTTTTTGCCCACTTTCAGGGCAATCTCCTTCCCGTCGGTGGAGGTCACGGGACGAAAGCCGCCGTCCTCCAGGGAGAAGACCTCATAGAGGTTTGGAACCGGGCCGGAGAGCGTCCAGGAGAGGGAGAGGGTCCCCGGTCCTGGCTGGCCCACGGCTTTCGGAGCGCTTGGGGCGGCGTTTTCAACCGAGGCCCGCAAACTGGGGCTGGTAAGCCGGCGGGTGATTCCCAGCAGATTTTTCTTTTCACACACGGCCTGAATTTGAATGTCGAGAGGCAGAGTCAAGTCGCTCATCAGCGCCTGAGGAACGGAAGAGGAGAGAGGATAGCGCTGCCCGCCGCTTTGAATCTCCAAAGAGTAAGATACCGTTTCTGAAAAAGATTCCGCCGGGGGCTCTGCTGAGGTTTCCGGGGGCACGCCCACCTTTGCCTCCGGCCAGTTCAACTCCATGGTTCCGTCCTCATTGAGGTAGATGCGGATATCTCCCTCCCCAAAGCTGGGCCGGAGGCCGCCGGGTATGTAAAAATAAGCCACCGCCAGAGCCGCCAACACGAAGGCGGCGGCTCCGGCTAGTACAGTATTTCGTTTCATGAAAAATCGATCCTCCAGGGGTCAGAGTGAGGCTGGTAACATCATAAGTCCTTTGGGAAGGGAACCTTGTCAGAACACGGCGTAGACCGTCTCATAATCCGGCCCCTTTTCCGTGTAGACGGTGAAACCGTCGTAGACCAGCTCGCCGTCCTCGCCGTCCACGACCAGACAGCTGGGGGCGTAGTCGGAGGAGATGGGGCGGCCAATGGCGGCGTACAGCTCGCTGACGGGGCGGCCCACCAGCCCCTGGGCCAGGGATTTGCGGTCCACCTCCGGCGCGGGTTCCGGATTGGTCTCCGGCGCAGGCTCCGGATTGGCCGCCGGTACGGTTTCTGGTTTTGCTTCCGGCGTGGGCTCCGGCTTAGTCTCCGGTAGGGGCTCCGGTTTGACCTCCGGCACGGGTTCCGGCTCAGGTTCCGGTTTGGGCTCCGGCTTGGGGGTAGATTTGGGCGCGGGAAGATTCTTGGGCGTCTCCGCTTGCGCGGCGGGGGTTTCCTCCGGAGGCGTGTTGGGATTTGTGTCTCCGCCCTCGTCTTTTGTCTCTTCGGCGGGAACCTCCGGCGGCTCTAGATCGGTAAGCGCGGCCTGCTCGGATGGCTCCTGCCCGCCGTTTTCCTCCTGGGGAGTTTCCGTCTCCTCAGGGGCGCTTTGGACCTCCGGTTCTCCAGCGGACTGGGAGGGAGCTTCCTCCGCCGGAGGAGTTTGGCCGCCGCAGGCGCAGAGGGCCCACAGCAGACTCATACAAAGCAGAATATACCATAGTTTTTTCATGTGTTCGTTCCCCTTTCTCTCACATCTGAGCGCCGCCCTGTTGGGGCCGCCGGTAGTTCCAGCTGTTTCCGGCGTCATAGAATTTGTAGAGGTTCACATCGAAGCGCTTTTTCCGGCGGTAGGCCATCTCCAGCTCGGTGTCAAAAATGTAGTTCTTGCCGCCCAGGTTGATCTCCACCCAGCTGTGGGGGGATCTTCTCACGCCCACGGTGCCGTTGTAAATTACAGAGTCATAGCCGATCCAGCGGGAGAGGTACCAGAAGAGGGAGGCGTAGCAATAGCAGTTGCCATAGCCCGTTTCCAGAATGCGCAGGGCGTCGGTTTCCATATAGTCGTACACCCCCATCTCGTAGGGGGGGCGGCGCAGGTAGGTGAAGGAGTCCCGGGTGTAGAGGAACAGGGACCGGAGCTTTTGCTCCTGGGTCTGGGAATCGCCGGTTTGGGCCAGAACGATTTTGTGGAGCCAGGAGTCCAGCTCGTTGTTTCCGGTGGTGAAGCGTCCGCTGATGTTGAAATAGTGGTTGCCCACAGTGGTCTCCCGGACCACGTCGCCCCGGGCGCTGTCATAGCAGTACAGCCAGCCGTCCGCCATTTGGAGGCCGTCTTTGGGGGTCTGGGTTCTGGCGGTGTGGGAGGACCAGACTTCCCCGCCGCCAGACGCCGTGTGCTGGTGGGGGATGGTGGCCTCCATTACATCGTAGTAATACCAGCTGGAGGGGAAGACGTCCACGTAAAACGCCGGGTGATTTTGGTCAATATAGGTCCGGTCCGCCGACCGGCCCAAAGCACGGTTCAGCAGTACCACGGCGGCGGCCCGGTTGATGATCTCTTCAGGGTGGAACAGCCCGTCGGCCCCGCCTTGGGCCCAGCCGTAGGCCTGGGCGGAGAGGATGAAGGGGGCGTTGGGGTCGTCCTCGGCCACGTCGGGGAAAAGGGTTCCGTCGGTCCGAAGGGGGAAGAAGCAGGCGATATAGCGGATGAACTCCCCCCGGGTGACGGCCCTGCCGGTGTCCAGCATTCCGTCCTGGGATTCCAATACGCCAAGATCTGCCAGGGTAGTTACGGCCTCAGCGTACCAGGCCCCTGCCGGCACATCTGCATAAGACCCGGAGGAGGAGCGCTGCTCCGGAAGGAGACGGTAGAGCATCTGGGCCGCCTCGGCTCTGGTGACCTGCCGGGTGGGGTTGAAGGAGGGGAAGAGTCCGCTGCCGCCCTGTGCGTAGGCAATGTGGGCATCAGTGGTTAGAGAGACTCCCGCCGTGATCTTGCCAACGGCGGCGTCCTGCTTTTTCCGGTCTGCTGTTTGAGAGGGAGCCGTCTCGCTGCCGCCGGTGGGGGCCAGGCCTCCATAGGGGTCGCCCTCGGAGGATTGGGAGGGGCGGGGCGGTGTGTCGTCCTTCGGCGGGGGCGCGAGACCGCCGTAGTCATCTTCTTCCGTCTGACTGTAAAGCTGGACGGAGGGGTCCCTGGTTTCAGAGGCGCAGGCGGGCACGGTGGTGACCAGCACCACCAGGGCCAGCAAAAGGGCAATCCAACTGTTCTTTCCCATATGTGTTCTCTCCTTTATTCTCTAACAACTATCGAAAATTTTCGTAGTTTTCTGTTCCCCAAACCGGGCGGTAAGCCAGCCCCAGGGGCTGGACCCCCTCCGGCAGATAGAGGCCCACATTGCCGTCTTGTAGCAAAAACGCCTCGTAATAGCATCCGTCTGACGCCGGGATCAACACCTGAGAGTCCGGGGCCACCGCCGGGAGAACCAGGTCTCCCAGAATGTGAGGGTTTGAGATCAGGGCGTAACCCGGCAAGACCTCCGAAGTATCAACGGAGAAGGCAATGTCATCGTCCCAGGCGTAAAATGTATCGGGAAAGTCTTCCGGCAGGTCCCGCCGGGGGGCGGGCATCAAGGGAACGTTCTGAATCAGATACCGGAGATTCCGTTCCACCAGCTCCGCCACCACAAAATCCGCCTCCCGCTGGGAAACCAGGTCCAGCCGGTAGGGCATGGACCGGGAGAACAGGGCGGCGTCAAAGCTGTTTGCCATATAGGGATACAGCAGATTCCCGAAGGAGTCCCGGAACATCAGTAGCGAGTCCGTCCCGCCGCCGTGGGTCATGATGGTGAGATTTTCCGCCGAGCGGATGGGCGTGTCATACTCGAAGGCCAGTTCCGGCAGATAGGCCATGTCCATCTCCAGCCCCTTGCCGGCGGGATAGAGCATATCGTAGAGGTCTCCCTTGTGGTTGAGCGTAGGCGCGAAGGGACCGTCAAAATACTCCGACGGCCGCCCCAACGCCTGATTTACCCCGTCGGCGGCCAGGGCCGCGCCCTTTGCATTCCAATGGGAGTCCCGGGGGAAGTACAGCGTTTCCCCCTCCTCCCGGAAGAGGGCGAAGAGGTCCAGATAGGAGACGCCCTGCCCAATCAGCGCCTCTTCCAGACGCTGGGCGTCCCGGGGTTCGGAGGAGGCGGTGATACCGGGCATATGGTCCGGATAGAGGGAGTTTTTATTGGGGGCCACGGTGAACAAGAACGTTGCCCCCTGGTTTTCACAATATTCCGAAATCAGCTCCAGGTTCCGGGCGGCGGAAAAAATCTCCCGCTCCGTCATGGGCGCAAGCCCCGCATAGTCCGGCAAGGTGTCCCCGAAGTAGAGCCAGCCGTCCCGGCCCAGCACCACGTTTTCCGTGATAGAGCTTCGAAGCGCCCGGGCGTTCAGAGTGGACCAGGCGGTAATCATCTCCTGACGGAGGAAGAAATGGTCCGCCGCGTAATTTTGCATCTGGCTGAGGTAAGCCGTGTTCCAATTCCCCTCGTCGTCCCGGGGGGCGGGGACCCTGGAGAGGGCCTGATTTCCGCCTGCCTCATTTCCCTGAGAGGGCAGCAGCATCCCCAGGGAGGGGAGCAGGCACAGTAGGAGGATCAGCGCTGTAAAGAAAGCGTAGGCGACGTTCTTTGTTTTCATGGCTTCACCTCAGAATTGGGCGTAGATGAAGGGATGGAAGTTGCTGCCCGCCGCCGCCAGAAGGCAGAGGACGAACAGCGCCGCCGCCCCGGCGAAAGAGGAGAACTCCAGCCACCGGCCGCCCAGACGCTTTTTTAACCAGGGCCCCAGAGGGAGGCTTCCCAGCACCCCCGCTCCCATGGCGCACCACACCGCGGGGCTGATTTGTTCAATGGCCAGAGTGGAGGCGGGGGAGGGGGCAAAGCCGGTGAACATGGCCCGGAGTACCGTCAGGGCCTCTTCCACGGAGGCCGCCCGGAAAACCACAAAGCCCACACACACCGCCAGCAAAGTGTACACGTGCCCCAGACAGCGGACCAGGGGCTTTTCCCGGAGCTTCTTTGTGGGAAGGGCGCTTTCCAGGGCGGAGAGCAACCCGTGCCATGCGCCCCAGAGGACAAAGGTCCAGCTGGCCCCGTGCCACAGTCCGCAAAGGAGAAAGACCACCGCCTTGTTCAGACACTTCCGGGCCGTCCCCTGCCGTCCGCCCCCCAGGGGGATGTATAGATAATCCCGGAACCAGAAGGAAAGAGACCGGTGCCAGCGCCTCCAGAACTCGGTGATGGAGGCGGAGATGTAAGGGTAGTCAAAGTTCTCCGGCGTCTCGAAGCCAAAGAGGGTTCCAAGACCAATGGCCATATCGGAGTAACCGGAGAAGTCGAAGTAAATTTGCAATGTGTAGGCGACTGCGCCCAGCCAGGCCAGGGAGAAATGCAAACCCTCCCCCAGGGAGAAGGCGGAGTTTACCGCCGTGGCAACCGTCTCGGAGAGGAGCGCCTTCTTTGCAAAGCCCACAATGAAACGCCGGAGGCCCTTGGCGGCCTGCTCCGGGCTGACCCGCGGGCACTCCAGTCCCTGGGCGAACTGAGGAAAGCGGGAGATGGGGCCGGAGATCACCTGAGGGAAAAAGGCGATGTAGAGAAATACATCGGAAAAGCGGCAGGTCCCGGCACTTTCATCCCGGTAGACATCGACAGCATAGGACATGGCTTTAAACGTGAAAAAGGAGACGCCCAAGGGCGCCAGCAGGCCAACGGCGGGAAGGTCCGTTCTGAAAAGGCGGTTTATACTGCCGGTAAAGAAGTCCAGATATTTGAAGGTTCCCAACAAAAGAAGGTGGAAGGCCAGAGTGCAGGCCAGCAGGGCTTTTCGGTTACGAACCCTGGGTATGAAAAAACCGGCAGCGTAACTTACGGCGGCGGACAGCAAAAGACAGGGGAGCCCCTGCCACTGCCCACAGGCGTAAAAGAACAGACTGACGGCGATGAGTAGATATTTTCTTCCCCGGCCGGAAAACGGCAGGCTGAGCAACCATGCCGCCGGGAAGAAAAAGAACAAAAATGGTGCGGAATGAAAAGCCATGCGAACACCAACTCCTAATTAAAGAAAGTTCCTGCCGGCCGGACAGGAAAATTGTGTCGAATCTATGAAGATTATACACCCCTCGGAAGAAAAGTCAAGGTGCAAGCGCATCAATGGTGAATTTGAGGGAGATTTTGGCCCCTTGCGTAGGAAAAATCCAAAGCGGCGGCGACGGTTTGAACCGCCGCCGCCGTTGTCCTGCGCGGGTTTAAAGTCTCGCCGCGACGGCGTCCAGGAATTCCTCGCTGTCCACGCCCCGGGCCTGGAATCCCGGCTGCACCAGAGGGAGCAGGTCCTTCGTCATGACTCCGCTTTCCAGGGTCTGAAGGGATGCGCGCTCCAGCCGCTGGCCAAAGTGAACCAGGTCCCTCAGGTTATCCAGTTCCCCCCGGCGCTTCAGCGCCCCGGACCAGGCGAAGATGGTGGCCATGGGGTTGGTGGAGGTCTTCTCCCCCTTGAGATAGCGGTAGTAGTGCCGGGTAACGGTGCCGTGAGAGGCCTCAAACTCCATGGTTCCGTCGGGAGAGACCAGCACGGAGGTCATCATGGCGAGGCTTCCGAAGGCGGCGGCGATCATGTCGCTCATCACATCTCCGTCGTAGTTTTTCAGCGCCCAAATGAACCCGCCCTTGGAGCGGATTACCCGAGCCACGGCGTCGTCAATGAGGGTGTAGAAATAGGTGAGACCCAGCTTTTCAAATTCTACTTTGTAAGAGGCTTCGTACTCCTCTTCAAAGATACGCTTGAACTCCCCGTCGTAGACCTTGGCGATGGTATCCTTGGTGGAAAACCAGAGGTCCTGCTTCTGGGACAGGGCATACTGGAAGCAGGAGCGGGCAAAGGCCCGGATGCTGTCTTCTTTGTTGTGCTGTCCCTGCCAGACGGCGGGGCCGTCCACGGTCTGGACATTCAGCGTCTTTTCCCCGCCGTTTTGGCCCCGGAAGGTCAAAGTGGCCGTTCCCGGCTCCTCTGTGGTCATGTCCACGGCCTTGTACATATCCCCATAGGCATGGCGGGCAATGGTGATGGGAGCCTCCCAGTTCTTCACCACCGGCCGGATGCAGGGCAGGACAATGGGGGCGCGGAATGCGGTGCCGTCCAGGATGGCCCGGATGGTGCCGTTGGGAGAGCGCCACATCTCCGTGAGTTCGGGGTACTCCTCCATCCGCTGGCGGTTGGGGGTGATGGTGGCGCATTTCACCGCCACACCCAGGCGCTTTGTGGCCTGGGCGGCGTCTACGGTGATCTGGTCCTTCGTGGCGTTCCGGCTCAGAAGGCCCAAATCGTAGTACTCCGTTTTCAGGTCCACAAAGGGCAGAATCAGCTTCTCTTTTATCATCCCCCAGAGGATGCGGGTCATCTCGTCTCCGTCCATCTCCACCAGGGGGGTGGTCATCTGAATTTTGTCCATAAATAAAGCCTCGCTTATCCGTAATCACCGGCGCCTTGCCTGTGTCCAATACCGGCGGCGCGCGTCCGTGTTCTTGATTCAGGAAAAAGAGTCCGCCCGCTTGGCATAATAGTTCATGAGACAGCCGTCCAGAAGGATCTCCCGCTCCTCCGCCGTCAGGGCCCGGATATGGAGCGTAATGTCCTCCTCGCCGCCGTCCGCTTTCAGGACCTTGGCGGAAATATCCTCCCGGCCTTTTTCAATGGCGGCGCGGATATTGGGGACAAACACGCAGTCTCCGGCTTCATAGGGGAAGGGGACCTCTTTGTCCAAAGTGAAGGGCAAAATGCCCCAATTGATGCAGTTGGAGCGGTAGCGTTTGGTGGCAAACTCATAGCAGATGTTGGCGAAGCCTCCCAGCACCTTCTGGCAGCTGGCGGCCTGTTCCCGGGCGGAGCCGTCGCCGGGGCGGTTGGCAAAGACGCAGGTGCCGAATTGAGTGTCCTCCGCCCTGGCGCCGCAGCGGTTCAACAGGGTTTGCAGCTTCTTGGGCGTTTCGCCCGCCAGCCGTTTGGACTCCAGCTCCGCCACTGCCTTGGCCCGTCCCACATAGGCGGGCTCCCGGCGGGACAGCGTAAACTCCGCCAGCCGCAGGGGATTGGAGCGGTAAGAGGAGGTTTCACCGGAGGGAATCAACTCGTCGGTGGTGGTCACGCTGTCCCGGAGGACCGCAGCCAGTTCCACCAGCAGATTCTGGGCCAGGGGCTGCATCTGGGGCCAGTCGGTGATGTTGGGGCCCAGAATCAAATCCGTGTCCGGCTGAGGACCTGCCTTCCATCCGTTGTAGACCCGCTTTTCATAAACGCCGGCGTCAAAGTGATAGGTGTGCCGGATAGGTTCGTATTCCATCTCGGTGGCGGGGGTAATCTTCCCGCCGTTTCGGGCCGTGGCGGCGATGGACCGGGCGTCCATCAGGCACACGGCGGCAAACTGGCCCTCTCCGGGCTTGGAGCCCTCCCGGTTGGGGAAGTTCCTTGTGGTGTGCCGGAGGCTCAGGCCGTTGTGAGCGGGCACGTCCCCCGCGCCAAAGCAGGGCCCGCAGAAGCTGGGCTTGAGAACCGCGCCGCTTTGCAGCAGGTCCGCCGTGGCTCCGATTTTCGTCAGCTCCAGGCTGACGGGGATGCTGGTGGGGTACACGTCCAAGGAGAAGTACCCGTCGCCGCAGCTGCCGCCCCGGAGGATGTCCGCCGCCTCGGTGATGTTGTCAAAGAGCCCCCCGGCGCACCCGGCGATGACGCCCTGATCCGCCCAGACGCCGCCGTCCCGAACCTTCCGGGCCAGATCTACGCGGGCTTTTGGATAGCGCTTCCGGGCGTCGTCCTCCACCTTTGCCAGGAGCTCCGGCGCGTTGTCGAGAAATTCCCGGATGGTCCAGGCGTTGGAGGGGTGAAAGGGCAGGGCAATCATGGGCTCAATCTCAGAGAGGTCCAGCTGGATGTACTTATCATACCAGGCTAAGTTGCCGGGATGGAGCTCGAAAAAGAGCTCTCCCCGCCGGTGGGCGTTGTAAAAGCCCTGGGTCTCCCCGTCGGTCTCCCAGATGGAGGAGAGGCAGGTGGTCTCCGTGGTCATAACGTCGACTCCGTTCCGGAAGTCGATGGGCAAAGAGGCGATTCCCGGTCCGGCAAATTCCAAAACGCAGTTATTCACAAAGCCGCTTTCAAAGGTGGCCTTTACCAAGGCGATGGCCACGTCATGGGGTCCCACGCCCCGCTTGGGCGCGCCGGTGAGGTGGACCAGAACCACCGATGGGTACGGCACGTCCCAGGTGTTTTTCAAAAGCTGCTTGCAAAGCTCCGGCCCGCCCTCGCCCACGGCCATGGTTCCCAGGGCCCCGTAGCGGGTGTGGGAATCGGAACCCAGGATCATGTTCCCGCAGCCTGTCAGCTGCTCCCGGGCGTAAGAGTGGATGACGCTTTGGTTGGCGGGGACGTAGATTCCGCCGTATTTCCGGGCGGCGGAGAGGCCAAAGACGTGGTCGTCTTCATTGATGGTGCCTCCCACGGCGCAAAGGGAGTTGTGGCAGTTGGTCAGGGCATAGGGAAGGGGGAACTCCCGCAAACCGGAGGCCCGGGCCTGCTGAATAATGCCCACATAGGTGATATCGTGGCTGGCCATGGCGTCAAAACGGATTTGTAGCCGTTCGGGGTCGCCGGAGACGCTGTGGGCCTGAAGAATGCTCCAGGCCAGGGTCCGTTTCCGCCCCTCCTGGGGAGAGATGGGGGCGGTGGGGTGCAAAACGCCCTCCGAGAGGAAGACGCCGCCTTCGTGAAGGGTGATCATAGCGGAAACCTCCTGAGATAAAATGAGAGATGGTGGGGACGCATTTGCGCCTTCGTTTGCCGCCAGCGGCGGGGAAACGCAGGCGCCGGACGTTCAAAGACGGCTGCCGGGAGAGCCGGGTTACCTGTCCGAAAGAGGCACATAGGGCGCCCGTTTGCAAATGGTCTTGTAAGCGGGGCGGATGATCCGGGGGTCCTCGGCGCAGCATTCTTCAATCCGGTGGGCGCACCAACCGGGCATACGGGCGGTGGCGAAAATGGCGGTGTACAGGTCCGTGGGGATGCCCAGCAGCTTGTAGACAAAGCCGGAGTACAGATCCACGTTGGCGCAGATGGGCTTGTCAGAACCCCGGATCTCCTGGAAAACGCCTGGGGCCAGCCGTTCCACGGACTCGATCAGGTCCAGCTCGTCCACCATGCCCTTCTTCTCCGCAAGATGCCGGGAGAACTGCTTGAGGATCTCCGCCCGGGGGTCGGAGAGGGTGTAGACCGCGTGGCCCATGCCGTAAATGAGGCCGGTGCCGTCTCCCAGCTCCCGCTGAAGAATGCGGACCAGCTGATCTTTGACCTGGCCGTCGTCTTTCCAGTCCCGGACGGCGTTTTTCAAATACCGCATCATCTCCACCACCTTGACGTTGGCTCCGCCGTGGCGGAAGCCCTTCAGCGCGCCTACGGCGGCGGCAATAGAGGAGTAAAAATCCGTCCCGGAGGAGGTGAGGACCCGGCAGGCGAAGGTGGAGTTGTTACCGCCGCCGTGCTCCGCGTGGAGAATCATACAAAGATCCAGGAGCTTGGCCTCGTCGTCGTCAAATTTTGTGTCCTTGCGCAGGGAGTAGAGGAAATTCTGAGCCACGCTCATGTCCGTCCGGGGCCGGTGGAGGTAGAGGCTGTCCTTGTCGAAATAGTGGCATTTGGCGGCGTAGGAGTGAGCCACAATGGTGGGTGTCCGGGCCACCATGCGGAAGGACTTGAAAAGCTCGTTTTCCAGACTTCGGTTCTCTGCCTCGCCGTCGTGGGAGTGGAGGGCCAGAATGCAGCTGGAGAGCTTGTTCATGATATTTTTGTTGGGGGAGCGGAGGATCATATCCTCGGAAAAGTAGCTGGGCAGCTGGCTCCACCGGGCCATGAGGTACTGAAAATCCTCCAGCTGGGAGGCGGTGGGCAGTTGGCCGAAGAGGAGGAGGTACACCGTTTCCTCAAAGCCGAAGCGGTCTTCCCGGATGCACTGTTGGATAAGGTCGTGGATGCTGATGCCCCGGTAAAAAAGCCGGCCCTTTCGGGGAATCTTCTCTCCGTCCACCAAGTCATATCCGTCCACGTCGCCGATGCTGGTGACACCGGCAATGACGCCGGTTCCGTTGGGGTAGCGGAGCCCTCGAAGGACGTCGCTGTCGGTCCGGCTGGAAGTTGGGAAAATGTCGTTGTCCCGGATAAAGTCCTCAGACCCGCTGACAAAGGAGAGGGAGGACTCAATAAGCTCCTGGTGCCGGAGCATCCGGTGTAGGTCTCGCTCGGTTTTATAAGACATAGTTGAAACCCGCCTTTTCATATAGAGAGTCGACGGGCCGCCGCCAAAAACAGGCGGGGCCATCCGGAGATTTTATTTATTATAATGGATTTCCCGGCCTTTTTCAATGACACAATCACCGATTATCCAGGGGCCTTGCCGGTAAAAACTGACTTTTTCAGCGGCGTGGATTTCTTCAAACAAGTTCTTGCTCCCCGCAAACAGTTGTGGGAACAGGTTTTTTTGAGAAAAGGGCTTCCTTTTCCAAACCGGCTATGATATACTAATCAAGTAAAGTTTTTCCCGCTTACCGGAAGGGCGCTCTGTGGCGCTTTTCCGGTAAACCGGGTGGACTTTTCTTATGTCTTTGCAAATATTTCGATAAAGGAGAGAATGGAAGGTGTCCTGGAAAAAGGGAGATTCCCGTGGCCGGGAGATGAAAAGAAGTCTCAACGGCAGAATCTTGAGAAGCACGACGCTCAATATTTTGGTGTTGGTGATTGTGTGTTGTGTGATTATGGCGGCGGCCATGCAGTCCCTGGCCAATAGCATCCTTTTGGACAGTTTGCAGCCCATGGCCCGTCAGTCGGCCAAGACGGTAGAGGCCAATATTCATATGCTGGCGGACCGGATGATGACCATTGCGGGAGATCCCCGCATGAGCGCGGAGGCCGCCGCCGGTCCCGAGACCCAGGCGGCGGACCCGGGAGCTCTTCGGGCAAACCGGGATGCGGTATTGACCGAGGCCGCGGAAATCTACGAGCTGTACTCCATTGGCCTGTACGGCCTGGACGGGCGTCTGGTCCAGGGAACCGGCGGGACCGTGGAGCGCCTGGACGACGGTTTTTTCGCTCTGCTTCAGGAGACGGATAACCTGACCACCGACGCCTCCACCAGGTTCCAGGACCGGCTGGGCATCACCATGGGGATGCCGGTGAAAGAGAACGGGGAAACCGCGCTGTATGTGGTGGGCGTTTACAAATACGACACCTTGGACGATGTGATCAGAAGCATTAATCTGGGCCGGCACGGCATGGCCTACATGGTCAACCACACGGGGGGAGCTGTCACCGGACACCCGGACCAGTCGTTGGTCCTTTCCGGTAGTACCATGATGCAGCTCAGCGGTGGAAACCAGGAGGCCGTCAACCGGGTGACCAGCGACGAGACCGGCGCGGCGGAGTACCCCGTGGACGGGCAGAATATGCTGGTGGCCTTTTCTCCTGTCCGGGGAACCCAGTGGTCTTTGGTAATTCAGGTTCCCAAATCGGACTACGGCTCCTATATCAACGGCGCCATGTTGGTGGCGGTTCTGGCCACCCTGGCGGTGCTGGTCATTTCCATTTTGCTGGTGCTGCAACTGGCCCGGTCCATCTCCCGCCCGGTGAAGAGCGTGACGGAGCGGATGGTGTCCCTCTCCGGCGGAGACCTGCACACGGAAGTGGCTCAGGTGCGCTCCGGAGATGAGCTGGAGGTTCTAACCCGGACCCTGGAAGAAACGGTGGAGAGTGTCAACCGCTACATATTGGACATTCAGCAGGTGCTGACCCAGGTGGCGGAGGGGAACTTATCTGCAAACCCCCAGGTGGAGTACAAGGGGGATTTCGCCTTGATTCGAAGCAGCCTTGGCACCATTCTCCAATCTATGAATGGGACCATCGCAGGCTTTGGAGAGGCTGCGGGGCGGTTGGCGGAGATGAGCGAGGAGCTCAACGGCCAGTCGGGACAGCTGCATCAGGCCTCCGTGGAGCAGACCCGGTCCACGGAGGAACTGGTGGACGAGGTCTCCCGGGTGAAGGAGCGGCTGAACAGCGTCACGGAGAGCAGCGGCCAGACCAGGGCGAAAACAGTGGAAATTACCCGGTGCATTCAGGAGGCTAACGACCGCATGGGCGACTTGTCCTCGGCTATGGACGACATCAGCGCCAATGCCCAAAAGATTACGCAAATTGCCAAAGCCATTGATGACATAGCCTTCCAGACGGGCATTCTGGCCATCAACGCCTCTGTGGAAGCGGCCAGAGCCGGAAGCGCCGGGAAGGGCTTCGCGGTGGTGGCCGAGGAGGTGCGGCAGTTGGCCGCCAGAAGCAGCGAGGCCGCCCAGAGTGCCGCAGATATGGTGAGCGGCACCACGGCCATCATCCAAACCGGCGTGGAGCTGACGGCAGACGCCGCCGGTTCTCTTCAGGATATCTCCGCTGTCTCCAGTGAGATCAGCGATATCACCGACCATTTGGCGGTGGCGGTCCAAGGACAGGAGAGCGCCCTGGCCGTCATGGAGGAGCGGATTGAGGCCATTGCGTCCATCGCCGAGCGGAATTTGCAAAACGCCGTCGGCACAGAGCAGGCCAGCGGCCTTCTGGCCAGGGAGGCGGAGTCCCTTCGCTTCCAGGTGAAGAAATTTGTTTTGAGGGGGGGAAGAGACAGATGAAAAGAGTTGTGAGTTTGGTTCTTTCCTTGTTGCTGGCGGCGGCCCTGACGGCTTGCGGCGGGGGGACGGAGCTTCAAGACGGCTATTATACCGCCCAGGCCGCCGAGTACAATTTTGGCTGGAAAGAGTATGTCACCATCATGGTCAAGGGAGGGAGCATTGTCTCTGTGGAGTACAACGCGGAAAACGCCAGCGGCTTTATCAAAAGCTGGGACAACGCCTATATGCAAAATATGCTCCACTCCAATGGCACATATCCAAACGAATATACCCGCTATTACGCCGGTCAGCTTTTAAAGGGGCAGGGCGAGGGCCGTATTGACGCCATTACCGGGGCTTCGTCCTCCTACGGCTCTTTTCAAAAGCTGGCGGCAGCGGTGCTGGAGCAGGCCCGAAGAGGGGATTCCAGCATTGCGCTTGTGGACACGGCCCATTGAAAAACACCGGGAGATGAAGTTGCGGTAAAGCGCCCAAAAGCGTGGGGAGAGGAGCTATTATGAAATATGTCAGGCGGGCCGTCTACGGATTGCTGCTGGCGGCCACGGTGAATGTTGTTCCTGGTTTCTTCCTGGCCGGTTCCTTCTGGAAACCGTCTTTTGCGTGTTTTTGCGATCTTGCTTTGCTGGGAGCGTACATCTTCATCAACCTCCGCCCCCTGCCACGGACCGCCCCGACCCGGCGTATCCAGCGGCTGGCGGAGGGGTGTGAACTGCTGGAATTGTTCGCGGCGGACGTCCTGTGGTCCCTGGGAATTCAGTCGTGGTTTTTGTGGTCCCTTGTCTCTGCCCCGGAAGTATATGGAAAGATTTTGGGGACGGTTCTTCTGGATTTGGCCTTGGCGGCTCTTTTCCTGAGCGTGCTCTTTTGGAACGGCATGACCCGGGTCTACCTCACCTCCGTTCAGCTGGGTGTCAAGCACCGGCTTTTGGCTGCGCTGTGCGGGTGGATTCCCCTGGTGAATATCTGGTACTTGGTGAAGATCATTCGCATTTGCCGGGACGAGGTGGAGTTTGAAACGGAGAAATGGGAGCTGGACGCGGTCCGGGCGGAGAGTGAGATCTGCAAGACCAAGTACCCTCTTTTGATGGTTCACGGTGTGTTTTTCCGGGACTTCCGCTACCTCAACTACTGGGGCCGCATCCCCAAGGAGCTGATCCGCAACGGAGCAACCGTCTACTATGGCCAGCAGCAATCCGCCGCGGCGGTGGAAGACAGCGGCAAAGAGCTGGCGGAGCGTATCCGGCGGATTGTGGAGGAGACGGGCTGCGAAAAGGTGAACATCATCGCCCACTCCAAGGGCGGGCTGGACAGCCGGGCCGCCATTGCCCATTGCGGAATGGCCCGGTACGTCGCGACGCTGACCACCGTCAACACGCCTCACCGGGGCTGCATCTTTGCGGAGTACCTGCTGGGCAAGGCGCCGGAGGCCCTGCGGCAGAAAGTGGCTGGGGCCTATAACGCCGCGCTCCGGAAGGTGGGAGACCCGAACCCGGACTTTTTGGCGGCGGTGACGGATTTGACGGAGAGCGCCTGCCTTCGCCGGAACGAAGTGACGCCGGACGACCCCGGCGTGATCTATGAGAGCGTGATGTCCTATTGCAAAAAGGCCCGGCACGGTAAATTTCCCCTGAATATGACCTATCCTGTCGTTAAGCACTTCGATGGGTTGAACGACGGACTGGTGTCTGTGGAGTCCGCCAAGTGGGGGGAGAGGTTTACCCTGCTGGAGCCGGAGGGGACGCGAGGCATCTCCCACGGGGACGTGGTGGATTTAAACCGGGAGAATATTCGGGGCTTTGATGTGCGGGAGTTCTATGTGAAGCTGGTGGCGGACTTGAAGCGTCGGGGATATTGACCCGGAAATAGAATCATACGGGAGGCCGTCCCTTGGGACGGCCTCCCGTATGTCAGAGTGTGGAAAAACCGTAAAAACCATCCCCGACGGGAAGGAAGAGCGTTACGAGAGGAACCCAGGAAGGGTTCCTTTCGTTTTCAATCATAAGTTTTCAAAACGTTTTCAAACGTTTTGAAAACTTGCTCAGGCTGGCAAAAATACTTTTTTGACGGCCTCCCGGTTTCAGGTCAGGAAGGTGAAACCTCCCGGCCGCACTTGCCGCAAAACCGGCTGCCCTTCGTCAGGGCCGCGCCGCACTTTGTGCAGTAGGCCGGACCGCTGTCCGCCGGTTTCCCACATTGGGGGCAAAAGGCGGCGTCTGCTCCCAGCTCCGTCCCGCAGGCCGCGCAGCGCCGTCCGCCCCGAAGCGGGGAAGGGGTCCGCAGGGCTTCTTGCATCATGCCGGAGAGGACAGAGCCCAAAGCGGCCCCTACGCCCACATCCGCCGCCGCCCCGCCGCCGGCGCCCAGATTCTGGGCGGCCTCCTCCAGAATATCGAAGCTCCGGTCCTGCTGATAGTCGAACTGGAGGACGTTCATCTCATGCCGGCGGTCCAGCGCCTCCCGGAGACGGCGCACGGAGGGGTCACCCTCCGGGGCGTTGACAGAGCTGACGCGGAAGTTGACCGTTTCAATGCCGTATTCCTCAAAAAGAGGCTCCAGAGACCGGGTGATGTCTGCCCCAATCTCCGAGAGGTGGGCGTTGGCCTCCAAAAAGCAGATCTTCCGGCTCAGCAAAAACTTGGAGAGCTCCTCCACAATGTGGCTGTTTAGAATGCCCCGGAAGTAGTCCGCCAGATTCTGGGCGGCGAAACTCTTAGAGGCGCCGGTCAGACGCTCCAGAAAGCGGCGGGGATCCGTGATTCGCACTCCGTATTGGCCAAAGGCCCGCAAGGGGATGACCACGCCGCAGACCGGGTCCTGAAACTGGATGTGACGGGCGGTGCCCCATTTTACATCCAGAACGTCCAGTTGGTTGACGAAATAGACCTCCGCCGTAAAGGGGGACTTTCCGCCAAAGGGCAGCTTGATCAGGGCGGAGAGGATGGGCAGGTTGGAGGTGTCCAGGATGTAGGTTCCGGGGCCCAGCACGTCGCAGATCTCGCCGCCCCGGACGAAGACCGCCGCCTGAGAGGGGCCCACCACCAGCCGGGAGCCGGTGTTCATGTCGTTTTTGGGATGCCGCCACACCAGCACGTGGGGAGGGCCGTCATATTTGATGACTTGGAAAAGGGACATGGTGCGTTCTCCTTTCTCAGCGGATCAGCGTGAGACCGTCCCGGTTTTCCACGGGGGAGTAGTCTCCGATCCGGTTTCCCGAGAGGTTCAGGTAGCGCAAATTCTCAAGGCCGGACAGGGCCGAGAGGTCTGAGAGCAAATTGCCGGAGAGGTCCAGATACGCAAGGCCCGTCAGACTCTTCAAACTGTCGATGTTTTCCACACCGCACCCGGAGAGATTCAGCCGCTCCAGTTCGGTGAGGAGTCCCAGCTGATCGACAAAGGCGGCGGCGGGCCCTGCCTCATAGCTCCAATACTCCGCGTGAGGCCCCGGCGGGATGTCCAACATGGCCCGGTATCCCCCCAGGTCCAACTCCCTGAGCTGCTTCAAGTTGGCGAATTTTCGGTAGTCCGTCCCCTCGGAGAAGGTACCGCTGAGGTTTAAGACCTGGAGCGTCTTGATTTCCAGCAGAGGGTCTATGGGGCCGTAGACACCTTTCCCTCCCAGATCCAGCTCTTCCAGCGGGAGATTTCGAAGGCCGTTTAACCCCTCCAGGTAGACGGTGTAGCCGTCGTAGAAGTCATTGCCGCTGCGAAAGCTCAAGCGTTTGAGGTTTTGGAACTGGGCCAGCCCGGAGACGTCCCAGGTGGATTGGTAGGTATAGACCGTCAGCTCCTCCAGGTTTTGCAGGGGCTGGAGGAAGCTGAGTTTTTTGCTCACCCGGAGTTTCAGCGCCCGGAGGCCGGCGAGAGCCCCCAGATCCTGCTGGCTGGCGAAGGACTCGTCGGAGTCCAGAGTCAACCGCTCCAGCCCGGGCAGGGAAGATAGCTCCGGCACGGTCCCCAGCTCCTTGTTCTCCGTCAAGACCAGGGTTTTCAGACCCGTCATCCCGGAGAGGAAAGCGGCGCTGCGGATGGAGGTCCCTGTGACGCTGAGGGCCTCCAGCCCCCTGAGAGACGCCAGGGGGGAGAGGTCGGTGATGGCCTTTCCGGAGAGGGACAGGCTTTTCAAGTGCGTGGCCTGAGACAGGGAGGCTACACTGGTGAGCTCGTCGTTTTGAATCAGGTTCAGGTGGGTGAGTTGGCGCTGGGAGGCCAGCAAAGAGAGGTCCGTAAGGCCGGTGGCGAAAAGGCGCAGCTCTTTCAAGGAGGAGAGCTGGTCCAGTCCCTCCAGGCTGGTCAGGGAACCGCCGCCGATCTGGAACCGCTCCAGCCCCTTCAGGTGAGAGAACTTCACCAGGTTTTCCGCGTCCATGGGAAGAAGGAAATAGAGTTCTTTCAGGTTGGGGAGAAACAGATCCTCCTTGGTTCGCAGATTGGGGTCGTTCAAGGTCAAACGCTGGAGCCCCTGGAAGCAGACGGTGCCAAGACCGCTACTCTCCCCCTTGAATTCCACGGTGACGGGAATCAGCTCCTCACCGGCTTGGTCAAAGGCCACCCCGATGTCCTGAGCGCCGCTGAGGGTGTCCCGCCGTCCAATGGAGAGGCCGGTGACCGTCTGCAGGTCCGCCAGGGTGATGGCCTCGGCGGTCCGGCCCAGGGCCAGCTCCATGGCCTGACAAAGGGGGGATTCCGGCAGGGCCTGGGACAGGGGGATGTCCTCCACCGCGTCGTAAAGCTCCTGTGCGCCGTAAAGAGCGCCGGAGGCCATAGCCAACCGGACCGACAGATCTACGCGGCCGAAGGTGGAAAACTCCTGGACGCACCAACTCATGTAGGTGGCCCCGTCGGGCCGTTCCATCAGTTCCCGGGCGGCCTGATAAGCGGTGTCGATCCGCCCGCCTTCCAGGTAATAGGAGATGATAACCTGATAAGAACTGCCCTTTGCGGAGCCGCTGTTTACCGATTCCAGGGCTTTCGAGACGGAGCTGTCCGGCCCCTTTGGGGCCGTGCCGCCGCCATTGCCGCCATTGAGGAATTGCGGCAAAAGCCATAAGGCCATGATCAAAAGCAGAGGAAGCAGCAGAAAAACGGGTCTGGCGGCCCTGGGAGCCGGGGCGGGCTTCGGCGGCTCCGGCGGGGCGGGAAGGGGACTTCCGCAATAGGGGCAGATTTTGTCCCCGCCGGATTCCACCATGTTTTGGCAATACTCGCAACGGACTTTCATGATTGTGCAAACCTCCCTGATGTATGGGTTACGACTCCGCCGTGTTCGCCGGATTCCCGCCGGACAGAGGGAGAGCCGGTGAAGAAGGGCGCGTTCTTTTGTGCGTTCGGGGTCTATTGGATGCTGCTTTTGGCGTTTTCCCAGGTCTGGAAACCGGGAATGGTGTATGTATAATAGTGGAAGCCGCCCTCCTCGTTTTTATAACCGGCCTCCATGTCCGCCTCACAATCCGGGGGGTAGCCGCCATAGCCGGGGCGGATGCTCTCCGCCACGCGGAGCAAGTCCTCCCGGGGAAGGTCCGCGGCGAGGAACATCAGCAACTCCGCCTCTGTGTCGCCCCAGATCAGGCTGCTGGTTTTTCCGTCCTCCGGGTTAAAATACAGGTCCGCAGGGTCGCCCCGGACGGTTACCTCTTCCGGCAGGCCCTCCATGTGAATGGAGAAGCCACCGGCGGAAGACGGCAGATACTGCAAAGTCAGGCCCAGGTTGCCTTGGCATCCGTAGACCACCGTTGTGCCGCTGCCGAAGTCGACGACATAGTTCAGCCGGTAGCCTTCCGGCATCCAGGTAGGGCGGTAAACCACGCCTTCGCTGTCTTTCGCAGGGGTCTCGTGCGCTTTGGAAGGTGAGTACCGATACTCGTAGTGGTCTCCTGCGATTTCCCGGACCCAGCCGGAAAAGGCCGCCATGGTTGCGGGGTGGAAGATCATCAGCAGTCCGCCGCCAAGGAAGAAGCACAGCAAAAGACAGGCGGCGGTCCGGATGGCCCCCAGCCACAGGGGGTGGCGGCCGGACCTATGGGCCGTTGGGGGAGCGGAGGCGTTTTGAGGCGGAGAAACCGGCAGGGCGGATTCTTCCGGGTCTTCATAGAGGGAGAGACCGTCCCCGGAGGAGGGAAGATAGTTTTCTAAGAACTCCGCCCAGGCCCGGTCCGCTTGGCTTGAGGTGGGCCGGTCTTTCCGCTCCGATAAAATCTCCGCCGCTCGCAGGACCTCGTCCATGCTACTCTCCCCGGTCTCTTGGGATTGAAAATCCTGAAGAAGCAGCGACTCCAGACCGGCGTCGCTCATCCGCTCAAGAGCGTTTAACCGTCTGGCGCGGCGTTTTTCAAACTCTGCCATCTTGGTGTCCCTCCTTCATTCTTATAAAAGACGTATGTCGAAAGGTGGCCTTCTGGGGACAGCTTTTCGATCTTTTTTAATGGATTCGCCCGCCCGCCGGAAAGACGCCGGGGAACAAAGCCCCTTTTCCATCCTCAGAAGCGATTCAAATTTTTACGGGCTGAAACACTTGCTCTGCCTGTAGAAAATAGTTCGACAGGCAAAAGCGCGCGGTCGGGATGTACCACGGGCCTTTTCCTTACCGCGTATAAAAAAGAGAACCCCGCTCCTTGACAAAAGCCGTTTTCAGCCGTTACAATATTTCTAGTTTCAAATCTGGCCAGTCTGTGTGGCCGGTTTTCCATCCGCCGCCGGTTTGAAAACCGGTGCCTTTGGAGGGAGGGGAAGACACATGAGTTTAATAGTCCGGCGGCCTTCCCGCACACCGCTGCCGAGTCGCGGATCCATACGAGGGGTTCGTCCTACCGCTCTTGGGCGGATAGGGCTTCTTTGCGCGTTTTTGCTGCTTTCCGCCTGTGGAGAGCCTGCCGGTCAGCCGGTGGAGGAACGGTATGTGGTGGGCGTGGTAACGAAATCCGGTTCCAGCGAATACTGGATGACCTTGCGCCGGGGAATGGAAACGGCGGCGGAGGAGCTGGGAATGGATCTGATCATCCTCTCCCCGGACTCCGAGGCCCGGGAGGATGTCCAGTCCAAAATGGTGGAGGCCCTGGTTAAGCGGGACGTGGACGCCATTGCGGTTTCCCCCATCGACTCCTACCACCGGCCGGAGTACTTCGACATGGCGGAAGAGAGGGGGATTCCTATTATCTCCTATGACACCGGCTTCGCGGATCCGGGGGTACCCTATATCGGCATTGACAACCGTCAGGCGGGCGGCGCCCTGGCGGAGCACCTGGCGGAGGCGCTGGGACATCAGGGAGAGGTGGGCATAGTCACCGGCGGCCTGGAGCAGCTCAACCACCGCCAGCGGATGGAGGGCTTTGCCGCCCGCATGAAAAGCGAGCCGGAAATGAAGGTCGTCTTTGTGGAGAGCGGATACAGCAACCTCCAGATGTCGGAGGTGAAAATCCGGCGGATTCGGGCCGCCCATCCCTTGATGGAGGGGATTGTGGCCACCAGCGCGGTGACCGCCCTGGGCATTGCCGAGGGGTTGGAGGACGACGCGGTGAAGATCGTCTCCATAGACATTCAAAAGGAGGCGCTGGAAGCGGTTCAGGACGGTAGGATCTCCGCCCTGATTGCCCAGTCCGGTTACGAGATCGGATACCGGACGCTTTTGTACATCGACAAGCTCCGGTCCGGGACTGCGGAGGCCTCCGGTGAAATTTTGGACGCCGGCGTTTTGACGGCGGGCAATGTGGAGGATTATATGGAGAGGGAATATCAGGAATGAGAAGTATCCGAAGCAAGGTGTTTGCGGCCATTTTGCTCACCACGCTGACAACGGCCCTGGCAGTTACGCTTCTTTCCTACCGCAAATCCGCCGGAATGATCGAGGAGAATTATACGGCTGCCCTCCGCCAGGAGACCGTGCGGACCCTGGAGACCCTTGAGAGCTTGTTCCTGGGCGCTTATCACACCCACATCCACGCCGCCTGCGACCCGGATCTTCGAAGGGAACTTCTCGCGTATCTGGCGGAGGGCAACGAAACCCACCTGGAGGACTGCGCTCAGATTCTCCGGACGTTTTGCAGCCAGAACGCCACCGTCAGCTCCCTTTATCTTTTGATTCCGGAGACCGGCGTCCTGGTCACATCCGAGGACTACCCCGTTTACAAAAAGGGCATTTTGCCATCGGATATGGCTCCGGCGGCGGCGCTGGCGGAATCTGCCGGCGGACCGGCCGTTCTTCAGGACGCCGCTCACTCCACCCTCTACGCGGTGAGCTTCGCGGAGGAGGTTGAAGATGAGACGGGGCGGGTCAGAGGGTATCTTCTCTCAAATATCAAAGAGCGCACATTGTATTATGATCACATTGCGAAGCTGGGCGGCGGCGCGGTCCGGGAGGCGGTGTTGCTGGACCGGGAGGGCCGGACCATAACCTCTCTGGGGCAGGACTCTACATATAAAACATGGCTGGATAGGGGAGAGGCGGTTGGAACGGATGGCGGGCGTTTGTACAGCTTCCAAAGAGCGCCCTTTTCCCGGTGTGGGCTGTTGCTGGTTGCGGAAAAAAGCGCGGTGCTGGACACTCTGCGGCAAACCCGCCGGGACTATGCCGTGATGCTGGCAATTTTCCTCCTGCTGTCCCTGGTTCCCGCCATGTATCTGACCGGGGTGATTTACCGCCCCCTGGGCAAGCTCACCGCCGCGATTCGGGAGGTCTCCGCCGGGGATTTGGAGACTCGCATTGAGATTACCTCCGGCGATGAGATCGAGGTTTTGGCCGGAGAGTTTAACCAGATGCTGGGAAAGCTGGAGGAGCTGATCCAGCAGCTTTTGGACGAGGAGCGGCGGAAGAAGGACGCCGAGCTGGAGGCGCTGCAATACCAGATCACGCCTCATTTCATGTATAATACCCTCAACGCCATTAAGTGTGCGGCCTTGCTAAAAGGAGAGCGGGAGCTGGGCGGGGTGATCGAGGACTTTATTGAACTGCTCCAGGCCTGCATTCAAAAAAAGGGCGCGTTTTTGACGGTGGCGGAAGATATCCGCATCCTTGAGCGGTACATCCGGCTTCAGGAGTTCCGGTATGACGGGCGGTTTTCCATCCAATACGATATCGCCCCCGAAACCAGAGACTGCCTGGTTCCCAGGCTGGTTTTGCAGCCCCTGGTGGAAAACGCGCTTCTCCACGGAATGGATATGAAGACCGGGGCGGAACGACTGCGCATCCGCGCCAGGGTGGCGGAGGGCGTTCTCTATCTGAGCGTCCGGGACAACGGGCGGGGCATGACCCAGGAGCAGATTCACCGCCTGTTGCACAGCGAGGCCCGTAAAACCCGGGGGCTCACCGCCGTCGGTGTGCCGAATGTGCGGGAGAGGTTGAAACTGTACTATGGAGACCGGGCGGGGCTTCGATACGAAAGCGGCGGGACGGGAACAACGGCGGTGATCTACCTGCCGGCCATGGTGGAAGATGATCGGTGATGTGTATGAAGAAAACGATGATTGTGGACGACGACCACTTGGTGCGGAGCTATCTGAAGATCCTTCCCTCTTGGGAACGGGCCGGTTTTCGGATTGAGGCGGACGCTCAGGACGGCGAGGAGGCGCTCAGCATCCTGGAGAGTATGGAGATTGACCTGTTGGTCACAGACATCTCCATGCCGCTGTTAAATGGGATTGAGCTGATTCGAAGAATCCGGCAGGTGGATCAGCGGGTCTATATCATCGCGCTGAGCTGTCATGACGAGTTCGCCTTTGTGAGGGACGCCCTCAAAGAGGGGGCTGATGACTACGTTTTGAAAAATACCCTGAACGAGGATTCCCTCTACCGGCTGCTGGAGTCCTCCGCCCGGGGGATGGAGGAGCGGACCCGGCAGCATGAGGCCCACACCCGGATTCAGCATCTGGCGAAGGCGGGGGACCGCCAGCTGAAATACGCGTATTTCAGCAAGGTCATCGGGGAGACCTTGAGTCAAAAGGAACAGGAGCGGGAACGGCGGCGGGCCGGACTTCGCGCCCCTTATCGGAACTGCGGGGCGATCTGTATGCGTCTGGAATCCTGGGAGGGTGAGCCTGGAAGCGCCCCCCACCCCGGGCGGAGGCGCTATTGTCAGGAGTTTTTGCGCCGTCTGCCGGACACGCTTGCGGAAGGCCTTGGATACAGCGGTTGCCTGGAGATTGTATATTGGGGAAAGGGGCTGTTTTATGGATTCCTTGACCTGTCCGATCTCCGGGACGGCAGCACCATGCAGCAGAGGTTGACGGTTGCGGCGCTGGCCTGTTCCAAGGCCTGCGGCGGGGAGCCCTATCCCTATGCCGTCGGCGTCAGCGGGCCCTGCGTGGGTGGAAACGCGATCCAAACCGCCTACCGGCAGGTAAACGAGCTAATGAAGCTCCGCTTCTACGAGCGGCGGGAGGTCTTGTTCTACGACGCCGGCAGGAAGACCGGCACACAAATTCCCGAGGAGGCCCGGGCCCTGCTGGCGGACCTGGAGGAGCACCGGAAGGACCTGGGCGGTTTTTTGGAGGCCTGTATGGAGGCGGCCAGGAGCTTTGAGCGGGAGCTTGTGGATGAGCGCCTGGTCCGGCAGTGGCTTTGGGAGCTGGAGCAGAAGATGCGGCTTTCTCCGGAGGAGGGCTTGGAAACCCTGTCCAGCATGGAACAGGTCCGCCAAAGGTTACAGGCGGACGTCCGGCGTCTATACAAGAGCCGGGAGGTCCAGGTCCCCCAGGGCGTCAGCCGCACGGTGAATGCCGCGGCGGAGTTTGCCAGAAACCATTACAAGGAGCCCATCGGCCTGACGGACGCCGCCCAGGCTGCGGGGGTCAACCCCACTTATCTTAGTTACCTCTTTCGAAAAGAGATGGGGGTGGGATTTTCCCATTACCTTTTAAACCAACGGATTGCGTGCGCCATGGCGCTGCTCCGGGGAACCAATCTGAAGGTCCGGGAGGCGGCAGAGCGCTCCGGATTCCACGATTACCACTATTTTGCCAAGGCGTTTAAAAAAATCAACGGCCTCAGTCCGGCGGAATACCGGAAGAGGGCGGCACAGGACTGACGTTCCAGGGGAGGGACGCCGGTCCTTTTTTTTCGATGGGACTTCGTGGGGTTCCCTTGCAATCCGTTGGTCCCAAAACACAACTTGCCTGAGAAAAAATCGCCTGTCCGGCATCCGCCGGTTAAAAATACAGGTTCTCGGTCCTAAAAATAAAACACAAAAAACGGACGCCAATGGATGGAGCGGCATCCCTGCTAAAAAATTCCCACTGAAATCCAAAAAAAAGCCAACACCGGCCAACGGAGTTCCCTTGTATAATATCACCATAGAGAGCGTCTTATAGAGAACCACATATAGGGGAAATGTGGAAAATGAAGAAAAGAAAGGGGTTCCAAGTATGCTGCTAACCGTCATTGAATTCGTGGGATTCACCGTACTCGTCGCAGTTCTCTCCTGGTACAAAACCAAAGATGAGGACTTGTCTTCCAAAGAGGGTTACTTCCTGGCGGGCCGTGGACTTCCCGGCATTGTAATCGCGGGCTCTTTGATGATGACCAATCTCTCAGCGGAACAGCTGGTGGGGACCAACGGTCAGGCGTTTTCCGGTTCCATGAGCTCCATGGCCTGGGAGGCCACCTCCGGTTTCGCGCTTTTGGTGCTGGCCTTTGTCATTCTGCCCCGGTTTTTGAAGGGTGGAATCGCCACCATTCCGCAGTTTTATCAAATGCGCTACGATGTGTTCACCATGCGGATGTTCTCCTGTATGTTCCTGATCGCCTACGTGGTCACGATGCTTCCGACCATCCTATATTCCGGGTCTGTGGCCCTGGCCAGAATTTTCAACATTGAGGAGATCTTTGGCATCAGCTATTTCTGGGCCATCTTGATCGTCTGCTTTTCCACCGGCATCATTGGCATGGCCTACTCGGTGTTTGGCGGATTGAAGGCCGTGGCCTACTCCGACACCATCAACGGCGTGGGACTGATCATCGGCGGCTTCGCGGTGCCCATTCTGGGCATCTTCGCCCTGGGCAAGCTGGGCGGAGGAAGCGGCGGCTTTGCCGAGGGCCTGCAATATCTGCTGTCCGCCACGCCGGAGAAAATGAATGCCTGGGCGCCGCCCGCCTCGGTTGCCCCCTATGTGCCCTGGCCGTTGCTGTTCACCGGTATGTTTGTCAATAATATGTTCTACTGGGCCACCAACCAATCCATCATCCAGCGTTCCCTGGGCGGCAAAAATCTGGCGGAGGCCCAAAAGGGCGCGATTTGGGCGGGTTTTTTTAAGTGCCTGGACGTGTTCGTCATCGTTCTCCCCGGCGTCATCGCCTACCAGCTGCTGACCGCGCAAGGCGCTATCGACACCTCCGTGGGCTCTGCCGGCGACCAGGCGTATCCCTTGCTGGTCATGGAGGTCATGCCCCCCGCCATTATGGGCTTTTTCGCCGCTGTGATGTTCGGCGCGATTCTGTCCTCTTTCAACTCGGTGCTAAACTCCTCCTCCACCATCTTTGCCCTGGATATCTGGCAGCCTATTTGGGGTAAAAACGCCGACGCGGAGAAGACGGTGAAAATTGGCAAATACTTCGGCCTGATTGTGGGCGTCGTCTCCATTTTCATCTCCCCCTTTGTTATGTACTTCGGTACGGGCATCATGAACTTTATCAACGAGTGCTGGGGCTTCTTTTCCATGCCCATTTTGCTGGCGGTGCTCTTCGGCCTTTTGAGCAAAAAAGTCTCCCCCATTGCGCCCAAGATCACGGTTCCCGTACATATCGCGCTTTATGGAGCAACCAAGGTGATTCCCTTTTGCCAGCAGTGGCACTATCTCTATTGGGTGTTCTTCTGCTTCGTGGTGGAGTCCATCATTTACTTGGTCTGCATCAAGGTTGCGCCCCGGAAAACCGATTGGGAGATGCCTGACGCAAAGGTCATGGATATGTCCGCTTGGAAGACCGGCAAATTCTGGGCGGTGGTCAGCGTTGTGGTCATTGCCGTAATGTATGTGGTCTTTTCTCCGCTGATGCTTGGTGCCTGAGCGTTTTCTCCAGTAGACGGCTGGTTCTATTCCGGCGTATAATAGGCATAAGGACGAAAAAGGCAGCCGCATGATGCAAGAGCACCGTGCGGCTGTCTTGGCTTATGGAAAAGAGACAGGAGAAAAGCGGAAGTGAAGCGAGCTGCAAAAAAACCGTCGGGGGGTTCTCTCGTTTTCAATCATAAGTATTTCAGAATTCTTTCGAAGTTTTAAAGTATCTGCTCAGGGCGGCAAAATATTTTTCACCGGCCTGAGCTGCAGGATATCCCTTGCATCATAGAGCCGGTTTCAATCGGGAAATATAGGCTTGATTTTCCTGCGATTATCATTTAGAATGGGCTTCGTGAGGCTTTGGCAACACGTAGCAACAAGACGGGGAGGCAACCATTATGAAAAAACGTATTTTAGTTGTAGATGACGACAGTATGAATTTGACAAGGACAAAGATCATCCTCGGAAAGGATTATGACGTGCTTTTGGCCGGTTCCGGGGTGGAGGCGCTGGTTAAGCTGAAGAGTGAAACGGTGGATATGGTTCTCTTAGACATTGATATGCCTGAGATGAACGGCATTGAGACCTTTGAGCGCATGAAAGATTTCGCCGCCGCGACGCCGGTAATCTTTTTAACGGCCTCGGGACTGGAAGAGGACGTCCACAACGCCATCAATCTGGGGGCGGTGAACTACCTGAAAAAACCGTATCGTCCCCAGGAACTGATAAAGCGGGTGGCCCAGGAGCTTGAGAAATCATGAGAGCGGAAGAGCAGACAAGCAGGCATCTGCTGCTGGCAGTCGTCACCACGGTATTCAGCGGGACGCTGAGCTTGATTACAATGGTTCTGGCCTGGGAATTTTGGGTGATTCCGCTGATCACGGCGGGCTGTTGCAGCGTATGGTTTTTACATATTGCAAGGATCGGCTCGGATACGGTTTATGAAAACCTTTGTACCGGGTTGATGCTGACGGAGTTTTTTTTCTTTGGCGCGCATAAAGCGAGTCTCTTTGATATTTCCGCTGTGGCCTGCATTTTGGTTCTTGCGCTGTTTATGCTAAATAGAAAATGGATTATGCACACGATTGTGGCTCTATATGCCTTGGAGCTGTTGTATCACGGCCTGATCCTTCACACAATTTCCCGCCGGATGCCCCGCGGAGAGATCTTTCACCTGGGGCTTGGAACTATAGTGACCGTTTGCGCGGTGGCGCTTGCAAGGCACTGGATCAACCGGCGGAATGTGCAGCGAAAGCGGTATGAGCGCGTATTTGAGGAGCTGGAGACGGCGGGAAAGCAGAACGCCGTCTTTTTGTCGAACGTGTCCCACGAACTCCGCACACCCATCAACATGGTGATCGGAATTAGCGAGGTGGCCCTTGGAAGAGAGCTTCCTGCGGATATCCGGGCGGATATGGCGTCCATAAAAATGGCGGGGAAGCGCCTGTCCAACCAGATCAACAATATGCTGGATTACACGGAGATCGTGGAAGGTACGCTGACCCCGGCAAAGAAAGAGTACATGATTACCTCCGTTTTGAACGACGTGATTACCATGACTGCGCTGCAAAGCAATCGCCAGCATCTGGAGCTGGTGTTTGACATAGATCCCAAGGTCCCGGCAGTCTTGGTGGGAGATGCGGAAAAGATTTCCCACGTGCTCAAAATTCTGGTGGAAAATTCCCTCAAATTCACGGAAGAGGGGGGCATCAACATCCGCATCCGATGCCGCCGGGAGAGTTACGGCGTCAATCTGATTATTGACATCCGTGACACCGGCATTGGTATGACGGACTCCCAATTGACGCAAATGTACGATGTCTTTTACCAGGCGGACTCGGGAAGCAGCCGCTTTGCGGGAGGACTCGGGCTTGGGCTTCCGATTGCCCAGGGGCTTTTGACCGCCATGGGCGGCTTTATTCATTTTGACAGCAAAGAACAACAGGGCCTGTACGCCCATATTGTGATTCCCCAGGGCGTCGCGGACGAGCAGCCGTGTATTGTGCTGAATCAGGCGGATGAGCTTTGCATCGCCTGCTACTTCCGGCCGGAGAAGTACAGCTGCGACGAGGTCCGGGAGTACTATGACGGCCTGATTTGGAATCTGGTGGACGGACTGGGCATCAAAGGGTATCAGGCGCACAATTTTGAGGGGCTGCTCAAATTGCAGCGCAGCCAGAAGTTAACCCATGTGTTCATCGCACAGGCGGAATATGAGGAAAATCAGGAGTACTATGAAGAGCTGGCGGACACGCTTCGGGTCATTGTAATCGCGGAGAAAGAGTTTGTCCTGTCCAGCAAAAGCAAACTGCTTATTATCCATAAGCCCTTCTCGGCGCTGTCCGTTGCGAACCTTCTGAACGGGGAGATTGGAGAGCGTGGATTCGCGGAGGCTCAGGCCGCGGGACGAAAGCCCTTTACCTGCGTGGGCGTCCGGGCCCTGGCGGTGGATGATGAAGAGATGAATCTGGTGGTTGCCAAGGGAGTCCTGGGAAGCTATGGCATCGAGGTGGACACTTGCTTGAGCGGAAGAGAGGCCATCGCCCAGTGCGGCAGCATCGACTATGACATAGTATTTCTAGATCACATGATGCCGGGATTCGACGGTGTGGAGACGCTGAAGAAGATCCGCGAAATCCAAAACGGCGCCTATCAGGACCTTCCGGTGATTGCCCTGACCGCGAATACGGTCAGCGGCGCGAGGGAGATGTTTCGCAGCGAGGGGTTTACGGAATTTGTTCCAAAGCCCATTGAGCGCACAGTTTTGGAGCGGGTCTTGCGAAAGGTGCTTCCCAAGAGCTGTATTCAGTACAGCCCAAGGCCCACGGCCAAGGACTCGGCGGAGGAAAACGAGAGAAGCGCTCCGGCGGCTTCGGATGCCCCGGAGACGGCGTCCGTTCCTTTGGAGCACGCCGGTGCCCCGGAGGAGGCGGCCCAACCCGAGACGGCGGCCGGCGGTTCGCCGCTTCCCTGTGACCAGCTGGTCCAGGCCGGTGTCAATGTGGAGTTGGGGCTGGATTACTGCGCCGGGGACGAGGAGTTTTACCGGGAAATGTTGCGGATATTCTGCACCCAGAGCGCCGCAAAGCGGGCGGAGATCGTCTCTCTTTATGAAAACGCCAACTGGACGGACTACGCAGTCAAGGTCCACGCGCTGAAAAGCACGTCTTTGACCATTGGCGCGGAAGCATTGTCCGCCCAGGCGAAGGAGCTGGAGCTGGCGGGAAAGAGCGGGGATGTGGATTACATCCGGGAGCATCACCCGGCGCTGCTGGAGGCGTATGACGGGCTTTGCGCACATATTGCCGGAATCAGCGTCCTTGGCGTTTCAGATGAAAATGTTGTGTTCTGAGGGGTGGACAACTTCGTGATAAAAAAATGGTTTGAGATCATCACGGATCACAGGATCAGCCTTCGCGAGCGGATGTTCCGCATTGTGACAGGCGTTTGCATGATCGCGATTACCTTCACCTTGCCTATGGGCAGGAGAATTGAGAATATCCTGATCTTGTTGGCAAGCCTTGCCGCCATGACGGTGATTGTTAAGTACAGCATACGAAAAAAGCGTATTCAAATGGGGGCCACGCTGATTGCGATGCTGCTGCTCACCTTGTTTCCCATCACTTTCTTTTCCGCCGGCGGCTTTTACAGCGGCGTGCCGGAGTGGTTTGTGCTCTGTTTTATTTATGTCTGCATCACCTTGCAGGGAAGGCGCAGGGTTGTGTTCTTCGGGCTGTGTACGGTGGAGACGATGCTTTGCTATGGCACAGCCTTCTATTTCCCGGCCCTGGCCGCGCCGAACAGCCAGTATGACGCCCTGTTTGACTCCGCGTTTTCCATGGTTATGGTGGGTCTGCTCACCAGCATCCTGCTCATGTTCTTAAGTAAGATGTATGAAGAGGAAAACGCCCTTTCCCAGCGGCAGAAAAAGGAGATTGAGGAGCTGAACCGGGCGGAGAACCACTTCTTTTCCAGCATGAGCCATGAGATCCGCACGCCTATTAACACGATCATCGGGCTGAACGAGATTATTTTGCGGGAGCAAACTTCCGAGGAAGTGGCGGAGAATGCACGGAACATCCAGGGGGCCAGTAAACTGCTGCTTTCTCTGATCAATGACATTTTGGATATCTCCAAGATCAAATCCGGGAAGATGGAAATCGTTAATGTCTCCTATGAGACAGGAGCCCTCTTTTCCGAGATTGTCAATATGATCTGGATTAAGGCGCGAGAAAAGGGCCTGGAGTTTAAGCTCCATGTGGACGCCTCGATTCCCAGTATGCTCTGTGGAGACGAGGTGCGGATCAAACAGATTTTGATTAACCTTTTGAATAACGCGGTAAAATACACCAGCGAGGGTTCCGTCACTCTCTCGGTCCGGTGCGAGCGTCAGGCGGTCAACCGGGTGCGGGTGTGGTACACGGTGGAAGACACCGGCCAGGGGGTGAAAAAGGAGAATATTCCCTACATTTTCAATGCTTTCCGGCGGGTGGATGAGGAGCGAAACCGCTACATTGAGGGAACCGGATTGGGACTGAGCATCGTCCAGCAACTGGTGGAATTGATGGGCGGGGAAATCAGTGTCAACAGCGTTTATACCAAGGGCTCCACATTCATCGTCAGGTTGGATCAAGACATCATTGATGAGCGGGAGTTGGGAACCTTTACCTTGGCCTCCCGGGTCAAGGCGCGCGACGGAGAACCCTACCGGCAGAGCTTTGAGGCGCCGGACGCGCACATCCTCGTGGTGGACGACAACGACATGAATTTGATGGTGGTAACCAAGCTGCTTGCAGAGACAAAGATTCAGATTGATACGGCTTCCAGCGGAGCCGAGTGCCTAAGGTTGACGCAGAACCACCATTATGACTGCATTCTCATGGATCACTTGATGCCGGAGATGGACGGAATCGCCTGTTTGCACGCTTTGCGGGTGCAGCCGACAGGATTGTGCCAGGATGTACCCGTAGTCGCCCTGACCGCCAACGCGGGCAGCGACAACCAACTCCTTTACCGGAAGGAGGGCTTCAGCGGGTATCTTGCCAAGCCGGTTAGCGGCGCGCTGTTGGAGGCCGCCGTGCTGAGCATTCTCCCAAAAGGGTTGGTGCGGCTGAATGAGGAGGCCCGGCAGTCGGAGATCGAAAAGGATATCCTGATCTTTGAGCAGGCGCAAAGGCGGTCCATTCTGGTTACAAGCGACAGTGTGTGCGATCTTCCGGAGTCGCTTAGGAAGGAGTTTGGCATTTCCATTTGTCCGTATTACGTCTGCACAGAAGAGGGACGTTTCCTGGATGAACAGGAGATGAGTCCGGACGAGCTGCTGATGCACATGGCCAGAGGGCGAAAAGGGTCCTCTCAGCCGCCTGCGGTGGAGGACTACGAGCGGTTTTTCGCCCAGAAGCTGACGGAGGCGCAAAATATCATCCATATCGCCATGGCAAAGCACGTCAGCGAGGGCTATCAAAACGCCCTTGAGGCGGCGAAGTCCTTTGAAAACGTCACGGTGATTGATTCCGGACATCTTTCCAGCAGTATGGGATTGTCGGTTTTGTGCGCGGCTTATATGGCGGAACACCATGCCGCAAAAGAGGAGATTGTGGAATCTGTGAAACGGATGGAGCACTTCATTTCCTCCGCTTTCATTATAGACAGTACCCATATGATGTGCCAGTCCGGGCGGATCTCAAAACGGATACAGGTCCTTTGCGACGCGCTTTTGCTGCATCCGGTTCTGGAGCTGAGAAAGAGCCGGATGAAGGTGGAGCGTATGGAGATAGGCGGGTTTTCCCACGTGGCGAAAAAATATGTCAGAAAGACCCTTCAGGATACCAGCAACATTGACCGGCGTATTTTGTTCATCACCTACTCCGGAATGGACGAGAAAAAGCTCCAGTACATCCAGAGTCTGGTGCAGCAATATTGCCCATTTAAACGGGTCTATCTGCAAAAGGCCTCCTCCGCCATTGCCAGCAACTGCGGTCCGGGTTCGTTTGGACTGCTGTTTATGAGGCGGGACGACGCCTCGATTCCCTTTTTCCAGACGCCGGATCGGGACGGGGCTGCGTAAAGACTTTGGAGATTGAAAAGAGAAAAGAGAAGGGAAGGGGAGGCGCTTTTCGAATTTCTTCGAAAAGCGCCTCCCCTTCCAGAGTGTGGAAAAACCGTAAAAACCATCCCCGACGGGAAGGAAGAGAGTTACGAGAGGAACCCAGGAAGGGTTCCTTTCGTTTTCGATCATAAGTTTTCAAAACGTTTGTAAACATTTTGAAAACTTGCTCAGGCTGGCAAAAATACTTTTTGACAGCCTGAGGGGAGGCGCTTTTCGAATTTCTTCGAAAAGCGCCTCCCCTTCATCTTGTAAAAAGGAGCTCATGGAACGCCAGGAATTTCAAGCGCCGCCCGGTTAAAAGGCCAAATCCATATCCACATCGCCCTGGATACCGTCCACCCGGCCGGTGTGGGAGTACTGCCAAAGATCAAAGTGGTAATAAAAGTCCGGTGTGGAGTCGTACTCCGCCAACCAGAGATCATAGTCCGTCAAATCGCGCAGGTCATAGTGAAGATAACCCTGGGTCTGGTTGAAGTAGACTGCCGGACGGTAGCCCGCGGCCTCGATTTGCGCGCAGAAGGCGGCGGCGCAGCGGGTCATCATGGCTCCGTCCAGGCCGTCGGTACGGGCCTCGTCCCCGGGGATGGATTCCCAGTCAAAGGCCACGGGGAAAGCAAGCGTTTGGCCGTCCAGAACATCCAGAATATAGTCCGCCTCTTCCACCGCCTCTTCCGGGGTGACGGCTTGAGAGAAGAAGTAGACGCCTACATCCAGTCCGGCCTCCAAGGCCCCCTGGAGATTTTGCTGGAAAGTCTCGTCCAGAAAGAGGCCCCCCTGGGTGTAGCCCCGGTGACCTAGCCGGAGGATAGCAAAATCAATTCCATCCTCCGCCACCGCCTGCCAGTCAATGTCCTTTTGATGGGTGGACACATCAATCCCCGCCCTGGCCCGACGGCCGTTTTGCGTGTAGGTAACCCGGCCTTTTTCGTCTGTGGAGAAGGCGCCCTTCTCATAGGGATTGAGGGGCATCCCCTCAAGCGGCGTCAGAACCATGTCGCCAAACCGGAAGGTAATGGGAGCGTCCTCCGGTTGCTCAGGGGGGATCTCCGGCTGCTGATACGCCCGCAGGACCAGAAACAGCGCCGCTCCGGCCACAATCAACGCGATGATGGAAACCGCCAGAGACAAAAGGTTCCATCCGTTTCCGGAAGGCGGCCTCCGGGAACGGATGGAGGATGGCGCCGCCCGCTGGCCGGTTGCCAATATTTTTTCTTGCGGCACGTACGCAAGGGACGCTTGTTCGTTCAAATCCAAATCGGACATACGGTCCTTCATAACGCTACCCTCCACAATTCGACAGTTTTCCCTAGTATACCACAAATGGTTCCATTGTGCACGGTAAAGTAAGTTTTTTCTGCCGGCGCAAAACCGTGGCGTTCAACAGCGGTTTGCGTGGAGATAGACAGGGCGTCAAATATGGAAAACCCCCAAGTTCCGGAGAACCCGGATGGAAAGAAGGGGCCAAGCCCTTGCCAAGGCGGCCGGACTTTTAAAAATACCGGCTTTGGGGACGGCTCCTTCAAAGTCCGTGGGCGGAAGGCAAAAGGGTCCCGCTTTTCAAACGCATGGATCGAAAAGCGGGACACCTTTAATTCTTTTTTGCGGTTGACAAAAACAGGGTATACGCGTACTGTGTGCGCAGATTTACATAATGCCGCCAATTGGATATGAGGATTGCAAAAATTATGACTGTCCAAAACACCCGCCCCCGGGTAAACCAGGTCCAGTCGTTGAGGACGATAATCCAGAGTATCACGGCCAGCGTGATGATCAGCGTCCGGCTCATGGCGGCAAAGGCGCTGAAGGTCCGCATTTTTCCCGGATCGTCCTTTCCCTGAATATATTCGACGATTCTCCGTCCTGCAAATTTCCGCTCGTCCTTGGTTGCCGCCAGTATGGAAACGCCGAATATTTTCTCATACGCCGCAGTTAAGGCCCCGTCCCGCCAGTAGGCGTCCAGTTGTTTTTCGCTGGGAAAGAAGAGATTGAGAGACCTGCCCGCCTCGTGAAGGATGATTCCCAGCAAATAGCTCAACGTCAGAAAATAGACCGCCAGAAACGGCGAGCCCTCGCCGAAAAAGCGTTCGAAGGGCGCTTCCATTCCGCCATAGTACCACTGAAGGGCCAAGGTCAGCGCCGCTCCGGGCACCAGAAACCCTAGAAAATCAATGACGGTAAATTGTTTGGTAATATGCTCCATAGGACCATCCGCCTTTCTTGTCCGCCTCCGGCTGTTTTGGCTGCTTTCTCCAAAGCGCCTCGGGCTTCCGGCGCTTTGGAAGGAGGCGTTTCGTTTTGCGTGGGATACCGCCGCAGTCCAAAGAACCCCGGGCCAGACGGCGCGGTTGATGAATAACCTGATTTTACCATATATTTTCCGGGACGCAAGAGCGGTTTGCCGTCTTTTTTTGTTTTTGTCAGGACAGGGGTATCAACAAAGGTGTCAACACACTGGACTTTCTCCAAGAGCCCTGTGGCAAGAAGGGCCTCCTCCCTTTGAAAATTTCCGCCATTTTCGGGAGTTGTATGGCCACGGACTGCCAAAGGCAGTACGACCCATGCCCCGAACATGAAAACAGCTCTACAGTTCTGCTTCGCAGGCCCGTAGAGCTGCTATTCGTCGGAGACGCACTCCGCAATGTTCTCCAGGTGGCAGTCTAACGTGAACACAATTTGTTCAGCGGCTTTGGTTCCAGGTTGTCATTCAGCCCGCATTTTTACGGTATTTGGGAGACATCTTCCCTGGAAAGAAGCACCACCGTCTCAATATGCCGCGTCCCCGGAAACATATCCACTGCCACCGCTTGAAGAGCCCGGTAGCCCTCCCCGGCGAACAGCTTCACGTCCCGTCCCAGGGTTCCCGGGTCACAGGACACATACACGATCCGATCCGGCTTCATGGCCGCTACCGAGGCGATGACCTCCGGACTGAGTCCCTTCCGGGGCGGGTCTACGGTGACGACCTCCGGTCTCAGCCCCTCCGCTTCCAACATAGCCGCCGTCTCCGCCGCGTCTCCGCAAAAGAACTCCGCGTTTACCACGCCGTTGCGGGCCGCGTTTTCCCGGGCGTCCCGAATGGCGGCGGGGATGATCTCCGCGCCGATGGCCCGTTTTGCCCGTTTCGCAAGACAAAGGGTGATGGTTCCCGCACCGCAGTAGAGGTCCAGAACCGTCTCCTCTCCTGTTAGAGCGGCAAACTCCAAAGCCTGATCATAGAGAACCTCCGCCTGTTCCCGGTTTATCTGGTAAAAAGAGGGGACCGACAGCTTGAACTCCAGGCCGCACAGGGTGTCCATCAAAAAATCCTGCCCCCAGAGAGTTCGGTACTGGCCCCCTAGAATTACGTTTCCCCTCTTTGTATTCACGTTCAGCACCACGCCCAACGTTTTGGGGGCGGCGGCCAGAACCAGGGCGGCCAGCTCCGCCTCCCGGGGAACTTTCCGCCCATTGACCACGACGCAGCAAAGACTCTCTCCCCGGCGGTTGGTCCGCACATAGATATGGCGGACCAGTCCCCGGCCTGTGGATTCGTCATAGGCGGGGATTTTGTATCGTTTCATCCAGCTTCCCACGGCGTGGGCCGTCCGGTCACAGACCTCCGGCTGGAGAAGGCAGCGCTCCACCGGCACTACCTGATGGGTCCGCGCTTGGAAAAAGCCGATTTCCCCCCTGGGGCCCACGGGATATTGGCACTTGTTGCGATAGTGGTCTGGGTTTTTGGCCCCCAGAATGTTCTCCACCAAAACATCCGAGCCCCCAATGCGGGTCAGGGCGTCCTGAACCCGCTGCCGCTTGGCCCAAAGCTCCTCGGCATAGGAGAGGTGGCGGAAGTCACAGCCGCCGCATTTCCCAAAATAGGGGCAGTCCGGGGCGGCCCGTTCGGGGGAGGGCGTGTGAATCTTCACAAGTTCTCCCAGGGCGTGGCTCTTCATCACCCGGAGGATTTTTAGGTCAATCCGCTCCCCCCGGAGGGCTCGGGGCACAAAGACCACGGCGCCGTTTAGCCGAACGACGCCACAGCCCTCGCTGGAATAGCCCTCTACCAGGGCGGTGTGAATTTGTCCGGTTTTTAAGATTTCCATAGACAGGGCGCTTATGCCTCCCACTTTTCAAGCAGCTGCCGCAGCTCCGCGGCGTACTTCGCTAGGGACTTGTTGTCCCGGCCCTTGCTGCGCTTGATGAACTCGGTGAGCATATTGCCCACGGAGGACAAACGCTCGTAAGCCGGTGCGCCCTTGGACCCGGAGACGGTTTTGACCTTTCGCTCCGGGAGGTATCCCCGCTCCAGGATGGTGTTGGCTGCCAGGTCATAGACCTCCGTATATTGGGGGGCGTGGGCAGAGAGGCCCATATTTTCCAGGGTCTGGGCGAAATGAGGAGCCACTTCCCGGTCCCCGTGGACCACGAAGACGTGCTGGGGCTTGGGATTTTGGAAGCCGGAAATCCACTTCAGCAGGTGGTCCCGGTCCGCGTGGGAGCTGAGGCCGGTGAAGTTTTCCAGGTGGGCCCGGACGGTGATTTCCTCGCCAAAGAGCTTGACGCTCTCCGCGCCCTCCAGGAGCTGCCGGCCCAGGGTGCCCTCTCCCTGGAAGCCGACGAAAAGGACGGTGCACTCCGGCCGCCAGAGGTTGTGCTTCAAGTGGTGGCGGATACGGCCCGCGTCGCACATACCGGAGGCGGAGATGATCACCTTCGGGGTCCGGTCCTCGTTCAAGGCCTTGGACTCCTCGCTGGACTCCGTGGCGTGGAGGTTGGGGAAGCGAAACATATTCGTTCCCTTCCGCACCAGCCAGACCGCGTCGTGGTCCATGTAGCCCCGGAGGTCCCCGTCGAAGATGGACGTGGCCTTCTTCGCCAGGGGGGAGTCGATGTACACCGGGAAATCCGGGCAGGAGTTCACCATGTGCTTTTCCTTGATTTCCCGGATAAAATAGAGAAGTTCCTGGGTCCGGCCCACGGCGAAGGAGGGGATGATGACGTTGCCCCCCCGGGCCATGGTCTCGTCGATGATCCGGGCCAGCTCGTCGGTATAGCCCCAGCTCTCCGGGTGGTTCCGGTCGCCGTAGGTAGACTCCATCACCACGTAGTCCGCCCCGGCCAGCTGTACCGGGTCCCGAATGACGGGCTGGTTGATGTTGCCGATGTCCCCGGAAAAGACGATGCTCTTTTTCACGCCGTTTTCCCGCAGGTCCATGGCCACAAAGGCGGAGCCCAACAGGTGTCCCGCGTCGGTAAACTCGATGTCTACGCCCTCGCAGAGGTTGATAAGTTCACCGTACTCGCAGACCACCAGAAATTCCTTGACCCGTTCGGCGTCCTCCACGGTATAAAGAGGCTCGGTCCGGGGGGCGCCGGAGCGCTCGCCCTTGCGGTTTTTCCACTCGGCATCCTGCTCTTGAATATGGGCGGAGTCCAGCAGCATGATTTCCAGCAGCTGGGCGGTGAGGCGGGTGGTGAGAATACGGCCCTGAAAGCCCTGCTTGATGAGCATGGGAATCCGGCCGGAGTGATCAATGTGGGCGTGGGTGACCAGAACGTAATCAATGGTATTAGCGGCAAAGGGGAATTCGCCGTTGGAAACCTCGTCCCGGCCCTGCTGGAGGCCGCAGTCGATAAGAATGCGGGTGTCGTTAATCTCCAGACAGTGGCAGCTCCCGGTGACGCATTGATCCGCGCCGTAAAAGCTGAGCTTCATAGTAAGGCCCTCCTTATTTCTTAGTACAAATTATGATAGCATATTTTGACGGAATATACAAGGAACAATCCGATGATTTTGCCTGATTTATCAAAAACGTCCGGGCCGCCTGCCGCGGCTGGACAGGGGAGCGGGGAGGGTGTATCATCAAAGGGACAGAGAAACGTCCCAAAAAGGAGGCGTTACCATGGAGACGCTGTTGATTCCCGCCCTGCTGGACCGGCACTGGCCCCTGCTTCGGTGGGCCTTTGAGACCGGGAAGCGCCACGCCGTCGTGCTGGATGAGGAGGGGACGGCCGTGGAGGAGCTGGGTCTCCGGCATATGCACAATGACCTGTGCTATCCCTTCCTGCTCATTACCGGGCAGGTACTGGCGGCCCTGAGGTCCGGGCGCTATGACCCGGAGAGCACCTCTGTTTTGATCTCTCAGGCCGCCGACGGCTGCCGGGGCTCCTGTCTGATCCGCCTCCTCCGGCCCGTTTTGAACCGGGAGGGATTTTCCCAGGTGAAGCTCCTGTCCCTCAACGCCGGGGGCCTGGAAAGCGGCTGTGCCCTGGGCGTGACGCCGGCGCTGGCTCTCCGGGCCGTTGCGGCCGCCTTTTGGGGGGACGCGCTGATGTTGCTGGAAAACCAGACCCGGCCCTATGAGGCGCACCGGGGGGAGACGGACCGGCTGGCGGCGGGCTGGAGGATCCTGTTGTCAAAAGACCTCCAGAAGTACCGGCATCTTTCCCCCTGGGGGATGCTCCGCCGCTGCCGGGAGATGGCGGCGGACTTCCGGGCTGTCCCCCGGGAGGCGCGTGAGGCGCAAAAAACCGCTGTAGTCGGGGAACTGTATACAAAATACTGTGGCCTTGGCAACTGGAATTTGCAGGCGTACCTGGAGGGACAGGGCTGCGAGGTGGGCGTCAACGGTTTGACGTGGTACGCCCTTTATTATATGGATACGCACTTGGGGGAGAGCCCCCTCCTTGTCCGCTGGGTGGGAAGAGCCCTTATGTCCTGGGCCCTGAGCTTTCAGAAGGCGTTTATCAAAGCCTTGCGGAAGGGGGGCTTTTCCACGCTCCCGCCCTATCCGGAGCTGAGAGCGCTGGCGCTCCCCTCGGGATGTGCGCTGGGCTGCGGGTGGCTGCTCTCGGCGGAGGCCGCCGCCTGGGTACGGGCGGGGTACAAGAAGGTGCTGGCGGCGATGCCCTTTGGCTGTCTGCCGGGGCACATCTACGCAAGAGGCATTTACGCCCGCCTCCAGCGGGAGCTGCCTGAGGGGGTGATTGTGGGCGTGGACTATGACGCCTCCACCCGGGAGGGAACTGTGAAGAGCCGGATACGGATGTTGCTGGATATGGAGATTTAACAGTTTTGTGAACTTTTTTCCTCCGTTCCCAATTTCCTTTGCATTCCCGGGAAAACTGTGGTAAGCTATGCTTGTTTTACTATGGGAATTTTTATGCCTTCCCCCGGGGAAGCGCTAGAATAGAAAGGAAGTTACAAACGATTATGGGTCTGATGCAAAAGATTTTCGGCGACTACAGCTCTCGGGAGCTGAAATCCATTACCCCCATCGCGGATAAAATCGAGGCTATGGCCGACGAGTACAAGGCCATGAGCGACGCCCAGCTCCAGGCGAAAACTCAGGAGTTCAAGGACCGCCTCGCCGGCGGAGAGACCCTGGACGACATCCTCCCCGAGGCCTTCGCCACCGCCCGGGAGGCCTCGGACCGGGTGTTGGGCCTCCGGCCCTACCGGGTGCAGCTGGTGGGCGGCATTGTCCTTCATCAAGGGCGTATCGCCGAGATGAAAACCGGCGAGGGCAAGACCCTGGTGGCGACTCTCCCCGCCTATCTCAACGCCTTGGCGGGGAAAGGCGTCCACATCGTCACCGTCAACGACTACCTGGCCAAGCGAGACAGCGAGTGGATGGGCAAGGTCCACCGCTTCCTGGGGCTGAAGGTGGGGCTCATTGTCCATGGACTTACCTCGAAACAGCGCCAGGAAGCCTATGCCGCCGACATCACCTACGGCACCAACAATGAAATGGGTTTCGACTACCTCCGGGACAATATGTGCATCTACTCCCAGGAGCTGGTCCAGCGGGGCCACTCTTTCGCCATTGTGGACGAGGTGGACTCCATTCTCATCGACGAGGCCCGGACCCCGCTGATTATCTCCGGCCAGGGGGAGAAATCCACGCAGATGTACGATCTGACAGAGATGTTTGTGGCCAAGCTCAAAAAGCAGGTGGTGGTCCAGGTGGACAACAAGGAAGAAGAGGCTGCGGATATCGACGCGGACTATGTGGTGGATGAAAAGGCCAAAACCGCCACCCTCACCGCCCGGGGCATCGCCAAGGCGGAGGAGTATTTCCATGTGGAAAACCTCTCCGACCCATCCAACTCCACCGTCAGCCACCATATCAACCAGGCCCTGAAAGCCCACGGAACCATGAAACGGGACATCGACTATGTGGTGAAGGACGGGGAAGTCATCATTGTAGACGAGTTCACTGGCCGTCTCATGTTTGGCCGGCGGTACTCCAACGGACTTCACCAGGCCATTGAGGCCAAGGAGCACGTGAATGTCAACAGTGAAAACCGAACTCTGGCCACCATTACCTTCCAGAATTATTTCCGGCTCTATGACAAGCTCTCCGGTATGACCGGCACCGCTATGACGGAACAGGAAGAGTTCGGAACCATCTACAACCTGGACATCATTGAAATTCCCACGAACCGCCCCAACCAGCGGGAGGACCACCACGACGTGGTCTACAAAACCGAGGAGGGAAAATTCCGGGCCGTCATTCAGCAGATCAAGGAGTGCCATGCCAAGGGCCAGCCGGTGTTGGTGGGTACGGTGTCCATTGAGAAGAACGAGCTTCTCTCCAAGCTCCTCAGCCGAGAGGGGATTAAACACAACCTCCTAAACGCCAAAAACCACGAGAAGGAAGCGGAAATCGTGGCCCAGGCGGGCAAGCTGGGGGCGGTCACTGTGGCCACGAATATGGCGGGCCGCGGCACGGATATCATGTTGGGCGGCAACGCGGAATACCTGGCCCGGGCGGACCTGACCAAGGCCGGATATTCTGAGGAGGTCATTGTGGACGCCACGGGCTACGCCGACACGGACAACCAGGAGATTCTGGACGCCAGGGCGCTGTTCGCGGAAAAATTGGCCCAGCACAAGGCGGAGATCGCCAGCGAGGCGGACCGGGTCCGGGAGGCCGGGGGTCTCTTCATCATCGGCACGGAGCGCCACGAGTCCCGCCGGATTGACAACCAGCTCCGGGGCCGGGCGGGCCGCCAGGGGGACCCTGGCGAGACAAGGTTTTATATCTCCCTGGAGGACGATTTGATGCGCCTGTTTGGCGGAGACCGGATTACCAATATGATGGAGCGCTTCGACCTGGACGAGGACACCCCCATTGAGAACCGGATGCTGACCAAGGCCATTGAAAACGCCCAGACCACCGTGGAGTCCCGGAACTTCCAGTCCCGGAAGTCCGTGCTGGAATACGACGACGTGATGAACAAGCAGCGGGAACTGATCTACAGCCAGCGCCGCCAGGTTCTGGACGGCATGGACATCAAGGACACGGTGCTGAATATGATGCGCACCTCAATCGGCAACCACGTGAGCCTCGCCTTTGGGGAGCAGCAGCATCTGGACGCCGCCGCCTACCGGGAGATGCTCCGGGGGTTGGAGGGAATGTATTTCGCCAAGGGGGCGGTGGATATCCCGGAGACGGAGGCCGCGCAAAAGAGCCAGGAGGACTTCGACGAGGTCTTCACCGCCGCCGCCGGGGCCTTCTACGAGAATAAGGAGGCGGAAATCACGCCCCCTATCATGCGGGAGCTGGAGCGGGTCATTATGCTCCGGGTGGTGGACGAGTACTGGATGGACCACATTGACGCCATGGACGACTTAAAACAGGGAATTCGCCTTCAGTCTTACGGCAATAACAACCCGGTGGACGTGTACAAGCGGGAGTCCCTGGATATGTTCGAGGAAATGATCGCCGCAATCCAGGACGAGACCGTCCGGCGGCTGTACTCCGTGCGCCTGAAAAAGGACGAGGAGGTCAAACGGGAACGGGTGGCCAAGGGCATGGTGGAAAACGTGGGCGGCGACGGAACCAAGCCCAGGAAACAGCCCATTAAAGTCATTAAAATCGGGCGAAACGATCCCTGCCCTTGCGGCAGCGGGCTGAAATGGAAGAAGTGCACTTGCCCGGAGTACCATCAGAACTGATGGCGTTTACCCGCCCCGCGGGCGGGGGAGGTTGCGGCGATCCTCATAGCGCCTCCCCTCTCCGAAAGGGCGGGCAAACACCCCCGGCGCAACCGGGAAAAGGAGGTCCCCGTGTCTTTGGAAATCCATGAACAAAACGGTTTGATTTGGCTGACCGCCTCCAATTTGCGGGGCGTACGCCACGGCTTTTCCACCCGTTTGGGCGGCGTCTCTCCCGCCCCCTGGGACAGCCTGAACCTCCGCCCCGGCATGGGGGACGGGCGGGAGGCGTTGCTGACGAATTACCGCCGCTTCTGCACCGTGCTCCAAGTAGACACGGAGCGGACCGTCCTCTCCCGGCAGGTCCACGAGACGAACGTCCGGGTTTGTACGGCGGAAGACGCCGGGAAGGGACTCTTTCGGGAGCGGGACTATGACAGCGCCGACGCCCTGGTGACGGATGTGCCGGGGCTGACTCTGTTTGTCTTTTCCGCCGACTGCGGCACGGTGCTCCTCCACGACCCGGACTCCGGAGCCGTGGGCGCGGCTCACGCGGGATGGCGGGGCTGCGCCGGGGGAATTGTGGAAAAGACCGTCCGGGAGATGGGGCGTTGTTATGGAACAAAGCCGGAGCGGGTCCAGGCCGCCCTGGGCCCCTGCATCGGCCGGTGCTGCTTTGAGAGCGACGAAGATGTCCCCGCCGCTATGCGGGCCGTTCTGGGCTCTGAGGCGGAACCTTATCTGGAGTTTCGGGGCCCCAAGTGGCACGTGGACCTGGAGGGGTTGAACCGCCGGTGGCTTTTGCGGGCGGGGGTTCTGCCGGAGAATATCGAGACCTCCGGCCTTTGCACCGCTTGCCGCCGGGATCTGTTCTGGTCCCACCGGAAGCTGGGGGAGGCCAGAGGCGTCCAGTGCGGGGCGATTACCGCCGGAAATTGAATGCGTGAAGGGAGGAGTCAGGGATGGTGGATCCCTGATTCCTTGTCCCTTGAGGTAAGTTTATGAGAAAACGCTTGCGCGGGCTGTTTGCGCTGCTTTTGCCCCTTCTGCTGCTCAGCGGCTGCTGGCAGGAGGGTCCGCAGGAGGAAATCGAGGACATTCTGCCCCCCTTTCAGGAGGAAGAGGAGCCGGAGGAAGAGGAGGGGGCGGTCCTGCCGGAGCGCTTTGCTCTGCCCTATGTGCCGGGACAGAGCCTGGACCCGGTGGATTGCGCAGACGGAGTGCAACAAGTGGCGGCGTCCCTTCTGTACGAGGGGCTGTTTCGTCTGGATGGGCGCTTTGAACCGCAGCCCTGTTTGTGTATCAGCTATACCCACGACGAAGCCGCCGGACGTTACACCTTCACCCTCCGCTCAGGGGTCCAGTTTTCCGACGGCTCGCCTTTGACCGGCCGGGATGTGAAAGCCACCCTGGACCGGGCCCGAACTTCGGCGCGCTACGCCAGCCGTTTGTCCGGTATATCCTCTATCAGCGCCAACAGCGATAGCGTGACCATCTCCTTGACAAGTCCAAACACGGCCCTTCCGGCCCTGCTGGATGTGCCCATTGTAAAGTCCGGCGGCCAGGACACCATTGCCCCCATGGGCACCGGCCCCTATTTTTACGTCGAGGAGGAGACCGGGGCCTATCTCATCGCCAACCAGTCCTGGTGGAGGGGAGAGAACCAGCCGGTGGAGCGGATTGCCCTGGTGGGCGCGCCTGACAGCGCCGCCATGCTCTACCGCTTTTCCTCCCACGAGGTTCAGCTCATTACGGCGGATCTCACCGGCGTGCAGGCGGTGAGCGCCACCGGCAGCGTGGACAGCGTGGACGCGGAGACCACGGTGCTGCAATATGTGGGCTGCAACACCGCCCGGGCGCCTCTGGACAGTCCGTCTCTCCGGCGGGCCCTGTCTGCGGGAATCGACCGGCTAAACGTGACGGTTGCCTTTCTCTCGGGACACGGCAGGCCCGCCGCCTTTCCGGTGCCCCCGTCGTCGCCGCTGTATCCGGCGGATCTGGAGACGGCTTTTTCTCTGGACGGCTTCGCCGCCGCCTTGACGGAGAGCGGTTATGTGTCCGAAAGTCCCCTGACGCTGTTGGTCAACGAGGAGAACAGCTTTAAAAAGTCCATCGCCGAATATTTGGCGAAAAGCTGGACCGCCGGTGGCGTGACGGTGGAGGTCCGGGCCCTGCCCTGGGAGGAGTATACCGCCGCCCTGGCCGCCGGGGACTTTGATCTCTATTACGGGGAAACCCGCCTCACCGCGGACTGGAATCTTAAAAGCCTTCTGGAGCCGGGGGGAAGCCTGAACTATGGCCGTTGGTCCCATCCGGACACCAGCCGCCTATTGGCAGAGCTGGCGGGGGCGCAGGACCGGACGGCGGCCATGAGGGCCCTTTGCACCCACTTAAAAGAGCAAGCCCCCATTCTTCCGGTGTGCTTCAAATCCGTCTCATTGCTGACCCAGGCGGAGGTGGTGGAGGGGATTTCCCCCACGGCGGCGGAGCCTTTTTATAATCTGGGACAGTGTGTTATCCGGTTGAAAGAACCGTAAAAAAGGAGCTCCGGTCAAGTTCGGGGCCCTTTTCGGGAAAGGAGAAAGACTGTCGTGCCTTAGGCGGGTGTCCGCGAAAAAGACTTCAAAAAATTATAATTGCTGTTGCCGGCAGGCAAGATTGGACCCCCCAAAAATGGGCGGAGAATGGATAAAATTCCATTCTCCGCCCATCTTTTGCATTTACCTGCCGGATTGGCTGCCTTTTCGCTTCCCCCGGCGGGGACAAGTCTTGCCGCGCCCACCGGCGTATCGCGAACACTTGGCGTCATCCATCCCAAGAGGGGAAATTTTACAAAAACGTGTGCTTAGACGCAGGGCATACCGGCAGCACACAGGCAGTTGAACAGCGCAAATATATTCCGCATATTCGGCCCCGGGGTGAGGAGAAGA
>CAJUCO010000005.1 GCA_910585245.1 uncultured Oscillibacter sp.
GGTTACCGCCTTCTACCACGAAGATGGTTCGGAAAAGGTTCCAACCACAGCCCTTTGCAGTTTTGTTAATCAGTTAAATGCCGCCAGACGGTTTATGTGGAACAAGGCTACAAAAGCAAAGTGTCCTGTGGATGCAGCATCACAAATTCACCGCTGGAGGTTTTGTTATGATTTGCGTAGGTATTGATGTGTCCAAGGATAAGCCCAACTGCTTCATCTTCAGCTTCGAGGGCGTAGTCCTGGCGGATGTGTTCACCATCCCCAATAACACGGAGGGCTTCAACACCCTGCTCGACAAGCTCCGGGCCTGTTCCGCACCTCAAAACAGCATAAAAGTAGGGCTTGAGGCGACTGGACATTGCAGCTACAACATTCTTGGGTTTCTTCTTGACAACGGTCTGGCCACCTATTGAGCGTTGACATCTAATAGTTAATCTTTTCTATCACGCCGCCGTCTGCCGAAGACAATGGAAGGCCGTCCTTTCATAGCCCATCATGTCTCCTCAGACTGCTCCGTCTCCCTCTCAATCCTCGCCACCAACTCGCTGGGGCGCATATTCAAAGCCTGGGCAATTCTCCACAGAGTCTCGAAGTTCGCCTGCTTGCCGCCGTTTTCTATCATTGTCAGATGGGTCCGTGCGATTCCCGCAAGGCCGCTTAAAACGTCCTGAGAAAGGCCCCGGCTCTTCCTCAGATCCCGAACGACCCGGCCCACGGCTTTGTTATTAAATTGCACGGTATCCCCCCTTCTTTCCTTTCCATAGTGTAGGGGAAAAGGCCGGATTTTTAGTCTATGATCATAGACATCCTGTCGGATTTGTGGTACACTGATTACAGCATTTTGGCGCAAAGGAGCGTGGGATTCATGAAGATTTACCCGGAACAGGCCCGGGGAGAGGAACCTCAGGACAGTTTGAGTGTATACCTCGCCCTTCAAAAAAGAGTGGCGAACCTGGAGCGGGAGCTGGAGTTCACCAAATTGACCATCAACGCCTTGTATTTGGAGATCAAGTCCTTGAAGAAGGACCAGCTGCCGGACGGGGAAGAGTCTCTTTGAAACAGGAAAAAGGACAGGGACGGCGCAAAAATTACACGGTCCGAAGGGTTCCCTTGTCCACTCTGACCGGCGCGAGCTCCTCGGCCGGGGCAAAACCTGTGCGCCCCTTTCCCCGCACGCCGGAGCCCTTTTAAAAAGGGTCTTGCGCTTTGGGGGGAATATGGTATACTGTATGTGTTAGAGTATCGCCTGAGGGCAATTTAAATATGAGGTGATCCTATGATCGGTGGAATTGCAGCCGTGGGAAATTTCGGAATGGGCTCCGTCGGGGCGTTTTACAAGTCCCGGCTGACGGAAAATCTTCAAAACGCCCGCTCCGCCCAGCAGGCCCGGGCGGGTCAGGCCTGGGCGGCCCGGAAAAACGCCGCTCCCGAGACGCCGGTGGAGCCGGTCAAGGCCGTACGGCCCATCTCCAGGGACGAGGCCTCTTTGCCGGAACTGACGGCGCGGCTGGAAAGCGATCCCGCAGCCATGGCGGGGCGGATGCGGACCCGGTACGGCGACGTGGACCCCGACGGTAAGTTTGTGGAAACCGGGAAGGACGCGCTCTCCCCCGTTCAGGGTTCCCGGAAAAACGCCCTGGAGGGCCAGCTGTTTCAGGCGGAGGAGGCCCTGGGCCGGAACGACCTGGAGGGTGCCGAGAGCGTTTTGAAAAACGGCGCGCCCAATCTCCCCGGGCAGACGGAGGAGGAGACCGTCCCCGGCCTTCCCGGACAGGAAAAGACGGAAGAGAACATGGACGGCAAAGGCGCCCAGGGGGCCGAGAGCGCTCAGGACGCCCTGAAAGAGGGCGAGTGCCAGACCTGCGAGGAGCGCAAGTACCAGGACGGGTCCGACGACATGGGCGTTTCCTTCCAGACCCCCACCAACGTCAAGCCCGAGCAGGCAGCCTCCGCCGTCAGGGGCCATGAGATGGAGCACGTCTACCGGGAGCAGGCCAAGGCCGACCGGGAGGGCCGGGAAGTGGTCAGCCAGAGCGTGACCATGCACACAGGAATCTGCCCGGAGTGCGGCAAGTCCTATGTCTCCGGCGGCACCACCCGCACCGTCACCCGGGCGGAGACCGACAGCGCCGCCCAGCAGCAGGAACTGGCCCGGCAGAGCCAGGAAGAGGAAAAGACGCGGACGCCATTTTCGGCGGTGGCGTGAGAGAACAGCCCACAGGGTTCCGGGAACGGAGCCCTGTTCCACTTGTCAAACGGGTTTTCGCTGTCTGCGCAAGCGTTCGGAGGCGGAGCCCCGTTTTCATAAAAACAAGGAGGCCGGGAAATGGAACACGGGACGGTGCCCTGGCTGGACTGGGCCGTGGAGCTCCAGGCTCTGGCCCAGGCAGGGCTCTATTACGGAAAGGACCCCTTTGACATCGAGCGCTTTCAGCGAGTCCGGGACATCGCCGCGGAGATGCTCTCCCGGCAGGCGGACCTGCCTTTGGAGACGGTGAAAAACCTCTTTTGTTGCGAGACCGGCTATCAGACTCCCAAGCTGGACACCCGCGCCGCCGTCTTTCAAAAGGGGCGGATTCTCCTGGTCCGGGAAAACAGCGGAAAGTGGTCCCTCCCCGGGGGCTGGGTGGACGTGAACGTCTCCGTACTGGAAAACACGGTGAAAGAGGTCCGGGAGGAGGCGGGGCTGGAGGTGGTTCCCCGGCGGCTCATCGCCGTTCAGGACCGGGAGAAGCACAACCATCCGGTGTACGCCTGGAAGGTGTGCAAGATTTTTGTCCTCTGCGACGTGGTGGGCGGGGCCTTTCAGCCCAACAGCGAAACCACCGCCAGCAAATACTTTTCCCTGGAGAGCCTGCCCCCTCTGGCGGAGGAGAAGAACACGGAAGAACAGATCCGTATGTGCTTCCAGGCCTTCCAGGCAGAGACCTGGGAGACCCGGATCGATTAACATACAAAAAGTGAGGAACCTTTTCCCTTGGAAATTCGTCTTAATTATTGAGAGCTGTTTGAAACAGGCGCACTGTCCGGCGTTTTTAAGCAGCCCATAAGCGCCCCGTGGAAGACGGGGCAGAAAAAGGAGGAGCCACGGATGAAAAGAGGACTTGCCCTGTTCCTGGCCGCCCTGCTGGCGGCCCTGACCCTCACCGCCTGCGGCGGCAGCGCGGGAGCTCCAGCTGCCGGCGATTCCAGCCCCAGCAGCGCCGGAGAAAGCCAGACGGCCTATGACGATGCCGGCGGAGACAACTGGAAAGCCGAGGTGAGGGAGTTTGGCTTTGACGCTCCTGCTGAGACTACGGGAGGCTCCCCCGCCGAGCCGGAGGCGGCCCCCAATGAGCCCCAGAAGGAGGACCGCTTGGCCAACGCCAAGATGGTCTACACCGCCAGCATCCAGGCGGAGACCCAGGACTACGACGCCTGCACCGCCGCTCTGGAGGAGCTGGTGATCAAGCTGGGGGGCTACCTGGAATACGCCTCCTCCGACAGCCACGGCGACGGCAGCCGGAGCGCCAGCTACACCGTCCGGGTCCCCGCCAAGGAGTTCCAGGGCTTTTTGAAGACCGTGGGGGAAATCAGCCACGTCACCAGCCAGGACCGGAACGCCGAGAATATCAGCGAGCGGTACTACGACACGGAAAGCCGCCTGGAAACCCAGAAGACTAAAATGGAGCGGCTTCAGATGCTGCTTTCCAAGGCGGAAAATATGGAGGACATCATCGACCTGGAAAACGCCATCAGCGAGACGGAATACCAGATTGAGCAGCTCACCGGCTCCCTCCGGCACTACGACTCCCTGGTGGATTTCGCCACCATCGACGTCCGATTGCGAGAGGTGCTGCGCCTCACCACGGTGGAGGAGGCCCCGCCCACCTTCGGAAGCCGTCTGGCCAACGCCTTCACAGGCGGACTCCACGGCTTTGGGGACTTCCTCCAGGGGCTGGCCATCTTCGTGGCCTACAACTGGATTTGGATGACCATTCTGGCGCTGGTGGCCCTGGTGGTGGTGAAAGCCTCCAAGCGGGCCCAGGTCCGGCGGGCGGAGACCTTCCGTCAGGCCCGGGAGCAGGAGAGCGCCTTCTTCAACCGGAAGAAGGACGAGCCGAAAAACCCGGATGACAAACAGCCGTAAAGCTGGTATACTGAGAGGGCGGACCCTGGTCCGCCCTCGATTTTTAAACTGTCCGTAAGGAGGTTGTTCCCATGAAACTCACCTGGCTGGGCCACGCCTGTTTCCTGGTGGAAGCGGCGGGCTATCGAATCCTGCTGGACCCCTATACCGGCGTGGAGGGCTATCCGCCCCTGGCGGAGACGGCCCGCCGGACCGCCCTTTGGAACAACGTCTGGGAGGAGCGGGCCCGCCTGAAGAAAAAGGGCTTTCACACCCTGGCGGTAAAGATGCAGGTCTTCGCGGACCCCGAGGCCGCGTCCCCGGCGGCGAAGCCCGTGGTCCACAACATCCTGTGCAGTCACGGCCACTTTGACCACAACGCCGTGGAGGAGGCGGAAGCGGTCCCCTTCGACGGTCCCTGCCCCTTCACCGTCCGCACCGTGGAGACCTTCCACGACGGCGAGGGCGGGGCCCTCCGGGGGCCCAACACCATTCATATCCTCTCGGCAGACAGCGTCACCGTCGCCCACCTGGGGGACCTGGGGCACCAGCTCTCACCGGAGCAGGTTCAGGCCATCGGCCCCCTGGACGCGGCGCTGGTTCCCGTGGGGGGCACCTACACCGTGGACGCGACGGGGGCCAAGGCCGTCTGCGAGGCCCTTCGCCCCAAGTGCGTCGTTCCCATGCACTACCGCCACGCGCCCTACGGCCTGCCCAACGTGGCGGGGGTGGAGGACTTCCTCGCCCTGTGGGGCCAGGAGGAGATCCGGCGGCTGGAGGGCCCGGCCCTGGAGGTGGACGGAACTGCCCGGGGCGTGGCCGTTCCCCAATACTGCGAGGAGGCGTGATATGTACCGTTATCTGCTCTTTGACCTGGACGGCACCCTGACGGACTCCCGGGAGGGCATTGTCCACTGCGTCCGGGAGACCATTTTGGGCTACGGCGACCCGGCGCCGGAGGAGGAGACTCTGCTCCGCTTCATCGGCCCGCCCCTTCAGGATTCCTTTATCCGCTTTTGCGGCTACAGCCCGGAAAAGGCGGCGGAGGCGGTGGAGCGCTTCCGCCTGATTTACGAGCCCGTGGGTCAATATGAAAACCGGGCGGCCCCGGGCATGGAAACCGTCATGGGCCGCTTGAAGGAGCGGGGCTATGTGCTGGCTCTGGCCTCCTCCAAGCCGGAGAATCTGTGCGTCTCCATCTGCGACCGGTTCGGCTTCACGCCCCACCTCTCCGCCCTGGTGGGAAGTCCGCCTCACGGGGACTGGGAAAAGGAGGACGTGGTCCGGGAGGCCATGCGGCAGTTGGGGTTGACGGAGCGGGACCTCCCCCGGGTGCTGATGGTGGGGGACCGGAAGTTCGACGTGCTGGGGGCCCGGGCCTGCGGCGTGGACTGCGCCGGGGTGGAGTTCTTCGGCTACGCCCCGCCGGGAGAGCTGGAGGAAGCCGGAGCGGTGGCTGTGGTGAAAACCCCGGAGGAGCTGGAGGAATTTATCCTGGCCCACTAAGCCTGGGGGAAGATCAAGAAATGGCCTGGTCTGGGGACCAGGCCCCGCAAAGACGGATTTCAAGTCCAATCAACGCAGTCCTGGCGGAAAAAGATGCCTCAAGACGGCGTTTTGACGGGTTTAAAACAGGCTCTAGTGCCCGGCGCCTGGGGCCTCCCTTTTTCTTCCGGGGTCCATGGGGAACACCGTCAAATCCTCTCCCCCGCCCCAGAGGGCCAGGAACACCTCCCCCTCGTCCCGGTAGCCCTGGCGGAGGAGACAGCGGCGGACCCACTCGTCCTCCTTCCCCGACTGGCGGAGGTTGCCGGAAAGCAGTTTCCCGTCCATGACAAAGGGGGTCTGAACCTGAGACTGGGCGGGATTCTTGTTCAAATCCGCCGGGGTGGCGGGGCGGTCCGCCTCTTTGGGCAGGAAGCTGACGGTGCCGTTGTGCTCAAAGACGGCGGTCTGGAGCTGGCTTAAATCAAACCAGCCGCCGATGCGGCAGTAAGTCAAAAACTCATTTAGATCCAACTTGGCCTTTTTCAGGTTCTCCCGGTAGATCACCCCGTCCTCCAGCAGCACCACGGGCCGCCCCGTGACGGCGGCGCGGATTTTCAGGGACTTGCAGCAAAGGACCGAGATGCTCACAGCCACCAGCCCGTAGACAATCAGGGCGGTGAGGGGCTTGTGGGGCTCTTCCAGTTCTGTTGCCAGCTCCGCCGCGGCGGAGCCGATGGTGATGCCCACCACATAGTCAAACATGGTCATCTGGGACACCTGCTTGGCCCCCATCAGCTTGGTGAGAAGGAACAGCGCCAGGATGGACAGCAGGGTGGTCAGAACCGTCATGCCGGTGTCTTGCAGAAGTTGAGTCATGAAAAAAACGCCTCCCATGGCAAATGTCGCTTGACGACAGTATGCCGCGGGGGGCGTGTTTTATGCGAGCGTTCAAATCAGCCAGCGCCGGACTCCCGGAACCCGGGAGAGCAGGGCGTAGGCCCCCCTGCCGCAGGTCAGGACCAGCAGGGAGACCAGAGGCACGGTGAGAAGCGGCGGGCCATCCGCCGCCCGGAGGCCGTGGCGGGCCAGGGCGTTCCAGAACAGGCCGGACAGCCAGGAGGCGGAAACCGGGCCGGAGAGGCAGCCCGCGCTGGCATGAATCAGCAGAACACCGAAAATCGCGAAACTTTTACCAGGTCACCCGTCCGGTTCCGTGGGGGGGTAAATCCTGGAAATCATAACAGCGCCTCCTCGGGTTCTGTTTCCGCCGAAACGCCGTTTTCCACAGGCCCGTCGTTGGTATGTACGTTGATATACCGCCCCTTGAGCTTGGAGTGCAGGATGGTCTGACTGGAGTACAGCCCCCCGTAACCGGAGAGGACGTAGCTGACACAACAGGCCAAGGCGAAATACAACAGTCCCCCTCCGCCAAAAAGCTCAATGGCCAAAGCGATGGAGGCCAAGGGGCAATTGGTGGCTCCGCAGAACACGGACACCAGTCCCAGTGCGGCGGCAAAGCCCGCCGGAAGCCCCAGCAGCGGCCCTGCCGCGCACCCAAACGCGGCCCCCACGAAGAAGGAGGGCACCACCTCCCCGCCTTTGAATCCCGCCCCCAAGGTAACGGCGGTGAAGAGGATCTTCCACAAAAAAGCGGCGGGGCGAACCGTTCCCTCTTCCACGGCGGCGGCGATGACCTCCATCCCGGCGCCGTTGTAGTCCGGGACGCCGCAAAGCCAGGTCATGCCAATGACGGCGCATCCCCCAAGAGCGGCCCGGAGCCAGGGGGAGGAAATCCTTTTGTGAAGCTGGCGCTCCGTCAGGCGGATGGTCCCGCAAAACACCACGGAGAGAATCCCGCAAAGTCCCGCCAGCAATCCCGCCCGGACCAAAAGCCCTGTGGACAGGCCCGGGGCCTCCACGGCAAAGGACGCGGGCTCCACCCCCAGCAAACGGGAGATGCCATAGGACTCCAGGGCCCCGATGAGGGCGGGGAAGAAAGCGGCGTGATAAAAGGCGTCCACGCTGACCACGGCGATGGAGAACACCGCCGCCGCCAGAGGCGTTCCAAAGAGGGCGGTGAAAAAGGCCGCCATGCCCGTGGTGGTGGCAATGCGCAGGTCCCGCTCGTCAAAGCCGAAGAGCCTCCCCACCCGATAGCCCAGGGCCCCGCCCATCTGTAGGGCCGCCCCCTCCCGTCCGGCGGAGCCGCCGCAAAGATGGGTCAGCACCGTCCCCAGGAAAATGGCGGGAACCAACCGTGTGGAGATGCGGCCCCCCTGGTGAACCTCGTCGAAAATGTCGTTGGTCCCCTGCCCCTCGGTTCCAAGAAGCCTGTAAAGCCCCACAATGGCAAGTCCCGCCAGGGGCAAGCCGTACAGCAGCCAGGAAAACTCCCCGCGAAGCTCCGTGACGCGCTCCACCGCCATGTGGAACGCCGCCCCCACCAGGCCGCAGGAAATCCCCGCCGCCGTGGCCAGCAGCAGCCACTTTCCAAGCGCCCTGCCGTAGAGCACGGTCAGCTCCCACCGGACCCGGAGGTCCCGTTTGATGTCTTCCAATGTCATGTTTATCCCTCCGCATTTCCCGCCGGGAGCAGGGCCGCCGGGGTCCTCCGAGACGGCCCGCAGGTTTCAAGATGAAAACAGGAAAGGAGGGTCACGTTTCCGCATCCCCCCTTCTTCCGCCGGACTTTGGGGACGCGCCGGTCCCCGTGTCTTTCGGGCCGCCCCGGTCATACCGCCGGATAGCGGCCATTGCAACGTCCACCGTCTGAAACTCCATCCATATCCTATACGGATTGTAGCACGGTTATTTCCTTGTGTAAAGGTTTTTTGTATTTCCCCGGGGCAAACGGGCGCTCCGCCCGTGGTCCGGCGGGCCCTCCCAACCCTTGCTTGGGAAGCTGCCGTTTGCCGCCTTTCAACTTTACGGGCCACGGCAGGGGCAGCGGAAAAATCCGCTCCGGTAAAAACTGTAGATATGGTTGATTCTGTTCAAAAAATGCGGTATACTATGAATGGGAAAGCAGCCCCTCAGGGGAGAAACCTTCTGGATTTTTAGATTGAATGGAGGAATACAGCATGAAATACGGCCGCACCTATAACTTCTCCGCCGGACCGGCCATGATGCCGGAGCCTGTTCTGGAAGAAATCGCCGCCGAGATGATGAACTACCGGGGCAGCGGTATGTGCGTCATGGAGATGAGCCACCGCTCCAAGGTCTTCCAGCAGATTCGGGACGAGGCGGAGGCGGACCTTCGCAAACTCATGGGTATCCCCGATAACTACAAGGTTCTCTTTATCCAGGGCGGCGGCACGGTCCAGTTCGCCATGGTGGCCATGAACCTGATGAAAAACGGGGTCGGGTGCTATGTGGAAACCGGCGCCTGGTCCAAGAAGGCCATTGCCGAGGCGAAAAAGTATGGCGAGGTAAAGATTGTGGCCTCCTCCGCCGACAAGAACTTCTCCTATATCCCGGACTGCTCCAACCTGGACATCCCGGACAGCGCGGACTACGTCTATATCTGCGAAAACGAAACCATCAACGGCACCACCTACTTCCAGCTGCCCGAAACCCGCGGGAAGGTGCTGGTCTCCGACCAGTCCAGTATGTTCCTCTCCCGGCCCTGCGACGTTTCCAGGTACGGCCTCATCTGGGGCGGCGTGCAAAAGAACGTGGGCCCTGCGGGCATGGCGGTGGTCATCATCCGGGAGGACCTGCTGCGGGAGGACCTTCCCAAATTTGTCCCCACCTATATGAGCTACAAAACCCACGCGGACAACGACTCCCTCTACAATACCCCCAACTGCTGGGCCATCTACTGCTGCGGCAAGGTCTTCCGGTATCTGCTGGAAAACGGCGGACTGGAGACGATGCACCGGCGCAACGAGGAAAAGGCGAAGATCCTCTACGACTTCCTGGACCAGAGCAAGCTCTTCACCGGGGCCGTGCGGAAGGAGGACCGTTCCCTCATGAACGTGCCCTTCGTCACCCCCAGCAAGGAACAGGACGCCGATGTGGTGTCCGCCTCCAAGGCGGCGGGCTTCGACAACCTCAAGGGGCACAAGAGCGTGGGCGGCCTCCGGGCCTCCATCTACAACGCCATGCCCAAAGAGGGCGTGGAGGCACTGGTGGAGTTCCTCAAGAAGTACGAAGCTGAGCACGCCTGAGGGGAACGAACGGAGAATGACCCAAAGGAGGTTCGAGCCATGGGCATGACCGATTTGCAGTTTAAAAGTTTTCTAAAATGGCTGATCCGGACATTGGAGGAAGCGGAAGCCAAGGAGACCAAGGAGCAGGTTTTGGCCGACATTGAAAAGCTGAAAAAGGACCTGATGGACGATATGCTTGGCTGAGAGGCCGGGCCCCGCGCCTGTCCCCCAATGGGCGCGTACCCTCCCGCTGTCAGCATCCCTGGGGTGTGCTGAGAACGTTTGAAAGGGGAACGTATCATGTTAAAGCGCGTATTGGTCACTGACGGAATGGACGCCTCTGCCGTCGCGAAGCTCCGGGCGGACGGGTTCGAGGTGGTGGAGCAGTTCTATGAACCCGGCGGCCTGGGCCCCGCCCTGCGGGACTTTGACGCGGTGATCATCCGCTCCGCCACCAAAATCAAGGAGCCCCAGATCGACGCCGCCAGGGGCGGGCGGCTCAAGCTCATCGTCCGGGCGGGCGTGGGCATGGACAACATTGCCATTCCCTATGCCGAAGCGGCGGGCATCGCCGTGCGGAACACCCCCCGGGCCTCCTCCAACGCCGTGGCGGAGCTGGCCCTGGCCCTCCTCTTCTCCTGCGCCCGGAACATCTCCATTGCCGGACACACCATGCGGGAGAACAAGTGGGAGAAAAAGGCCTATTCCAAGGGCTTCGAGCTCTCCGGCAAAACCGCCGGCATCATCGGCTATGGCCGCATTGGCCGGATGGTGGGCGGCAAATGTCAGGCCCTGGGGATGAATGTCCTCTCCACCGTTCACCGGAATAAGCCAGAGGGCTGCGAGTGTGAGACCGTGAAATTCGTCTCCATGGACGCCTTGCTGGCGGACTCCGACGTGATCATTCTCTGCGCCCCCGGCGGAGAGAGGCCCCTGGTGGACCGGGACTCCCTTGAAAAGATGAAAGACGGCGTGGTGATTGTCAACGTCTCCCGGGGCAGCAACGTGGACGAGGCCGCCCTTCTGGAGGCTCTGGAGTCCGGCAAGGTCCGGGCGGCGGGGCTGGACGTGTGGATGAGCGAGAAGGACCCCAACTGGGCCCTGGCCACACATCCGGCGGTCTCCTGTACCCCCCACATCGGCGCAGGAACCCGGGAGGCCCAAACCCGCATCGGCCAGGAGCTGGTGGACATCGTGGAGGGCTTCGCCCCTTAAGCGCCGGCACACAGGAGTATCAAAAACCATGAGATCAATTCGTGACATTTATAAGGCGGGCCGGGGACCCTCCAGCTCCCACACCATGGGCCCCGCCCGGGCCGCCGCCCTCTTCCGGGAGGAGACGCCGGAGGCGGACGCCTACCGGGCGGTGCTGTACGGGTCCCTCTCCAAAACGGGGAAGGGCCACGGAACGGACCGCATCCTGACGGAGACCTTCGCTCCCCTTCCGGCGGAGATTGTCTTCTCCCAGAAGACGGTGGAGCAGCACCCCAACACCCTGGACCTCACCGCCCTCAGGGGCGGGCAGGAGCTGCGCACCCAGCGGGTCTACAGCGTGGGCGGCGGAGACCTGGAATGGGAGGGCCGTCCCGCCCCGGGACAGGAGCAGGAGACCTACTTTGAAAACTCCTTCGCTGAAATCAAGGAGTTTTGTGAGTTTCGCTACATCAGCCTCACGGACTACGTGGAGCTGAACGAGGGCGCGGACATCTGGGACGACCTGCTGGAGATCTGGTCCGTCATGCAGCGCTCCATTCAGGAGGGACTGTCTGCCTCCGGGGAGCTGCCCGGAGGGCTGCGCATCGAGCGGAAGGCCAAGTCCATCCACGACCATATTCTGGTGAACAAGCACCCGGAAATCATCGAGTGCCAGCGGGTGTGCTCCTATGCCTACGCCGTGTCGGAGCAAAACGCCGGAAACGGCCTCATTGTCACCGCCCCCACCTGCGGCTCCTGCGGTGTGCTGCCGGCGGTGCTGTACTACTTCCGGGACAAGCGGGGCCTCAGTGATTTGGACATCGCCCACGCTCTGGGGGTGGCGGGCCTCTTCGGCGCCCTGGCGAAACGGAACGCCTCCGTCTCCGGGGCGGAGTGCGGCTGTCAGGCGGAGATCGGCGTGGCCTGCGCCATGGCCGCCGCCGCCCTGGGCCAGATCTTCGGCTACTCCGTCAAGCGCATCGAGTACGCCGCCGAGGTGGCGCTGGAGCATCACCTGGGCCTCACCTGCGACCCCATCTGCGGCCTGGTACAGATACCCTGCATCGAGCGCAACGCCGTGGCGGCCATGCGGGCCATCAATTCCGCGAACCTGGCCTACTTCCTGGCGGAGACCCGGCGCATCAGTTATGACATGGTGCTTAAAACCATGTACGAAACCGGCATCCACCTGAACCGGAGCTACCGGGAGACCTCCGAGGGAGGGCTGGCCCGGCTGTATTCCCGGCGGGGATGAGCCCGGAACCGGCAAAACAAAAGCCCCGCCTATCCCTTGGGACAGGTGGGGCTTTTTTGGGCTTTTGGCGAAAAGGCCTTGCAATTTGGTGAAATTCAGGTTAGAATAAAAGTCGGAAACATGAAATGCGGCGAGCCGCCGGGCGTGGACAGCACCCAGCGGCTCTGTACGAGTGCCATACCACTCAGCACAGCAGATTGAACTGCACCACGGGCTTATTATACCCATTCCCCCACGCTTTTGCAAGGGTGGATAGCAACAGGTTATGAGCCGTGCGATCGCATACTCTTGAAGCGGTGTTGAGTTTAAGACTCGGCACTGCTTTTGTGTTTCCGGCGGACGCCCAACCGGCGGAGGAGGGTCCCACACACATCCACTTTCCCTTTTCCTTCTTCGCCGGCGGGCGCGCCCCGCCGGTAGTTCTCCCCTAAAATGACGTCGATCCGCAAAAGCCCCCGCGCCGAAACGGCGCCGGGGGTTTTTCGCAAAAAAAGCCGGTAATGTCGTAAATATACACAATGCAAACGTTTGTATTTCGGCGGCGGATGAATTGAAACTGACAGATTTTGGTGCTATACTGAGAGTAATTTAATGGGATACCGGCGGAACGCCCCCCAGGATTGAATGGAGGCATACCAATGAAAAAGTCTTTGTCCCTGTTCCTTGCGCTGGTTATGATCTGCACCATGATCCCCGCCGCCGTGGCCGGCACCATCTACACCGCCAAGGAGATGAAAGTCAAACACGACTTCCAAACCGAGGGGGTGGACGACGGCAAAGGAACCGCCACCTATGTGGATGTGGAGGGCGGTTACTACATCTCCCCCTGGAAATATCAGGTGGAAAACATTAGTCTCACTGTCACCTATGCGGGGGAGGACTACAAGGTCAAAACCAAGGACCTGACGCTGGAGGGTCTGAAAGACGTGAAGGTCAGCGTCTTCGAGCTGGACGGCAAGGTGGAAACCAGCACGGAAAGCGCCCCGGACGAGGCGAAAAAGATCGCCAAATTTAAAGTGGACCTGGAGAACTGGACCGTCATCGCCATGCCCAAGACCGAGGATCTGGAAATGGCCGTGAAATTCCAGTATAAAGACGCCAAGCCCTCCGATGAGAACAACGTGGACGCCTTCCCCCTGAATGCCGCCGCCCAGACTCAGGTCGAGGCCCCCGCAGGCTCCGTTCAGCTGATTCAGGATTTCAAAGAGTGCAAAGGCGTCACCGACGAGACCAAGGAAGTCCGCACCGTCTTGGAACCCGACGAGAACGGCGTGTATTTCGCCTCCCGCTGGAACTATAAAATGGCCACCAAAGAAGGCGACGCCGGGGTGGGTCCCAACATCGACTGCAAAGTGGTCTACAACGGGTCCAACAAAAAAATGAAAGGCGAAGACATCAAACCCGACGCCAATAACTGTGGAACCATGTTCTTTTTCGACAAGGACGGCAAGCTGGACGTGGACGCCCAGGTCCCCCAGGGGGCCACTGTGCTGGCGGAGTGCACCATGAGCCTGGACGGCGCCATCTGGTTCACCCCCAAGAGCGACAAAATCACCACGGAGCTGGAGTTCAACTACGATGCCTCCGAAACCTATGACGTGAAGAAAAACGTGGACCAGGTCCAGAATGTGAAACCCGGCGCCCGGACGGAGGAACCCGCCGAAGGCAAAAAAGACGGGGCTGCCTCCAAGTTCACCGACGTGGCTGCCGGTTCCCCCTTCGTTAAGGCCATTGACTGGGCCGTGGAAGAGGGCATTACCAACGGCAAGAGCGAGACCGCCTTTGGCCCCGGCGAGGCCTGCACCCGCGCCCAAATCGTCACGTTCCTCTGGCGGGCCGCCGGGTCTCCGGAACCCACGGCCAAGGAGGCCGAATACGCGGACGTGACCGACGCCGCCGCATACTACTACAAGGCCATTCAGTGGGCTGCGGAGATGGAGATGGAGGAGTCCGGAACCTTCAAACCCAACGATCCCTGTACCCGGGGCCAGGCAATGCACTTCATCTGGCGGGCCGGCGGCAGCGCCGGAGCCGGAGCCGCGCCGGCCTTTACGGATCTGCCTGAGGACAGCCTTTACTATGACGCGGTGCTCTGGGCCGTGGGGCAGGACATCACCAAGGGCACCGGAGACGGTACAACCTTCTCTCCCGACGCGCCCTGTACCCGGGGCCAGATCGTGACCTTCCTGTATCGCGCCGCTTACGCCCCCAATCCTCTGGAGGCCTCCAAGTAAAAATTCCCCCGTATGCGCGAAAGCTCCCCGCCAAACGGCGGGGAGCTTTTCTATACTTATTTCCGCCTTGCCGCCGAGGACCCGACGCCCAGTTCCAGGCGGTACTTTGCCACCGTCCGGCGGGCGATGAAAATTCCCCGCTCCGCCAGAAGGCCACAGAGATTCTGGTCACTGTAGGGACGCCGCCGGTCCTCCTCCCGGATGAGCGCTACAAGGGCCTGTTTTGCCGCCTGACGGGAGACGCCGCCGCTGACAGGGAGACTGAAAAAGTAGCGCAGGGGATAGGTCCCCCGGTGGCATTGAAGGTACTTTCCCCGAATGGCCCGGGAAACCGTGGAGGGATGGAGCTCCAGTCCCTCCGCCAGAGTGGAGAGGGTCATGGGAACCAGCGCCTCTGTCTGGCCGGTGAAAAAGGGTCTCTGGGTCTCCAGCACCGCCTGAGCGCAGCGGCGAAGGGTGCCGCCCCGGCGCTCCAAACTGTCCAGCAGCCACTTGGCCTGCCGGAGCTTTTGCCGGAGGTAGTCCTGGGTCTCTTTTTCCTCCGAGTCCTTCAACAGGCGGAGGTAGTAGTCGTTGATGGAGACCCGGGGCAGATAGTAGTCGTTTAAAACCACCTTCCACTCTCCCTCCAACTCCGCCACGAACACATCGGGCCGGATATAAACCGCTGCCGGCTCCCCGCTCTGGAAGGCCCGGCCGGGGTGGGGTTCCAGAGAGGCGATGGTCCGCTCCGCCGCCCGGACGGTCTCCAGGGAAACTCCCAGCTTCTGGGCGATGGCCCCATAGCGCTTTCGTCCCAGCTCCGGGAGAAACCGGGCGGCAATATCCATCGACACCGGGTCCGCCCCCGGCTTGCGGCTGAGCTGAAGCAGCAAACACTCGGAGAGAGACCGGGCCCCCACCCCCGGCGGGTCCAAACTCTGGAGGGTATCCAGGGCCCTGTCCGAGAGGGCCTGGGGAATTTTCAGGGCGGCCAGACCGTCCAAGTCCTCCTGGGCGAGATAGCCGTCTTCATCCACCAGCTCCGCCAGGTACTCACAAAGAGCCCTCAGGGGCCTTGCCAGACGGAGGCGGTGAAGCTGGTCCCGCAAGAAGGCGGCAAGACTCTCCAGCCCCCGGTCCATCGCTCCGGCCTCCGGGGGGGCGGCATCCTCGTGGACAAACGTAGCCCGGTTCCGGACGCCGACGTCAATCCACCCCGCCTGGCGGCGCAGCTCCTCATAGGCCCGCTCCGGCAGATCGGACTGATCCAGAAGGGGGTTCTCTTCCGCCTGACGGGAGATGTACTCCAGCAGCTCCTGGGAGGTCATCTGCAAAACCTCCATGGACTGCATCAGCTGGGGCGTCAGCTTCAACTCCTGGCGCAGTTCGGTTTTCAGCTGAATCAGACTCATACGCAACTCCTGTTTGGCCGGGGCTCACCGGCTTTTCTCCCCGGGAAGCCGGAGAAGGCCGTCCGCTCCGGCGGGACCGGCGGATGCGGTCACTTCACGTACTTTGCCACCTTCCGGGCCGCCGTGGCCTGGGAGATGCCCAGCTCCTTGGCCACAGCCACCGTGGTGCCCCAGCGGCGGTAGGACTCCCGGATGATCTGGCCCTCATAGGCGTCCATCCGCTCCGCCAAGGTGCCCTCCCGGGAGGGGGCCGGAGCGGCGGAGTCCAGGGCGTACTCCGCCGGGAGGTGGCCCAGGTCGATGATGGGGTCCTGTACGGTAATGGCCAGACGCTCCACCAGATTTTCCAGCTGGCGGACGTTCCCGGGCCAATCATAGCGCTCCAAAAAGGTCAAGAGCCGGGGACTGAAGGTGAGGTTCTTCTCATACTCTCCGCAAAACCGGGCCAGGAATTGGTGGGCCAGGGGGAGCACATCCTCCCGCCGCTGGCGGAGAGGGGGGATGTGAATGCGGATGACGTTGAGCCGGTAGAAAAGATCCGAGCGGAAGAGGCCCCGCTGGACCGCCTCCTCCAGGTTGCGGTTGGTGGCCACCAGAAGACGGAAATCCAGCTCGATGCGCTTGTTCCCCGAGAGGCGCTCAATGGTTTTCTCCTGAATGAGCTGGAGGAGCTTGGACTGAATGTGGGGAGGGAGTTCCCCAATCTCGTCGAGAAAGAGGGTGCCGTTGTTGGCCAACTCGATCTTTCCGATTTTGCCGCCGCTGGCAGCCCCGGTGAAGGCCCCCTTTTCGTATCCAAAGAGCTCGGACTCGATGAGGTTTTCGTGGAGCACGGCGCAGTTGACCTCGATAAAGGGTCCGTCCGCCCGGCTGCTCATGGCGTGAATGGCCTTGGCCACGGCGCTTTTTCCCACGCCGGTCTCCCCGGTGATGAGAATATTGGCCTTGGTGTTGGCGGTGTTTTGCATCAGCGTCCAGAGGCGCTGCATGGAGGCGCTTTTAAAAATCAGACTGGTGGAAGTGGCCCGGGTGCGGAGCTCGGCGATCTCCTGGGTGTACTGCTGAAGGGAGTCCTGGAGGTGGCGGTAGTTCCGCTGGATAGCGTTGATCTGTTCCATGGAGACGGTGTTGAAACACACGGCGAATTTCAGCTCCCCCGCCCGGTCAAAGAGGGGAATCCCCACGGTCATGACGTTTTTATGGGTGTGGTTGATGGTTTGGGTGGCGGTGACTTTCCGCCTCCGGCGGATGACCTCTGCGGTGACGCAAGGGGAAAAAGTGCCGTCGGCCTCCAGGTCGAAGGCGGAGCGGCCCACAATGGAGTCGTGGACAAAGCCGAAGTTCTTTTCGTAACTCTCGCTGACCCGGAGGATAATCCCCTTGGCGTCGGAGAGCATCATGTCGTCGGCCAGGACCAGGTTGTTTTCAGGGCTGAGAATGTCAAAAAGGCCCCGGAGGTTGATGTCGTCGTCAAAAAGAGTGGTGAAATCGGATGCCTGGGGCATAGGGGGCCTCCTTCTCTCCCCGAATGGGGGCGGTTTTGCGCGCCCTTGCGGGCGGGGGAATCACCCCCACAACGCAGAGAGCATGGGAATCACTTGCTTTTTTCGGGACATAATCTTGGGAAGGAAGGCGCAATTTTCCTCCCCCTTAATCCCAAACGCCTGGCGAATGGTATCCTCGTCGCCCACAAACAACAGCTGGGTTCCCTCCAACAGCACATCGGTGATCATCAACACCACGCTTTGAAGCCCCCGCTTTTCCCGGGTCTCCGTCATGATGGACAAAAACTCACCCAGCCGCTTCAAAAGCCGGTCGGAGTCCATGGTGGTAATCTGACTCACCGCCAGGTTGTGCCCGGCGATGTGGAACTCCTTATAGTCTGTTTTCAGCATCGCCTCGGCGGTCTTGTCGTCCCCGCAGGCGGCGGAGAAGATGGCCTGCCCCAGGTCCTCCAGCTTGACGCTGGCAATCCGGGCCATACGGTTGGCGATGTCCACGTCCCGCTGGGTGCAGGTAGGGGACTTGAACATGACGGTGTCGGAGACGATGGCCGCCGCCATGAGCCCCGCCATCTTCGCCGTGGGCATCAGGCCCTTTTCCTGGTACATTTCCGCGATGATGGTATTGGTGCTGCCCACCGCCTCGTTTCGGACGTGGATGGGGTGTTTCGTCTCAATGTCCGCCAGGCGGTGGTGGTCGATGATCTCCAGAATGTCCGCCTGATCCAGGCCAATGACGGATTGGGATTTCTCGTTGTGGTCCACCAGCACCACCCGCTTGCGCCGGGGACGGAGGAGGTGATAGCGGGACAGCATCCCCACTACCTTTTCCTCCTCGTCCAAGATGGGATATGCCCGGAAGCGGCTTTCCAACACCGCGTCTTGCACGTCGTCAATGTAATCGTCCAGGTGGAAGCAGACCAGGTCCCTGCTCTTGCAGACCCGGGCGATGGGCAGTGCATGGAAAATGAGGCGCAGGGCCTGATAGGCGTCGATGGGAGTGGAGATGACGCAGGTCTTTCCCGCCCGCTCCAAAAGCTCCGGGGGAACCTCGCCCTGGCAGATGATCACGCAGTTGACCTGGAGATCCAGCGCCCGCTGGACCATGTCCGGTTGGTCGCCGCAGATGACCACGCTGTCGGGACTGGAAAAAAGCAGATTCTCCCGGCTGGCGGGCAAGGCGATGGTCACCTCGCCGGAGACCATGTCCGGCGTATCGTCGCTCTCGTGGAGGAGCTTTCCCTCCAGAACGGAAATCAGGTTGAACACCGGAATATCCTTTACTCCGGGATTGCGGACGGTGGTGATATCATAATTTGCCACGTCCCCGGCGGAGAGGGTTCCGTAGAGAGTTCCGTCCTCGTTGGCAACCGGGAGGATGGAGAGCTTTCCCCCCTGCATGGCCTGCCAACCCCGGCTGATGGTGGCGGCGGCGGAGAGGGTGGGAGGCGTATCATAGTCCAGGTCCCGGACCTGTGTGCGCACGTTCTCGATAAGCTTGGGGGGCTGGAAGCCGAAGCGGTCCAGGACGATCTGGGTCTCGTCGCTGATCTGGCCCAGGCGGGCGGCCTGATACTGCCGGTTCCCCAGGGCGTTTTGCAGGGCGGCGTAGGCCATGGCGGAGACGATGGAGTCCGTGTCCGGGTTTCGGTGTCCGGTGATATAAATGGTGTCCATGGTAAGAGGCTCCTTTCGGGGGACGAACGTCCCCTCCCGTTTCATGGTTCCATTATGCTTCGCCAGAGGGGAAATGTCAATCTTTAAGGAGGGGGGGAGCCATTTTCAAAGAAAAAGTCCAGGGGATTTGCTAAAATCCTCTTGCATTGGAAAACCGGCTGTGGTATGATATTTCAGCATTCCGCACGGCACGCCGACTTTCCGTCTGTGTCCGGGGAGAACATCTCCCGGATTGGCGGGGGGGATGAAGCCGCCGGAGGACCAAACTAAATTTAATTTGGAGGAACAAACACCATGGCAAATTCCAGCGTCGTATCCATGAAGGCCCTGCTTGAGGCGGGCGTCCACTTCGGACATCAGACCCGCCGGTGGAACCCTAAAATGGCTCCCTATATCTACACGGAGCGCAACGGCATCTATATTGTCGACCTTCAAAAGACCGTCCGCAAACTGGAGGAGGCGTACAACTTCGTCCGCCAGCTCTCCGAGTCCGGCCAGTCTCTTCTCTTCGTCGGCACCAAGAAGCAGGCCCAAGACGCCATCCGGGAAGAGGCGGGCCGCTGCGGCCAGTACTACGTCAACGCCCGGTGGCTGGGCGGCATGATGACCAACTTCAAGACCATGCGCACCCGGGTGGACCGGCTGAACCAGCTCAAAGCCATGCAGGAGGACGGCACCTTCGATATGCTGCCCAAGAAGGAAGTCATGAAGCACCTGGGCGAAATCGCGAAGCTTGAGAAATATCTGGGCGGCGTGAAGGAAATGAAAAAGCTCCCCGGCGCCCTCTTCATCGTGGACACCCGGAAAGAGCGCAACGCCATCGCCGAGGCCCACAAACTGGGAATTCCTGTGGTGGCCATCGCCGACACCAACTGCGACCCGGACGAAATCGACTATGTGATTCCCGGAAATGACGACGCCATCCGGGCCATCAAGCTGATCTCTTCCATCATGGCCAACGCCGTGCTGGAGGGCCGCCAGGGCGAGCAGACCGAAGAAGCCGCCCCTGCCGCCGCTGAGTGAAATACGGCGATATAATAAATTTGGAGGAACGCAATTATGGCTTTCAGCGCGACTGACGTAAAGAACCTGCGCGAGATGACCGGCGTGGGTATGATGGACTGCAAAAAGGCCCTGGTGGCCTCCGACGGCGACATGGACAAGGCCGTGGAGTGGCTCCGGGAAAAGGGCATGGCCGCCTCTGTGAAGAAGGCCGGCCGGGTAGCCGCCGAGGGCATGGCCTACGCCGCCGTGTTCAACGGAGTGGGCGTGGTGGTTGAGGTCAACGCCGAAACCGACTTCGTGGGCAAAAACGAAAAATTTGTGGACTTTGTCAAGGGCGTGGCGGAAACCGCCGCCAAGGAAAACCCCGCCGATCTGGACGCTCTGATGGAGTGCAAATACAATGGAACCGACCTCACCGTCACCCAGCAGCAGCAGGAGATGGTGCTGGTCATCGGCGAAAACATCAAGGTTCGCCGCTTCGCCCGGTACGCCGAGGGCGTGTCCGTGCCCTACGTTCACGCCGGCGGCAAAATCGGCGTGCTGGTGAACCTGGAGACCGGCCTCGCCGGCGAGCAGGTGACGGAGCTGGGCAAAAACATCGCCATGCAAATCGCCGCCCTGAATCCCCGCTTCTGGGATAAGTCCCAGGTGACCCAGGAGATTCTGGACGAGGAGAAGAAGGTCATGCTGGCCCAGATGGAAAACGACCCGAAAATGGCGGGCAAGCCCGAGCAGGTCCGGGAGAAAATCGTCATGGGCAAGCTGAACAAGTTCTACGCCGAAAACTGCCTGCTCCAGCAGGACTCCGTCCGCTCCGACGTGTTCGAGGGCACCGTAGAGGCCTATATCGCTTACGTGGCCAAGGAACTGGGCGGCGCCATTACCTTTAAGAATGCCGTGCGCTTTGAAAAGGGCGAGGGCATTGAGAAAAAGCAGGAGAACTTTGCCGACGAGATCGCCTCTTTGGTGAAAGGGTAAGTCCTGATTCCCAAGACCCAACAGGGCCCGGAGCAAAAAAGCTCCGGGCTCTTTTATACGAAAAATCCGCCTCTTCCAGGTGGACCGGACGGCAAAAACATCCCCCCATCCGCTCCTTCGGCGAATGGGGGGCTCAACCATTGATTGGATTTTCCATTCAGCTTCTTACCTCGTGCTTTCTTGAGTCTGCCGTTCATAGGGGGTTTTGCGGGGGTGGGTGATCCGTGGGTTTCCAATCCATGAAACAGTTTCTTGCGCCGACCTGTTGGTCCCGCGGGCTCATCATAGTGAGTGGTGTTTCGTTTTTGGGAATTGCCTGAGATCACGTAGTTGCCGGGAATTGCTGGGGGGTGAACGGCGCTGGAAGATGTGGGTTCACGTGCTGTCTAGTACACTGGACTCACCTCTTTCTGTAGTTATAATTTACAATATTTTTTTGGATCTGTCAATCCCCTTTGTGAAATTTTATGTTTTTTACAAAGGCAAATCGATTGCCTCCGGCAAAACGCACAAAGCCGCGCTCTCCGGCGGCTGGATTTTTCCTTGTGCTTTTGGGGCTTTCGTGGTATGATACCAGCAATCAAAAACCATACCTTTGTATGATGGAGGAAACGTTTTGAAGCGAGAGGAAATCGTCGTCCCGGAAGAGGCTATCGCCCGCCAGCGGGACTTTCAACAAAGCATCCGCTCCATGTTCGCCGCCCGGGAGGCCCACCCGACGGCCTGTGTGGAAACTTACGGCTGCCAGCAAAATGTGGCTGACGGGCAGCGGATTATGGGAATGTTGCTCGCCTGCGGCTTCACCCTCACGGAGGAGGCTGGAGAGGCGGATTTGGTGGTGCTGAACACCTGCGCGATCCGGGAGCACGCGGAGCAGCGGGTCTTTGGAAATCTGGGCATCCTGACCCACTCCAAGAGAGAGAATCCGGAGCAGGTCATCGTCCTTTGCGGCTGCATGGCCGGGGAGCCCCGGGTGGCAAAGCGGGTGAAGGAGTCTTACCGCCATGTGGACCTGGTCTTTGGGCCTCAGGCCCTGTGGCGTTTCCCGGAGCTTCTCTGGCAGGTCTATGAGACGAAAAAGCGGGTCTTTGACCAGGGCGACAGCCACGGCCAGATTGCCGAGGGTCTCCCGGTGGTCCGGGAGCGGGGAGTGAAGGCCTGGGTGTCCATTATGTACGGGTGCAACAACTTCTGCTCCTATTGCATTGTGCCCTATGTCCGGGGCCGGGAGCGGAGCCGGGACCCCGCCGCCGTGCTGGCGGAGGTCCGGGAGCTGGTGGAGGCCGGGTATAAGGACATCACCCTCCTGGGACAAAACGTCAACTCCTATGGAAACGACCTGGATACCGGCTATCACTTCCCGGACCTTTTGGAGGACATCGACAAAATTCCCGGGGACTATTGGATCCGCTTCATCTCCAGCCACCCCAAGGACGCCACCCCCCGGCTTTTCGACGTTATGGCAAAGTGTTCCCACGTGGCAAACCAGCTCCACCTCCCTGTGCAGTCGGGGAACAACCGGGTGTTGGAGGCCATGAACCGGCGCTACACAAAAGAGACCTATCTGGAGCTCATCCGCTACGCCCGGTCCGTCATGCCGGGGCTGGTGCTGACCTCGGACATCATCATCGGATTCCCGGGGGAGACGGAGGCGGAGGCCATGGACACCGTGGCCCTGGTGGAGGAGGTGGGCTTTGACGCCCTGTTTACCTTCCTCTACTCCCCCCGCCCCGGCACCAAGGCGGCGGAACTGCCGGACCCCGCCGCCCGGGAGGACAAACAGCGGTGGTTTGACAAGCTCCTGGAGGTCCAGAACGACCACTCGGCAAAGATTCACGCCGGGTATGTGGGAAAGACGGTCCGGGCCCTGGTGGACGGCGAAAGCGGCGATGAGGAATTCCCCCTCTCCGCCCGGACGGAGGGAAACCGGCTGGTGCGGCTGAAGGGGGACAAGGCCCTCGTCGGGCGGTTTCTGGACGTGAAGATCACCGGCAGCAATACCTGGGCCCTGTACGGCGAGCCGGTCTAGATCTTGTTTGATCAATGGTGGAATGCCCAAAGGGCGGATATTTTTGGCCTAAGCCCGGGCCATCCACTTGCCCAGGGCCACGGCCTTTTGAAACAGCAGCCGGTCCTCCTGATCCCGTAGCCCTGCCCCGGCAGAGGCGTAGTTCTCCACCAGCCGGAGCTGTTCAAAGGTCAGCGCCTCTTCCAGGGCGGACCACGCCATGTCCCGGGCGGTGCGCCAGCGTCTGTAGTCAACGAGGTCCACATGGGCGTCTGTTTCCAGGTGCTCCAAGACGTGCTGGTACAGGCAGTCAAGATAAACGTCCATTTCGCGACCTCCAAAAGAAGTATTCAAAAATTGGAATTGTTCTTTTATAATATCATTCCAATTTTGGTATGCCAAGAGGGGATTGATTTTTTGTCCGCTTTTTCTGAACACCTCACTTTTTTAAGGGAAAACAGGGCTATTCCGCAAAAGGAGCTGGCCAAAATCCTGGGACTCAGCCTGCACACGTATCAGCGTTTTGAGTACGGGGAACAAGACCCCCGTATGTCCACCCTCGTTGCCCTGGCGGACTACTATAACATCTCCCTGGATGATCTGGTCTGCCGGGAGTGGCCCAGGTAGGGGCGCAAAAAAGACCCCGCGCACCGGCGCGGGGTCTTAAAGGAAGTTATTGACAGATGTGATATAATAAACAGGACAAGAGCGGCGGGGTCAATCCTCTTTCAAGTGGAAAGAGGTGAGGCCCATGAGCGTGCTGGAAGTCATCGCACTACTTACGCTCGTGATTGCGGCTATTCGCTTTGGGTACGACCTAAAGAAATAACCGCCCCCCAGTAACAGCAAGAAGCGGCAATTTCTCAAGCTATAAACTTGTCAGGGATTGACCGCCATCCGGCTGCCACCGGCTGACCGCCCTCTTGCCTTTATTATAACCCAACCCCGCCCTCACTGTCAAGGGCGGCTTACATCCGAAATTTGGAGGTCCCCCATGAAAATCGTCACCCTTCTGGAAAATACGTCCAACCGCCCCGGCCTCGCCGCCGCCCGGGGCCTCTCCCTCTATGTGGAGACCGCCGCCCGCAAGGTCCTCTTCGACATGGGGCCCGACGCCACCTTCCTGGAAAACGCCCGGACTCTGGGGGTGGACCTTTCCGCCGTGGACACGGCGGTGCTGTCCCACGGCCACTCGGACCACGGCGGTGGGCTGGCGGCCTTCTGCGCCCTCAACGATAAAGCGAAGATCTACCTCCGCCGGCAGGCCCTGGGGGCCTATTACGCCGTGCTGCCGGGGCAGGAGCCGAACTACATCGGCCTGCCGGAGACGAAAGCTCTTGCGGAGCGGTTCGTTTTCACCGGAGACCGGGAGGACCTGGGGGGGGGGCTGACGCTGTTTTCCGGCGTGGAGGACCACCAGTCCCTCCGGGCCGTGGCCCCCAAGCTCCAGGAGCGGACCGGCGAGGGCTTCCGGCCCGACGGGTTCGCCCACGAGCAGCACCTGCTGGTGGAGGAGGGGGGCAAGGCCGCCCTGCTGATGGGATGCGGCCACCTGGGGATTGTGAACACCCTCCGGGCCGCGGAACAGCGCCTGGGCCGGAGGCCCGATGTGGTTTTCGGGGGCTTCCACCTCTTCGAGCTGGTCCCTGATAGCGAAGAAGCCACCCGCCTAATCGCCGCTACGGCGGAGATCCTGGCGGAGGGGAACACCGTCTATTACACCGGGCACTGCACCGGGGACTGGGCCTATGCCCGCCTTCATGAGGTCCTGGGAGAGCGGCTGCGGCCCATGGACTGCGGCGCGTCGGCGGAACTGTAAACGGATTTATTTAAAAGAGAGAACAACGAGGAGGCGCCCATGGCAGAACTGACCCCCATGATGAAACAGTACCTGGAGATCAAGGAGCAGCACCCGGACTCCATTTTGTTCTTCCGCCTGGGAGACTTCTACGAGATGTTTGCCGAGGACGCCCGCCTTGCCTCTCAGGAGTTGGACCTGACTCTCACCAGCCGGGACAAGGGCAAGCGGGCAAAGCCCGAGGAAGAGCAGATCCCCATGTGCGGCATCCCCTATCACGCCAGCGAAAGCTACATCGCCCGCCTCATTGCCAAGGGGTACAAGGTGGCCATTTGCGAGCAGATGGAGGACCCCGCCGCCGCCAAGGGGCTGGTAAAACGGGACATCATCCGGGTAGTCACCCCCGGCACCGTCACCGACGCCAGCTGTCTGGAGGAAAAAGCCAGCAACTTTCTTTGCGCCGTGTACCAGGACGCCCGGTCCGCCGGAGTGGCCTTTTGCGACGTGACCACCGGCCGGGCCCACCTCACCTCCTTCACCGGGAAGGACCGGACGGAGCATATCATCAACGAGCTGGGCCGCTTTTCCCCCGCCGAGGCGGTGGTAAATGAGGGCGCCCTCGCCCAGGGGCCCTTGGAGGCCGCCCTCCGGGAGAAATTTCACTGCCGGGTGGAGCGGGCCGGGGAGCGCCGTTTCCTCCTGCCGGAGGCGGAGCGGATGATCCGCAGGCAATTCGGGGACGAGGCCTGGAGCCGCCTTCCCGCCGCCGTGCCCGCCGCCGCCATGGCTCTGGGGGGCCTTCTCAACTATCTGTACGAGACCCAGAAGACGGACCTCTCCTACATCAACGACCTGGATTATTACGAGCAGGGCCGCTTCATGGAACTGGATCTCGCCGCGCGGCGGAATCTGGAGCTGACGGCCACCATGCGGGGCAAGGAGAAGAAGGGGAGCCTTCTCTGGGTGCTGGACCGGACCCAGACCCCCATGGGGGGCCGGAGGCTTCGCAGCTGGCTGGAGCGTCCCCTTTTGAACGTGGCCGCCATCACCCGGCGGAACGGGGCCGTGGCCGCCCTGGTGGAGGACACCATCGGCCGGGAGGAGCTCATCGCCGCCCTCTCCGGCCTGGGGGATTTGGAGCGGCTCATCAGCCGCATTGTCTACGGCACCGCCGGAGGCCGGGACCTGAGCTCTCTCCGGGCGGCCATCCAAAAGCTGCCGGAGATCAAGGGGCGCCTCGCCTCCTTTCCGGACCGCCGCCTTCTGGAACTCTCCGGGGAACTGGACGTTTTGGAGGACCTGGGTGCGCGCATCGCCAAGACCATTTGCGACGAGCCCCCCTTCTCCGTCCGGGAGGGGGATTTGATCCGGGACGGCTTTCACCCGGAGGTGGACCGGCTGCGCCACATCTTAAAAAGCGGCAAGGGCGTCATCCCCGAAATGGAGGCCCGGGAAAAGGAGCGCACCGGCATCCGGACCTTAAAAATCCGGTATAACAAGGTGTTCGGCTATTACATCGAGGTCTCCAACAGCTACAAGGGCGAGGTGCCGGAGACCTATATCCGCAAGCAGACCCTGGCGGGAGCGGAGCGGTACATCACCCAGGAGTTGAAAGAACTGGAACACTCCATCCTCACCGCCTCCGACCGGGTGGTGGCGTTGGAGTACGAGCTTTTCACCCTCCTTCGCCAGGAGATCTCCGCCGCCTCCGGCCGGGTGCTGAAAACCGCCGGAGCCGTCGCCGAGGCGGACGCCCTGGCGTCTTTGGCCGCCGTGGCGGTGCGAAACGGCTATTGCCGTCCCGACGTGGACGAGTCCGGAACCATCGAAATCAGGGAGGGCCGGCACCCGGTGGTGGAGCGGGTGTTGAAAGACGCCCTCTTTGTCCCCAACGACACCTTCCTGGGGGAGCGGGAGAGCCGGGTGGCCATTATCACCGGGCCCAACATGGCGGGCAAATCCACCTATATGCGCCAGGTGGCCCTGATTGTCCTCATGGCCCAGATGGGGAGCTTCGTCCCCGCGGCCCGCGCCCGCGTGGGCGTGGTGGACCGGATCTTCACCCGGGTGGGGGCCAGCGACGACCTCTCCGCCGGACAGTCCACCTTCATGGTGGAGATGACGGAGGTGGCGGACATCCTCCGCTGCGCCACAAAGCGCTCCTTGCTGATTCTGGACGAAATCGGCCGGGGCACCTCCACCTATGACGGCATGAGCATTGCCCGGGCGGTGCTGGAGCATTGCGCCAATCCCAGGACCCTGGGGGCCAAGACCCTCTTCGCCACCCACTACCACGAGCTGACGGAGCTGGAGAATTCCCTCCCCGGCGCGGTAAACTGCAACATCGCCGTGAAGACCCGGGGGGAGGAGATCATCTTTTTGCGAAAAATCCTCCCCGGCGGGGCGGACCGGAGCTATGGCATCGAGGTGGCCAAGCTGGCGGGCCTTCCCGACAATGTTCTCCGGCGGGCCAGAGCGGTGCTGGAGGAGCTGGAGACGGCGGACGCCGCCGGTCCCCCTCCCCGGCGGGAAGCGGAACAGGTCTCCCTGGGCTCCCTTGGGGAGGGGGAGGTGCTGGACGCCCTGCGCCGCTGCCAGCCGGACACCCTGACCCCCATTGAGGCCATGGGCCTTTTGTATGAGCTCAAGCAAAAGCTCCGGCAGGGGGACGGCCATGGCTAAGCGGAAGGGAGCCGGAGGGCTGAGTAATCTGGAGCGCTTCGGCGGCACGATTTTTTTCGTGCTGTACCTGCTTCTCCTTCCTCTGGCGGCGGGCCCCGCCCTGGACCTGGCGGGAAAGCTGCTGGGACGCCGGATTCCGGAGACCATGGGCAGCGCCCTGTACTACTACGGGTTGTTCGCCGTGACCGCCGTCCTCTTTCACCGCCTCCTGGGAAAAACCACCCGCCGCTTCCTGGACAGCCCCGGACCGGCTCTTAAAACCGCCGGTATCGGCATCGTGGCCTATTACGGTCTCAGCGAGCTGGCCGCCCGCCTGGGGAGGCTCTTTGTAGACCGCTCCGGAAATCTGAACGACTCCGCCATTTCCGCCCAGATCGGAAACGCCCCCCACATGACGCTGCTAATCGTGGTGTTCCTGGCCCCCTTTGTGGAGGAGACCCTGTTCCGGGGGCTGGTCTTCGGCGGGCTGAAGGAGCGCAGCCGCCTCTTGGCCTACGCGGTCAGTTGCGCCCTTTTCGCCTTGGTCCACGTGTGGCAGTTTGCCGTGGCGGACCGGGACCCGGCCTATTTCCTTTTGATGGTTCAATACCTGATTCCCGGTTTGACCCTGGCCTGGGCCTATGACCACTCCGGGACCCTCTGGGCCTCCATCGCGCTTCACGCCGGGGTGAACGCCCTGTCGGTTCTGGCGGGCATGGTGTAGAGCCCCCGCTCTACCGCCGCCAGGGGGATACTTTCACGTGGTTTCCCAGCCCTCCCCAAAGGCGCGGGGCGGGGATGCCCGGCTTACATGGATCTTGGGTTCTAAAGTACAAAGGGGCGGGCCACCCCTTAGAGAGAGGGCTTTCCATGAACTTTTGGGACACTCTGGCGGAGATGCTGGTGCTGCTCTTCGCCATCGCCATGGGCTACGCAGCCAGCCGTCTGGGGATTCTGGGCGGGGAGGCGGATAAAAAAATCTCAAAACTGCTCTTGGACATCACCATACCCGCCATGGTGTTGAGCTCCGTCTGCACCGGGGAGGCCCTGCCGGAGACGGCGGTCATTCTGGGGTCTTTGGGCGTGTCGGCGCTGTTTTACGGGCTGGAGTTTCTCTTTACCCTGATAGTGCCGCCTCTTCTGGGGGGCGAGCCGGGGCAAAAGGGCGTCTGGCGGTTCACCCTGGTTTTCGGCAACACGGCCTTCATCGGCTACCCTGTGGTGGTGTCTCTTTTTGGGCCGGAGGCTCTTTTCCGGGCGGTGCTTTTGACGCTGCCCTTCAACCTGATGGCCTACACCCTGGGGCCGTTAATGCTCACCGGAGCAAAGCGGTTCAGCCTCCGGCAAACCCTCTCTCCCGCCACGGTGGCGGCCTTTGTGGCGCTTTTTATGGCCCTGACCCGGGTCCGCCCCCCGGCGGTAGTGGGGGAGGCTCTGGCCTTTGTGGGCGAGATCACCGGGCCCCTTTCTCTGATGTTTGTGGGGTCGCTACTGGCGGGGCTGTCTCTGGGGCGGATGCTGACCTCCCTCAGGCTCTGGGCCCTGACGGCGGTGCGGCTTTTGGTTATGCCTGTGGCCTTGTTCCTGGTGCTCCGGGGTGTGAAAATAGACCCGCTGATGTTCAGCGTGGTTGTGACCGAGATGGGAATGCCCACGGCCATCAACGGCTCCCTTTTGTGCATGGAGTACGGCGGAGACGCGGAGTGCATGGCCCAGATCACCTTTGTCTCCACCCTGGCCTCCATTGTCACCATCCCGCTTTTGACGGTCCTGTTGTTTTGAAGCCGGTTCCACGGAAAGGAGGAATCCCCTTATGCCCCACATTGAAACGCTCCCCTCCCACGTGGCGGACCTCATCGCCGCCGGGGAAGTGGTGGAGCGCCCCGCCAGCGTCGTCAAGGAGCTGGTGGAAAACGCCCTGGACGCCCACAGCTCCGCCGTGACGGTGGAGATCCGCCGGGGGGGTATGGGCCTTATCCGGGTCAGCGACAACGGCTGCGGCGTCGCCCCGGCGGAGCTGCCCACGGCCTTCCTCCGCCACGCCACTTCCAAGCTCCGAAGCGCGGAGGACCTGGGAAACATCGCCACTCTGGGCTTCCGGGGGGAGGCTCTGGCAGCCATCTCCGCCGTCAGCCGGGTGGAAATCCACACCCGCCTGCGGGGAGAGGGTCCGGGGGCCCGCCTTATTTTAGAGGGGGGCGTCCCTGGCCGGGTGGAGGAGACCGGCGCCCCGGAGGGCACCACCATACTGGTCCGGGATCTCTTTTACAACACCCCCGCCCGGCTGAAATTCATGAAGAAGGACAGCGCCGAAACCGCCGCTGTCAGCGGTCTTGTGCAGCACTTGGCCCTGTCCCACCCGGCGGTCTCCTTCAAATTTGTCAAAGACGGCGCGGAGGCTCTCCACACCCCCGGCGACGGGCGGCTGGACTCCGCGATTTACGCGGCCCTGGGCCGGGACTTCGCCCGGAGCCTTCTCCCCGTCAAGGGAGGCGGAGACGGCGTGGCCGTCACGGGCTTTATCACCCGGCCCCTCCAGGGGCGGGGGTCCCGGTCCATGCAGGTCTTCTTTGTCAACGGGAGGTTTATCAAGTCCCAGCTTCTCACCGCCGCCTTGGAGGAGGGCTACCGCAACCAGCTGATGAAGGGCCGGTTTCCCGGCTGCGTGCTGGCGGTGGAGCTGCCGGTGACGCAGGTGGACGTGAACGTCCACCCCGCCAAAACCCAGGTGAAATTCGCCCGGGAGAAGGCGGTTTTCGACGCGGTCTACCACACTGTGCTGGACGCTCTGGCGGAGCAGGGCGGGCCCCTTCCGGCCCCTGCGGCGGCCCTGGGAACCGTCCAGAACCCCCGGGGGGACTTCTTCCAGTCCATGGACGCCAAGACCTACCGCCAGCGGGAGGCCAAAACGGCGGACAGGCCCCCGGCTCCTCCCCAAAAGCCCGCCTCTTTTCCCGCCTGGAACACGGAGCAAGCCGGACCCAGGCTGTCGGACAGCGTTCCGCCGTCCCGGGGGAAATTGCCGGAGCGCCCCGCTCTCAGGGGCAGGACGCCCTTTCCGCCTTTGCGGGGGGACGCGCCGCCCTCTGTGGCGGAGCGAAGGCCGGAACCGCCGCCGCCCGCCCCGGCGGAGCCCGCCCCTCTTGCCAGAGAGGTTCCGGAAGCCCTTCCGGCAAAGCGGCCCCCCGTCCCGGCGATTCCCCAGGCGGACGTCCCGGAACAGCTGGCCCTGGAGCCTGCGGAGGAGGCCCCCTGGCGCATTGCCGGGGAGGTGCTGCATACTTACATTGTCTGTGAGAGCGAAGAGGGCAACGTCTTCCTCATTGACAAACACGCCGCCCACGAGCGGATGCACTTTGACCGGCTGAAAGCCGCCCTGGAGCCTCCCATGCGGCAGACCTTGCTGACCCCCGCCGCCGTGGACCTGGGCCGGGAGGACGGGGCGCTGCTGCTGGAAAACCTGCCCCTTCTGGAGGAGCTTGGCTTTTCTTGCGAGGATTTCGGCGGCGGGGCCGTGCTGGTCCGGGAGGTCCCGGCGGACCTGGACGCCGGTGACGCCGCCGCCACCCTAGAGGAAATCGCCGGAAATCTCCGCTCCGGCCGCTCTTTGGCGGAGCGGCGGGAAAACCTCCTTCACACCATGGCCTGCAAAGCCGCCATCAAGGGCGGCTGGAAGAGCGACACGGCGGAGCTCCGGGTGCTGGTGGAGAAGGTCCAGCGGGGCGAGGTGAAATACTGCCCCCACGGGCGGCCCGTGGCGGTGAAACTCACCCGGTACGAATTGGAGAAGATGTTTAAACGCGCATAGGAGGAACGTATGAAATTGTTATTTATTGACGGCTGCATCAGCCAACGGGGACCGGACTCCCGGACCCGCACCCTGGCGGAGGCCTTTCTCTCCGCCTTCCGGGAAGCCCATCCGGAGGCCGAGGTGGAGACCGTCCGTCTGGAGGAGCTGGATTTGAAGCCCTTCCTCCCCGCCGCCTTGAACGAGCGGGACGCCCTGGCCTCCGCGGGGGCCTTTGACGCGCCGGTATTCAACCTGGCCCGGCAATTCCGGCAGGCGGACCGGATTGTGGCGGCGGCCCCTTTCTGGGACATGAGCTTCCCGGCGGCTATGCGGGTCTATATCGAGTACATCTCCGCCAACGGCCTTTGCTATCACTACGAGGCCGACGGCGTCCACGGGGACTGCCGGGCGGAGCGTCTGGCTTACCTCACCACCGGAGGGAACTTCCAGCGGCCCGAGAGCCTGGGCGTCCTGTACTGGAAGCAGCTTTCCGCCATGTTCGGCATTCCCCGGTTTGACTATGTCTTCGCCGGCGGGCTGGATGTGGACCCGGCCAAGGTTCCGGAGATCATGGAGGCCGCCTGCAAGCAGGCGCGAGACCTGGGGCAGGGCTTTTGAAGAGCGCGGGGGGGAAGCTCCTTTGCGTCGTGGGGCCCACGGCCTGCGGCAAAACCACCCTGGGGGTGCTGTTGGCCCAGAGATGGAACGGAGAGGTGGTCTCCGCCGACTCCATGCAGATTTACAAGGGGATGACCATCGGCACCGCCGCTCCCACCGAGGCGGAGATGGGCGGCGTGCCCCACCACATGATCGCCGTGGCGGACCCGGCGGAGCAGTGGTCCGCCGCCCGGTACGCCCAGGAGGCCATTCCCGTCATCGACGGCATTCTGGCCCGGGGGAAGCTGCCCATCTTAGTGGGGGGCACGGGCCTTTGGATTGACGCGGTGGTGCGGGGTCACGGCTTCGCGGCGGGCCACGCCGGGGGGGCCGTGCGGCGAGAGCTGGAGCGCCGTTTGGCGGAGGAGGGGATCGCCCCTTTGCTCCAGGAGCTCCGGGAAGTGGACCCGGCGGCGGCCGCCCGGCTGCACCCGGCGGATGAGAAGCGAATTTTGCGGGCTTTGGAGGTCTACCGGGAGACCGGGAAAACCATCACCGCCCACAACCAGGAGACCGGGGCCCTCCCTCCCCGGTATAACGCCCTGTGGATCGGGCTCCAGTTCCAAAACCGGGAGGATATGCGGCGGCTGATCGACCTGAGGGTGGAGCGCATGGTGTCGGCGGGGCTTTTGGACGAGGTCCGGGCCCTTCTCGGCCGGGGGCTTCCCCCTGGGGCGACGGCCCTTCAGGCCATCGGATACAAGGAGTTTTTGTCCGTTTTGGAGGGCCGCGCCACCGAGGCGGAGGCCCTGGAAGAGGTGAAACTCCGCTCCCGGCAGTACGCCAAGCGGCAGCTGACCTGGCTTAGGCGCAATTCGGCCATACACTGGATCTTCTGGGAAAAAGAGCGGGATTTTGCCCGGGCCCTTCAGATTTCGACGGAAATCCTCTCCGCTGCGGGGGTATCCTAAAGACAGGCGGACGAGCTGCCGGGAACCTCTCGCGGGATCCCCAGTCACCATCGTTTCGCTGGAACACACACCAGCGCCCCGGCAAGGGGCGCGCGACAAAGAAAAAGGAGCGGACGATATGCAAAACAAGCAGAACCTTCAGGACCTCTTCCTCCTCCGGGCCAGACGGGACCGGGTGCCCGTCACCATGTTTTTGATGAACGGCTTCCAGATGCGGGGAACCATCACCGGCTTTGACCCCTTTGTGGTCATTTTGGACAGCGAGGGCCGCCAACAGGTGATCTACAAGCACGCCATATCCACCATCGCCCCCACCCGGCCGGTTCCCCTGACCGAGGAGGAGTAACCCTCAGGCCAAACCCTGGAGGCAGACTACATAGAATCGTCATGGAATCGTCATGAAAAAGAAAAAGAACAACCTTGGAGGCAAACTCCTGATGGCTGCCCTCTTCCTGGGGGTGGCGGCTTACTTCGGCATACAGGCCTTCCAGTACCTGGACGACCCGCTGGGCATCACCCTGGCCTACCGCTATGAGGTGGAGAGGACTGTGGATCTCACAGGCTTTGTGGTCCGGGAAGAGCGGGTGCTGCCCGACGAGGGCGGCGGCCTCCTCCGCATCCAGCGGGCGGAGGGCGAGCGGGTGTCCGCCGGGGGGACCGTTGCCTCCGTCTATGCGGACCAGGCCTCTTTGGACCGGCAGGCGGAGATTGACAGCCTGGAAAGCCGGGTGGAACAGCTTCAATACGCCCAGGATCTGGCCCTGGCGGCGGAGACCACCCGGAAGCTGGACGCCCAGATCACCCAGAACCTTTTGGAATACCGCCGTTTTTTGGCGGCGGACAGGCTGTATGACGCGGAGGGCGTGGCCTTGGAGCTCCGGGCCCTGGTTCTCAAGCGGGACTACAGCGACGCCGGAGGCGGGGACATCGCCTTGCAGTTGCAGGAGCTGGGGGCCCAGCTGCTGGCCCTCCGGGCCCAGACAGAGGGTTCCGTCCGGCGCATCACCGCCCCGGAGGCGGGGCTGTACTCCGCCGAGGTGGACGGTTTTGAGACGGTACTGACGCCAGACATCCTGGGGGACCTCACCCCCTCTACTCTCTCCAGCCTTACGCCGGACCCGGCGGTGGCTTCCCGGACGGGGAAGCTGGTGTTGGGGGACGAGTGGTATTACGTGGCCTCCCTCTCCACGGAGGACGCCCTGGCCCTCCAGCGCCAGCAGGAGGAGGAAGGGAAACTTCCCCTGCGCTTTTCCAAAGGGGTGGACCGGGATCTCCCGGTCATGTTGCAATCCGTCGGCCCCAGGGAGGACGGACGGGTGGTAGTGGTCTTCCGTGGAACCGCTTACCTCCGGGAGCTGACGCTGCTGCGCCAGCAGCGGGCCCAGATCATCACCGGCTCCATCAGCGGCATTCGGGCGCCCAGGGAGTGTCTCCGGGCGGAGCGGGCCTTTCTGGGGGAAGACGGGAAAATAGTCACAGAGACTCAAACCGGCATTTATTGCCTGGTGGGCCGGGAGTCCCGTTTCAAACCTGTGGAGGTGATCTACAGCTCCGAGAGTTTCGTGCTGGTTCGCTCCACCTCCGGCGACGAATCCCTTCGGCTGCGGCCCGGGGAGCAGATCATCGTCTCCGCCCGGGGGCTGTATGACGGGAAGGTGCTGGAGTAGGGGACAAGGCCCCCTCTGCCCCCGCCGCTTCCCAATCTAAAAAAAGAAAGAGGCTGAACTATGTCTATCGCCGAAAACATCGCCCGGGTCCGGGGGAACATCGCCGCCGCCGCCAGGGAGGCGGGCCGGAGCCCGGAGGATATTCTCCTGGTAGGCGCCAGCAAAATGAACGATTCCGCCGCCTGCCGGGAGGCTGTGGCCGCCGGTATCGACGCCCTGGGGGAAAACCGGGTCCAGGAGATGACCCTGAAACTCCAGGACCACGCCTATGACGGCGCGCCGCTCCACTTTATCGGCCACCTCCAGCGCAACAAGGTCCGGCAGGTGGTGGGGAAGGTGAGCCTTATTCAGTCGGTGGGTTCTCTGGAGCTTCTGGAGGAGATTGAAAAGACCGCCGCCCGGTTGGATATCCTACAGGACATTTTGCTGGAGGTGAACATCGGGGAGGAGGCGGCCAAAAGCGGCTTTTCCCCGGCGGCTCTTTTCACCGGGGCGGAGGCGGCCCTGGAAAAGCAACACGTCCGGACGCTGGGTCTCATGACCATCCCCCCTGCCGCCGCCCAGCGGGAGGAAAATCTTCGGTATTTTGACAAAATTCGGGCACTTTTTCTTGACATAAACGGGAAATTGTTTCATAATAGTCTTCAGGTTCTGTCCATGGGCATGAGCGGCGATTACGAGGACGCCGTCCGCGCCGGGGCCACCATGGTCCGGGTGGGAACCGCCATCTTCGGAAGCCGTTATACTACATAAGATTACAAAACGGGAGGTACGCCAATGAGTATCCTGGACGAAATAAAAAAACTGACCCACCCCTATGAGGACGAGGACGACGATTCCGCCGAATTCGAAGACGAACTCCAGGAGCGGGATCTGTTCGAGGAGCGCCGCTCCCGCTTTGACGACCGGAGGAGCAAGGTGGTGAACATCCACGCCACCACCCAGCTGAAGGTCATCCTGGTGAAACCGGAGCGGTTTGAAAACGCCTCTGAAATTGCCGACCAGCTCAAGGACAAGCGGACGGTGGTTTTGAATCTGGAGTCCACCAACAAGGACGTGGCCCGGCGGCTCATCGACTTTCTCTCAGGCGTGGCCTACGCGGGGGAGGGAAAGATCAAAAAAGTGGCCGCCAACACCTATATCATCACCCCCTATCATGTGGACATCGAAGGGGATTTGATTGACGAGCTGGAAAACAACGGAGTGTATTTTTAAACGATCTAAAGACGACGAGGACTTGCGCGCTGGGGAGGATTTGCGACTATGCTGACACCGCAGGAGGTTTCCGCCCGCTCTTTCACCAAGACGATGATGGGCGGCTACAACATGACCATGGTGGACGAGTTTTTGGACGAGCTCACCGACGACTACACGTCCCTCTACAAGGAAAACGCCTCTTTGAAAGCCAAGATGAAGGTCTTGGTGGAGAAGGTGGAGGAGTACCGGGCCACGGAGGACTCTATGCGGGCCACGCTCCTCACCGCCCAGCGTATGGCGGACTCCATCGTCAAGGAGGCCGAGGAAAAGCGGGACGGCATCCTCAAGCAGGCGGAAGCCGCCGCCCGGGAGAAGCTGGACGGCTACCGCAAGGAGGCGGAGCAATACCAAAAGCGCCTCCAGCAAGGACAGGAGGAAATCCGGCGCTTCGTGGCCGAGAGCAGAGCCCTTTGTGAAAAGGAGCTCCTCTTTCTGGAGGAGTTTCCCAGCCGCCCCCTGGAAGAAGAGGCCGAAACCGCCGGGACCGCAGAAACCATTGGAGAGCAGATCCTCTCCGCCGGAGAACCCGCCCCCCCTCCCGCTGTGCCGGAACCCGCGCCCCAGAGTCCGGTGGAGCCTCAGGTCCCCCAGACCCCCGAAACCCCGCAAGCTCCGGTTGCGCAGTCCGTCTCTACGACGGAAAAGCTGCTGGACTCCCTGGCGGCCACAGAGACGGAAGACCTCAGCGCCACCCGGCGGGTCAACATCAACGAGCTGAAATTCGGCCCCAATTACCGCAGCGACGCGGACTGAGCTTCCAAGAGCAAGAGAGGGGAGAGAGCCCATGACCCGGCCCATTGTCGCGTTTTTATACGACTTTGACAAGACCCTTTGCACCACGGATATGCAGGATTACGCCTTCATTCCAAGCCTGGGCATGACCCCGGCGGAGTTTTGGGCCAAGGCCAACAGCTTTGGCCGGCAGCACGGAATTGACGGCGTGCTGGCCTATATGTACATGATGGTCCAGGAGGCCAAGCGGAAAAACCTGCCCTTCACCCGGCAGGATCTGGTGGAAAAGGGCCGCCGGATTGAGCTTTTCCCCGGCGTGGAGGATTGGTTTTGCCGAATTGACTCCTTTGGTCAGGAGCAGGGCGTTCAGGTGGAGCATTACGTCATTTCCTCCGGACTTCGGGAGATCATCGAGGGGTCCTCCATCAGCGGCGCGTTCCGGGAAATCTACGCCAGCGAGTTTTACTACGACGGCACGGGCCGCCCGGTCTGGCCCAGGCTGGCTGTGAACTTCACCGCCAAGACCCAGTTTGTCTACCGGATCAACAAGGGAGTTCTGGACGTCTCCGACGACAAGTCCCTGAACGACTCCATGCCCGACGAGAGCAAGCGGGTGCCTTTTACCAACATGATTTATATGGGAGACGGCCTCTCCGACGTGCCCTGCATGAAGATGATGCGGGCCTATGGCGGACAGGCCATCGCCGTTTATCAGTCCGCCAACCGGGGCGGTGTGGAGGAGCTGCTGGCCAGGGGCCGGGTGGACTTCATCTTCCCCGCAGATTACCGGGAGGGCACAGGGCTGGACGTGACGGCCAAAAACATCATTCGCAAGATCGCCGTCACCGACCGGCTGTGGAAGGAAAACCTCCGTCAGTTCAGGCACCTGGGAGAAGATGTGCTGCCCGACCAAGTGGAGCTCTTCGCCCATCCGGAATAGCCCCCTTACCTGGGCCAAAGGGAGAAGTTCTTTGCGGGAAAGTCCCTTTTCCTTCTCTCCTCCAGCGAATGGGAAACCGCCTCCTCTGCCGTCAGGATAAATCCGCACCGGCAAGAGCAAGGTTTTCAGACCTTTTAAAGGCCTGAAAAGCTTCTGATGGGAAACGAGAGAAACCCCTGGTGGGTTTCTCTCGTAGCGCTTTTCCTTTCCACTCCTTTTTAAACAGCACTTTTTTGACAAGCTGAGCCGTGCAAGTTTGCACGGCTTTCGTTCTATTTGCGATGTCAAAGAGTCCTCCAGCCTTTTGGGGACCTTTGGCCGCCCCGGCGCAAAGTCTTGCAAATTCGGTCCTCCCATGGTAGAATGGGAACCAATCAAAGGGGGGATGTCTATGGAGCGCATCAGCAAGGAAAACTACTATCTGGACATTGCCGAAACCGTCTTGGAGCGGGCCACCTGTCTCCGGCGGGTCTACGGGGCCATTATCGTCACCAATGATGAAATCATCTCCACCGGCTACAACGGCGCCCCAAGAGGTCGGGCCAACTGCTCCGGGTTGGGCTACTGCTCCCGGGAAGCCCTTCGAGTCCCCCGGGGGGAGCGGTACGAGCTTTGCCGCAGCGTCCACGCGGAGGCCAACGCCATCATCTCCGCCGCCCGGCGGGACATGGTGGGGGGGACCCTTTATCTGGTGGGCCGGGACGCCCAGACCGGAGAACTGCTGGGAGACGCCACCTCCTGCTCCATGTGCCGCCGTCTGATTATCAACGCGGGGCTGGAGCGGGTGGTCATCCGCCGGACAAAGGCGGAGTTTGACTGCATCTTCGTAGCGGACTGGATCTTGGAGGATGACCTCCAGCTTCCCGGAGAGCGGTAAGAGACCGGCCAAGCCCGCCGCCGCCTCCCAAGGGGCAGGCGGAGCTTGCCGGAACCGGCTCTTGCCCGGAACAGACATTGCGCAAAACCCTTTCCACGAAAGGAAGGATTTGTTTGAAAGCGGGACTTCTCACCTTCTACCATCTGCACCATTACGGGGCCATTCTTCAGGCCGTGGCCACCCAGCGGGCTCTGGCCTCTCTGGGTTGGGCCTGTGAGACCATTGATTACTTCGTCAACCAGGACATCCGCATACTCAAGCCCCCCACCACCCCCGGGCGGGCGGTGACCGACGCTTACAACGGCCTCCACTATCCCGCCCTCAAGCGGCGCTGGCAGCGGTTTGAGGCCTTCTCCAAAACCCACCTGAACTTAACCGCCCGCCGCTATGAAAGCTGGGAGGAGCTGCGGAGCGCGGGGCTGCCCTACGACCTCCTTCTCTCCGGCAGCGATCAGATCTGGAATCCCACCATTTTCCCCGACGGGCGGTTTGACCCCGTCTTTTTCGGCACCTTTTCCTCTCTGCGAAAAATTGCCTACGCCCCCTCCTTTGGCGTGGCCCACGTTCCCGAGGGGATGGAAGAGGAACTAAGCGGCTACCTTGCGGGCTTTTCCCACCTCTCTGTCCGGGAGAGTCCGGGCCGGGAGATCATCCGGGCGGTCTCCGGACGGGAGGCGGCGGTGGTGCTGGACCCCACGCTGTTGCTGCCGGCGGAGGAGTGGTCCTCCCTGGCGGCGGAGCGGACGGTACGGGGGGACTATATCCTCTGTTACTGCATCGCCCCCTCCGGGGTCCTGGAGCCGTATATCCGGCGCTTGGCGGAAAAAACCGGCCTGCCGGTTATTCAGCTCTGCGGCACCCGGCGAAAGCTCCACCCCAAGGCGAAGATGATCTTTGACGCAGGTCCGGCGGAGTTTTTGAGTCTTTTCCAACACGCGGCTTATGTCTGCACCAACTCCTTCCACGGGACAGTGTTCTCCGTCCAGTTCCAGCGGCCCTTTTTCACCGCTGTGGCCCCGGCGGAACTCCAGGAGCCGGAGCGCTCCCGGACCTTCAGCCTCCTAAGCCGCCTGGGGCTGACGGACCGGGTAGTGGGCAAGGGGGACGCGGCGGGACTCTCGGACCTCCCGGACTGGCCCGCCACAAAAAAGCGGCTGGAGGAGGCCCGGGCGGGGGCTGTGGCCTATTTGCGGGCCGCTTTGGCGGACGAGCCCTATCAAGAGGCGGAGGAGGAATCTCCTACAAGGGAGGGACCCCTCTTGGCGGACCGGGCCCACTGCACCGGCTGCTCCGCCTGCCGGTCCGCCTGCCCCAAGGATGCCATCTCCATGGCCCGGGACCAGGAGGGCTTCGCCTTTCCCAAGGTGGACCCGGTCAAGTGCATCCACTGTGGCATATGCACCAAAACCTGCCCCATGCTCCAAACCCGGGAGCCCAAGCCTCTGCCCGCCGCCTTTGCCGCCTGGAACCGGGAGGCAGACGTCCGGCGGGACTCCACCTCCGGCGGGGCTTTCTCCGCCCTGGCGGACTATGTGCTGGAGGGGGGCGGCGTGGTCTTTGGCGCCGCCCTGGACGGGAAACAACGTCTCCGGCACATGGCCTGCTTCCGCAAGGAGGACCTCTGGCGCCTCCGGGGGGCCAAGTACGCCCAGAGCGACCTGGAGGACACCTTCCAGGCGGTAAAAAAATGTCTGGAAACCCGTCCGGTCCTCTTCTCCGGTACTCCCTGCCAGGTAGATGGACTATACCACTTCCTGGGAAGCCGCCCGGAGAACCTCACCACCTGCGACCTGATCTGTCAGGGGGTGCCCTCTCCCGGCGTGTGGGAGAACATGGCCCGGTATATTGAGAAAAAGCGGGGGCGGGAGCTTCAAACCGTCCGCTTCCGAAACAAGGTGGAGGGTTGGAAAAACAGCCACTTCACCGCGGTTTACGACGACGGCACCGTGGACACCCATCCGCTTTTTGAGACGGAGTACGGCAGGGCCTTTGGCCGGGCGCTGTTTTTGCGGCCCTGCTGCTACCGCTGTCCCTACGCCTGCATGAACCGGGTCGGGGACTTCACCCTGGGGGACCTCTGGGGACTTCGTCCCGACGAGTTGCCGGAGCAGCAGCAAAAGGGCGTCAGCCTCCTGCTGGTGAACACCCCTCATGGCAGCTATGTCTTTGACCAACTTCGCCTCAGCCGCCAGCCCTTCCCTGTGGAGCGGGCCATCGCGGGAAATCCCCGGCTGGCCTCTCCCATTGCCCAGCCCGGGGACCGGGCCGCCTTCTTCGCGGCCTACGCCCTGGACCCCTTTGATCAGGTAGTCCACCGGTTTTGCGCCTTGCCGCCTCTGCCTGTCCGAGCGGCGGGGAAGGTCCTCTCGCCGGAGGTGAAGGCCAAGGCACGGACGATTTTAAAACGCGGGTAAGGCAGCCGGTTTTGGTGGCCATCATGCGATCTGTATAAAACCGCCGGAACCCATTAAGAACGACGAAAAACCGGCCAGCAGATAGCTGGCCGGTTTTTTACTCTTCCGGAGAGCCGGACAAAATCCAAAGCGGCGCGCCATTGTGGCGGCTGGGAGAGAGCTCCTCCAAAATCAGGGACAGATCCCAGGGAATCAGACTCCGGTCCCGGCTGGCGGGGTCCGCCACCAGAATCTCTCCGCTTAGGGTGATACCCCGAAGGAGGATGAAGTGTCCCCCCTTGGTGAAGTGCCCCTTGGTCATCAGGGCCACGGCCATATCCCCGGTGGACAGGCGCATATAGAGCTCGTCCTGATCCAGGGACTCGGGGGGCCAGGATTCGCAGCCAAGGCCATAGGTCTCCGCCACACCCGGGACAATGGAGAGGTAGGAACCGTGGCCACGGCACCAGTAGCCCTGCTCCACACACAGCGCTGCCAGGTCTACCGGGTCTACCGTCTCCTCCGTCAAAGAGGAAACCGCCATGGCCATGGCCGTGGGGCCGCAGCCGTGAGTGGCAAGGGGGTCGGAGCCGTATCTCTGCCCGGAGCGGCTCTCGTCGGTCTGATTGAAGTAGACCACTTCCAGCCCGCCGCCGGTGAGGATTTCCTCCCCCTCCCGGAAAATCAGGTCGCTGATCAGGGGGTCCAGAATTTCCTTAGGCGGAGTCAACTCCGGCTGGGACAGGGTGGAGTCGGCATCCGCCAGCGGTTCCGCCTCCGACGGAGGGGCGGTGATGCGCTCCATCCACTCCCGAAGGGCCTGGCCTGTGGAGCTCACCGCCTCCCCGGCCCGGGCCGCCAAAGCCCCGGCGGCGTCCCCGGTTTTCCTGGCGGCAGCAATACCCACTTGGCAGGCGGCCTCCAGGGCCCGCCCCGTTGTCCGGACCGTCCAATGGGCCGCCTTTCGCACCGGCTCCATCAGCTCTTCGTAGAGAACCGGCTCAAAAACGCGGCAGGCTACCAGCTCCGCCCCGCCAATGCAAACCACGGCCAGGAGAACGACGGCGATATACCGGACCCAGCGGGTCCTTTTTTTCTTTCCGGAGAAGGGTCGCTTCCTCACGCGGCGCAGCTCCTTTTGTTCCTCCGGAGAGATCCCATTGTCCATGTCAATTCTCCCTTTCGTTTTCCCTCTTACTATACCATACCGCCGGGGTCCCTTCAAGGGCGGCGGCGTTTTTCGCCGGGGAGAAAATCCTGGGAGGCAAAAAAGGCCGCCCCAATGGGGCGGCCTCAGCCTGTCAAACAAGTATGTTTGCCAGCCTGAGCAAGTTTTCAAAACGTTTTGAAAACTTATGATTGAAAACGAAAGGAACCCTTCCTGGGTTCCTCTCGTAACTCTCTTCCTTCCCGTCGGGGAAGGTTTTTACGTTTTTTCAACACTCTGAGGCCGCCCCAATGGGGCGGCCTTTGGGACCTTGGGTTATCTGCGGTAATTCTGCATCCGCCAGACAATGGCGGAAACCTGTCCCCGGGTCAGGGTGTTGGAGGGACGGAAGGAGCTGGTGCCGTTGTTGAAATAGCCCTCCACAATGCCTGCGGCGTTCAGCGCTTGGACGTACACGTCTGCGGTGTCGGTAAAGGGTTTCACACTGGAGAGGTTGTTGATATCCAGTTTCAACGCGCCTGCGGCCAACTGGGCCACCTGGAGACGGGTAATCGGACCGTTCAAGGCCACATTGCTCCGGGTAACCAGGCCGTCGGCCTGGGCCTTGGCCAGATATCCGCTGAAGGTGCTGCCGGCAACCGTGGGAGCCTGCTCGGGATAGCCCGCCGCCAGCATGATGAGTTTAAGGGCCGCGCCATAGGTAATGGTGTTGTCGGGTTTGAAGTTTCCGTCCGGGTATCCGTCAATGACGGAGGAGTCCGCCAATTCCGTAACGTACTTATAGCACCAGGTGGCGGCGTTGATATCCCCAAATTTCCGGTTCGTGCTCAAAACGCCCATGGAGAACATCCCCGAGGCAATGGGCACGTTATTGGCGTTCAGGGCCACGTAGGGAATCTCCACCGGGCCGGTGTAGCCGCTCTGGGGCACAAAGCGCAGCTGCCCCAGCTGCTGGCTTCCGGTGTTATAGCCATAGACCTTGGAGGTGACGGCGGGGGTGGTGGTGCTTCCCTCATAGATGACGCCCACATTGGCAGCGGGGAGTTTCAGGAGCTGAACGCCGCTGGGCGTGGTGCCGGTGGCTGCGGAGACGGCCGCGATGATGGAGGAGGCCGGGAAGGTGACGGCGGTATTTTTAGGCGTGGGGCCATAGACCTCCGAGACGGCCTTGTTGGTGACGCTGATCAAAATGGCTCCGGTGACGGACTGCCCGTTGGTTCCATAGGCCGTGAAGGGAAGGGAGGCGCAGTAGTTGGAACCGGAGGGCACATAGGTCAGCTCCGTCAAGGCGTACTCGCCGGAGGAGGCGGGGCTCATGTAGAAGTTGCGGTTGCGGTTGGCCGCGGTGAGCTGCTCCCGGCTGGAAGCGCCGTAATGGCTGGCGCCATAGTAGTTGTAGTACAGCGCCCCGGTGGCGGGTACGTCGCTAAAGACCACATATTGCAGCGTCCCGGCGGGATAGGCGCTCTTATAGAACCGGGCCAGGTCGTTGGCGTTAATCTGGACGTTTGTGCCGCTGGTGACGGCATAGCGCACGCTGCCCACCAGGTTGGACGTGGCGGAGGCCGTAGTGGGAGTGATGACCAGGGTTCCCTCCACAGAGCGGTCGTTAGAGCCGTAGGCCGTGAAGGGCAAGGTCACCTTGCCGCTGGTAAAGGAGTTGGCGGCGGCAAAGGTCAAGTCGTTCAGGGCGTAATCTCCCCGGCCCGCGTCATTGGCGTTGTAGTAGAACCGGACGTCCCGGAGGCTGTTGCGGTTGAAGGAGTATGAGTAGCTGGTGTTATAGCCGGTGTACAAGGTGCCGTAAGAATCCGGGAACTCCGAGGAGCTGGGAACGCTGAAGACCACGTAGTCCAGGTTATAGCTGCTGTAGGTCTTGCGGAAGAAGTCGTCAAACTTCACCCGGTCGAAGTTTACGGTTTTTCCCGGAGTGACGGTGTAGGACACGTCGCCGCCGGAACCCACCACCAACTTCAAGGTTCCCTGCTCATAGTCGCCGCTGTCGTAATAGGCCCGGAAGGGGATGGACAGGGTGGCCCCGTCCTTGGCGTTGCTGTCGGGCCGGAAGGAGAGGCCGGAAAGGGCGTAGGTTCCGTAGCTGGTGCTGCTGTAATAGAACTGGGTCTGGGTATAGGTGAGGTTGCTGCGGGACAGCTGGGTGTTTCCGGTGTAGATCTTTCCGGCAAAGCTGGCGTAATCGCTGGCGGCTTCAAAGGCCACATATTTGATGGTGCGGCTGGTGCCGGACATGGTCTGGTAGGCTTTGTTGAAATCCTCCGCAGTAAAGCTCACCGTGCCGCCGGGGGCGGATTCATAGGTAATCGTATTGGCCTCGGAGGTAACCGTAATCCGCAAAATGCCCTCTTCATAGTCCTTTCCGTCGTTGCCGTAATAGGCCCGGAAGGGAATGCTCAGGCTGGCGCCCTCCCGGGCGTCCCGGTCCGCCTCGAAGGTCACGTCCTCTAAGAAGTAGTCGTTCCGGCTGTTGGAATCGCTGGAACTGTAATAGAACCAGTTTTCATCGTGGTCCAGATCCTCCAGCCGCAGCCGTTGGTTATCCACGTACAAATCCCCGTCGAAACTCCGGTAGCTGTCCGGGGCCTTGAAGGACACGGCGGAAATGGTCCGCCGGCTATACCCGGAGAGGGCCTGATAGACCTTGTTGAAGGCGCTGCGGTCCAGCCGGGCGGAGGCGCCGGGAGCCACGTTCAGCGTGACGGTATCCTCAGAGCCGTTTTTGTCAATGATAATGCGCAAGACGCCTTCCACCCGGTCGTCCTTGTCGTAGTAGGCCCAGAAGGGGATTTCCAGTTCGTCCCCGTCTCTGGTTCCGCTGCCGGCCCGGAAAACCAGGTCGTCAATGCCATAGCTGTCCCGCCGGTCGGTGGAGTAATAGAACCACTCCCGGGCCAGTTCCCGCAGGGTGAAGTCCGAGTGTCCAATGACGCTGACCTTTCCCCCAAAGGTGGTGTAGTCGTCGCCGGGGTCAAATTCCACATAGTTGAGGGTCCTTTTGGAGCCGGAGAGATTCTGATAAACCTGGTTAAAGTCGCTTCGGTTGAAGGCGATGGAGCTGCCGGGGGCCACCCGGTAGACCACCTCGTCGTCCTGAGCGCCGTTTTTGTCCACAACGATGCGGAGCGTGGCGGTATAGTCGCCGTTCCGGCCGTAAAGGCGGACCGTTATCGCCAGCTCATCCCCCACGTCGGCGTCCCGGTCGGCCCGGAAGTTGACGGCGTCCAGGGGATAGTCTCCGTAGCGGTTGTTATCCACATAGAAGTCAAACTCATCCAGGTCGTCTAAGTCCAGATCCCGGTTATCCCGGTAGAGGCTGCCGTCGAATTTGTTGTAGTCGCTTCCCGCCTCAAAGGAGACATATTGCAGGTTGTCGACGCCGCCGCCCAGCTTCCGGTAAGCCTCCTCAAACCGGGAGACCCGGAAGTCCACCGTGCCTCCGGGGGCCACCCGGAGAAGGATGTCCTCGGAAGATCTGAGGCTGCCGGAGAGAGCCACGGTGCCGGAGACGTAGTTTCCGTACGCGTCCTCGGCGGAGTAGGTCATGGTGAGGGAGCCGGAAGAGCCGGGGATGAAATAGACGTAATTGCCAAGTTCGCTGTACTTAAAATCGTAGCTGGTGCTGGAGTTGGAGGAGGGATAGAGCGAGTCCTTTTTGTCGTTGAGATAGACTTTTCCCGAACCGCTGTAAGCGGAGAAGCGGATGTACTGGAAGCTGCCGGAGCCGCTGAGCTGGCGGAAGTAGGCGGCCACTTTGTCGCGGATGTTCTCGCCCACCCAGGCTCCGCCGGTGGAGCCCACGCTGATGGACACATCCTGTCCACCGTTGACACTTCCGGAGCCGTTGATTTGCTGGCCGCAATCTCTGCACTTTCCGGTGAGGGCGTCCACATTGTGTTTGCCGGTGGCCCGGATCACCTCGGTGTACTTCATTTTACAAATCGTGCAGGTGTAAGTCCGCACACCATCCACCGTGCAGGTGGCATGGCGCTCAATTTTGCCTGTGTCCGAGCTGGCGTGGGCATGGAGTTGAGTCTCTTCATAATTGCACACCGCGCAGACTCTGGCGTGAAGCTGCTCGTTTTTATAGCCCCAGTTGCCAAAATCGTGAGCCAGCTTGGGAAGAACCTCCGTCTGCGTCTCATTGCAGCCATTTGCGGTGCATTCTCGCTCCCGGGAACCCTCCGCCGTACAGGTGGCCGCCTTGGTAGTTGTCCATTCCCCGTATGTATGCTCCCCGGTGTGCGCTGCCAAAGCGGCGGGCGCGAGGCTCGCCAGCATCACCAGCGTCAGGAAAAACGCCGGGAGTCTTTTCTTCCAGAAATTCTTCATATAAGGTTACCTCCGTGCCTACCGAAATTGGGTGGTTCGTATTGGACAATCTTGCTCTTTATACCATAGCGGAAAGCGTTCCCGCAATCATGAACAAATTGTGAATAAGCGGCAACATTTTGGTATCATATTATGACAAAAGCTCCTCTGGAGTGGAAGAGCGAGGGCGGTTTTTGTCGATTTTCCTGATTGCGGAATCCTTGGAAAGGTTTCTCTTTACAAATAAATTTCCCTCCTATATAATACATAGGCTAGGAAATCTGTAAGGATGGAGAATTTATCATGGCTTTGATTGAATATGACGCTTACAAACAAAAGCTCCGGGACTTAAAACCGGAGCTGGACGAGCTCTCCGCCGCCCTGGACATCGACGCGGCGAAGCAGGAAGCCGCCCGGCTGGAGGACGAGACCGCCCAGGACGGCTTCTGGAATGACCTGGAGCGCTCCCAGAAGGTCCAGCAGCGGCTCAAGCAGCTTCAAAATAAAATTGCCAAGCAGGAGAAGCTGGTTTCCTCCTGGGAGGATCTGACGGCCCTTTGCGAGATGGGCCAGGAGGCCGACGACCCGGAGATTCTGGAGGAGCTGAAAACCGAGTTTTCCGCCCTGGAGGACCGGACCGCCGAGACGCGGATGGCCACCCTCCTCTCCGGGGAGTACGACGGGTGCAACGCCATTTTGCAGTTCCACGCCGGGGCCGGCGGCACCGAGGCCCAGGACTGGGCCCAGATGCTCTACCGGATGTACACCCGCTGGGTGGAGCGAAAGGGCTTCACCTATAAAATCCTGGACTACGAGGACGGCGACGAGGCGGGCATCAAATCCGCCGCCATCTCTATCGAGGGGGAAAACGTCTACGGCCTTTTGAAAAGTGAAAACGGCGTCCACCGGCTGGTCCGGGTCTCCCCCTTCGACGCCAACGCCCGGCGGCAGACCTCCTTCGCCGCCATCGAGGTCATGCCGGAGCTGGAAAATGACGAAACCATTGAAATTCGGGACGAGGACATCGAGATGCAGGTCTACCGGGCCAGCGGCGCGGGAGGGCAGCACGTCAACAAGACCTCCTCCGCCGTCCGGCTCATCCACAAGCCCACGGGCATCGTGGTGGCCTCTCAGCAGGAGCGGAGCCAGTTCCAGAACAAGGACAACTGCATGAAGATGCTCCGGGCCAAGCTCCTGGAGCTCAAGGCTCAGCAGCACGCGGAGAAAATCTCCGACATCAAGGGCGTGCAGATGAAAATCGAGTGGGGCAGCCAGATTCGCTCCTATGTCTTCATGCCCTACCAGATGGTGAAGGACACCCGGACCAGCTTTGAAACCGCCAATATCGACGGCGTCATGGACGGGGACCTGGACGGCTTCCTCAACGCCTACCTGACCCAACTGGCTACGGGAGAACTGAAGAAATAGCGGAGAAGCCGCCTCCCCGGGAGACGGGACCTCCGAATTTCAAAAGAGAAACGAAAGAAGGATTTGCTATGAAACGCTTCATCACACTGCTCCTGACCCTGTCTTTGTGCCTCGGGCTCTGCGCCCCGGCGGCCGCGGCGGACTTCTCCGACGTGCCGGAGAGCCATGTCTTTTATCAGGCGATTCAGGACTGCGCCGGGAAGGGCATTCTGTCCGGCTACAGCGATGGGACGTTCCATCCGGCGAACAGCGTCACCCGGGCCCAGTTCTGCGTCATGCTGGTGCGGGCCTTCTATCCCCAGGAGCTGAGCCGGTATGAGAGCCAGAAGTCCGTTGGCTGGTACGGGTCCAGCGCCGCCCTGCTGAAGGACAAGGGCATCCTGTTTTACGGCGACGAGCACTGGAAGGACCCGGAGGTGATGAACCGGCCCATTACCCGCCGGGACATGGCCAAATTCCTCGGCAATCTCCTGAAGGCCAAGGGCTATTCGGTTTCCGAGGCCGACAGAACGGCCGCCCGGGCCCAGATTTCCGATTTTGCCTTGATTGGAGAATACTATGAGGAGGCGGTTGCGTCGGTGTACGCCCTGGGCATCATCACCGGTTACCATGACAACAGCTTCGGCCCCTCCGGCGTCATGACCCGGGGACAGGGCGCCGTGGTGATTTACCGCACGGCGCAGTGTATGTCCACCGGAACCCTCAAGCCGGTTCAGAAGGAGCCCGCCGTAAACTCCGATACGCTGGTCAACGGGAAAGCAGTGACGGAGGAGAACGTGGTGGAGTTCCTTCAGGAGATGCAGAAAGCATACCCCGAGGGAATGGACTTTTCCGCGGGCTATCCCGACGGCGACTCCAGCCCCGTCCGCAGCGCCACCTATATCTATGAACGGGCGGAAAACCCTGAGACCCATACCAGCAATATCGAGGGCTGTGGCGGCTGGACCACGCTGCTCAGCGACGCCATGTTCAGCCAGAAGGGCTTTGAGATGCGGAAGACCACCCTGGAGGAGGCCCGCCCCGGCGACGTCATGGTTCAGCTTGACGAAAACGGGCGGCTGATCCATGTGGCCATGATCTCCCGGAGTCCGGTCACGAAGGACGGCAGAGTTTCCTTCGCCGTCACGGAGGCCGGCACCGACCAACAGGGTATATACAGGGTTCACTGGGACGTGGACTACAGCTGGAGAGCGAATAGCCAGTATACCTATGACATCTGGACCCGGTATCCGAACTGATTCTTTACAGCAAAAGGCGCGGCCAGGAGCCGCGTCCTTTTTCCGCAAGTTCCCGTGTATACAGAAAGGACTCTACCAATGAAAGACAACAAAACGCAATCAGCTTCTCCTATGCCCCAGGAAAACAAGATGGGCGTCATGCCCATCGCCCCGCTGCTGGCGGGCATGGCGGTGCCCATGATGATCTCCATGCTGGTCCAGGCTCTTTACAACATCGTGGACAGCGTCTTCGTGGCGAAAATCAGCCAGGACGCCCTGAACGCCGTCTCCCTGGCCTTCCCCCTTCAAAACTTGATGATCGCCGTAGGCGGCGGCACCGCCGTGGGTATGAACGCCCTGCTCTCCCGCTCCCTGGGGGAGAAGCGGCAGGACCAGGCGGACCAGGCCGCCAACACCGGCATCTTCGTCTTTCTGGTCAGCGCCGTGGTCTTTGGCGTCTGCGGCTTTTTGCTGGCCCGGCCCTTCTTCCTGGCTCAGACGGATATCAAACCCATTGTGGACTACGGCACGGACTACGCCCGGATCTGCCTGGGGCTGTCCATCGGCATTTTCAGCCAGTTCTGCTTCGAGCGGCTGCTCCAGTCCACCGGGCGGACCGTCTATTCCATGATCACCCAGCTCATCGGCGCGGTGATCAACATCATCCTGGACCCCATTTTGATCTTCGGCCTCTTCGGCTTCCCCCGGATGGAGGTGGCGGGGGCCGCTATGGCCACGGTGTTCGGGCAGATTGTGGCCGCCTTCATCGGCCTTTGGATGAATCTCCGGTTCAACAAAGACATTCACATCCGCCTCCGCTCCATCCGGCCTGACCGGGCCGTCGTGCGGGAGATCTACCGGGTGGGCCTGCCCTCCATCATCATGCAGTCCATCGGGTCCATCATGACCTTCGGCATGAACAAGATTCTGATCTCCTTCACCGACACGGCCACGGCGGTCTTCGGGGCCTACTTCAAACTTCAGAGCTTCATCTTCATGCCGGTCTTCGGATTGAACAACGGCATGGTACCCATCATCTCCTATAACTACGGCGCGGCCCGGCTGGACCGGGTGCGGAAGACCTTCCGCCTCACCGCTGCCACGGCCACCGTCATCATGGTCATCGGCTTTTCCGCCTTCAACCTGATTCCCGGGACCCTGCTGGGCTTTTTCAGCCCCTCGGAGGAGATGCTGGCCATCGGCACCGTGGCCCTGCGGACCATCAGCGTCGCCTTTTTGCTGGCGGGCTTTTGCATCATCGCCGGGTCTATGTTCCAGGCCATCGGCAACCCGCTGCACAGTCTGGTGGTTTCCATCTGCCGCCAGCTGCTGGTGCTGCTGCCGGCGGCGTGGCTGCTGGCCCAGACGGGGAAACTGGATTTTGTCTGGTTTGCCTTCCCCATCGCCGAGTTGATGTCCCTGACCCTGAGCGTGATCTTCCTCCGAAAGACCATGCGGGACGCGGAGGAAAAAATCGGAGCCCTTGGGAATTGAACGTGGAGAATGTCATGGAAAACGGAGGTTTTATGGAAACGATCATTGCCCAGCTGACCCAGGAGCTGAACCAGCCCCAACCGTATGTGGAAAACGTGGTCCGCTTGCTGGACGAGGGGAACACCATCCCCTTTATTGCCCGCTACCGCAAGGAGATGCACGGGGCTATGGACGACACAACCCTGCGAAATCTGGAGGAGCGCCTCCAGTACCTCCGGGGCCTTCAAGAGCGGCGGGAGACGGTGAAAAACGCCATTGACGGACAGGGAAAGCTGACGGAGGAACTCTCCCGGGCCATTGACGCCGCCGCCACCCTGGCGGAGGTGGAGGATTTGTACCGGCCTTATAAACAAAAGCGGCGGACCCGGGCCACCGTGGCCCGGGAGAAGGGCCTCCAGCCCCTGGCGGAGCTTCTCTTCGCCCAGGGGCCGGACTGCCCGGACCCACTGGCGGAGGCGGCCCGCTATATCGACCTTGAGAAGGGCCTAGAAACGGCGGAGGACGCCCTGGCGGGGGCCTCGGACATTGTGGCGGAGATGCTCAGCGACGACGCGGAGCTGCGCAAGGCCCTTCGGGGGCTGCTGGCGAAAAAAGGAACCCTCCGCAGCGAGGCCGCCGTAGAGGAGGACACGGTTTACCGGCTCTATTACGACTTCACCCAGCCCCTTGCCCGGATGCAGGGGCACCAGGTTCTGGCCATCAACCGGGGGGAGAAAGAGGAGAAATTGAAGGTTTCCGTCCAGCTGGACCGGGAGCTGGCCCTGCGGACTTTGCGCCGCCGGGTGGTGGTTCCGGGGAGCCGCGCCATGGAGTTTGTCAAGGCCGCAGCGGAGGACGCCTATGACCGGCTGATCTTCCCCTCCCTGGAGCGGGAGTGCCGCTCGGATTTGACGGAGGCCGCCAGCGAGGGGGCCATTGGTCAGTTCGCCTTGAATTTAAAGCCCCTTTTGATGCAGCCCCCGGTAAAGGGCAAGGTGACTATGGGGTTGGACCCGGGGTACCGCATGGGTTGCAAGGTGGCGGTGGTGGACGGCACAGGGAAGGTGCTGGATACCGCCGTGGTCTACCCCACTTATAACGAGCGGAAGAAGGAGGAGGCCATCGCCCTGCTGTCCCGGCTCATCCAAAAACACGGCGTGGAGCACCTGGCCATTGGCAACGGCACCGCCAGCCGGGAGACGGAGCAAATGGCGGTGGAGCTCATTCACCGGATGAGCCAGACGGGGACCAAATTGAGCTATATGATCGTGTCCGAGGCCGGGGCCTCCGTGTACTCGGCCAGCCCTCTGGCGGCGGCGGAATTTCCGGAGTACGACGTGAACCTCCGCTCTGCCGTGTCCATTGCAAGGCGTTTGCAAGACCCCCTGGCGGAGCTGGTGAAGATTGACCCCAAGGCCATCGGCGTGGGACAGTACCAGCACGATTGCCCCCCAAAGCGCCTGGACGAGGCCCTGAACGGCGTGGTGGAGGACTGCGTCAACGCCGTAGGCGTGGATGTGAACACCGCCTCGGCCTCTCTTCTCCAGCGGGTCTCCGGGTTGACGTCGGCCACGGCGAAAAATATCGTGGCCTATCGGGAGGAAAACGGCCCCTTCACCGCCCGGAAACAGATTTTGAAGGTGCCCAAGCTGGGGCCCAAGGCCTTCCAGCAGTGCGCGGGCTTCCTCCGGGTGCCGGAGAGCGCCTCCATCCTGGATAACACCGCCGTCCACCCGGAGAGCTATGTGGCGGCGGAAAAGCTCCTGGCCCTGACGGGCCACAGCCTTGCGGACGTGAAGGCGGGGAAGCTCCAGGGCCTTCCCGCCCAGGTGGCGGCCTATGGCGAGGAGCAGGCGGCGGCGGACGCCGGAGTGGGCGTGCCCACGCTCCGGGACGTGGTGTCGGAGCTGATGAAGCCCGGGCGGGACATCCGGGACGACCTTCCAAAGCCGGTTTTGCGAACGGACGTGCTGGAGATCAAGGACTTGAAACCCGGCATGGTGTTGACGGGAACGGTGCGCAACGTCATCGACTTCGGGGCCTTTGTGGACATCGGCGTCCACCAGGACGGACTGGTCCACATCTCCCAGGTGGCGGACCGGCGGGTGAAGCACCCCTCGGAGGTGGTGTCCGTGGGAGACGTGGTAAAAGTCGCGGTCCTGGAGGTGGACGAGAAGAAAAAGCGGATTTCCCTCTCGATGAAACAGGCGAAATAAACGGAAAAAGGCCCCCTCGGGGGCCTCAGAATGTCGAAAAAACCGTATAAACCTTCCCCGACGGGAAGGAAGAGAGCTACGAGAGGAACCCAGGAAGGGTTCCTCTCGTTTTCAATCATAAGTTTTCAAAACGTTTTCAAACGTTTTGAAAACTTGCTCAGGCTGGCAAACATACTTGTTTGACAGCCTGAGGCCCCCTCGGGGGCTTTTTTACGCGCTCATCCCTCCACCCGGATGGCGTTCACCGGGCAGCCGTTGGCGGCGTCCCGAACCCGGGGGGCCTTTCCCTCCGGCTGGGCAGCGACGGTGGAGACGCTCCCCACCACGCGGAAGACCTCCGGCGCGGTAAAGGCGCACATTCCACAGGCAATGCAGCGCTTTTCGTCCACAGTGACGGTCATAGGCGGTCCCTCCTTTTTTCCTCCGCCTCCATGATAGCGCGAAACCGGCCGGTTGTCCAGGTGCATATTTTAATCTTGAAAATGGCGGGACTTATTATATAATTGAAAATGGCAGCAGGCTTGTCTATATGTTTGCAGTATATTTTTCATATGATAAATGACAAATTTATGGATATTAAGAGGGGTTTGAGCAATGAACAACAAAGAGGAACAGGGAAAAGTAACGCAAGAAGGCATCATGAATTTTCTGGATGCGTGTTATGAAAAATGTTTAAATGGCATACCTAAAGTCAGTCCAAGCGTGGAGGACATGGCAAACGACTATTTGAAAAAGCACAAAACGAAAGAACCTGCTTGTAAAGCAATGTTACGGAATCAAGTTTTCAAATGCACAACATCTGGAATAATAACTGGTTTGGGAGGATTTATTACCATGCCTGTTGCAATTCCGGCAAATGTCGGCAGTGTAATTTATGTACAAATGCGAATGATCGCCTGTACTGCATATATGGCAGAGTATGAACTGGACAGCGATCAAACGCAAACCTTTGTGTATGCGTGTTTGGCCGGAGTAGCAGTTAATGGTCTATTAAAACAAGCTGGGATAAAGTTTGGCGTTAAATTTGCAAATGGACTTATTAAAAAAATTCCAGGCAAAGTCCTAGCTAAAATAAATCAAAAAGTAGGATTTCGGTTTATTACAAAATTTGGAACAAAAGGGATTGTTAATCTTGGAAAACTTCTTCCTGGCGTTGGAGCTGTAGTCGGCGGGGGATTAGACCTAGTGGAAACGAAAATCATTGCTGACCGCGCCTATCAGTGGTTTTTTAATGGTGACTTTTCTGTAGAGCACGAAATAGAGGGCGATGAAGAAGAGATTTATAATGTTGACGTTATTGACGTCGAAAATATGCAAGAAGTATGTGAATGTTGCGAACAATGATACTATGAGGGAAGTGACATTGGCTAAACCGACAAACTAAGCGTGGGTATTTCTTCCAGGTGTTTGTTTACAGTTCGTCATTTACTTCCCTCCCGGTTTGTGGTATGATGAAAAATGTTCGACTGACCCTGGACAAGTATGGAGGAACCCTATGAAACGAATCTTTCCCCCCGCGCTTTCTCTGCTGCTGACCCTCAGCCTGCTATGGGCTCTGGCGGTTCCCGCTCTGGCCTCGGAGGCCATGGGGGACGATCTCACTGCCACGGACATCCCCCTGAACCGGGAGACTCAGCTGTCCACCAATGTCTTTTGGAGCACTGTCAGCTCCGATTACCGGACGGAAAACCTGATTACATATATCCCCAATTCCGCCGTCACCCCCATAGTCACATACGGCGGCGTGCTGACGGACCGAAGCTCCGTCTCCAACACCGCCAAGGCCCTGGAAGAACAGGGCTGGCGGGTGGTCGCGGGTATCAACGGCGACTTTTACAACGTCAATAACGGCCTGCCCATCGGCGTGGTGGTCACCCAGGGGCAGCTCCGCTCCAGCGACGGGGGGTATCACGCCATCGGCTTCCGCTCCGACGGCACCGCCATCCTGGGCAAACCCGCCGTCACCATGAGCGTCCGCTACACCGCTCAGGACGGCACCGGGGAGCCCCTCTACAACGAGGCGGGGGAACCCCTGTATGACGAACTGGGGAATGCTCTCACCGATGGCACAGGCCAGACGGTGGAAAAAACCCTGTGGCCCGCCGCCCTCAACAAGGCCCGGACAGAGTCCGGCGTCTATCTCTACACCTATGACTTCAACGCCTCCCACACCACCGGCTCCACCCAGCCCGGTGTGGACGTGGTCTGCACCATTCAGGAGGGGAGTCTGTCCCTGGGGGGAACCACCTCCTTGCTGGTGGAGCGCATTGCTGAAACCGAGAAGGAAGCCACGCCCCTGGGCCCCACCCATGTGGTTCTCAGCGCCAACGCCAAGGCCGGGGAGGAAACGCTCAACGCCCTTCGCTCCATCCCGGTGGGAACGATTCTCACGCTGTCTCTCACCCCCGCAGACCCCGGCTGGAACGACGTCCAATACGCCGTTGGAAGCCTCTACTCCCTGGTGGAAAACGGCTCTGTGGTTTCCGGCCTTCCCTCCGGGGTGGCCCCCCGGACCGCCGTGGGCCAGCGCTACGACGGCAGCCTCATTTTCTACACCATCGACGGCCGAAAATCCGGCCACTCCATTGGCGCCACCATGGACCAGGTAGCCCGGCGGCTTATCGAGCTGGGCTGTGTCACCGCCCTTTGCCTGGACGGCGGCGGGTCCACCACGCTGGCGGTGACCAAGCCCACAGACTATGCCGCCCAGCGGATCAACCAGCCCTCTGACCGGATTGAGCGGTCCGTATCCAACCAGATCTTCCTGGTGGCCTCCAACCAGCCCACCGGGCAGCTGAGCCACTTCTATGTCAGCGCGGACAACGCCTATGTCCTGGCGGGCAGCAGCGCGGTGATCTCCGCCGCCGCCGTGGACACCAACTTCATCCCCATGGACGAACGTTACGACCTCACCGCCTCCGCCGGAACCCTGGCGGGCAATGTCCTCACCACTCCTCTGGAGGGGGGAGAGATCACCGTCACCGCCCAGGGAGGCGGCGGACAGGGTTCCACCGTGGTCCACGCCATCACCTCTCCGGACGGCCTGGCGGTGCGAAACGCCGACAATGCCATTATCACGGAGCTGACCGCCTCCCCCGGCACGGCGGTCCAGCTCCACGGCTCCGCCGCCTACAAGCACCTGCCCCTCAAGGCGGACCCGGAGGCCTTCACCTGGTCTTTGGAGGGGGACATCGGGACCATTGACGAAACGGGTCTTTTCACCGCCGCCGCCCTGGGGACGGGGAAGATCACCGTCTCCGCCGGGACCCAGAGCGCCTCCATCGGCGTGACGGTGGCCACCCAGCACCTGGAGACCCTGGAGGACTTCGAGGGCGAGACCACCATCTTCCGGGGCTCCGGAGAGCAGGCCGGCTTCAGCCTGAACCGGGACGGCAATTACGTCCGCTTCGGCAGGGCCTCCGGCAAACTGGACTATGACCTGACGGCGGACGCCGCCGGGGGAACCGCCCGCTGGAACGCCACGGCCCAGCCCGCCGTGATAAGCGCCCCCTACACCGGGCTGAACCTTTGGGTGGACAGCAACGGCTCCGGCAATACCCTCTCTCTCCTCTACAGCATTGGCGAGGAGGAGACCCAGGTCCTGCCCCTGACCACTCTGGACGTGTCCGGCTGGAAGCAGGTATCCGTGAACGATCTGCCCACAGGCATGACCATCCGGGGGCTGGAAATCAGCGGCACAGGCAAGGGAACCATTTACCTGGACCAGGTGGTGGCCACCTTCGACGGCACCGTGGACAATACCCCGCCGGTGATTGCGGCGGAGCTGAACCAGGAGGACTGGACCGTTACAGGAACCGTCTCCGACGCAGTAGACGGCATCCTCCCGGCGGAGAATGTGCGCATTACCTATGAAGGGTCTGATCAGACCGGGGGGTATGATCCCGCTACAGGCCGCTTCACCGTGGCCCTCCCCGGCCCTGGCGAGAGCCAGGAGCTGGGCCGGGTCACCGTCACCGCCCGGGACCACTCCGGCAACATCGGCCGGACCTCCGTGGACACCCCTGCAAGCGGTGTAGCGCACAAGTTCACCGACACGGCGGAGTACTGGGGGGCGGACTACTGCGACTTCCTCTACAACCAAAACATCTCCAGGGGCTATGAGGACGGCACCTTCCGGCCTGACGAGCTTCTCACCCGGCTGGACTTCTCCGTGATGTTGTACAACTGCTTGCGGCTGGACCCTGCGAAGTACGCCGAGGTAACCCTGCCCTTCGCGGACCTTGGCAGCATTCCGGAGCAGGCCCTTCCCGCCGTCCGGGCCCTATATCGCGAGGGCATCGTCACCGGCTCCGCCGGGAAGGATGGGACCCTGGTCTTCAACCCCGCCGGGAACCTGACCCGGGCGCAGGCTGCCGCCATGATCGGACGGAGCCAGGAGAAGGGCTACGCCCTGGCGGACCTGACCTTCACCGACGCCGGACAGATTCCCTCTTACGCCACCTTCTACATTCGCACCATGGCGGCCCAGGGGATTCTCAGCGGGTACGCCGACGGGACTTTCCGTCCTCAGGCCAACATCACCCGGGGCCAGATGGCGAAAATCCTGTACACCCTGACCTGACCTGTAGGCATATTAAAAGACCTGCCGTTTTCACGGCAGGTCTTTTTGTTCTGCAAACAGGAAGGCCGGTGCCACCCCCTCCGGCCCGGAAAACCGTCCCGCCAAAGGACGCCAAGGCTTTGGGGCCTCTTTTTCCCTCCGGAAAAGGGCTCAAATCTCCCTTCGCCCCTCCAGGGCCCGGGTCAACGTAGCCTCGTCGGCAAACTCCAGGTGTCCCCCCACGGGGATGCCGTAGGCAAGCCGGGTCACCCGGACGCCGAGGGGCCGCAAAAGCCGGGCAACGTACATGGCGGTGGCCTCGCCCTCGGTGTCGGGATTGGTGGCCATAATGACCTCCCGGACATCTCCCTGGGACACACGCTCTAAAAGGGGTTTTATGGACAGATCGTCGGGCCCCACCCGGTTCATGGGGGAGATGACACCGTGGAGAACGTGGTAGTGGCCGTTGTACTCCCGGCTGCGCTCAATGGCGGCCACGTCTCTGGGGTCGGCCACCACGCAGACAGTGGTCCCGTCCCGCTTGGGGGAGGAACAGATAGGGCAGAGGCCGCCGCTGGTGAAGTTCTGGCACACGGGGCAGCAGGTGATGCTACGCTTGGCGTCCACGATGGCCTCCGCGAAGTCTCTGGCCTCCGCCTCCGGCAGACCCAGGACGAAAAACGCCAGACGCTGGGCGGATTTGCCGCCAATTCCCGGCAGGCGGGCGAATTGTTCCACCAGCTTTTCCAAAGGGGGGGGGAAGTATTCCATAGGTGGGGCTCCTTTTTGGTTTCCCCTTGGGGGGAGGGTTTTTCTCGCCCTTGCGGGCGGGGGGATTTCAGCCATGAAGATGGCTGGTTCTTTGCACCCCCCATTTTCTCTTTTTCTTGCCAGAAGAAAAAGCAGAGGGGCCCCCGCAAAATCCTCAGATTTTGTGGGGAGAGGAGGAAGGAACGGAGCAGAGCGGAGTCCTCGCCGTCAGGCGGGGACGGAGTGGGCGGAGTTTCTTCCGACGACGGGCCGTGCACGGTCCAAAAGAGAAAAAGAAGTATACGCCCTGCGGGGGACGAAGGACGAGGGCGCGCCTGGAGTCTGGATGACAAGTACGAATTGACCTGCCCGCGGCGTGGTGCAGGCGGGGGTTTTGGAGGTTATCGAATGGACCAGCTGCTCTTTCCGCTGCCGCTAATGCTCCGGAAAACTCTCTTTGTGGGGCCTGACCCCCTGGTCAGGCCATTCCCCCAGGGCCCACTTTTCTACTGGTGTTCCTCCTCCAAAGGCAACGGAACAAGGCCCACTAGCTGGTCCAAGGTTACACCATAAAACTCAGTGAGTTTTACCAAAATCGGAGCCGTAGGGTCCCGGAGATTTTTTTCATATCTCTGGTAGGTCATGGCCGACATCTCCAACGCCCTCGCTACAGCCTCGCGGGAGAGCTTTCTCTGCTTTCGCAAGGCATACAAATTCCGAGACAAACTTTCCATAATGTTTCCTCAAAGTCTCAGAGGCCAAAATTTTACTCATCTGTCCTCTCAGGCAACGGGGCTCGGCCTATCAATTGGTCTACGGTTACACCATAGAGATCAGCCAACTTTACCAGCGTGGGAGCTGTGGGCTCCCGGAGGTCCTTTTCATAGCGCTCATAGCTTCTGGCGGACATTTCTAAAACCCGTGAGACAGCCTCGCGGGAAAGTTTTTGCCGTTTCCGCAAAATGAATAAATTCTTTGACAAAGTTTCCATGATATTTCCTCGCCCTCTTGACAAAGGGAGTCAAAAAAGATATAATCAAAATTACACTATTTGGTGTGAATCAAAAGGCCGGTTCGCATTGCTCGAAAGGAGCCGATTTTATGGAAGGATTCCTCCACGCCCTCTACGAATACGCCCATGATCGGTGCGTAATGCCTTACCTGGAAACCTGGGAATACCGCCGGACCACCTATGACCTGGAGGAGGACTGGACCGTTTTCCGCTCCACGCTGACGGCGGAACAAACGCAAAGCCTGAACGCCCTCTTAAGCCGGGAACGGAAAGCCGCCTGTCTGGAGGACAAGGCTATTTTTTGCTGCGGCCTCTCCATAGGGGTGGGCCTGGGGCGGCTTTAGGCTCCCCGTAGCTCCGCAATCCGGGCGGGGATATCCGCCGCCTTGTAAACCGCGCTTCCCGCCACCAGCACATTGGCCCCGGCGTCGATGCAGGTTTGGCAGGTCTCCGGGGCCACGCCGCCGTCCACCTCCAGCTCACAACCCGGGTTCTTCTCGTCAATCAGCTTCCGCAGGGCCGTCACCTTCGGCATCATATCCGCCATGAACGTCTGCCCCCCAAAACCCGGCTCCACCGTCATCACCAGAATCAACTCCACCGTTTCCAAGAAAGGCAGAGCCGCCCCGGCGGGCGTCTTGGGTTTTAGCACAATTCCCGCCCGTTTTCCCCTGGCGTGGATTTTATCAATGGCAGCCCGGATGTTCTCCTCCGTGTCCGCCTCCACGTGGACCGTCACCAGGTCCGCCCCCGCGTCGCAAAACTGCTCCACATAGCGCACGGGCTGCACGATCATCAGATGGACGTCCAGGGGCAACTCCGTAGTGGGCCGGATGGACTTTACCACCGGAACGCCGATGGTGATGTTTGGGACAAACAACCCGTCCATCACGTCCACGTGGACGTAGTCTGCGGTGGCGATGCGTTGGATATCCCGTTCCAAATTCGCGAAATCGGCGGAGAGGATGGACGGCGCAATTTTAATCATGAAAAAGCCCCTCTTTTCTGTCAGTCCGGCGGCGGGAGGCCGGGACAGGGAGACACCCCCTGGTAGCGGAAGGACAGGGCGGCGCATAGGATAGCCTGAGCGGTTGAGACGCCCCCATCTCCGCGCAGCGTCCTCCCCTGGGTTCGGCGCCGCCGCTTTTTTGAATATAGAGAGCCGGTCTGTTGAAACCTTTGGTCCAGCGGGCCGGTTCTCCCCTAGTCTACCAAATTCCGGCCCCAAAAGCAACTGAGGGCCAGGATTTTTTTGCATTCTCCAGGCAGCGGGAATATTGTTGCATATGCCGCTGTAAAATTCCTGGGGAGAGGTATACTAAAGTGGAAAAACTATCAAAAGGAGGCGGCGGTTTTGACGTATGACGTAATCGTCGTGGGGGGCGGTCCCGCGGGCCTTTCGGCGGCCCTGAATGTCCGGGCCCGGGGGAGGACCGTGCTGGTGGTCTCCAACCCCCTGGAGGAAAATCCTCTCTGGCGGGCGGAGCGTGTGGACAATTTCCTGGGGCTTCCCGGCGTCTCCGGGGCGGAGCTGCTGACTGCGTGCCACCGTCACGCGGTCCAGGCCGGCGCGGAGATTCAGGAGGGCAAGGCCCTCAGCGCCCTGCGCTCCGGAGAGGACTGGTACGTCAGCGTGGACAACACCATGGCCCAAGCCTCCGCCGTGGTGCTGGCGGCGGGGGCGGTCCGGGGGAAGAAACTCCCCGGAGAGGAGGAGCTTCTGGGTCGGGGGCTGAGCTATTGCGCCACCTGTGACGGGATGCTCTACCGGGGAAAGAAGGTCGCCGTCCTGGGGTACAGCCCCTCGGCTGAGAAGGAGGCGGCCTTTTTGTCGGAAATCGGCTGCCAGGTGCTCTACTTTGACAAACCTGCAAATTGCGCCATTCTCGGGCAGGAAAAGGTGGAGGCTCTGCGCTGTGACGGCGTGACGGAACCGGTAGAGGGTGTGTTTCTCTTGCGGCCCGCCGTGGCGCCGGGGGACCTGTTCCCGGGCCTTGCGGTGGAGGCGGGGTTTGTGGCGGTGGACCGGAATATGGCCACAAACCTCCCCGGCGTCTTCGCCGCCGGGGACTGCACCGGGGGGCCCCTTCAGGTCTCCAAAGCCGTGGGGGAGGGGCTGATCGCCGGTCAAAAGGCGGCGGCCTTCGCCGCGGCCCGTCTCAAAGCGGCTCAGGCCCCGCTCTCCTAATAAAGCACGCAATCTTCCACAAAGTCCAGGGCAGCCGTTGGTTCTTGGGCGTGTATCCAAAATTTTTCACTCACCCGCCGGAAACAGTTTTCCCTCAGATGGGGTATTCTTATGAGAACAGGCCCTGCGGCCGGTTTTCGCCTGTTTGGAAAACGGCGGCAAGGCCCCGGCGGGGAGCCGGAATTGATAACAAAGGAGAATGACAATATGGCACTCAAGCACGTAAAGACAGCGGAATTTGAGGAAACCGTAGGCCAGGCGCCCCTGGCCGTGGTGGACTTCTGGGCCCCCTGGTGCGGGCCCTGTCAGGTACTGGGGCCGGTGATGGAAGACCTGGGAACCCGGTACGAGGGCAAGGTCTTGTTTGCCAAGGCGGATGTGGACGAGGAGCCGGAGCTGGCCCGCCGCTTTGGCGTGATGAACATTCCCACCGTCGTCTTTTTGAAGGAGGGACGGGAGTTTGACCGTAAGGTCGGAGCCTTCCCCTCCGCCATCTACGAAGAGATTTTGGACAAGTCCCTGTAAGAGAAACAGGCTTTTGAAATTGCGCCTGGAATCCCCAGATTCCAGGCGCTTTTTCTAAACGCAACCGCCGGTTGCGGAAGTTTCAAGGGTAGTTGATGGCGTGCCACGAGAATTTGCGGTATCGTTTTGGCAAGGAGGTTTTCCATGGATGTTGTCTGAAAAAATATATACGCTCAGGCGAAAAAGCGGATTGTCTCAAGAACAGCTTGCAGAGAAAATCGGAGTTTCCAGGCAGGCGATCTCAAAATGGGAAGGGGGATTGTCAACTCCGGAATTAGAGAAACTCAAGGCTTTGAGCGATTGCTTTCACATCACAATCGACGAACTCACCGAAAATCAGATTTCAAGCGATTCCCCTTATGCCGGGAAAACGGAACCGGACCGCGCTTTTCACAAGGGGGGAGAAAGCAAAATAGGCCTTTGCTTTTGTCTCATCGGGGCCGCCTGCCTCCTCCTGTCCGGCGTTTTAACGGTCCTATGCCCATCGTCTATTGACCAGATCAACGAATCATCCACGATTACTCTGAGCGGAACGGGAATGCTCGTTACCTTGTCTGTGCTGCTTATGATATGGGGCACGCTTTTGATCTTCAAAAGAAAATAAATTCAGGAGGTATTTGGAATGAGGAAGTACCGGCGTCTGGTCTATCTTTTTGCCGCACTGGCAGTTCTGCTTTCAAATGTTATGTGCGCAGCAGTTGCCTATAACTACAGTACGCTTCACTGGTGTGGGCAATACAGAGGGTGCAGCGCCCCGGCCAATACCGCTTTTTTGCTGTGCGTCCCATACGGGGCCGGAATTCTCATATGTGTGATCTTAGTTTCCTTTTTTTCCAAGAAGCGCCAAACTTCCCTGTGAATCCCAAGGGGGCGGTTTCTGATGAAACCGCCCCCTTGCATTTTATGCGGTGTTGGAAGCACCCTATTTGCCGATTTTATTTTATAGGGACCGCCCACGGGAGCGGCCCGATGTGAGCCTTGTACCGGCGGGCCGCCGGGCACCTGCAAGGGGTACGCCGCCGCCGTAAGCGGCAAAGCCGCCAACGGCAGACGCAGGGCGGCGGCCCCCACATTATGGTCCTGTTATAAAATGCGTGAATGCACCCTCCCCAGGCTCTTTCCCATATTTACAGCGCCCCAAAAATGTGCTACACTAAGAGCTGTTTGAAAAGCCGTGGAGCGCCGGATGGGGAGATTTCCCTCCTGGGACGGGGGACCTGGCCCGGGAATCCGGAGGGACTTCCTGGCAAATCCACATAAGTCTCGCGGGAGAGTGGCCCCCGGCGGTCTCTTGACGGTTTTCAAACGGACTTCGGGGTTTATTTCAAAAGGGGGAATCACATGAGCAGCCGGGAAACGGTTTTATCGCTTCTTCGAAGGGAGGACGCCTTCCTCTCCGGCCAGGAATTGAGCCGCCGCCTGGGGCTGAGCCGGGCCGCCGTCTGGAAGGCGGTGGACGCCCTGCGAAAAGAGGGTTATGAGATCGAGGCCCGAACCGGCCTGGGTTACCGCCTGACCTCCGCGCCGGATGCGTTGACAGAGGCGGAGATTCGAAACGCTCTGGGGCCCACCGTCATTGTGGGCCGGGAGCTTCGCTGCTTTGAAGAATTGGACTCCACCAACAATTACGCCAAAACGCTGGCCCAGTCCGGGGCGCCGGACGGAACGGCGGTCATCGCCGACAGCCAGACGGCGGGCCGGGGACGGATGGACCGCTCTTTTCAGTCCCCCAAGGGCCAGGGGATTTACCTCTCCGTGCTCCTCCGGCCTCAGCTGCCGCCGGACCGTCTGCCGCCGGTGACGGCCCTGGCGGGGGTGGCCGTGTGCGCCGCCGTGGAGCGTCTTTGCGGCGTCCGGCCAGGCTTAAAGTGGCCCAACGACCCGGTTCTTCAGGGGAAGAAGCTCTGCGGCATCCTGACAGAGATGTCCCTGGAGGCGGAGACCGGCCTTGTCCCGTCCCTGGTTCTTGGCATCGGCATCAACGTGGGGCAAAGGCCCGAGGACTTCTCGCCGGAAGTCCGGGCGGTGGCCACGTCCCTGCTCCAGGCCCTGGGAGAGCCGGTGTCACGCCCCCGGTTGACGGCGGCGCTGCTGGAGGAGCTGGACCGGGCCTACGCCGCCCTTTTGGCGGGGGACCTTTCGGAGTATCTCGCGGCCTACCGGAGGGACTGTGTGAACCTGGGGAAGACCATACAACTGATTCCCCTTGGCGGCGGCGCCCGGGAAACCGCCCAGGCGGTGGGGATTGACGGGGAATTTGGCCTGGTGGTCCGGGGGAAGGACGGCAAAGAGCGAAGCGTTCGCTCCGGCGAGGTCTCCGTCCGGGGCCTGTGGGGCTATGTGGACTAAATCCCGAAGAGGGAAGAACGCGAGAAATCCGGGCGTCGATTTATTCTGCCAACGATTCACCGCAGCCTGGGGGCCGGTGCGGGTATCAATAAAAAAAGTAGGGGTTGTTATGGAAAAAAAGAGCGCGTGCAAGGAGCTCTGGGAGCTCTTCTGGACCTTCGCGAAAATGGGGGTTATGACCTTTGGCGGCGGCATGGCCATGTTGCCTATTCTCCAGCGGGAGGTGGTGGATAACAAGGGCTGGGCCACGGAGGAGGAACTGACGGATTACTACGCCATTGGTCAGTGCACCCCCGGCATCATTGCGGTTAACACCGCCACCTTCATTGGGCAAAAGTGCGGCGGCGTGGCGGGGGGAATCATAGCCACTTTGGGCCTGGTCTTTCCCTCTGTGGTCATCATCTCCATTTTGGCGGGTCTGATCTCCAATTTCGCGGATCTGGCTTGGGTGAAGAACGCCTTTGCGGGCATCCAGGTCTGCGTCTGTGTGCTGATTTTTAACGCCGTTTGGAAGCTGCTGAAAAAGTCCGTGGTGGATAAACGGACGGCGGTCATCTTCGGCGTAGTCCTTCTGGGAGGCGTATTTTTGAAGCTCTCTCCGGTGTGGTTCGTCATCGGCTCGGCCCTGGCGGGCATACTTCTCAAGAATCTGGAGGTGAGGAAGGCGTGATTACCACCTGTTTGCAGCTCTTCTGGGAGTTTTTCAAAACCGGCCTCTTCGCCGTGGGCGGCGGCATGGCCACCTTGCCCTTTTTGCAGGCCATCGGCGAGTCCACCGGCTGGTACACCTACACAGATCTCATGAATATGCTGGCGGTGTCGGAGTCCACACCGGGCCCTATCGGCATCAACATGGCCACCTATGTGGGCTTTACGGCGGCGGGAATTCCCGGGGCGGTCATCGCCACCCTGGGGGAGGTGACCCCCTCCATCATCGTCATTCTCATCGTGGCGGCGGTGCTGCACAGTTTCCGGAACAACCCCTATGTGGACCGGGCGTTTTACGGCCTTCGTCCCGCCTCCACGGGGCTCATTGGCGCGGCTTGCGTGGCGGTGGTGCTGGAGGTGCTGACCACCATTCAGCTGGCGGCCCACGGCGGGGGCATTGTCAAAACCCCGGTCCTCAGCGGCGGCAGCCTCTTCAACGTGCCGGGGCTGCTGCTGGCGGCGCTTTTGATTGTGCTGACCAACTTTGCGCCCAAGAAGGTGACCGGCCTCCACCCCATTGTGTTTATCGGCCTTTCAGCCGTGATAGGCGTGGCCTTTGGCTTTGCGGGGGCTTAAAACCAAGCAGAAAGCAGAGAGAGAGGGACCCTCCGGTCCCTCTCTTTTTCATTTCTGATACTCGAACTCGAAGCCGTCCATGGACACGGTGTCCCCGTCCTGGATGCCCATTTCCTCCAGCCGCTGGAACACCCCCGCGTCCCGCAGGGCCTTGTCGAACCACATACGGCTTTCGTAGTCGGCAAAGTTGACGTTTGCCATCAGCCGCTGGAGCCAGGGCCCCTCCACCAGCCACACGCCCTCCTCGTGCCGGATATCCACCGGGCCCTCTTCCACCTTGGGCAGTTTGGGCACATAGTCCGGCTCGTACACCGCGATAGGGGGCAGCGCGGACAGCCGCTCCGCCACCAGGTTTACCAGTTCCCGGGTGCCCTTGTGGGCGGCGGCGGAGATCTCCATCAGGGGATAGCCCAAGGCCTCCACGTGGGTCCGGAGGGCCTCCAGCGCCGCCGGGTCCTCCAGAATGTCCGTCTTGTTGGCGGCCACAATCTGGGGCCGCTCCGCCAAATCCGGGCTGTAGCGTTTCAGCTCCTCGCAAATGGCGTCAAAATCCTGAATCGGGTCCCGACCCTCGCTGCCGGAGACGTCCACCACATGGACCAGCAGGCGGCAGCGGTCGATGTGGCGCAAAAAGTCGTGGCCCAGGCCCGCGCCCTCGCTGGCCCCCTCGATGATGCCGGGGATATCCGCCATGACAAAGCTGACTCCCTCGTCCACCCAAACCACTCCCAGGTTGGGGAAGAGGGTGGTGAAGTGGTAGTTGGCAATCTTGGGTTGGGCCTTGGAGACCACGGACAAAAGGGTGGATTTGCCCACGTTGGGAAAGCCGATGAGGCCCACGTCCGCCAGGAGCTTCAGCTCCAAAATCACGTCGTGGCTCTCCCCGGGAAGGCCCGCCTTGGCAAAGCGGGGAACCTGGCGGGTGGGGGTGGCGAAGTGGCTGTTACCCCAGCCTCCCCGGCCCCCCCGGCAGAGGACGAAGGGCTGGCTTGTGCTCATGTCGGCCATAATCTCGCCGCTTTCCGCCTCCCGGACCAGGGTCCCCCGGGGGACCCGAATGGTGAGGGACTCGCCGTCTTTTCCGGACTTTCGGCCGCCCTGTCCGTCGGCGCCGTTTTGGGCGGCGTATTTTCGTTTATAGCGGAAGTCCATCAGGGTGGACATATGGTCGTCCACCTGGAGGATGATGGACCCGCCCCGGCCGCCGTCCCCGCCGTCGGGGCCTCCGGCAGCCACATACTTTTCCCGGTGGAAGGCGATGGCGCCGTTACCGCCGTTGCCTGCCCGAACCGTGATGCGGGCTTTGTCGATAAATCCTGATGACATAGGGTTCTCCTTTTTCCCCCTTTGGGGGGAGGGTTTTACTCGCCCTTGCGGGCGGGGGGGATTCAGCCATGATGATGGCTGGTGCATTGCACCCCCCATTTTCTCTTTTTCTTGCCAGAAGAAAAAGCAGAGGGGCCCCCGCAAAATCCTCAGATTTTGTGGGGAGAGGAGGAAGGAACGGAGCAGAGCGGAGTCCTCGCCGTCAGGCGGGGACGGAGTGGGCGGAGTTTCTTCCGACGACGGGCCGTGCACGGTCCAAAAGAGAAAAAGAAGTATACGCCCTGCGGGGGACGAAGGACGAGGGCGCGCCTGGAGTCTGGATGACAAGTACGAATTGACCTGCCCGCGGCGTGGTGCAGGCGGGGGTTTTGGAGGTTATCGAATGGACTTCCTCCTCTTTCCGCTACCGCTAATCCGCCTTAAACGGCAACGGCTCCCGGCCTGCCAGTTGGTCCAGGGTGATGCCAAAATAGTCGGCGAGGACGCACAGCTTACTCAGGGTAGGTTCCCGTTCCCCGCTTTCATAGCGGCGATAAGACATAGAAGACATACCACATTGAACTGCCACGACTTCCTGGCTCCTCTGAAGCCGCTTTCGACAAATTTTTAAATTCTCAGAAAACGCGCTCATAAACCCCTACACCTCTTGACAAATGGCGTCTTGCCAGCTATACTTATATCATACCGTTCGGAACATAATTTTTAGTACTATTTCAGGGAGATGATTTATATGATGGACCTTATCAATCATCTATACTTTTACTCTGAAGACCATTGTATTCCTCAGAGCTTGGAAACCCCGGAGTACCGGCAGACCGTCCACGGTTTAGAGCAAGACTGGACTAAATTCCGCGCCACCCTGACGGCAGAGCAGAACCGGCGGCTGGAAGACCTGCTGTCCCGCCAGTTCACTGTCAAGATCGCGGAGGAACAAGCGGTATTTCGCTCCGGCCTGTCCATAGGGGTAACTCTCGGTCGCCTGTAAAACCCAACTAGAGGCAGCGAAAAGGGGAGCTTGTCCATTCGTCGAGGAACAAACCCCCGCTCAATCTAATTGCGCGTGGGAAGTCATTCCGGCTCCGCCGTTCATTCAGGCGCGCCCCCGTATCGTCTCCCGTTACTTCTTTTTCTCTTTTGGACCGTGCACGGCCCGTCGTCGGAAGAAACTCCGCCCACTCCGTCCCCGCCTGACGGCGAGGACTCCGCTCTGCTCCGTTCCTTCCTCCTCTCCCCACAAAATCTGAGGATTTTGCGGGGGCCCCTCTGCTTTTTCTTCTGGCAAGAAAAAGAGAAAATGGGGGGTGCATTGCACCAGCCATCGCTGGTTGCCAATCCGCCCCGCCCGAAGGGCCGGAAAACCCCCACCCCTTGGGAAAGGGGAAGGAGAAAAAAGGACCCGGACGGATCGTCCAGGCCCTTTTAAACGCTTACTCAGCCTCGTAGACCGAGACCTGCTTGCGATCCTTGCCCAGCCGCTCGAAGCGGACCGTGCCGCTGGCGGTGGCGAACAGGGTGTCGTCGCTGCCACGGCCCACGTTCACACCGGGGTGAATGTGGGTGCCGCGCTGGCGAACAAGAATGTTGCCCGCCAGGACGAACTGTCCGTCGGCCCGCTTGGGGCCCAGGCGTTTGGCCTTGGAATCGCGGCCGTTCTTGGTGGAGCCGCCGCCCTTTTTGTGGGCGAAGAACTGTAAACCAATGCGAATCATGTCAGGGACCATCCTTTCTCATAGAGTTTCCAGAGGCGGCGTCAATCCGCCTCCAAGACTTCAATATTTTCCGGGTATTCGTCGTGGAGCACGGTGAAATAGACCATCAGCCCCGTCAGAAGCGTCTGGCAGGTGCTCTCCGCCGTGGGACTCAGGCCGCCGGGAAGGCGCAGGGAAATCAGCGCCTTCTCCCCGTCAACCCGCACCGCCGCGGCAAGCCCCAACACGTCGTTGACGGTGGCCTCCACCAAGGTGACGGCGGCGGTGATGGACGCGCAGAGGAGATCCTCCCCCGCCTCGGCCCAGCCGCTGTGGCCCTTGGCTTCAAAGCCGGTAATCCGGCCCGCTTGCGTGTAGAAGGTGACGCTGGTCATGCTCAGACGGAGATCTTGCCGATCTCAACCTTGGTATAGGGCTGACGATGGCCCTGACGCTTGCGGTAGCCCTTTTTGGGATTGTACTTGAAAATCCGGATTTTCTTGCCCTTGCCGTTTTTCACGACCTTGGCCTCCACGGAAGCTCCGACCACGGTGGGGGCGCCAAAGGTGGCCTTGTCCCCGTCGATGATGGCCAGGACCTGGTCGAATTTCACGGCGTCGCCGGCCTCCTGGGGCAGCTTTTCGATGTAGACCACGTCGCCCTCGGCCACCTTGTACTGTTTGCCTCCGGTCACAATGATTGCGTTCATGCTTGTTTCAACTCCTTCATATCGGGCTCGCTGTCGGGGGCGGCGCAAGCGCGCACTTCCAAGGCCCATTCAAAGCGGCTTCCCTAGTATATCAGCAGAATTTGGGCTTGTCAATGGGGATTTGCCAAAAACACGGCGTTTTTTCTCCCTCAGCAGGAGGCCAGCAGAGCCTCCAGCTCCTCTTTTGAGAACCTCTGCACGTTGTCGCAAAACCGGCAGGTCAGCTCCGCGCCCCCCTGCTCGTCCATCATCGCCCGCAGCTCCTCCCGGCCCAGGCTCACCAGGGCCCGTTCCATCCGCTCCCGGCTACAGTCGCAGCGGTATGCAATGGGGCGCTTTTCCAGCACCTCCAGCGCAAGACCCGGCAGAGCGGCCCGGAGCAGCGCCTCCGGGTCCGGGTCGGCCTGCAAGAGCTCCGTCACCGGCTTCGCCCCCCGAAGAGACGCCTCCAGCGCCGCCGCCGTCTCCTCCTCCGCGCCGGGGAGGAGCTGCACCAGATAGCCTCCCGCCGACAGGACGCTCTGGTCCCGGTCCACCAGCACCCCCAGGCCGCAGGCCGTGGGAATCTGCTCGGACTCCACAAAGTAGAGGGCCACGTCCTCGGCAATCTCCCCCCAGAGAAGGCCCACGCTGCCCACATAGGACTCTTTCATCCGCAGGTCCCGGATCACCGTCAGGGTCCCCCGGTTTCCCACGGCGGAGCCCACGTCCAATTTCCCATCCTCCCGGAGGGGAAGGTCCACCCCGGGGTTTTCCACCGTCCCCCGGACGTTTCCCTCGTGGTCCGACACCGCCAGCAGCGTCCCCAGAGGGCCGCCGCCCTTGACTTGCAGCGTGAGGCTGGCCGCCTCCTCCTTTAACGCGTTGCCCATCATGGAGCACGCCGCCAAAAGACGGCCCAGGGCCGCCGTACCAACCGGCAGGGTCTTGTGAATCTGCCGGGCCCGCTCCGTCAGGTTTCGCGTGGACACGGCGGAAACTTTGATCAGGCCGTCCTTGGAGATGGCCCGTATTAACTGGTCGTTCATAGATTCTCCCTCATTACTTACACGCAAATTGCCAGCGGTCCTCGTTCAGCTTGGGGGGCCGGTCCGTCAGGTCCCCCGTCAGCCGCACCGTGGAAAACCCCGCCTCCTTCAAATATTTCCGCAGGGTCTCCTCGCTCCAGGCCCGCTCCCGGTGTTCCTCGAACCGGCGGTCCCAGGCCCCGTCGGGGCGGAGGTGGAACAGGTCCACCTGATAGGTGCACACCTGCTTTTTCTCTGAAAAGAAGGTCCGCCAGACGCAAAGCGTCTCCTCCGTCTCGTCCATGTAAAGCTGCCCGTCCATCCGCCGGAGCTTGTAGGGGGTGTTCACGTCAAAGAGAAACCACCCCCCGGGCTTCAGCCAGCGGCGGACCCGGCAGAAGGTCTCCTGAAGGTCCCGCTCTCGAGTCAGATAATTCAGCGAGTCCAGGGTGGAGACCACCGCGTCCACCGGGCGGGCCAGATGAAGTTTGGGCATGGCCTGTTGGAGAAACAGGGGAGGGCGGTCCAAGACCCCGGCCTTGGCGGCCGCCTGGGTCAGCATCTCCTCGGATCCGTCGGTGGCGATGACCTCATAGCCCCGTTTCGCCAGCAGACAGGCCACGGTCCCTGTGCCGCAGGCCAGGTCCAGCACGGTCTCCACGGGGATGGCGCTTTTTTTCAGCCGCCGCTCCAAAAAGGCCGCCCGCTTGCGATAGGACCCGTCGGCCATGAGATCGTCGTAACTGGCCGCCAAGGCGTCGTAGGCCCTCATGAGGAGCGGTCCTTTATCCGGGCGAAGAGCTGGGCATAGGCCCCGGTGCCGTAGTTCAGCGACCGGTTCACCCGGCTGATGGTGGCGCTGGAGGCGCCGGTCCGCACCAGGATTTCGTTATAGATCATGCCGTCATCCAACAAGGAGGCCACTTCGAAGCGCTGCTCCATGCTTCGAAGCTCCGCCACGGTGCAAAGGTCCTGGAAAAACTGATAGCACTCCTCCTCGTCCCGGAGCTGTAAAATGGCTCTGTAAAGCTGATCGCTCTTTTCCTTTTTGCCGATCTTCACGCTGAGACCTCCCGTTTTTATTTTACCAGCCCAATTTTAACATTTCAGTGCGTGAAAGTAAAGAGGGCTTTGCGGAAATTTTCAGGAAAAAATAGCCGCCCCGTCACCGCTTACCTCTCCGGCGCATAGGCTGGAGAAATACGGGGGAGAGGAGCGGTGGCTGTGGGTGAGCGTCTGGAGGCGTTGAGGACGGAGCCCTTCGCGGCGGAGCGGGAGTGGACGGTGGAGGGCGTGCCGGTGCTGTGGGCCTCGGCGGAGGTGCCCCGGCCGGTGACGGAGGACCGAACCTCCCGGCGAATCCGGCGCTTTTACCAGTTGCAGTGCCGGTCCTTCCTCCGGTATTGCGAGCGGTGCATCCTTCCCCAGGCGGCGGCGGAGTACCGCTCTGCTCTGGAGGCCAGCCGTCCTCTGCCTGCGTTCCGGGCGGAGCTTACCTACCGCGTGACCTACAACCAGGGAGGGCTCTGGAGCCTGTACACCCAGGTGCGGGAGTCTATGGGGGCCGGAGCGGCGTCTTTGACCCGCCGGGGGGACACCTGGGACCTGGGGGCGGGTTATCCCGTGCCCTTGCGGGACTTTTTCCCCAGTGGAACGGGCTGGAAAAAGCAGCTGTTGTCCCAGGCGGAGGAGGAAATCCGTCGGCGGGACCGGGCGGGGGCCAGCCGCTGGCGGGAGGACTGGAGGCGGGAACTCCGGCGGCGGTTTAATCCCCAGAATTTCTATCTGACGGAGGAGGGGCTGGCCTACTTCTGGCCCATGTACGCCATCGCCCCCGCGTCAGAGGGGGTGCCGGTGTTTATCCTGCCCTACGGGGAGGGGGGACCGGAGCGGCGGGAGGACTCCTGAGCGCAGGAGCCCAGCTCACCGGGGTCAATGTTGATTTCCCAAATACCCAAGAGGGTGCAGATACGGCGCACCGCGTCCTTTTCGTCCCGGGCGACCCGAATGGCCCGGGCAATGGCAAGGCCCAGAGAATACGCCTCCTGTGCAAGCGTCGGGGGCGGCGTTTCATAAGGGGACATGGCAAGACCTCCTAAACCGTTTCCTTATGTATACATAATAAGATTAGCACAAAAGCACTCTATCATCAAGGAAAACTTACGATGTATATGGAGTGTTCTATGAAGCGGAGTACCCCCATGGACCGGAATATCGGCGCGAAGGTCCAATATTATCGGAATCAACTAGACTTGACGCAAAAAGAATTAGCCGCCAGACTTCAAGTCAATGGCTGTGACCTTTCGGAGGTCATGGTTGCACAAATCGAAATCGGCTACCGGGCTGTTTCCGTTTTTGAAATCGACAAATTAGCCGAGGTTCTCCATGTGGACTATAACGCCCTGTTTGCCAAGGATTAGGGCGGAAGCACAGGTCTGCCCCTACGGGTCCGTTTACCGGAGCGTTAGCGGCAGCGGAAAGAGCAGCTGGTCCATTCGACAACCTCCAAAACCCCCGCCCGCACTACGCCGCGAGCAGGTCAATTCGTACTTGTCATCCAGACTCCAGGCGCGCCCCTGTCCTTCGTCTCCCCACAGGGGCGTTACTTCCTTTTCTCTTTTGGACCGTGCACGGCCCGTTTTCTCTTTTTCTTCTGGAAGGAAAAGAGAAAATGGGGGGTGCATTGCACCAGCCATCGCTGGTATCCAATCCCCCCCGCCCGCAAGGGCGACTACACCCCCCTCCCAGCGGGAGACCCGCAAAAAGAGACAGCCCCCCGGAGCTGTCTCTTTTCCTATTGGATTGGAAACAAAGTCTCACTTCACCGCCTTGACCACCAAGCGGGTCAGGGCAAAGAGGCCAATGGCGTTGGGAATAACCATCAGGTTATTGAACATATCGGAAAGCTCCCAAACCAAATCGTTGGAGGCCAGGGTCCCCAGGAAGATGAAGACCAGGGCAATCAAGGTGTAAACCACAATGGACGCCTTGCCGAAAAGATACGTCATGTTGATCTTGCCAAAGAGGTTCCATCCCAAAATGGTGGAGAAGGCGAAGAAGAACAGGCACACCGCCACAAACATGGCCCCCAGATTCTCCCCAAACACCACGCCAAAGGCTGTCTGGGCCAGATTGGCCTTGCCGATGGTCTCCGTGACGGAGCCGGTGTAGCCCCCGGCCAGAGGGCCCCCCTCAGTATAGAGGGTGGAGATGATCACCAGGGCGTTGAGGGTCAGCACCACAAAGGTGTCGATAAACACGCCGATCATGGCCACCACGCCTTGATCGTGGGGGCAGGACACGTTGGCCAGAGCGTGGGCGTGGGGGGTGGAGCCCATGCCGGCCTCGTTGGAGAACAGGCCCCGCTTGGCGCCCTGGCTCAGGGCGATTTTCAGCGCCGCGCCAAAGCCGCCGCCCAAAATGGCCTGGGGCTGGAAGGCATACTGGAAGATCATGGCGACGGTAGTGGGGAGATACTTGACCCGGACCACCAGCACCACCAGACCGCCCAGGACGAAAAGGGCCGCCATAACCGGGACCACCTTTTCCGTGACGGAGGCCAGACGCTGTACGCCGCCCAGGAAGATGACGCCGCAGATCACCACCAGCACCACGCCGATGATCCAGGAGGGCACGCCGAAGGCCGTCTGGAAGGTGGAGCCAATGGAGTTGGACTGGACCATACAGCCGAAGAAGCCCAGGGCCAGAATGATGGCGATGGAGAAGAATCCCGCCAGGAACTTGCCGAAGGCCCCCTGGAACGCTGTGGTGATGTAGTACACGGGGCCGCCCTGGATGTTGCCGTCCCTGTCCTTGATCCGGGTCTCCTGGGCCAGCACGGCCTCGGAGTAAATGGTGGCCATGCCGAAAAAGGCGATAATCCACATCCAGAAGATGGCCCCGGGGCCGCCGGTGAGAATCGCGCCGGAGGCGCCCACGATGTTGCCGGTGCCCACCTGGGCGGCAATGGCGGTGGCCAGCGCCTGGAAGGAGCTCATGCCGCTTTCCTGTTTGTCTCCGGCGAGACTCAGGTTGCCAAAGACCTTTCGCATCCCCTCGCCAAAGCAGCGGATCTGAACGAAGCGGGTCTTGACGGAAAACCACAGGCCCACGGCGATGAGAAGACCCACCAGGATATAATCCGAGAGGTAGGCGTTGATGGTCTGCACAACGGGCAGAAGCGTCGCTTGCACTTGCTGTAACATAGGTTGTTTCCCTCCTAAAAAATAAAAGGAACGGCCGAACGCCGCTCCGAAAAAAGACACGGAAATCTCCGCGGGCAACACTCCCGCGTCCTTCCACTCTGTCCTTTTACCTGAGAGATTCGGCGGCCGCTCCCATGGACCGCCTTGCACCTTCGGTACCCGTTTTCGGGTTTCTCCAGAGCCACATCCATCCCCGGTCCCTTCGCCTGAGAGTTTCACTCCTTCGGCAGGCCGCAGCCTTTCCCCGGGGATTTCCTTTGCCGTTATCCAATTTGGTACTACCTTAACACGGACGCCTCCTCTTGTCAATCGTGCTTTTTCACAAAATGTCCGCAAACCAGGGACGAATATTCGCCCAGCAAAAGCATCTTAAAGGGCGCGCCCTTCTTCACAAAGCGAAAGGAACCCGGGGAGGGGTTCCTTTCGGCAGCCGGAAACTCAGCTCCTTTAAAGCTCCCGAACGGCGGCCACGCCGGCGGTGGCTTGAATCTCCTGCTGGAGCTGCTCCACGTCCAGCCCCTTGTGAAGCCGGAGGGTGAAGATGGCGCAGGCGTTGTGCTGCTCGTTGGACTTGGAGTGAATGATACCCATATTGAGAATTTTCAGCCCGTGCTCCCGGAACTCCTGGAGCAAAACGTCCATGGTCCGGTTGTCGCTGTACTCCACATACAGGTTGACCTCCGGGGCGTTTTTCAGCATCCGGTACTCCACCCGGGAGAAAAACAGCTCCGCAACGAGAATCAGCAGCGTGGCGAAAAGGCCCCCCTCGTAGAAGCCGCCCCCCAGGGTTAAACCGATGATGGCCGCCGCCCAGAGCCCTGCCGCCGTGGTCAGGCCCTTCACCCGCTGGCGGCGGGTGACGATGATGGTTCCCGCGCCAATAAAGCCGATGCCCGCCACTACCTGGGCCCCCAGACGGGCCATGTCGGTATACTGGCCCAGGACCAGGTACAGGTACTGGCTGGTCAGCGTGGTCATGGCCGCGCCAAGGCAAATCAAAATGTGGGTGCGAAAGCCCGCCGGACGGCGCTTGTACTCCCGCTCAATGCCAATGACGCCGCCGCAAAATACCGCCAGCGTCATGCGCAGGGCCACGGACCAAATAGTCACGTCCCGCAACCCGTCAAAAAGAGATAACATATCGCTTCCCCTCCTCCTTCAAAGCTCAGGTGTCTTTGACGACATAGACCGTCTCCAGCTCGGAGATGGCGGCCAGAATCTTGGCGTGAGTGCCCCGCTGGTTCATCCGCAGGGAGAAAATGGCGTTGGGGTGCTGAGAGGGCGTTTGCTTGCCGTGGTCCACCTCCACCTCGTAGATCGTCACGTCCTGGGCTTTGATGCGCCCTATAATCTCCGCCACGTCGTCCAGGGACTGGAACTCCACATAAATGTTCATGTTCCGGGCGTTCTCCACCACGAAGAGCTCCACCGCGGGAAGTACGTGCACCACCAGAAAAATCAGCAAAAATGCCAGCCCCACGCACTCGTAAAACCCGGCTCCCACCGCCAAGCCCATACAGGCCGAGGCCCACAGGCCCGCCGCCGTGGTCAGGCCCTTCACCTTCTGCTGGCCCGTCACCAAAATGGTGCCCGCGCCCAAAAAGCCGATGCCGTTGATGACCTGGGCGCCAAAACGGCTGACGTCGGTGCGGATGCCGATTTCCGCCGCCTTTTCCGCCCAGACGTGGTGGAGCATATAGGACTCGTACTGACTCAAAAGCATGGTCAGCGCCGCCGCCATGCACACCAGCATATAGGTCCGAAAGCCCGCCGGACGGTGCTTTCTGGCCCGCTCCAGGCCGATCATGCCGCCGCAGAACATGGCCAGGGTCAGCCGCAGCAGCACGGAGACCGTGTTGACCTCCCGCAAATAGTCCAGTCCCTCTAACACACCGACTCACTCCTCTCTCGATAAGTGCCCCCACGAGGCGAAAGAAAAGGGAAGGAGCGGCGGAGCCGCTTCTTCCAGAACCTGTTCAAAACCACCAAAGCCAGATAGAAAACGTTTGCGAAAGCAAAACCGTCCTCCGCCGGCAGGTTGGATTGTATTATAAATAAGACGCTCCAATTTGTCAACGTTTTCTGCTGCAAAAGAAGTTTTTTCAGCGGGTTTGACAAATAGAAGCCAGGGCTTTTAGCATTTTGCCAGGAAAGACAAGCAGGCGAAAAACCGCCTCCACGCAAACGTTGTCCCTCCGTCTTACCGGATGACGGAGAAATACAACCATAATCCAAAGGGGATGAGGATTTGCAAAGCCAAAATCACCGGAAGGCCAAAGCGAAAGGCCTTGTGAAGGGTCTTGTGGTGAAAGACCTTCATGCCCAGCAGGGCCCCCACGCTGCCCCCCGCCGCTGCCAGAAGGAGGAGGTTTTTCTCCGGAATCCGGCGGACGGTGTCCTTTTTCTCCTTTCGCTTGGCCTTCCACTTGTCCAGGCCGAAGGCGAAGAAGGTGACAAGATTGATCAAAACCAGCCAACAGGCCAAAAGCCCCCAGGGAGAGCCGGCGACGACCCAGACGAAGTCGTTGTGCTCCTGGGGCAGATACAGAGATTTTTCCCGGGACCCGGCGGAGAGAAGAGCGAGCTTCATATGTACACCTCATTTCAAAAAATGGGCCGGCTTTTCAGCCGGTCCATTTTAACACAGTTTTCAGTTCTTGGCAAGGCTCGCCAGCTCCGCCGCAGTCTTCGCGGCCAGGCGGGCGTTATTGAACACCAACTGGATGTTGCTGTCCAGAGAGCTGCCGCCGGTGAGCTCCTTAATTTTTGCCAGCAGGAAGGGGGTGGTCTCTTTCCCGTGGATTCCCTTGGCCTTGGCCTCGTTCACCGCGTCGGAGATGGCCTTTCCGATGACATCCGCGTCCATGGAGTACTCCTCCGGAATGGGGTTGGCCACCAGCATACCGCCGCCAAGCCCCATGTCCTGCTTCACATAGAAGGTCTTGGCCAGGTCTGCGGGGGTGTCAATGCGGTAATCCACGGCGAAGCCGCTCTTGCGGGTGTAAAAGGCGGGGAGCTCCTCGGTGCCATAGCCGATAACGGGCACGCCGTGGGTCTCCAGGTACTCCAGGGTCAGCCCCAGGTCCAGAATGGACTTGGCTCCGGCGCAAACCACCATGACGGGGGTCCGGGCCAGCTCCTCCAGGTCGGCGGAGATATCCATGGTGGTCTCGGCTCCCCGGTGGACACCGCCGATGCCTCCGGTGGCAAAGACGGAGATGCCCGCCATATGGGCAATGATCATGGTCGTGGTGACGGTGGTGGCCCCGTCTTTTCCCTGGGCCACCAGGACGGGGAGATCCCGGCGGCTGGCCTTGGCCACGCCCGCGCCGGTTTTACCCAGGTAGTCAATTTCCTCAGGGGAGAGGCCCGCCTTCAGCCGCCCGCCCAGGACGGCGATGGTTGCGGGAACGGCTCCGTTTTCCCGGATAATGGACTCCACTTTCAACGCGGTCTCCACATTCTGGGGATAGGGCATACCGTGGGAGATGATGGTGGACTCCAGGGCTACCACCGGCTTCCCGGCGGCCAGGGCCTCTTTTACCTCGGGGGCGATGTCCAGATACTTGCTCATGTTCATAATAATGACCTCCAAAAATGTAAAATTGGTAAATGGATCAGCAGATAATCAGTCGGGGCTCATGCGCTCCCGCAGGGTCTCCTCGCTCATAGCAGGATGGATGGTCTCCCGGCTCTCCATGGCAATGGACGACGCCGCCAAGCCCGCCCGGGCGGTTTCCTCCAAATCCGTGCCCTGGAGATAGGCCCAGGCGATGGCCGCCATGAAGGCGTCGCCGCAGCCGGTGGCATTGACCAGCTCTGCCGGGAGGCAGGGCAGCTGAACCCGTCCGCCCCGGTCCGCGGCGAAGACCCCGCCGGCCCCCAGGGAGATGAACACCCTGTGAAGGCCGGTTTCCAACAGGGCGTCCGCGGCCCGGTTCAAGCTCTCCCCGTCCGTAATGGGCACGCCGGAGAGGAGCTCCGCCTCCAGGCGGTTGGGCTTGAGGGTGTGGAGCTTTCCAAGCACCGGCTTTAACTTCACGGCCTTGGCGGTGGAGACCGGGTCCGCGAAGAGGGGGGCGGTGCAGTTTTCCGCCAGCCAGGCAATGCTCTCCTCGGGGATATTGGTGTCCAGGACCACCACCTGGCTGCCGTCCAGCAGCTTGTGCCGCTGGGCCAGGGCCTGGGGCGTCAGGTGCTGGTATATCTCCATATCGCTGACTGCCAGGGCCATGTCCCCCTCTTCGTCGTTGATGAAGAGGTAGGTGGAGGTCCGCCCGCCGGGAATGACGGGGGACTGAGAGATGTCGATGCCCAGCTCCCCGCAGCTGGCTGCCACCTTCTGGGCGTTGAGGTCGTCTCCAAAGGCCGTCAACAGCCGGACATCCAGGCCCAGCAGAGCCATATTGTGGGCGATGTTCCGCCCCACGCCCCCCAGGGAGGAGCTCACGGCGCCGGGGTTGGAGTCCCTGGCCACCAGCGCCGCAGAGGGGCGGCCCCCAATGTCCACATTCACGCCCCCCACCACGGTGACATAGGGGGCGGTCTGGACAATGTAACCCTTGCCGGTGATATAGCCCTTTTTCATCAGATTGGAGATATGCACCGCCACGGAGGACCGGGTAATCCCCGCCTTGTCCGCCAGCTCTTTTTGGGAAATGAGAGGGTTTTCCTCAATCCAGTTGAGCAACTGCCGTTCTCGTTTAGTCATGGCCCGCCTCCCTATAAGCAAAAATTTATTTTATTAATCTATTGCTTAGTATAGCAAATTTTCGCTGTTTGTCAAGAGGGATTTCAAAAAAGCCCGCTCCTTTCCCCTGAAAATTTTGAAAAATTTTCGAAGCAGGATCTTGACAAGTGGTGAAAGCTTTGCTAAAATACTCCATGTTCTCGCGGGCATAGCTCATCTGGTAGAGCGCCACCTTGCCAAGGTGGAGGTAGCGAGTTCGAGCCTCGTTGCCCGCTCCAGCTCAGAAATTCCCCTTACCGCTACGCTTCCCGCCAAAGGCGGAAAGCTCCGCCGGACGGGGAATTTCTTCGCCTTCAGCCGTGAACCACGTTGTTGGGTTCACGGCTGATTTTTTTTACGGGGGACGGGAGACGAAGGGGATGTGTTTTGCGGGTAGAACAGCAGAAATGTACGCCGCACCGGCCTTCGCCGCCCCCTTACCAATAGGTTCTTGGGTCGTCCGACAATCCCACCAGATAATCAATACTGGTATGGTAAAATCTCGCCAGAGCAATCAGCGCCCCACTGGGGATATCCAATCCCCCGCTCTCATAGCGGGAATAGGTCGCCTGAGAAACGTGGAGCAACTCCGCCAAACAGCGCTGGGGCAGGTCTCGATCTTCCCTGAGGTCCCGCAGACGCCGGTACATGGCCCTCTCCCCCTTCCTAATTTTCCAGTTCTTTTCCATTTTAGGATATGCGAAAATTGCATATTGATTTTTATACGAAAATCGCATAAAACGGAAAGGGAACATTGGGCACGGGGAAAGGGGGATCACATTGCCCAGAAACGAGAACGAAGACCGCCGGGTTTGGCGGGTTTGGGTGGACACCCGGCGGCGGGTGGTCTCCTTTCACGAGGCCCCGGGCTATCAGCTTTTGGAGTTTCACAGCTTTGAGCTCTTTCAAAGCTGCATCGACGGCTACACAGCCCAGCAGTACCGCTACCAATAAAAAAAGCCTTGCCAAACGGTTGACAAACTGAAAAAACATGATATTATAAGGTGGAACTGAACATTTGGGCGATGATAAGGACGAGTAGCCGCGCATCAACCCGCCAAGAGAGCCGCCGTTTCGGTGCGAGGCGGCCGGGAGTGGCGGCGAAAATCACCTTGGAGCCTCCTGCTGAAAGACGACGCGAGTAGGCGTGGACGTTTGATGGGCGTTACTCCATCGGCCCGTGGTGGCGGGCCATGAGGGGCCGTTTCCCGTGAGGGGGCGGCAGTTAAGAGTGGTATCGCAGAGTGTATACGCGCCCTGTCTCTTGCGGGAGACAGGGCGCGTTTTGCTTTTCCGGCAAACTTATGGAGAGGCTAAAACAAAAAGTAGTATAGCGAAGGAGTAATACAAAATGGACTACAACAAAACCATCAACCTGCCCAAGACCGACTTTCCCATGCGGGCGGGCCTGCCCAAGCGGGAGCCGGAGATGCTCAGGCGCTGGGAGGCCGAGGACGTCTATCACCAGCTTCTGAAAAAGAACGAGGGAAAACCCCTCTTCAACCTCCACGACGGCCCCCCGTTCTCCAACGGGTCCATCCACATGGGAACGGCCATGAACAAAGCCATTAAGGACATCATCACCCGGTCCTATGCCATGCGGGGCTATTACACCCCCTATATCCCCGGCTGGGACAACCACGGAATGCCCATCGAATCCGCCATCATCAAACAAAACAAACTCAACCACAAGGCTATGAGCATCCCCGACTTCCGCTCCGCCTGCCACGACTTCGCCGCCCACTATGTGGACGTGCAGCGGGACGCCTTCAAGCGCATCGGCGTGGTGGGGGACTGGGACCACCCCTACCTCACCATGGACCCCGGCTTCGAGGCCGAGGAGGTGAAGGTCTTCGGGGAGATGTACAAAAAGGGCTATATCTATAAGGGTCTCAAGCCCGTCTACTGGTGCCCCCACGACGAGACCGCCCTGGCGGAGGCGGAAATCGAGTACCAGGAGGACCCTGTCACCACTGTCTACGTGAAATTCCCTATGCACGACGACCTGGGGAAGCTGGGAACCTTTGACAAGAGCAAGCTCTTCTTCGTCATTTGGACCACCACCATCTGGACCCTTCCCGGCAACCTGGGTATCGCCCTGCACCCCAGCGAGAGCTACGCCGTGGTGAAAGCGCCCAACGGCGAGCACTACGTCATGGCGGAGGCCTTGGCGGACAAGGTGATGAAGCTGGGCGGCTTTGAGACCTGGGAGATCGCAGAGACCCACCCCGGCCGCTTTTTCGAGAATATGCTGGCGGACCACCCCTTCCTGCCCAAGACCTCCCGGCTGCTGTTGGCGGACTATGTCACCATGGACTCCGGCACGGGCTGCGTCCACACCGCCCCGGGCTTTGGCGCGGACGACTACCAGACCTGCCGCCGTTACGGCATGGAGATGGTGGTCCCGGTGGACGATCAGGGCAAACACACGGACTACGCCGGAAAATACGCCGGTATGACCACTGACGCCAGCAATCCCGTAATCCTTCAGGACATGAAAGAGAGCGGTATGCTCTTCGCCGCCGAGGATATTGTCCACAGCTACCCCCACTGCTGGCGCTGCAAGAGCCCCATCATCTTCCGGGCCACGCCCCAGTGGTTCTGCTCCGTGGACTCTTTCAAAGAGCAGGCCATTGCCGCCGCCGATGAGGTCCGCTGGGTGCCCAAGTGGGGCATCGACCGGATGAAGTCCATGATCCGGGAGCGCTCCGACTGGTGCATTTCCCGCCAGCGCCGCTGGGGTCTGCCCATCCCCGTGGTCTACTGCCAGGACTGCGGCAAGCCTGTGGTGACGGACGAGACCATTGAGGCCATCTCCAAGCTCTTCGCCGCCGAGGGGTCCAACGCCTGGTTCGCCAAGGAGGCGGAGGAGATCCTCCCCGCCGGGTTTGCCTGCCCCCACTGCGGGGCCAAGGACGGCTTTGAAAAGGAGACGGACACTCTGGACGGCTGGTTCGACTCCGGCTCCACCCACTTCGCCGCCATGAAGAAGGACCAGGGCTTCTGGCCCGCCACCATGTATATGGAAGGGCTGGACCAATACCGGGGCTGGTTCCAGAGCTCCCTGCTCACCGCCGTGGGGGCTTTTGGCAAGGGCGCGCCCTTTAAAGAGTGCGTCACCCACGGCTGGACCGTGGACGGCGAGGGCAAAGCCATGCACAAATCCGCCGGAAACGGCATGGACCCCGCCGAGGTCATTGACAAATACGGCGCGGACATTCTCCGCCTCTGGGCCGCCAACACGGACTACCACGCGGACGTCCGCTGCTCCCACGAGATCTTCAAGCAGCTCTCCCAGAACTACCTGAAGTTCCGCAACACCGCCCGGTACTGCCTGGGGAATCTCAGCGGCTTCGATCCCAACCGTCTCACCCCTCCCGGCGAGACGGAGGAGCTGGACCGCTGGGCCGTGACAAAGCTGAACGCCCTGATGGAAAAGTGCTTCGCCGCTTACGACGAATATGAGTTCCTGGCGGCCACCCACGCGGTGAACGACTTTTGCGTGGTGGATATGTCCAACTTCTACCTGGACGTCATCAAGGACCGGCTCTACTGCGATGAGACGGAGGGGGCCCTCCGCCGCAGCGCCCAAACCGCCCTGTACCTGATTCTAGACGCCATGACCCGGATCATGGCCCCCATCCTCTGCTTCACCTGCGACGAGATCTGGCAGGCCATGCCCCACCGGGAGGGCGACGACCCCCAAAACGTCCTCTTTAACGATATGCACAAGCCCTTCACGGACTACGCCCTGGACGCCGCCGCCATGGAGCGCTGGGCGGTGATTGAGGACCTGCGGGACAAGGTAAACGCCGCCTTGGAGGCCGCCCGGAATGAAAAGACCATCGGCAAGAGCCTGGAGGCCGCCGTGACCCTCACCGTGCCGGAGGCGGAGAAGTGGCTGGCGGAGACGCCGGGTCTTGCGGACCTTTTGATCGTGTCCCAGGTAACGGTAAACACCGGAAGCCAGACCGCCGTGGACGTCCGCAAAGCCGAAGGCGGCAAGTGCGAGCGGTGCTGGAAGGTCCTGTCCTCCGTGGGCTCCGACCCGGACCATCCTACGCTGTGCCCCCGTTGCAGCTCGGCGGTAAAAAATCTGCCCCAATTCTGACAAAACCAACAAGAGCCGCCGGTGTATACCGGCGGCTCAGACTGGCGAAAATGTTTTTTCGCCAGTCTGAGCAAGTTTTTTCGGAGCTTTACAAGTCCGAAAAAACTTATGATTGAAAACGAAAGGAACCCTTCCTGAGTTCCTCTCGTAACTCTCTTCCTTCCCGTCGGGGATAGTTTTTGCGGTTTTTCGACACTCTGGAGCCGCCGGTGTATACCGGCGGCTCTTGTTCGGTCTATCGAAAGGATAGCAAAGCCTTGGACGCCTTTGTCAAACGGCTTTCGGGTTCTCTTCCTCCTCCGGAGGATCGCCGGAGGGCGGAGCATCTTCGCTCTTTTCCTGGGGGTCTTCTCCCTCTTCCGGACTGCCGGGGATTTCGCCGCCAGCCTCTTCCGGTTCCTCCGGTTCGCCTTCCGGTCTCTCCGTCTCGCCGTCTTCGATCTCCCCTTCCGGCGGGTCCTCTTCCCCGGGTTCCTCCGGCGGGTCCAGGAAGAACTCCACCAGACCCGGCTCCTCTCCGGGGTAGTAATTGACCACCCAGGGGACCGTCTCCGTCAACTCCCGCTCCTCCCGGAGCTGGCTCATGGCGTCCTCCACCCGGCTTTGTCCATCCTCACCCCAATAGCCCATACGGACCGCCAGCTCCGTCCTCCCCTCGTCCAGCGCCGCCGCCAGCAGGCTGTACAGCGCCGAGGGACTGGTGGCGTTCACCACCGCCTGAAGCTGCTCCAGCGTCCTGCGGTAGCCAATCCGGACCGCCACCTCATAGTAGCCCCGCTGGGCGTGGCTGGAGGCAGTGATGTACTCCACGGCATACGCGCCCAAGGGCGTTTCCTGCTGAACCTCCGTGGTGGCCTCCTCCAACGTGTCCGCCACGGCAAGGTCGCTTTCAAAGTCATACAGGCGCAGCGTCGCCGTCTCCCGGTGCTGGCCAATAAGCAGCAGCAAGTCGTTCACCACGTCCTGGTGATTTTCCGCCCGGAGGGTTCCGGCGGCCTCGCTCTCCCAGAACTTGCTGCTGTGAGGCTCCGCAACGGAGTAGGTCCGCTCCAGCAGCGCAGAGCAGCCCGTCAGCAGGCACAAAGCCACTCCCAACGCCCAAATCCTGAAATTCACCGGCGGGGCCTCCTTTCTCAAACCGCGTATTTACAACCGCGTAGCCGGCTGGGCGGGAATTCTTTCCCCCAGGCAAAGCGGCGGCCATCCCCAAAGGCGGGAAGGCACCCAGCCCTGGCGGAAGATCTCCCGGCAGGCTTCAAGGGCTTTGTATACCGATTTTTACAGTCCCAGATCCTCGTCAATCAGCAGCACCTCGGCCTCCATACCCATCATAGGCCCCCAGAGGGTCACCAGACCCTGGCAAATCCGCTGGGGACTTGTACAGTCATAGCAGCGGTCGCCCTTGGCGGCGCAGGGTGTCTTTCGCCCCATTTGCCGGGCTCTTTGCGGTGCGGCAACGTTCCGGGCCCGCCAAACGGCAGCCTCTTCGGTGGGCGCCAGCTTATTCCGGCCCACAACGAAGAACACCTTCTCATGTCCAAACAGCGTGGCCGCCGCCCGGTTCCCCGTGCCGTCGATGTTAATAAGCTCCCCCGTCTCCGCCAGAGCGTTGACGGAAGTCAAATAGATATCCGCCGTCATGGCCTCCCTCCGGGCGGCCCCGGCCTCCTGTTTCCAGTGCCATATGACCCGGTTGTGGGCGCCCAGACGTTCATAAATTCCAAGGCTCTCCAACGTGGCGGAACCCCCCAGGCCCACAGTCCGTTGGTCAATGGCGGCATCCAGATACTCCACAGCCGCCGCGCCGGTGGAAAACACCCGAACGGTGTAGCCCCGGTTCTCCAGATTCTTTTTTACGCTGTCAAATCCCATCTCATTGCCTCCACAAATTTTTTCTATCCGGACCCGAAAACCACCGCCACCGCGCTCCGGCGGCCGGTTCAAACGCTCTCTCACAGCTCCAGCTGAATCTCCTCCGTATCCTCCTGGCGGAGCAGGGCTCCGGCGGCGGGCACCGCCCGGACCCGGTAGCGGCTCTGATTGGAAATAGCCGTCTCCTCCACAGGCCGGACGGACTCCAATTGGTACTTGGGTTTCAGGGTCATCACCGCCACCCCCTGGGTGGAGCGGGTGGTTTTGGGGGCCAGCAGGGCGGTGTGGAAGATCAGGCAACGGGGCTCCGTGGAATAGACCGCCAGCTCCCGCTCTTCGTCCACCCGGAGAATCGCCTTCAACGGCGACTTGCCGGAATAGGCCCCGGTGAGCTTGCGGCGGTTGGAGGAGGTCTGATAGGCCTTGATCTCCACCCGGGCCGCCTTGCCGTTTTCAAAGAAGAAGAGGAGTCCTCCGGAGTAGTCCCCGGGGAGAACCATGAACACCACGCTCTCCCCGGCGTCCATGCCCAGCTTCGCCGGGAGGTAGTCCCCCAGGACGCTGGCCTTGGAATCCTCGAACTCGCTGAGGCGGGTTTTGTAGACCTGGCACTTGTCGGTGAAGAACATGACCTCCGCCCGGCTGGTGGTTTCAAACGTCTGCCGGAGGCCGTCCCCCTCCTTATACTTCTGGGTATTGCTCATCCGTAAGCTCTGGGGGGAAATCTTCTTGAAATACCCCTCCTTGGAGAGGAAGACGTGGACCGGAACCTCCTCCGGCCCCTCGTCCTCCCCGGGGTCGGGGAGTTCGTGGGCGTAAATGAGAGAAGTCCGGCGGGGTTCGCCGTACTTTTTCGCCGCCTCCTTCAGCTCCTCCAGGATGATCTTCTTCACCCGCCGGGGGTCCTGGAGGATGTTCTCCAGGTCGTCAATCTCATCTTGAAGGGCCTCGGTCTCCTTGACCCGTTTCAGGATGTATTCCTTGTTGATGTTCCGCAGGCGGATTTCCGCCACGTACTCCGCCTGGACCTGGTCGATGCCAAAGCCGATCATCAGATTTGGGATGACCTCGGCCTCCTCCTCCGTCTCCCGGATGATACGAATGGCCTTGTCAATGTCCAGAAGAATGCGCTTTAACCCCTTGAGGAGGTGGAGCTTCTCCTTCCGCTTCCCCAGGACGAAGAACACCCGCCGCCGGACGGACTCCGTCCTCCAGGCGGTCCACTCCTCCAGAATCTGCCGGACTCCCAGAACCTTTGGCATTCCGCTGATGAGGACGTTGAAGTTGCAGGAGAAGGCGTCTTCCAGAGGCGTCTGCTTAAAGAGACGGGCCATGAGCTTGTCCGGGTCCGCCCCCCGCTTGAGGTCGATGGTGAGCTTGAGGCCGGAGAGGTCCGTCTCGTCCCGCATATCGGCGATTTCCTTGGCCTTCCCCGCCTTGATAAGCTCCGCCACCTTGTCCAAAATCGCCTCGGTGGAGGTGGAGTAGGGAATCTCCGTAATCTCGATGAGGTTTTCCTCTTTCACATAGCGCCATTTCGCCCGGACCTTCACGCCGCCCCGGCCGGTGGCGTAGATATCCCGGAGGGCGTCCCGGTCGTAGATCAGCTCTCCCCCTGTTGGGAAATCCGGAGCCAGGAGGGTTTCCAGCAAGTCGCAGTCCGGGTTTTTCAGGTAGGCCGCCGCCGTGTCGCAGACCTCTTTCAAATTGAAGCCGCAAAACTGGGAGGCCATGCCCACGGCGATGCCCATGTTGGCGGACACCAGAATGTTGGGAAAGGTAGTGGGCAGCAGGGCGGGCTCCTTCATGGTGTTGTCGTAGTTGTCCACGAAGTCCACCGTGTCGCTGTCGATGTCCCGGAAGAGCTCCTGACAGATGGCGGTCAGCTTCGCCTCCGTGTACCGGGGGGCGGCGCAGGACATATCCCGGGAGTAGTGCTTACCAAAGTTGCCCTTGGAGTCCACAAAAGGGGTCAGCAGCGCCCCGTAGCCCCGGGAGAGGCGGACCATGGTGTCGTAAATGGCGGCGTCGCCGTGGGGGTTCAGGCGCATGGTCTGGCCCACGATGTTGGCGGACTTGGTGCGCGCCCCCGTCAGGAGGCCCATTTTGTACATGGTGTAAAGGAGCTTGCGATGGGAGGGCTTGAAGCCGTCGATCTCCGGAATAGCCCGGGAGACGATAACGCTCATGGCGTAGGGCATATAGTTGGTCTCCAGAGTGTCGGTGATGGGCTGCTCCACCACCGCAGCATGGAGCCCTAAGACGTTGGGGTTGCCGGATTTGGGCTTCCCGGTTTCGGGTGTTTTCTTCTTTGGCATAATTCAATTCCTTTGGTTTTATCAAATCACAATGTTTTCCTTCGGGAATAAGGCCTGGGATCATCCGTTCGTTTTAATAAATAATCCACACTTGTGTGAAAATATTCTGCCAGTCGAACCAGGACCTCATCGGTCCACGGTTGTTGCCCTGTCTCTAAATAACTGTATTTCCGTTGGGTTATGCCGATTGCCTCCGCTATTTTGCATTGAGACAAGTCATGGTCTTCCCGTAAATCTCGTATTCTGGTCTCCATTGTAATCACCCTGAAACAGAATACATTAGATAAATTTTATCTATTGATTTTTAGATAGATTCTGGCTAAAACAGATTACAACAGGAGGTGCATATCGTGAACAAAAATAAAGCAGAGCGCAAAAGTGTGTGTAACCATCTCAAAGTTCGATCATGAGCGCCTGACTCACATGGCTTGGGAAACAGGCCGCACTGTTCCGGGTTATATCCGATGGATTATACATCAGCATTTAAAGGAAACAGACCGTCAAAATAAAACATAAATGAGAAGGGGTCCAGGGGAAACTGGTTTCCCCTGGCGGGAGTCCAGAGGGCGGGCGCCCTCTGGCGGGTCTGGGCGGAGCCTAGGAAATATCCGCCATCTCTAAATACTTATACCCATTCTCGGCAATATGGTCCTTCCGCCCCTGGAGGTTGTCCCCCAGCAGAAGGTCAAAGACCTGAGCCGTCCGCTCCACGTCCTCCGGCATCACCCGAATCAGCCGCCGGGTCTCCGGGTTCATGGTGGTCAGCCACATCATGTCCGGGTCGTTTTCACCCAGGCCCTTGGAGCGGTCAATTTTGACTTTCTTCCCCTCCAGCCCCTTCACAATGTCGTTCTTTTCCTTGTCGGAGTAGGCAAACCAGGTTTTCTCCCCGCAGTTGATTTCAAAGAGAGGGGTCTCCGCAATATACACATACCCCTCCCGAATCAGCGTGGGGGTCAGGCGGTAGAGCATGGTCAGCACCAGCGTCCGGATCTGGAAGCCGTCCACATCGCCGTCGGTGCAGATGACCACCTTGCTCCAGCGGAGATTCTCCAAATCAAAGGAGGAGACGTCCTTGGCGTGCTTATTTTGGACCTCCACCCCGCAGCCCAGGACCTTGATCAGGTCCGTGATGATCTCGCTTTTGAAAATCCGGGCGTAGTCCGCTTTCAGGCAGTTCAAAATCTTTCCCCGGATGGGCATGATGCCCTGGTACTCCGAGTCCCGGGCCAGCTTCACGCTGCCAAGGGCGCTGTCGCCCTCCACGATATAAATTTCCCGTCTGGCGGCGTCCTTCGTCCGGCAGTCCACAAACTTCTGCACCCGGTTGGCGATGTCCACGCTGCCGGAGAGCTTTTTCTTGACGCTCAGCCGGGCCTCCTCCGCCTTCTCCCGGCTACGCTTGTTCAAAAGCACCTGCTCCGCGACTTTCTCCGCGTCGAAGTGGTTTTCAATAAAGTAAATCTCCAGGTTGGACCGGAGGAATTCCGTCATGGCCTCCTGGACAAACTTATTTGTAATGGCCTTTTTCGTCTGGTTTTCATAGCTGGTCTGGGTGGAGAAGTTGCTGGTGACCAAAATCAGGCAGTCCTCCACATCCGCCCAGGTGATCTTGCTCTCGTTCTTCTGGTACTTCCCCTGCTCCCGGAGGTATTTGTCCACGGCGGAGACAAAGGCGGAGCGGCTGGCCTTCTCCGGGCTGCCCCCGTGTTCCAGCCAGCTTGAGTTATGGTAGTGCTCCACCACGTTCACCCGGCTGGAAAAGCAGAAGGCCGCCGACAGCTTCACCTTATACTCCGGCTTGTCCTCCCGGTCCCGGCCCTTTTTCTCCGCCTGCCAGAAGGTTGGGGAGGTCAGGCTGTTCTCCCCCGCCAGCTCGGAAACATAGTCGGCCACGCCGTTTTCATAGACGAAGTCCGTCTCCTCAAACTTCCCCGGCTCCGTCTCGTTGCGAAAGTGGAAGGTAATCCCGGCGTTCACCACCGCCTGGCGCTTCATCACCCCAGAAAAATACTCCGCCGGGATGTTGATGTCCGTGAACACCTCCAGGTCCGGAAGCCACCTTGTCCGGGTGCCGGTCTTTTTGGCCTGGGACTTGGACAGGGGCGTCTTCTGGAGCTCCCCCACAATCTCCCCCCGCTCAAAGCGGAGGCGGTACTCGAAGCCGTCCCGCCAGACGGTGACGTCCATGTACCGGGAGGCGTACTGGGTGGCGCAGGAGCCCAGGCCGTTGAGGCCCAGGGAGAACTCGTAGTTCTCCCCGGAGACGTTGTCGTACTTGCCTCCGGCGTACAGCTCGCAGAACACCAGCTCCCAGTTAAAGCGTCCCTCTTTTTCATTCCAGTCCACCGGGCAGCCCCGGCCCGCGTCCTCCACCTCCACGCTCCGGTCTAAAAAGCGGGTGACGGTGATGGCCTTGCCGTGGCCCTCCCGGGCCTCGTCGATGGAGTTGGATAAAATCTCAAAGACCGCGTGCTCACAGCCGTCCAGGCCGTCGGAGCCGAAAATGACCCCCGGGCGCTTTCGGACCCGGTCCGCGCCCTTTAAGGCGGAAATGCTGTCGTTGCCGTAATCCTGTTTCTTCGCCATAGTTCCTCCAAAACCGGCGGCGTCCGCCGGGAACGTCTTTTTTTCGCCTCCGGGCACAGGATATAGGGGGAAAAGCCCTGAAATTGCCCAGGATTTTGAAACGGTTTGATTATAACACAGGACGTTTTCAGGTTCAAGCCCCTCCCAGGCGAAGGCGCCCTTTCCCGTCTTTTCCCGGCCCTGGCCGTGGTTTTTCTTGAAAATGTTCCCCCCGTAACCGCGTCATAACCCCGCCGTCACCTGCCGGGACCCCTTCCAGGAGCAGAGTTTTTCACATTATCCACAGAGTTATCCACGCCGTTATGTCAACTGCCGACTATTTAAAAAAATACCCTTCTTCCCCTTTTGTAAAAAGAGGGCCAACCCTCCCGGCGGACGCTTGGGATTTTAGGCCTTGTTTGAAAAATATCGAAACGCCCAAAACTCTTTGCTGTATTTTTCCTTTTCCCGTTGACAATTCCGGGGGAATCCTGTATGATAACAGTAGACATGATATTGAAAACCATATTATGGGGTGCATTGTATGATTTGTAAAATTGTGAGCGACAGCAGTTGTGATCTGCGCATGAGCGAATTTGAGGGCGGGGAGATTCTCTTTGAGACGGTGCCCCTGCGGCTCCAGGTGGGTGAGCGGGAGTTCCTTGACAACGACGCCCTGGAGGTTCCCCAGCTTTTGGGGGCCATGGCCCAGGAGAAAACCGCCGCCTCCACCGCCTGCCCCTCCCCCGCCGTCTTTGCCAAGGCCTTTGAGGCGGCGGACCGGGTGGTGTGTTTCACCATCTCCGCCAATCTCTCCGGGACCTATAACGCGGCTATTTTGGGCCGGGACATGGTTTTGGAGGAGCACCCAGACAAGGAGATCTGCGTCATCGACTCCAAGGCCACGGCGGGGGCCATGATTTTGCTGATTCGAAGAGCCAAGGCTCTGCTGGAAGCCGGCGGGGATTTCGAGGACATTTGCGGCCAGCTGCGGCTGTATCAGGCGGCGCTTCGCACCTGCTTCACCCTGGAAAACTTCGACAACCTCATTAAAAACGGGAGGATGCGCCCCCTGGTTGGAACGCTGCTTCACTCCCTGGGCATTCACGTCATCGCCGACGCCACGCCTCAGGGGACCATCCACGTGGCGGGCAAGGCCCGGGGAGAGGCGAAAACCTACCAGGCTCTCACGGCGCTGATGCGGGACAGCAAGGACTGCACCGGAGCGGAGGTGATCATCTGCCACTGCGAGAATCTGCCGGGGGCCATGAAGCTGAAAGAACAGATTTTGAAAGACCTGCCGGTAAAGAGCGTGGAGCTGTTCCCCTGCCGGGGCCTGACCAGTTTTTACGCCATGGAAAAGGGATTGATCATCGGATATTGAGACGCCAATCCCCCCTTTGAAAAAGGCGGAGAGTCCATTAAGGGGACGCTCAGCGCTTTTCCTGTGTTTTAAAAAAGGTAAGCGGTCCGGTAAACTTCTTTACCGGACCGGCCAAGCGAAAGGAAGCCATGCCGCCGGAGAGGGGCGTGGCTCCCTTTTTTTGCCGGTTTGGTCAAATGTTTGTAAATTTTTTCGATTCTACCCATTTTTTTGTGGCGTCCTCTTCATGTGTGTGTTATACTGTACGCTGTTAAATTACGCAGTCCGCCCCTGAAGTCCGCTCTTCGGGGCCGAAGGAGGTTTCTTTTATGGCAAACCGTGTGGTCGTTACCATCTGCGGAGAGGAGTATACCTTCGTGGCGGAGGAGGCCCCCTCCTATATGCAAAAGGTCGGCGCCTATGTGGGCGACAAAATGGAGGAGGTGCTGAACAGCACCCGGGTGGGCAAGACCGACGCCGCCGTTCTCACCGCCGCCAACATTGCCGACGAACTTTTCAAGGCCCAGGCCACCGCCGAGCAGCTTCGCCGTCAGATCAAAGGCTATCTGGACGAGGCCGGAAAGGCCCAGAGCCAGGTCAGCGAGTTGAAGCGGCAGGTGGTTCAACTCCAGCAACGCCTGGACAACCGGGGCTCCAAATGAGCTCCAGCCGCCGTCTCCCGGAGCTGCTGGCCCCCGCCGGGTCCCCCGAGTCCCTTCAGGCCGCCGTGGAAAGCGGCGCGGACGCCGTATACCTTGGCTGGGGGGGCTTCAACGCCCGCCGGGGAGCCCAGAATTTCTCCCAGGAGGAATTCGCCCAGGCCCTGGCCTACTGTCACATCCGGGGCGTCCGGGTCTTCCTGACACTGAACATTCTTCTCACGGACCGGGAATTACCCGAGGCCCTGGAAACCGCCCGCGCCGCCTCCCGCCTGGGGGTGGACGCGGTGCTGGTCCAGGACTGGGGTCTTTTTGACCTGCTCCGCCACGCCCTGCCGGATCTCCCTCTCCATGCCAGCACCCAGATGAGCATTTTCACCTCCGGTGGCGCCAGGGAAATCGCAGCCGACGGCTGTGAGCGGGTGGTGTTGGCCCGGGAGTGCTCCAAAGACGAAACGGCGGCTATCTGCCGGAACACTTCCGCCCAGACAGAGGTCTTTGTCCACGGGGCCCTGTGTATGTGTTACTCCGGACAGTGCGCCATGAGCGCCGTGGTGGGACGGCGCTCCGGCAACCGGGGGCGCTGCGCCCAGCCCTGCCGCTTGCCCTACGGGGTCAACGAAGCTGCGGGGGATCAGCGGCCCTTGAGCTTGAAGGACAGCTGCCTTGCGGACCGTCTCTCCGAGATGGCGGATATGGGGGTCTCCTGCCTGAAAATCGAGGGGCGTATGCGCCGTCCCGGCTATGTGTCCACCGTCACCGGCATATACGCCCAGCTCTTGGACCAGGGGCGGAAACCCACCCCCCAGGAGCGGGAACTCCTGGAGCGGGCCTTCTCCCGCTCCGGCTTCACCGACGCCTACTGGCGGGGAAAAACGGGACCGGAGATGCTGGGCTTTCGGCCGGAGAACGCCGCCTTCATTCCGGACCTCCCCCGGCAGGAGGGGCGGCGGTCCCCGGTTCGCTTCACCTGCCGGGTGGAAGCCGGATTTCCCTGCACTCTGACGGCGGAGGATGAAGACGGGCACGCCGTCACCGTCTCAGGGCCCGCGCCGGAAGCCGCCCGAACCCGGGAGTTGACCCGGGAGGATCTGGCTCTCCGCCTCGGGAAAACCGGAGGGACGCCCTATCGCTGCGAAGGGGTGGAGGCCCTGGTAGAACCGGGACTGTCTCTCTCCGCCGCCGCGATAAACGCCCTGCGAAGGGACGCCCTGGAGGCCCTCGGCGCCGCCCGGGCCACGCCGCCCAGCCGGCGGGAACGAGAGCTCCCGCCTCTGCCGGAGGCCGCTTTCTCCCAGGCGGAGCCCAAGTACACCGTCTCTGTCCTCACCGCCGCCCAGCTCACCGGGGGACTTTTGGACTTCCGGCCCTCCAGGGTCTACCTGCCCCTGGAGCTGCTGGCAAACGTCCCCTCCCTGCCGGAGACGGAAGGCGAGTATTGCGCCATTTTGCCCCGCGTCTGGCGGGACAGGGACGAGGACCTGCTTCGCCGCTGGCTGGATAAGTCCCGGAAACTGGGAGTTACCGGATTGCTTCTGGGAAACCTGGGGCACTTCCCCCTAGTCCGGGGAGAGGGCTGGCGTCTCTATGGGGACTATGGACTCAACGTCTTCAACAGCCGTTCCCTGGACTACCTGGGAAGGAAGGGGCTGGAATCCGCCTGTCTATCCTTCGAGCTGCGGTTTTCCCAAATTCGGGACATGGAAAAAATTCTCCCGGCGGAGGCCATCGTCTACGGGCGGCTGCCTCTGATGATCACGGAAAACTGCCTGATCCAAAACAGTGTGGGCTGCCGCTGCGACCGGCCCAATTTCCTCAACGACCGCACCGGCGCCGCCTTTCCCCTTCTCCCCGCCTTTGGTCACCGGACGGAGGTACAAAACAGCCGTCCCCTCTGGCTGGCGGACCGGCCGGACTGGCGAAATCTGGGGCTTTCTTTTGCCCGCCTTCGCTTCACCACGGAGAGCCCGGAGGAATGCGTCCGGGTCTGCCGGGGCTATGAGGAGCGGGCCGCAGCCCGGGGGGATTTCACCCGGGGGCTCTATCAGCGGGGTGTGGAGTAAATACGGACCGTAGAATTTCGGCGGTATCCTACAATATATAATTGCACGGGAGTGTTATCATGAGAGAAACAAAAGAATTGCGGGTAAAATATTTTGTGGAAGATCTGGAGGAACTTTCCTGTGTCCCCGGCTCCGACTGGGTGGATCTGCGGGCCTGTGAGGATCTCCATTTAAAGGCCGGGGAGTTTTGCCTCATCCCCCTGGGCATTGCTGTGGCGCTGCCGGAAGGTTACGAGGCCCACGTGGTCCCTCGGAGTTCCACGTTTAAAAATTACGGCCTTTTGCAGGCCAACTCCATGGGCGTGGTGGACGGCTCCTATCGGGGGGACGGAGATCAGTGGCGCTGGCCCGCCTATGCCACCCGGGACGTGAGCATCCCGAAAAACACCCGGCTCTGCCAATTCCGCATTGTGGAAAACCAGCCCCCCTTGGTCTTCACCAGGGTGGAGCGGCTGGAAGGCCCCGACCGGGGGGGCTTTGGCTCCACAGGAGTCTAGGTCCCTATAAAACCCGCTAACTCCCTTTCAGGGCAGCCTCCCCACCGGAACGGACGGGACCGGCCCCTCCGGCAATGGGGGAACCATACAGTCTTTATTTGAGGTGCGTGTTTATATGGCACAAATTGTTTTGGCCTCCGGCTCTCCCCGGCGGAGAGAGCTTTTGGAGCGCATCGGCCTTACGGATTTCACTGTCCGGGTGCCGGAGGTGGAGGAGTCCTTCCCCGAGGGGTTGACGCCGCCTCAGGTGGTGTCCTACATCTCCAGAGAAAAGGCGGAGGCTGCGGTGAAGCTCTGCGGACCGGAGGACATTGTCATCACCGCGGACACCATGGTCTTTCTGGATCAGGACCGCCTGGGCAAACCCCGGGACGAGGCCCACGCCCTGGAGATGTTGACGGCCCTCCAGGGGCGCAAGCACACTGTCTGCACGGGGGTCTCCGTCTGTCAGGGGGCCACCCGCCTGACGGAGACGGAGTCCACCGCCGTCTTCTTCCGTTCCGCCACGGAGGCGGAGCTCCGGCGTTACATCGCCACCGGCGAGCCTATGGACAAGGCCGGGGCCTACGGCGTTCAGGGCCGGGGCGCCCTGCTGGTGGAGCGGCTGGAGGGCGACTTTTTCAACGTGATGGGTCTTCCGGTTCTGCGTCTGGCCAGGATGCTGGAGACCTTCGGCGTCCATCTGCTCTGAGCTTCCCTTCTACTTTCGACCTTTTAGGTGATCGGATTGAAAAAATTCCTGAAACAGCATGGACTCTGGGTGCTTTTCGCCGCTGCGGTTTTGTCCGTTGTCATGGCGGTGATGTCGGTGCTCAGCGTCAATTCCTCCCCGCTGGTAAACCTGACGGGGGTACTTGTCTCGCCCTTTCGGGCGGGGTACACGGCGGTGGCCAATTGGTTCAACGACTTGCAAAACTATTATAAGGACACCACAGACCTTCAGGCGGAAAACGCCGCCCTTCGCCAACAGCTGGCCCGGATGGAGGAGATCACCCGGGAGGCGGAGGCCTATAAGGCGGAAAACGAACTCCTCAAGGAGCTGATGAACCTGACCAAGCGGCGCCGGGATCTCAGCGATTTTGAGGCCTGCATGATCACGGAGCACGCGGTGACCAACTGGACCTCCTCCCTGACGCTGAACAAGGGAACCTCCCTTGGTATCGAGGTGGGGGACTGCGTCATTGACGAGCGGGGCTATCTGGTGGGTGTCATTGACCGGGCGGGGACCAACTGGTCCACGGTTTTGACCCTGGTGGACACGGACACCTCTTTGGGCGCCCAGGTATTTCGGACAAAAGACCTGGGCGTGGCCAAGGGGGATTTCTCCTTGATGTGGGAGGGCCGCCTGCGGCTGGACTATCTGCCGCCGGACTGCCGCCTGCTCACCGGGGATCTGGTGGAAACCTCGGGTCTCAACGGTTTTTACCCCTCCGGACTGGTGATCGGCTCCGTGGAACAGGTCCAGCTGGATGATTCCGGCGCGGCTTCCTATGCTATTCTAGCCCCAGGTGTGGACTTCGACGCCCTGACGGAGGTTTTTGTCATCAAATCCTTTGAGATCATCACATAGACCCTGTTTCACCGCCGGCTCAGGCTCCGCCTGGCCCTGCCCTTACGGGAGGTTTCCATGATCGCAAGAAATGAGACCATTTTTAAATGGCTGCTGTACGCCGCGGCCACGGCCCTTTGCCTGTTCTTCCAGGGGGGGCTTCTCCAGCGCCTGGAGTTCTGGGGCGTCATCCCCTTTATCTATCCTCTTTTGGCGGCCATTCCCGCCACCTTCGAAGGTCCCCTGGCGGGGACGGTTTTCTCCCTGGTTCTGGGCCTTGTCTGTGACTTGCTTCTTCCCGGGCCTATTCCCTGTCTTTACACCCTGACCTTCCCCCTGGTGGGTCTTTGCGCGGGGCTGCTCTCTCAAAGCTGGCTGCCACCGGGGTTTCTCTGTTCCCTGGTCTCCGCAGTGATCGCCTTTTTGCTCACCGACAGCTTCCGTTGCCTGCTTCTCTGGATGCGGGGCAAGGCCGCCTGGCAGACCGGGGCCGTTGTGACGGTGCGGGAGTTCTGCGTGGCCGTCTTCTTTGTCATTCCCATCACGCTGCTCTACCGCTCCGTTTTTCGAAGAACCCACCTGGACGACTGACGCCCGCCGGTTTGCGGCGGAACCCCGGCGAGGCATCCCATGAGATTTTTTGCTGCTTTGTCGATGGCCGTCTCCCTTTTTCTGGAGCCCCGCCATTCCAACCCCCTTCGCTTCAGGACTGTGGGGAAATCGTCCGTGATTACAATAGAAAGGCACGCCAATGGACCGCAAGGAAATGCAAAACACCCGCCTCTATTTGCTGGCCACCTTCCTGGTGCTGGTGCTGACCGCCTACCTGTTCGTGCTCTATGACGTGCAGGTTATTCACTATGAGCAATATGCGGCTCAGGCCGTCCGTTCCATCGTCCGCACAGAGAAGGTGGAGGCCTCCCGGGGCATCATCACCGACCGAAACGGAAGACCCCTGGTCAGCAACCGTTCCACCTACAACCTGACCTTTGACGCCGCGCTTCTCGCGCCGGAGGACGACAGCAACGAGGCCATTTTGCGTCTCGTTCAACTCTGCCAGGAGGAGGGCGTGGCCTGGAGCGACAGCCTCCCCATCTCCCGGCAAGCGCCCTACTACTACACGGTGGACCGAATGGATGGGCAGCAGAAAAAATACTTTCTCTCCTATCTCAAAAGCCTGGACTCCTGTAAGGAGGACTTGGGGCAGTACCTGCTTCGCCATCCGGAGGCGGTCTCCACCCCGGAGCCGGAGGAGGCCCAATCCCCCGAGGAACTCACCCCGGAAAAGAAGGCAGCGGCCCTCTTGGACCGCCTCACCGCCGCCGATTTGACGGCAGACCTTTTGACGGAGTCCGGCATCACCCCTGCCCGTCTGATGGGCGCGATGCGCAAAAAGCTGGGCATTCCCGAGGACTACTCCCTGACCCAGGTCCGGATGGTACTGGGGGTTCAATACGAGCTCTCCATTCGGAAGCTGGGCAACTACGAGGCCTACGTTCTGGCTCAGGACATTGACACCCCCTTCATTTCCCTTCTCAGCGACGGCAACTACGCCGGAGCTAAGGTCACCCTCTCCTCCGTCCGGGAGTATGAGACTACCTACGCCGCCCATATTCTGGGCTATGTGGGCAGCATCAGCATTGAGGACGACTACCCCTCCTTAAAGGAAAAAGGCTATGACTATGACGATCTCATAGGCAGGGACGGCGCGGAACTGGCTTTTGAGGACTATTTAAAGGGCAAGGACGGCTACCGTGTAGTCTCCACCAACAACGAGGGTAAAATCACCGGGGAATACTACTCGACAGAGCCCGTTCCCGGCAACACCGTGGAGCTGACCATCGATCTGGATTTTCAGGCCCAGGTGGAAAACTTTCTGGCGGAGACCGTCACCCGTCTGGACGCCGACGGCGACGAGCGCCGGGGCGCCGGGGCTGCGGTGGTTCAGGTGGGCACCGGCGAGGTGCTGGCCCTGGCCTCCTATCCCTCCTATGACCTCTCCACCTGGCGGGAGGACTTCGCCGCCTTAAACGCAGACCCACACAACCCCATGTACAACCGCGCCACCCAGAACGGCTATCCCCCGGGCTCCACGCTGAAACCCTTCACTGCTGCTGCCGCCCTCCTCAGCGGCGTCACCACACTGACGGAGAAAATCCGGGACACCGGCCACTGGTCCTATCCCGGCGACGAGGGCGGCGTGGGCTTCAACTGCTGGAAGCGCTCCGGCCACGGATACCAAAACGTCACCCAGGCCATCACCAACTCCTGCAACTACTACTTTGGCGAAATGGGCTTTCGTATGCACATGGACGGCCTGCGGGAATATCTGGTCCAATTCGGCCTGGGGGAGAAAACCGGCATTGAGATTCCGGAGTCCGCCGGAAGGCTCCCGGAAAACCCCCGGGGCGAGGACCAGGCCCCCTGGGCGGCCTGGGGCCAGTCCACCCAGCTCTACACCCCCTTGCAATTGGCCAATTACGTGGCGACCTTGGTTTCCGGCGGCAAGCACTGTAAGGCCCATCTGCTGAAAACCGCTAAAACCTACGACAACTCCGGAGTCATTGCTGTGGGTGATTCCACCCCCGTCAACACAGTGGACATCAGCGACGACTATCTGCAAGCCATTAAGAAGGGCATGAAGGGCCTGGTGGAGGGCACTCTCTCTCCTTACTTCCGGAACTGTATCGTCTCTGCCGGCGCGAAGACCGGCACTTCCCAGATTCACTCGGACAAGAAAAACGACGGCGTCTTCATCTGCTTCGCCCCCTATGATGACCCGGAGATTGCCGTGGCCATCGCCATCGAGCGGGCGGACGCCGGAGCGGCCCTGGCCTCCACCGCCGTGAATATCCTCAACGCCTATTTTGCCCCCGAGCAAGGGGATTCCTCCGCCACCGGAGAGAATCAGCTCCTGCCCTGATCGATCCTTTGGGGGGCTTGGCCCTTGGGGCAGCCCCTCCCCAAAATCCCGGCGCTGCTTTCCAAGAGGTCGGCCCTACAGGCCCTTCCCCAGGGAATGTTTCACGTGAAACACCCCCGTTCTCCTCAATCCTACAAACAAGGAGTTTTTTGAATGAATCATCCTGCCGTCTTTGACTCCCGTGATCTTCAATACAAAAAGCCCTACGGCGCCCTTCCCTGTGGGAAGGAGTGGTCCCTTACCTGCCGCCCCCTTGCCAGCGAGGGGTTCACCCACTGCTCTGTCATCATTCTCCGGGAATTTGCCGGACGTGAAATAGAGGCGGAAATGCCTTTTTCGGGTCTTTGGGAAGACCGGGCCTGTTTCTCCCTCTCCCTCATTCCCTTTCAGACGCCGGAGTTGGTCTGGTATTGGTTCCGCTTCTGGCGGGATGACGGCAGCGGTTGCTTCCTGGATAAAACCGGCTATCGAAGCACAGGGGAGCCAATTTCCTGGCAGCTCACCGTTTATGAGGAGAGTCACACCCCCTCCTGGTTTGGTGAGGGCGTGACATATCAGATTTTCCCGGACCGCTATTGCCGGTTGTTTGTTCCGGACCCGTCGGGACTCATCGGTGATCGCTGGGTCCACGAGGATTGGAAGGATGGGCCGGCCTGGATGCCGGAGGACGGCGAGGTGAAAAACCGGGATTTTTTCGGCGGGTCTTTGCCAGGGATTACTTCCCATTTGGACGATCTGGTGGCCTTGGGAGTGACGACCCTCTACTTCTGCCCCATTTTTGAATCCGCATCCAACCACCGCTACAACACGGCGGATTATACAAGGATTGACCCCATGTTGGGAACAGAGGAGGATTTTCGGACTCTTTGCGCCAGGGCCAAGGAACGGGGCATCCGGGTTTTGCTGGACGGTGTGTTCAACCACACCGGCTCTCAGAGCGTCTATTTCAATGCCGACGGCTTCTACCCCTCTTTGGGCGCGGCTCAGAGCAGGGAAAGCCCCTATTACGACTGGTTCCAGTTCAGCGACTGGCCCGGGTCCTACGACGCCTGGTGGGGCATCAGCACACTGCCCAATGTCCGGGAGGACTGTCCGGATTACGTGGATTATATTATCGAAGGAGAAAACTCCGTGGTGAAGCGCTGGCTTCGGGCTGGGGCCTCCGGCTGGAGGCTGGACGTGGCGGATGAGTTGCCGGATACGTTTATAGAAAAACTCCGCTCCGCCGTGGAGAAGACGGACCCTGACGCCCTGGTTCTGGGAGAGGTCTGGGAAGACGCCAGCAATAAAATTTCCTATTCTCACCGAAGAAAATACCTTCTGGGAAAAGAGCTTCACGGCGTGATGAACTATCCCTTTCGCACCGCTCTTTTGAATTACCTCTTGGGGGGACCGGCGGAGGACTTTCAGGAGGCCATGGAGACTATCCGGGAGAATTACCCCCCCGCCGCCTTTTTCTCCGCCATGAATTTTCTGGGCACCCACGACACGCCCCGGATCCTGACCATGCTGGGGGGATGCCGTCTCCCTGAGGGACGGGACGCCCAATCCACCTTCCATCTCTCCCCTGCCCAGCGGCAGGCGGGTCTGGAACGGCTCTATGTGGCGGCAGCCATCCTCTTCACCTTTCCCGGCTCTCCCATGATCTACTACGGCGACGAGGCCGGCATGGAAGGCGCGGCAGATCCCTTTAACCGCCGGACCTATCCCTGGGGCCACGAAGACCGGGAACTTCTGAGCTGGTTCCGATGGTTGGGTCAGCTCCGGAAAAACCGCGCCTCTCTTCGCCGGGGTTCTCTCCGGTGGCTGGAGGCCCGGGGTTCCCTTCTGGCCTATAGCCGTGAGATCTTTGGCGAGACCACCGTCACCCTGGTGAACGGCAGCGCTCAAGAGGAATTCCTCCCCCTGCCGGAGGAAGGATTTCGCGACCTGCGCACGGGGGAGCTTCTCTCCGGTGAGACCGCTTTGGTTTCCCCCTACAGCGTTCGCCTTCTGGGACGGGGCTGAGCCTGTGGGGAAATAGCCGTCCAAAGGCCCGTCTGCGCTTTTGCCAGTGGCGAACACCGCCGGGACCGCAAAGAAGCCGGTTTGTTTAACTCTATCCCTTTGAAAATTGTTTCACGTGAAACAGCAGAATCTGCCAAAGGCAGTAGAGTCCTGTTTCCCGTGAAACTTTTTTCCTTTTAGACCAATTTTTATAAAAATTGTGGGTTTTGACCTTGCAAGGCTGTCCTGGCCTTGCTATAATGAAATTTCGATAGAAAGTAGGTGTTTTTGTGGCAAAGATCATCGCAACGGTCAATCAAAAGGGCGGCGTGGGAAAGACGACCACTTGCGTCAACCTGGCCGCCGCTTTGACGGAGGCGGGCAAAAAGGTCCTTCTCTGTGACTTCGATCCCCAGGCCAACGCCACCTCCGGCATGGGCGTGGACAAAACCGTCTCCAAGGGGGTCTATTCCGCCCTCATTGGAGAATTGCCCGCCGCCGGGGCCGTGTCGCACACCCGCTATGGCGACGTGCTCCCCTCTAACAAGGCCCTGGCCGGAGCGGGAGTGGAATTGATTGGCATGGACCGGCGGGAGTTTCTTTTGAAGGACGCCCTGGAGCCGCTTCGAGAGGTTTACGACTTCATCCTGATTGACTGTCCTCCCTCTTTGGAGCTCTTGACGTTGAACGCCCTTTGCGCGTCGGATTCCATCTTGGTACCGGTTCAGTGCGAGTATTTCGCCCTGGAGGGCCTTTCGGACCTGATGAACACCGTGCGGCTGGTGCGGCGGTCTCTGAATCCCTCCCTGGAGCTGGAGGGTGTTCTTCTGACCATGTACGATGGGCGGACAAACCTGTCTCTCCAGGTGGCGGAGGAAGTGAAACACTATTTCCCCGGCAAGGTCTACGCCTCGGTGATTCCCCGGAATATTCGCCTCTCCGAGGCTCCCAGCCATGGAAAGCCCATCAACGCCTATGACCGAACTTCCCGGGGGGCGGACGCCTATACGGCTTTTGCGGCGGAGTTTCTCAAGTTCTCTCAGGCAAAGATCTGAGAGACTGGCTTTTACCCATAATAGACCTCTGTAATGTTTGCGGATTGAAGCGGCAAACGCCGCGTCTATTTATTCAGGAAAAGAGAGCCCTTATACGAAAGGAGTGGATTACATGGCAGGGAAAAAGCCCTCCGGCCTGGGCCGCGGATTGGGCGCGCTGTTGGGGGAGGACGTATTAAAACCCGAAGCGGCGGGGAACCTGTATTTACCCATCTCACAGGTGGAGAACTGCTCTGCCCAACCCCGGAAAGTCTTTGACGAGGCGGCCCTGGCGGAGTTGGCGGATTCTATCCGGGAACACGGGATTATTCAGCCCCTGACGGTGCGGAAACTGTCCTCCGGGTATTATCAAATCATTGCCGGGGAGCGCCGCTGGCGGGCGGCCCGGATGGCGGGCCTCACGGAGATTCCCGCCGTGGTCATCGAGGCCGACGACCAGAAGGCAGCGGAGTTGGCCCTGGTAGAAAATCTCCAGCGGGAGGACCTGAATCCCATGGAGGAGGCCGCCGGCTTCCAGTCACTCATTCAAACGTACCACATGACCCAGGAGGAGGCTGCCCAACGGGTGGGAAAATCCCGCAGCGCCGTGGCCAACGCCATGCGCCTTTTGACCCTCCAACCGCCGGTCCGAAAACTGGTGGAGGAAGGCGCCCTCTCTGCGGGGCACGCCCGGACCCTGTTGCCCCTCTCCCCCGCCCTCCAGGGAAAAGCAGCGGAAGCCGTAATCCAGGGACAACTCTCCGTCCGGCAGACGGAGGCCCTGGTTAAGCGGATGCAGGCAGAGACCCAGGAGGAGCCGGAGCTTCCACCCCCACCCAAAGAGGTGGACTATGCCGCCGAAGCCCAACAGTCCCTGGCTTCCCGCCTGGGACGGGGGGTGAAAATCGTCACAGGGCGCAAAAAGGGCCGCATTGAACTGGAGTACTACGGGCTGGACGACCTTAACGACCTGTTGGAGGCGCTGGCTCTTTTGAAAACCAATCGGAAAGGACCGGAGGCATGAAGCTGGAAAAACGAAACGAAGGCGGCCCTGTGGAGCCGGAGGAAACGGACACCCCCAGGGGGAAAAAACCCGTTGTGGTCTATATCATGGTGCTGTTCATCGCGGCGTTTTTGCTGATGGCCTGGTCCTTCGCCTCTCACCAGAGAAGTAATACCGAGGCCCTGGGGCGGCTTCAAAGCTCCGTCACCGCCATGCGGGAGGTCCAGGATTTGCAGGACCAAGTCATCGCCCTCCAGAAGGAGCTGGCGAAGACAGAAAAGCGGGTGGAGGAACTGGAAGAGGAAACCTCTTCCCGGCAAGAAGCGCTGGAAGATTTGGAAAAGCAGCGCGAAGCCATGCAGCGGCTTTATATGCTGCAACAACAGTATTCCGCCGGAGACTATACGGACTGCCGGCAAATCATAAATGAATTTGAATCTTTCGGTTATGTAGAGCACCTCCCCCGTCTATCTGACAGTGGCGTGACCTCCCCGACAGAGCGTTACCAACAGTTAAAGGAGGCCGTGGAGCTCCGGCTGGCGGAGACTCAGGAGGAAGCCCAGGAATGATTTGGATAAAGGCCCATTGGAAAGCTCTCTCTATCACCCTGGCCCTTCTACTGGGGCTGGCCTGGTACTCCCGTCCGGTAGATGTCTACAGCCTGGGCGTGGGCGAACTGGAGGCCGTCAGCGTTCATGTCGAAAATAATAAGCCCGGTCAGGGCGTGGATATCGTCTGGAGCACCGGGGTGACGCCCGACAACCCCCGGTGGCAATCTGTCTTGAGAGAGCTGGAAAGCCTGCGCTTCCACCGTCCCCCGGACAACCTGATCCGGGCCCACTTCCAAAGTTCCTCCATCAAAACCCAAGCGGCGTCCCGCGTCAACACCGTCATTCATCTCACAGATCAGAACGGACTCTACATGACACTGCAAATAGGCGCGGGTAATTCCTGTTATACCTCCCCTTACACAAGCCGCAACCTTCCCATGTCTCTCTCCGGCGGAGAAGAGGCCGCCCAGGCCCTGATCAGGCGGCTTCAGGAGATCTGAAACAGCGCCTATCCCGTGTTCCACGTGAAACATTTGAAAGATACTGAAATTGAGGAAAGAAGGAAATCACCATGCTTGATATCCGCTTTATCCGGGAGAACCCCGAACTCGTCAAGGAAAACATTCAAAAGAAGTTCCAGGACGCCAAGCTCCCCCTGGTGGACGAGGTCATCAACCTGGACAGCAAACGCCGCGCCGCCATCGCCGAGGCGGATCAACTCCGCTCCAACCGCAACACCCTCTCCAAGCAGATCGGTATGCTTATGGGCCAGTCCAAAAAGGACCCCTCCAAGCTCCAGGAGGTCGAGGCCGTCAAGGCCCAGGTGAAGGAACAGGCGGACCGTCTGGCGGAGCTGGAGAAACAGGAAAACGAGCTGGAGGCGGAGCTCCACAAGCGGATGCTGCTGATCCCCCAGATCATCGACCCCTCCGTCCCCATCGGAAAGGACGACAGCGAAAACGTGGAGGTCCAGCGCTTTGGCGAGGCCAAGACCCCGGACTTCCCCATCCCCTACCACACGGAGATCATGGAGTCCTTCGGCGGCATCGACCTGGACGCGGCAGGCCGGGTCTCCGGCAACGGCTTCTACTATCTTCTCGGCGACATTGCCCGGCTCCACGAGGCGGTCTTGGCCTATGGCCGGGACTTTATGATTGGCAAGGGCTTTACCTACTGCATCCCCCCCTTCATGATTCACGGAAACGTGGTGGAGGGCGTCATGAGCCAGACGGATATGGACGGCATGATGTACAAAATTGAGGGGGAAGACCTGTATCTCATCGGCACCAGCGAACACTCCATGATCGGACGTTTCATTGACCAGATTGTGCCCAGCGAAAAGCTGCCCCAGACCCTGACCTCCTACTCCCCTTGCTTCCGCAAGGAAAAGGGAGCCCACGGCATCGAGGAACGGGGCGTGTACCGCATTCACCAGTTTGAAAAGCAAGAGATGATCGTGGTCTGCAAGCCCGAGGAGTCCTCCACGTGGTATGAAAAGCTGTGGCAGTTCTCCGTGGAGCTGTTCCAGTCCCTGGATATCCCCGTGCGGCAGCTGGAGTGCTGCTCCGGCGACCTGGCGGACTTGAAGGTCAAGTCCTGCGACATCGAAGCCTGGTCTCCCCGGCAGCAAAAATATTTTGAGGTCTGCTCCTGCTCCAACCTGGGTGACGCCCAGGCCCGGCGGCTGCGGATTCGCTATAAGGACGAGTCCGGTAAAACCCAGCTGTGCCACACCCTCAATAACACCTGCGTGGCCCCGCCCCGGATGTTGATTGCCTTCCTGGAAAATAACCTCCAGGCCGACGGCACCGTAACCATCCCCGAAGTCCTCCGTCCCTACATGGGCGGCACGGAAAAGCTGGTCCCCCAGAAATAAACGAGGGGCTCTGCCCCTCCCGCCTCTCCGGGAGCTCCATGTCTACGGGAAACAGATCAAGGTAGGGCCCTATAGGTAGTTCATTCCAAATTGTATGGAATGGCAATAATATTACAAATCGTTGAACCGTTTTCCAGCCAATAGAAAGGATTTAAACGATGAAAGGTATTGCCGGACTGATTTTAACGGCTGTATTCCTGTCTGTTCTCTCAATCCCTTGCGGCGCAATGGGTTCAGAGACCATAACATCTCGGGATTACTCCGGCTTTTCTGATGTGGCGGAGAACAGCCTCTTTTTCCCCGCCGTCCGGCAATGTTGTGAGACAGGACTTCTGGAGCCAATCTGTGAGGACTCCTTCGGCACACAAGAACTTCTCACCAAGGCGGAGCTGGTCCAACTTCTCGCCAAGCTGTCCAGTTTCCGGTTAGGCGGGGACGGAAGGTTTCCAGCCCTTCCGGAGGACCTGGGGGATTACGTTCGCTTCTATGACGCCAATGAGGTCCTGGTCCACAATCTGTTCTCCGCCTATTTCCTGGACTTCGTCTCCATCCAGGACAACCAGGTCACCGCCGTTTTTTACAGTGAGAACCTTCCCCAGGAGTGTCTGACCATGGAGGTGGGTTTCCCCGAGGACGAAAACCCACGCGTTGCGGAAGGCATCCGGCTGGGCTATGACCCGGAGGAGAACTGCACCCGCTACCGCTTTGCCTTCCCGGAGGGAACCGGCGTGCCGGACCTGACCGGGTACCAGAAGGACGCCGTGTCCTGGCGCAGCACCTGGGAGGTTCAGCGGAGATACCATCAGGAGGACTCCACCCCTTATGACGCGGTCTTGTATCTTCTCTACCGCACACCGGAGCGGCTTCCCCTGTGCTTTCGCACCATGTTCCTGGACTCCATGCCGTATGAAACCGTCTGGCGGATGGAGCTGGCGGTACCTCTAGCGGCACTCAGCCAGGAGCTACCGGAGATCCGAGAGGCAGAGGCCATCCCAGACCTCCCGGACTGGCGGTTTGGAGCGGAAGAAACCGCCGGAGTCCTCTCTCTGTACCGCCGGGGAATCCTGGAGGGCTTTGATGAGGCGGGGACCTTTGCCGGGTCGGACTGGCTGACCCGGGGACAGGCCGCTTTGATTGCAGTCCGCTTTGTGGAGGCAATACAGGAAAAATCGCAATCCGATTTGTAATGATACTTTTATATAGTACGAAAGGGAATCAAATTATGGCAGAAAAGACCTCCGGCTTTCTGGCGGAATTCAAAACCTTTATCGCCCGGGGCAACGTGATGGATATGGCGGTAGGCGTGATCATCGGCGGAGCCTTCTCTAACATCACAAATTCTCTCATCAACGATATTGTGATGCCGGTGCTGGGTATCTTCACCAGCTCCGTGTCCTTTGCGGAGCTGACGCTGAACATCGGCCCCGCCGTTATTGCCTACGGCGATTTTATTCAGGCGATTCTCAACTTTCTCATCATGGCTTTTGTGGTCTTCTGCCTGGTTAAGGCCTTGAACAGCTTCCATAAGAAGAAAGAAGCCGCTCCCCCGCCCCCGCCGGGTCCCTCTCCCGAGGAGAAGCTGCTGACGGAAATCCGGGACCTGCTGAAGGAGAAATGATGGAAACCATCCTTCGGGAGGGCCTTGCGGCCCTCTCCCTCCCCACAGAGGGAATCCCGGCCCTGCTCCGTTACTGGGAGCTGCTGGCGGAGAAAAACAAGGTCATGAACCTCACCGCCATCACGGACCCCGCCGGGGCGACAAGACTCCACTTCCTGGACAGCGCCGCCCTGCTGGCCCTGGCGGACCTCCGGGGGAAAAACCTGGTGGATGTGGGCACCGGAGCGGGCTTTCCGGGCCTTCCCCTGAAAATCCTGGAGCCCTCCATCCGCCTGACTCTGCTGGACGCCCAGCGCAAACGGGTGGACTTCCTCCAGGAGGTCTGCCAGGATCTGGGGCTGGAGGGCGTGGAGTGCATCCACGGTCGAGCGGAGGAGTTCACCCAGCAACGGCGGGAAACCTTTGACTTTGCGGTGAGCCGGGCTGTGGCGGCCCTGCCGGTGCTGGCAGAGCTGTGCCTCCCTCTGGTGAAGGTAGGGGGACAGTTTCTGTCCATGAAGTCTGTAGACAGTAACGAGGAGTTAAACTCCGCCGGACGGGCGGTCAGCCTTCTGGGGGGACGCTTGGAAAAGACCGTGGATTATGTAATTTCCGGCACAAATATCCCCCGCCGGCTGGTAATTCTTACAAAAATAGAGGAAACTCCAAAAAAATATCCCAGAACGTTTGCAAAGATCAAGAAGAATCCGCTATAATAGAGGGTGGCAAATCAGCATTTTGAAGGGAGGCGCGTTCCATGGCGGGCCAATGTATCGCCGTGGTCTCCGGCAAGGGGGGCACAGGCAAAACCTCCTTTACCGCCGGAGTGGGTTCCGCCCTGGCGCAGCTGGGGCAGAAAGTGCTGTGTGTGGACTGCGACGTGGCGCTTCGAAACCTGGACCTGGCCCTGGGGCTGACGGACCGGGCCATTATGGACTTCACCGACGTGGCCCAGGAACGTTGCTCTTTGGACGTGGCGGCTGTGGAGCACCCGGATATTTCCGGACTCTTTTTGCTGACGGCGCCCACAAGAAGCCGGGGCCGCCCAGTGACGGAGGAGCAGATGTCCGCCATGCTGGACGCCGCCCGAGAGCGCTTTGACTACTGCTTTTTGGACGCGCCGGCGGGTCTTGGCGGCGGCTTTCAACTGGCCACTGCCGCCGCGGACCGCTGTGTGGTGGTGGCCACGGCAGACGCCTCTTCCCTTCGGGACGCCCAGCATACAGTGATGGAGCTGCACCGCTTTCCCACCGGGCGGCTGCACCTGACGGTGAACCGGGTGCGAAAAAAAATGCTTCGCAGTATGCACGCCACCATAGACGACGCCATTGACCGGGCGGGCCTGCCTCTTATCGGGGTCATCCCCGAGGATGACGCGCTCCCCCTCTCTTTAAACAAGGGGGTGCCGCTGCTGCTCAGCAGCAGCCAAGGCGCCGCCGCAGCTTACCGCAACATTGCAAAGCGGCTCCAGGGGCAAAAGGTTCCGCTGCTTCGGATACGCTAGCGTCTTTTTATCAACAGATTTCAACAGTTTCAAGAAAGGAGCAAGACATGAACATCGCTCTGATGGCCCACGACAACAAAAAAGAACTGATGGTCCAGTTCTGCACCGCTTACGCCGGGATTTTAGCCCGACACCAACTCTACGCCACCAATACCACCGGCCATATGATCGCGGATTCCACGGGCCTGGATGTCCACTGCTTCCTGACCTACGCCCACGGCGGTAGCCAGCAGATCGGCGCCCGCATCTCCTACAACGAGTTTGACCTGGTACTGTTCTTCAACGACCCCGCCAGCGAAGAGCGGGCTGAGGACATCTCCTATATTTCCCGCCTCTGCGACCAGAACCGGGTCCCCTTTGCCAGCAACATCGCCACGGCGGAAATGCTGGTCCTGGGACTTGCCAGGGGTGATCTGGACTGGCGGTTGATCGTCAACCCCTCCACCTCCCGGCCTCTGGCCTGAGCCTCTTGATGAAAGAGCTGCACTTGCCTTTTTGAAACCCTTTTGGTAAAGCGGGTTGCGAAAAAAGGATGTTTGCGCACTTTAACCGTCCCATGATGATCCCGGAGAAAGCCACGGGGCTTCAAATTTTCGGCTCCCGTGTCTTCCCTGTATGATTGCGCCCAAAATTTGGGTCTTAACATTGAGATATTTCTGTCAAGCCCGGAAGCAGCTTGACATTTGCGGAAAAAACGCATATAATCACAACGATTTCACCGCGACGATGGCGCAGCAGTACCCCGAACACCGATCCCCAGAGAGGGACCCAACTTGCTGAAAGGGTCCCGTTCGGCCCGGAGGAAGGACAGCGGCAGAGCGGGGGCGGAAACGCCCACGGCCCCCTCCCCGTACCAGGAGGCAAAAAGGAGGCGCGAGCCTTGAATTTGGGTGGCACCACGAAGCGAGTTCGCTCTCGTCCCAATGCTTTATGGGGCGGGGGCGCTTTTTCACAAGCAGGAGGCGGCTCCCCATAACCGGCGGCGCAAGGCCTGGAACAAAGTTCCTGTGGCAGGGCGTGGAAATTGAAATCACCCATTGCTCTTTCTGCTACAAAGGGGATTTTTGAAGATATATGGACAGGACCCTTGGAAATCGGTCCATAAAATCAGCGTCTTTGACACGGAATTTTTGCAGTCGTTGCCCTGAAGCTCTGTTTTACAACAGGCGGAGGGAAGAAAACGGCACGCGAAGGAAAAAGGAGATTTGATCATGGCGAAACAAACCCCCCGGACGCTGTCCGGCTTTATGGAGCTCCTTCCCGCCCCTCAGCAGCAGATGGAGCGGATTATGGAAATCTTGCGAAAGACTTACGCCCTCTACGGCTTCACCCCCCTGGACACGCCGGTTATCGAGTCCAGCGAGGTGCTGCTGGCCAAGGGCGGCGGCGAGACGGAAAAGCAGATCTATCGTTTTCAAAAGGGCGACGCCGATCTCTCCCTCCGCTTTGATTTGACGGTCCCCCTGGCAAAATACGTGGCGCTGCACTACAATGAGCTCACCTTCCCCTTCCGCCGCTTCCAAATCGGCAAGGTCTATCGGGGAGAACGGGCCCAGCGCGGCCGCTTTCGGGAGTTTTATCAGGCGGATATTGACGTCATCGGAGATGGAAAACTGTCCATTCTCAACGAGGCGGAAATCCCCGCCATCATCTATAAAACCTTCTCCGCCCTGGGGCTGCGGCGCTTCCTCATCCGGGTGAACAACCGAAAGATTTTAAACGGTTTTTACGCCTACCTGGGTCTCACTGAGAAAGCCGGCGACATTATGCGGACGGTGGACAAACTGGAAAAAATCGGCCCGGAAAGGGTCCAGGCCATCTTAACCGGGGACTTCGCCGTCAGTCCGGAAAACGCCCGGGAGATTCTTGATTTCATCTCCATTACCGGCGGCACAGAGGCCGTCCTCTCCTCTCTGGAGGCCTACCGGGGCCGGAACGAGATCTTTGACCAGGGTCTGGAGGAGTTGAACACCGTGGTAAAGCACCTGGGGGGCTTTGGTGTCCCGGCGGAAAACTTCGCCGTAGACCTGACCATTGCCCGGGGGCTGGACTACTATACGGGCACCGTTTACGAGACGGTGCTGCTGGATCACCCGGAGATCGGTTCCGTTTGCTCCGGCGGCCGGTATGACAATCTGGCGGAATACTATACGGACAAGCAACTTCCCGGGGTAGGTATTTCCATTGGATTGACCCGTCTGTTTTACATTTTGGGAGAACAGGGTATGCTGAATCCGGAGCTACCCACCGCCCCGGCGGACGTGCTGATCCTGCCCATGACGGAGGACCTCACCGCCGCCGTTACCTTTGCCACAGAGCTTCGGGAAAACGGTGTCCGGGCACAGCTCCACTGCGAAGAAAAGAAGTTCAAGCAAAAGATCTCCTACGCGGACAAGCTGGGGATTCCCTATGTTATCTTTTTGGGAGAGGATGAGATCAACACCGGGGTGGTGGCCTGTAAGGACATGGCCACCGGCGAGCAGACAAAATTGGACCCCAAGGCGACCATTTACCGCATTAAGGCGGGGCTGGACGCCCGGGGGAGGGGATTTGTCATCCGGGGATGAGGGGATTTTACTCGCCCTTGCGGGCGGGACGGATTGGATACCAGCGATGGCTGGTTCTTTGCACCCCCCATTTTCTCTTTTTCTTGCCAGAAGAAAAAACAGAGGGGGCCCCCGCAAAATCTTCAGATTTTGTGGGGAGAGGAGGAAGGAACGGAGCAGAGCGGAGTCCTCGCCGTCAGGCGGGGACGGAGTGGGCGGAGTTTCTTCCGACGACGGGCCGTGCACGGTCCAAAAGAGAAAAAGAAGTATACGCCCTGCGGGGGACGAGGGACGGGGGCGCGCCTGGAGTCTGGATGACAAGTACGAATTGACCTGCCCGCGGCGTAGTTTGCGCGGGGGTTTTGGAGATTGTCGAATGGACTTTCTCCTCTTTCCGCTGCCGCTAATCTGGAGCTTGCGGAAGTTTGCTGGTGGTTAGGGGGCTAGAAGCTCCGCCATTAGCTGTGCGCCAAAACGCACTCCCTTATAAAAAGACTGCTCCGCTTGCTTGTCCGCCAGGGCTTCTATGCTGGGTTTCAACGCCTCCGCAACCATCTCCTCTACCGCGCGGAGCTGCGTCACGATTCTCCGCTCCTCCTCACATCGAGGATTGTCCAAGCTGGAAAGCGTCGCGAGGATGGGTAAATCATCGTGATAAATGCCTTTTAAAATATTAACCATGGTTCGTGCATCCTTTCTGTTGTTTACAATTAGTAGACTTTATAATAATCTACTAATTGTAAAATGTCAAGGGGTTTATATGCAAAAATTAGTTTTATTTGATCAACGGCTTTCCTACCTGCGCAAGCAAGCTGGTATCAGTCAAAAACAGTTGGGAGAAGCCATCGGCCTTTCCAACAAAGCAATTTGTACAATGGAAAATGGGACAAGAGAAACTACCTTTGAAAAATTGGTGCTCTTGGCGCAATATTTCCACGTCTCCACAGACTACCTCCTAGGCGTTACCGACGACCCCTCCTGGCGCGGGAACTCTGAGGAAATGATCTGACGGGAGCTGGTCTACAAAAAAGATTTATGAAAACGGAAATTATATTTAAAGATCGCCTGAAACAGCTCCGCAAACAGGCAAAGCTACAGCAGAAGGAACTCGGGGAACAGATTGGATTAGGTGCAAACGCAATTAGCATGATGGAAACCGGGAACCGGGAGACGTCTTTTGAAAAGCTGGTCATGCTGGCGGAATATTTCCACGTCTCCACAGATTACCTCCTAGGCGTTACCGACGACCCCTTCTGGCGCGGGAACTCTGAGGAAATGACCTGATCTTGGGGTCAGGCCCCATACCGTTGAAAGAAACTCCACACAAAAAAGGTTCATAAAACCACTCCTTTTAAAACGTTCCATTTGGAATATATCTAGTATAATCACTCCAAACGGACCTGTCAAGAGAGAACGGAGAATTTATGGGAAGTTTTTCTGAAAATTTAAAAGCGTGTCGAAAGAACCGTCAAGAAAGCCAAGAAGTTGTAGCCGTACACTGTGGTGTTTCCTATAGTTCTTACCGGCGCTATGAACTAGGCGACCGAGAGCCGAATCTCTCCACATTTTGCACATTTGCATCCTATTTTGGCGTAACGCTGGACCAAATGGCAGGCTGGGAACCGCTTCCCTTCTAATCAAGGTAGCGGCAGCGAAAAGAGGAGCTGGTCCATTCGTCGAGGAACAAACCCCCGCTCAATCTCATTGCGTGTGGGAAGTCATTCCGGCTCCGCCGCTCATTCAGACGCGCTCCCGTCGCGTCCCCCGCTACTTCTTTTTCTCTTTTGGACCGTGCACGGCCCGTTTTCTCTTTTTCTTCTGACAAGAAAAACAGGGGCCCCCGCGCGGCCTGCCGCGTGGGGAGAGGAGGAAGGAATGTAGCAGAGCGGAGACCTCGCCGTTAGGCGGGGGCGGAGCGGGCGGAGTTTCTTCCGACGACATGGGGGGTGCAATGCACCAGCTAGCATCCTAGCTGAACTCCTCCCCGCCCGTCAGGGCGAGTACAAATCGTAGTTCTATAAATAAATATTCCATTTTGTAATAGAAAAGAGGAACCATCATGGTACAAAACCGCACCCACACCTGTGGAGAACTTCGTCTTACCGACGCCGGTAAGCAAGTCAAACTCTCCGGCTGGATGGAGAACATCCGGGAGGTCGGCGCAGAGCTGGCCTTTATCATCCTCCGGGACTTCTACGGCACCACCCAAATCGTGGCCGAGACCCCGGAGATGGTGGCTCAATTCAAGGCCATCAACAAAGAATCCACCATCTCTGTGGAAGGGACTGTCCGGGAACGGGCCAGCAAAAACCCCAAGCTCCCCACCGGCGAGATTGAAATTCTCCCCACAAAGGTGGAGGTCCTGGGCCGCTGCCGCCACAACGAGCTTCCCTTCCAGGTGAACCGCAGCCGGGAGGCCGACGAGGCCCAGCGTCTCAAATACCGCTACCTGGACCTGAGGAACCCGGCGGTAAAGGACAACATTGTCCTGCGGTGCCAGGTGGTCTCCGCCATTCGAAAGGCCATGACGGACCACGGCTTTTTGGAAATCACCACACCGATTCTCACCGCCTCCTCCCCGGAGGGAGCCCGGGACTACCTGGTCCCCGCCCGGAACCACCCGGGGAAGTTCTACGCCCTGCCCCAGGCCCCCCAGCAGTTCAAGCAGCTTCTCATGACCTCCGGCTTTGACCGCTATTTCCAAATCGCCCCCTGCTTCCGGGACGAGGACGCCCGGGCGGACCGCTCCCCCGGCGAATTCTACCAGCTGGACATGGAAATGGCCTTCGCCTCTCAAGAGGACGTCTTCGCCGTCATCGAGGACGTGCTGCCCCCCATCTTCGCCCAGTACGGCAAGTACAACACCGCCTCCCAGGCCCCCTTCCGGCGCATCCCCTATCTGGAGGCCCTGGAGACCTATGGCACCGACAAGCCGGACCTGCGCATCGACCTGACTGTCCAGGACGCCACAGAGGTTTTGGGGAACTGCGGCTTCGGACCCTTTGAAGCCCTGACGGTGAAAGCGGTGGTGGTGTCCGAATTCGAGGGAACCCGCAAGCAGATTGACAAGCTGTGCGCCGACGCAGAGGTCCAGTCCGGCAACAAGGTCTATTGGTTCCGCTATGACGAAGGGTCGGAAATCGCCGGCGGTATTGCGAAATTCGTCCAGCCCATCAAGGACCAGGTGGTGGAAGCCCTGGGCCTTACGCCCGGATGCTTCGTAGGTCTGACCGCCGGGACCAAAGGCGCGGCGCAGAAAACAGCGGGCGTGCTGCTGAAAATGTTGGGTGCTTTCTGCCCCAACCACTTTCAGAAAGAGCAGTACGCTTTCTGCTGGATTGTGGACTTCCCCATGTATGAGATTGGGGAGGAGAGCGGCGAGCTGGAGTTCTGCCACAACCCCTTCTCCATGCCCTCCGGCGGGCTGGAG
>CAJUCO010000006.1 GCA_910585245.1 uncultured Oscillibacter sp.
CTGGTGCGCGAGGCGGGACTTGAACCCGCACGTCCGTAAAGGACACTAGAACCTGAATCTAGCGAGTCTGCCAATTCCACCACTCGCGCATGGTGACGGCGGTCTCTCATAGGGGACCAAATGGTGCGGCTGACGGGACTTGAACCCACACGTCGATACGACACCAGCACCTCAAGCTGGCCTGTCTACCAGTTCCAGCACAGCCGCGTAAACTTATATCCCCTAAAAAAGACTGCTTGATTATTATAGCCAGAACCGCTCCGGTTGTCAACACCCATTTTCCGTTTTTCCCGATTTTTTTCCTCCTGGAAATCCGCCGGTCCCTCCGCCCAGCCGCGGAGGGACCGGTTTTTTCAAATTCTCACAGTTGCGCCATGACCTCCCCAATGGGGTCCGTGAGGACAAGGCCCGCCGGAAGGTCCCGCGCCACGGCGGATTTGTTGATGAGCACCAGGCGGTTTCCCCGAAAGTAGTTGATGAGCCCCGCGGCGGGCCAGACATTCAAGGAGGTGCCGCCGATGATCAGCAGATCCGCCCGGGCGATGGAGGCCACCGCGTCATTCATGACGGCCTGGTCCAGCCCCTCTTCATAGAGCACCACATCCGGTTTTACCACGCCGCCGCACCGGCAGCGGGGGACGCCGCTGCTTTCCAGAATGAACTCCAGGCCATGGAACTTCCCGCACCTTTCACAGTAGTTCCGGTGAACGCTGCCGTGAAGTTCGCAGACGTGTTTGCTCCCGGCGGCCTGGTGGAGGCCGTCGATGTTCTGGGTCACCACGGCGGTGAGCTTCCCCGCTGCCTCCCACTCCGCCAGCTTTTTGTGGGCGGCGTTCGGCTTGGCCTCGGGGGCCAGCATCTTGGCCCGGTAAAAGCGGAAGAATTCCTCAGGGTTGCTTTTGTAGAAGGTATGGCTTAAAATGGTCTCCGCCGGATACTTCCACTCCTGGTGGTAAAGTCCCCCGGTGGAGCGAAAATCCGGGATGCCGGACTCCGTGCTGACCCCCGCGCCGCCGAAGAAGGCAATGGCTTTGGATTCCTCCACCCAGGTCTTCAAGGTCTCGACTGCTTCCGTCATAATGATCCCTCCTTGCGGATTATAATAAAATTGCTTCAAAGGAGAACGGGTTATGAACATTCAAATTTTCGGCTCCTCCAAGTGCTTCGACACAAAGAAGGCCCAGCGCTGGTTCAAAGAGCGGCGGATTAAATTCCAGTACGTCGATCTCCCCTCAAAGGGATTATCCCTCAGAGAGTACCAATCCGTCAAGCAGAAGGTTGGCTTCGAGGCCCTGGTAAACACAAAATGCCGGGCCTATGAGGAATTATACATGGCCTATGTGGCCCCCGCCGCCCAGGAAGAGAAGCTGCTGGAAAACCCCATCCTCTTCCAAACCCCCATCGTCCGCAACGGCAAGGAGGCCACGGTGGGCTATCACCCCGAAGTTTGGGAAACCTGGGAGTGACGGGAGCGTTTCTCTTAACAGGGGCCGGTCTTTGCCCAGCCCTTGGCGGCCTGCCGCTTAAAGACGCGGCGTCCCCTTTCGGGGATGCCCCGCCCTGACGCCGGGGGAGCGGAGAAGGCCTCACCATCCCGCCCTTGCGCCGCATACTTTCGGCAAAGCGCGGGGGACGCGCCCCAAACGGCGCCGCCTATTTCACCGGAAAGTGTGGTGATTCCGCCATGACCCGCAAACTGCCCAGGGGAGCCTACCTCCTTGTCCAGCGCTACTTCCGCCACGGCGTGGGGGTCCAGAGCGCGGCCCTGGCCTTCTATCTGCTGTTTATGATCTTCCCCTTTCTCATTTTCATCAGCGCCCTGCTGGGTCTGCTGGATTTGAACGTCACGGCCATCTTGCTGGCCCTGGGGGAGTTTTTGCCCCGGGATGTGGTGGACATTCTCCGGGCCTATCTGGTCCATGTGGGCCAGAGTCCCAGCCCCAAGCTGATGGTCTTTGGCCTGTTCTTTTCCATCTGGTTTCCCATGCGGGCCACCAACGCCCTGATGGTCTCCGTCCGGACGGCCTATCACCTGGGCCCGCCCAAGCGGGCGGTGATCCACCGGCTGAAAACGCTGCTCTACACCGTGGTGCTGATCTCCGCCATTGCCCTGACGCTGGTCTTCATGACGGTGGGGGACCGGCTGCTGGGGTACGCCGTGGGGAACTTCCACCTGCCGCTGCTTTTGGCGGAACTGTGGGTCCGGATGCGCTTCCCGGCGGCTGCGGTGGTGGGCTACTTCGCCCTGTTCTTTCTCTACGCCCTGGCCCAGGACACCCGGCGGGCCTGGCGGGACCTTTGGCCCGGGACCCTGGCGGCCCTGGCGGCCTGGATGGGCTTGAGCTGGCTGTACGCCATGTACGTGGAAAACTTCGCCAACTACTCCCTGCTCTACGGGTCCATCGGCGCTGTGGTGGTGCTGATGATCTGGCTCTATATGTCCGCCAACGTGCTGATTTTGGGGGCGGAGCTAAACGGCACCCTGGTGGCGCTGCGCAAGGAGCAAGGGATCTGAGACGCCGGTTGTCACGGGATGGGAAGCCCGTGCTGTTTCAAAAAGGTCAACTTGTCCCAATAGCCCCGCTGGAAGACGATCTTCCCCTCCTCCACCCGGAAAAACCCGCATCCCCGCAGGCCCAGCGGGTCCCGCCACTCCAAAATTGCCCAAGGCCCGTCCTCAAACAGGTTTTCCACTATGCAAACCATATTGGCGAGAGAAAACTCCTCCGCGAACATCTCCCGAATGGCGGCGCGGCCACAAACCGGCTCGTTGGCCACCTGGTGGTTCACCGCATCTTCGTGGTACAGCCGCACAATGGCCTCCACGTCCCCGGCGTTAAAGGCCTCCACCCATAGCCTAACAGCTTCCTTTGGCCTGATCATAGGGCGTACCCCCTCCTTAAATCCTCGTCTGTGGATATCATGATAACACCCCTTCCCCCCTTCTGTAAAGGCGCTTTTTCCCGGCGGACATTCATCCGGAGCTTCTATGCTCCCTGTCCGCCCCATTTTCAAAACGGAGGAACCCCGATGCAAGAGCGGTATGAATTTGACGCCCCCATCCACGAGCTGCCGGACACCGGCGGGGCCTATGTGGTGTTTCCCTGGAACATCCGGGAGGAATTTGGCGCGGGCCGGGTAAAGGTCCATGTTTTGTTTGACGGGATTCCCTATGACGGCAGCATTGTGAACATGGGCGTAAAAGACCGCCAGGGAAACGTCTCCTATATCATCGGCCTTTTGAAGGCTATCCGAAAGGAACTGGGAAAGGCCGGTGGGGACGTTGTCCACGTGGTGGTGACAACGCGCCGGCCCGATGTCCCTGCCCTTGGATAAAGCTCCCTTTCCCGGCACATACTACTCTCATTTCTGGGAGGTGCGCATGGGAACTTTATCGGATAACTACGCGGAAAACGTCCGCCTTTTTAACGAGGTCCTGGGCGTTGGGCGCAGCGTGGACATGGTGAGCCGGGACTATGTCATCGGCGGACGCAAGGCAAGACTTTGGGTAGTGGACGGCTACGGCAAGGACGAAACTCTGGAGCGTATGGGGGCCTTCTGGCTCTCCCGGACACCGGAGGACCTGGAGTCCCTGAGGAATATGCAGGACTTCGTGGACCGCTTCATCTCCTTTTCCGAGGTGGATGTGGGCTTTGATGTGGAGGAGATCGTCACCTCCGTCCTTATGGGGAAGAGCCTTCTTTTGGTGGAGGGCCTCCCGGGCGGGGCCCAGATCGACGCCAAGGACTACCCCAGCCGGGGCGTGGACGAGCCCCCGGACGGCAAGGTCCTCCGGGGCTCTCACGACGGCTTTGTGGAGGCGGTGGTCCCCAACATGGCCCTGCTCCGCCGCCGCATCCGGGACCCCCATCTGACCATGGAGGGGTTGAAGGTTGGAAAGCGCTCCCACACCGACGCGGTGCTGTGCTATCTGGACGACAAGGCGGACCCGGCCCTCCTCTCCGCCATTCGGGAAAAGCTCAACGCCATTGACGTGGGCTCCCTCTCCATGGCCCAGGAGAGCGTGGCGGAGGCCATCCGCCCCAAGCAGTGGTACAACCCCTTTCCCAAAGTCCGCTACACCGAGCGGCCCGACAGCGCCGCCGCCAGCGTTATGGAGGGGAATGTGATTCTCATGGTGGACAACTCCCCCTCGGTGATGATACTCCCCACCACCTTTTTCGACTTCACCCAGGAGGCCAACGAGTTTTACTTTCCGCCCCTGATCGGCTCCTACCTCCGCCTCTTGCGGATCATTGTCTTTTTGATCTCCCTGCTCATCACCCCCACCTGGTATTTGATGGTGAAGGAGTCCGGGCGGCTGCCGGAGTGGCTGGACTTTCTCTCCTCCCCGGAGCCTGCGGCCCTTGGCCTTTTGTGGCAGCTTTTGGTGGTGGAGTTTTTGGTGGACGTTTTAAAGCTGGCGTCCCTCAACACGCCGGACTCCCTGTCCAACTCCTTTTCCATGCTGGGGGCCTTGATTTTGGGGGACTTCGCCGTCCAGGCCGGGTGGCTGGGGCCGGAGGTGCTGGTGTATATGGCCTTCGTGTCCGTGGCCAGCTTCGCCCAACCCAGTTATGAGATGGGTTACGCCTTCAAGCTCCTCCGGGTGACGCTTCTTCTTTTGACGGCGGTGTTTGACGTCTGGGGCTATGGCTTTGGCATTTTGGGCATCGTGGCCCTGCTGGCCACTACCAAGCCCCTGGTGGGCCGGGGCTATCTCTACCCCCTCCTCCCCTTCCACGCCAAGGCCCTCTGGCGGCTCCTCGTGCGGGAGCCCATCAGCCGGGACAACACGTGAATTTCCAGGACCGCTCTTCGCTCCTTGCGGAGGCGGTCCTTTTTTCCGCCGGGGACCGGAGAAGCGGGCCGCCTCTTGGCGGGGTCTTCACGTTTTTCACAAAAAAGTAATACCTCTCGCCGCTAAACTTTGCCGCCCGAAACCCAATCCAGGATTGACGCTGAGGACGAAACCCCTCATAATAAAGGGGATAAAGCGTCAACATCACCGAGGGAGGCATCCATGAAAAAAGGCTATTTGGTACTGGCGGACGGGCAGGTGTTTCCGGGGACCCGTTTCGGCGGAGAGGCCGGGGCCGTGGGGGAGCTGGTCTTCACCACCGGTATGTGCGGCTATGTGGAAACCCTGACGGACCCCAGCTACGCGGGACAGATCGTTTTGCAAACCTATCCCCTCATTGGAAACTACGGAATCATCCCGGAGGATTTCGAGGGAACCTGCCACGTCAAGGGCTATGTGGTCCGGGAGCGGTGCGGCCACCCCTCCAACTTCCGCTGCGGCGGGAATCTGGAGGGCTTTTTGAAAGAGCGGAACATCCCCGGTCTCTACGGCGTGGACACCCGGCAGCTCACCCGGATAATCCGGGAGTCCGGCGTGATGAACGCCTGCATTTGCGACGAGGTTCCCCGGGATCTCACCGCCCTTCAAACCTACGCCGTCACCGGCGTGGTGGAGGCCGTCACCAGGAAGGCCCCCCTTGTCTACGGCGCCCAGGGCGAGACCCGCTTCCAGGTCGCGCTGCTGGACTACGGCGCGAAAAACAACATCATCCGGGAGCTTCAAAAGCGGGGCTGCGCCGTCACCGTTCTCCCGGCGGACACCCCGGCAGAGACGGTTCTAAGCTCCGGGCCGGACGGGGTCATGCTCTCCAACGGCCCCGGGGACCCGGCGGAGAACGTCTATCAGATTCAGCAGATTCAAAAGATTCTGGGGAAGGTCCCCCTGTTCGGCATCTGCCTGGGCCACCAGCTCACCGCCCTGGCGGCGGGGGGCCGGACCTATAAACTGAAATACGGCCACCGGGGGGCAAACCAGCCTGTCCGGGACCTGGGCGGCGTCCGGACTTACATCACCAGCCAAAACCACGGTTACGCCGTGGACGGGGACTCCGTAACCTGCGGCCGCGTCTCCTTTGCCAACGCCAACGACGGAACCTGCGAGGGCCTGGATTACCCCGGCCTCCGGGCCTTTACCGTCCAGTTCCACCCCGAGGCCCGGGGCGGCCCCCAGGACACCGCGTTTTTGTTTGACCGCTTTGTGGACTTGATGAAGGGAGGGGATCTGTAATGCCTCTAGACACCAGTATTCAAAAAGTCCTGGTCATCGGCTCCGGCCCCATCGTCATCGGTCAGGCGGCGGAGTTTGACTACGCCGGGGCCCAGGCCTGCCGGGTCTTGAAGGAGGCCGGGGTAAACGTGGTCCTGTGCAACTCCAACCCCGCCACCATCATGACGGACCAGGCCATGGCGGACGAGATCTACCTGGAGCCCCTTACCGTGGAGACGATGAAGCGGATCATCCGCAAGGAAAAACCCGACTCCATCCTGGCGGGCCTGGGGGGGCAGACGGGCTTAACCCTGGCCATGCAGCTGGATAAAGAGGGCTTTTTAAAGGAGCAGCGCGTCCGCCTCCTGGGCACCGACGCCGCCGCCATCTCCCGGGCCGAGGACCGGGAGCTTTTCAAGGAGGCCATGGCAAAAATCGGGCAACCGGTGATCGCCTCCGATATTGCGGAGACCGTGGAGGAAGCCCTGTCCGTGGCCCAAAAAATCGGCTATCCCGTCATCGTCCGCCCCGCCTTCACCCTGGGGGGGGCGGGGGGCGGCGCGGCAAGGGACGACTCGGAGCTCCGCATCATCGCCCAGACGGGCCTGGACGCCTCCCCCATCACCCAGGTCCTCATTGAAAAGGCCATCTTCGGCTGGAAGGAAATCGAGTTCGAGACCATGCGGGACGGCGTCGGCAACGTCATCGCCGTGTGCTCCATGGAAAACCTGGACCCGGTGGGGGTCCACACCGGGGACTCCATCGTGGTGGCCCCCACCCAGACTCTGGCGGACCGGGAGTTCCAGATGCTCCGCTCCGCCTCGTTGGACATCATCACCCATCTTGGCATCGTGGGCGGGTGTAACGTCCAGCTGGCCCTGAACCCGGACAGCTTTGAGTACGCCGTCATTGAGGTGAATCCCCGGGTCTCCCGGTCCTCCGCCCTGGCCTCCAAGGCCACCGGCTACCCCATCGCCAAGATCACGGCGAAAATCGCCTTGGGCTACACCCTGGACGAGATCAAAAACGACATCACCGGAAAGACCTGCGCCTGCTTCGAGCCCACCCTGGACTACATCGTGGTCAAGATGCCCAAGTGGCCCTTCGACAAATTTGCCGACGCCTCCCGGTCCTTGGGCACTCAGATGAAGGCCACCGGCGAGGTCATGTCCATTGCCCCCAGCTTCGAGATGGCTTTGATGAAGGCCGTCCGGGGGACGGAAACCGGCATGGACAGCCTGAACCGGAAGAACACGGAAACCGCCCCCATCTGGGAGCGGCTCCGCCGGGTGGACGACCGCCGGCTCTTCACCGTGTTCGAGGCGCTGAAATCCGGCGTCAGCGTGGAGGAGATCTTCTCCATCACAAAAATTGACCGCTGGTTCCTCTGGAAGCTCCAGGGGATGGCGGAGTTTGAAACGGCCCTGGAAAAAGAGGGGCTGACGGCGGAGCGCTACGAAGAGGGCAAGCGCCTGGGCTATCCGGACGAGACCCTCCTTCGCCTCTCCGGGGCGGAGCGGCTCCCGGAAAAGCCCCGGAAGGCCGTGTACAAAATGGTGGACACCTGCGGCGCGGAGTTCGACGCGGAGACCCCCTATTTCTACTCCAGCTTCGACCAATTTTGCGAGTCCCGCACCTTCCCCCGGTCCGGCCGGCCCGTCATCATGGTCCTGGGCTCCGGCCCCATCCGGATTGGCCAGGGCATCGAGTTTGATTACTCCTCCGTCCACTGCGTCTGGACCTTGAAGGAACTGGGCGTGGACGTGGTGATTGTGAACAACAACCCGGAGACCGTCTCCACGGACTACGACACCGCCGACCGGCTGTACTTCGAGCCCCTGTGCCCTGAGGACGTAATGCACATCATCGCCGTGGAAAAGCCCGTGGGGGTGGTGGTGGCCTTCGGCGGCCAGACCGCCATTAAGCTCACCAAGTTCTTAGACGAACAGGGCATCCCCATCCTGGGCACCTCCGCCGAGTCCATCGACATGGCGGAGGACCGGGAGCGCTTCGACGCGCTTTTGGAGCGTTTCCACATCAAGCGCCCCCAGGGCCGGGGGGTCCTGGGCATGGAGGAGGCCCTGGCGGCGGCCAACGAGCTGGGCTATCCCGTCCTCCTCCGGCCCAGCTATGTCATCGGCGGGCAAAACATGGTCATCGCCCACAACGACGAGGACGTGCGAACCTATATGAACGTCATCCTCTCGGGGAAGGTGGAAAACCCGGTCCTGGTGGACCAGTACCTCATGGGTAAGGAACTGGAAGTGGACGTGATTTCCGACGGCACGGACGTCCTCATCCCCGGCGTCATGCAGCACATCGAGCGCACCGGCGTCCACTCCGGGGACTCCATCGCCGTCTATCCCCCCTTCTCCATCGGGGACCGGATGCTGAAGGTGATCGTGGACTGCTCCGAGAAACTGGCCCTGTCCCTGGGGACCCGGGGCCTCATCAACATCCAATACCTCATCTATCAGGGGGAGCTTTACGTCATCGAGGTAAACCCCCGGGCCAGCCGCACCGTGCCCTACATCTCCAAGGTGACGGGGGTGCCCATGGTGGACCTGGCCACCCGGGTCATGGTGGGAAAGCCCCTCCGCTCTCTGGGCTACGGCACGGGGCTTTACAAGCAGCCGCCCTACACCGCCGTGAAGGTCCCCGTCTTCTCCTTTGAAAAGCTCACCGACGCCAACGCAGCCCTCTCCCCGGAGATGAAGTCCACCGGCGAGGTCCTGGGTCTTGGAAAGAATATGCAGGAGGCCCTGTTCAAGGGCCTGGTCTCCGCCGGGTACAAGGTGGAAAAGCAGGAGAAGGGGGGCGTCTTGATTTCCGTGAACCGCCGGGACCAGCCGGAGATTCTGGACACCGCCCGGAAGCTGGACGAGCTGGGCTTCCGGCTCTACGCCACCGACGGCACTGCCCACGAGATCGAGCGGCTGGGGACCAGCGTGGAAATCGTCGGGAAGCTGGGCCGGGACAACCGGGTCTTCCAGCTCTTGGAGGACGGAAAAATTGACTATGTGATTCTCACCGGGTCCACGGAGCCGGAGTACATCCGGGACTTCATCCGGCTGAATCACCGCTGCGTCCAGCTGGGCATTCCCTGCCTCACGTCTCTGGATACCGCCGGGGCCCTGGCGGACATTCTGGAGTCCCGCTACAACCAGGACAACACGGAGCTGGTGGACATCTGCCACCTGCGGGAGCGCCGGGAGACGCTGCCCTTTACCAAGATGCAGACCTGCGGCAACGACTACATCTTCCTGGAGAACTTCGACGGAAAAATCACCTGCCCGGAGTCCCTGTGCGTCACCTTCTGCCACCGGCACTACGGCGTGGGGGCCGACGGCATCGTGCTTCTGGAGCGGTCCGAGTTTGCCGACGCGAAAATGCGGATGTTCAACAGCGACGGCAGCGAGGGGAAAATGGCGGGCAACGCCCTCAGGTGCGTGGGCAAGTACCTCCACGACTCTGGGCTGGTGGACCGGGAGACCCTCACGGTGGAGACCGCCAGCGGCGTGAAAACCGTAACCCTCTACACTGTGGGCGGGAAGGTCACCTCCGCCAGCGTGGACATGGGAAAGGCCGCCCTGGACACGGCGGCGCTGAAATTCACCATCGCGGAAAAGCAGGTGGTGGACTATCCCGTCCGCATCGCCGGACGGCCCTACAACATCACCTGTGTAGACATGGGAAACCCCCACTGCGTGGTCTTCTGCGACCGGGTGGACGCGGTGGACATCGACTTCATCGGCCCCCGGTTCGAGCACGCGCCCTACTTTCCGGAGCGCATCAACACGGAGTTTATCCGGGTGGTAAACCCCAGCACCATCAAAATGCGGGTCTGGGAGCGGGGCAGTGGGGAGACCATGGCCTGCGGCACCGGGGCCTGTGCCGCCGTGGTGGCTGCCGTTGCCAACGGCCTTTGCGAAAAGGGCAGGGACATCACCGTCCGGGTGAAGGGCGGGGAGCTGATTGTCCACTACACCGACGGGGGCGTCACCCTGACTGGGGACGCGAAAGTGGTGTATACGGGTGAGATCAAATACTAATTGGAATATTGTTCAAAAATATTACAAAAGGACCGCCCTTCCGGGCGGTCCTTCCTTTCATGACCGGCCGGAGCTGTCCGACCAGATCAGAGGGTAGTCCTGTTTATAGCTGCGGCTTTCTTCCAGCAGCGTAATCATGCGCTGATACTCCAGGGGGGATTCCGCGTACTCTTTAAAATTCTCATGGATGGGCCAGTCCGTGCCATATTGAAGATTATGAGACTCCGTCAGCTTGGCCATGACCTCCGTAGCGTACTCCACAGTGACTCTGCCGCCGGTAACGGTTTTGCCGCTGTCCCTTTCCGGGTCAAACGCGTAGACCACCTCATCCAGATTGTCCACCAGGACCAGAATTTGGAAAAAATAGCATTCCGTCCAATCCCATATGATAAAGGGGCTGATTCGTTTCTCAAATTTCAGCGTCAGAACATAGGGGCGCTCACTGGTTTGCAGGGACATGGTGTGCCCTCCCGTAAACTCCTGGAGCTGCAAAGCGTCCAGGATCCGCCCCAGGGCGGCGGGGTCCCCGCAGTAGGGGGTTTTCGTCTCCAGCATTCGCAGGGTGTCCGGGTGGATAATCAGCCCCTCCTGCCACACCAGCCGCCCGCAAATCCATACCTCCGTCAGGCCGTCCAGGGGGATGGACAGGGGAACCTGCTTCTCGTATCCCTCCATATCTTCGATTTTCGTCCGCATAAACAGGGCCTGGAAGAGGTTCACCCGGACCTCCCGGGCGGTGTAGGTGAGGACCCCGTTCTTTGTGACGGCTTTCATCCCCCGGAGCTCATAGGCCCCCCGGTAGGTGTCCGCCAGCAGGGTGAGGTTGTTGTCCCCGTCCACATGGGCGAACTCAATGTGGATATGCTCCGCGTCCGGCGTCCGGCCGATGACGAACTCCTCCAACAGGTATCCGCCCATTACCAGCAGTACCGTGCACACCACCGCCAGAACAATTTTCCTGGCGGTTCCCTTCTTCACCCGCTTGAGGTAGTCCACCTCCTTCGCGGCTTCTTCCGCCTCCGGCGGCGCGGCCATGTCCTCCTTCCGCTCCCGGCATTCCGGGCAGTTTTCCAGGTGCCGGTCCACCGCCTCTTTCGATTCCTCCCCCAGGAGGTTTTCCACATAGCTGGGCAGCAAATCCCGCACCACGCCGCAGCTTAAATCATTCTTCATCCTCCGCGCCTCCATTCTTGAGTTTTTCCTTGCTCCGGTAAAAGGTCACCCGGGCCCAGGTCTCCGTCCTGCCGCACACGTCCCCGATCTCCCGGAAGCTGAGCCCTCCGAAGGCCCGGAGGTACACCACCTCCCGCGCCGGCTCCGGCAAACCGTGGACCAGCCGGAGAAGGTCCATCCGCCCCTCCCTCTCCAAAAGCCCCTCCTCCGCCGAGGGGCCCGGAACCTCCGGCAGGTCCTCCGGCGAAACCGGGGCCTCCCGTTTCTGCTTCCGGAGATGCTGGTACCAGAGGTGCTTGGCAATCTGGCACAGCCAGACGGAGACCTTGCAGCCGCCGTCGAAGCGGTCCACGGACTTGACGGCCTGGTAGAAGGTCTCCTGGGTCAGCTCTTCTGCCAGGTGTTCGTTCCCGGTTTTCGCCAGGAGGAATTTGTAGACCGTTTGGGCGTGCTGCTGGTAGACTTTTTGCAAATCCTCCACAGGCGTTCCTCCTTTCCGGGCGGCGGGATGCGGGTCCGCCGGGGCGGCGTTTCTGTTTATATATCCCCTGGAAGAAGCGGATGTTACAGCGCCGGCGAAAAAAATTGACGGGCAAAACCCGTCAATTTTTTTGCGTATACGGTCCGGTCAGTCGTGGGGCGTGATTTCGTACTTCTGCTCCACTTCCTCCAAACGGTCCAGGTAGGGACTCTCGGTGCAGCTCATGGAGGGGGCTTCGTTTTTGAACTTCTCCACCGTCATCATACTGTCCCGCACCGGGCGGATGGTGCCCGCCCCGGCCACACAGCCGCCGGGGCAGCCCATGCCCTCCAGCAAGTAGCCGTCCCGCTTGCCCGCCTTGGCCATGGCCAGCATCTTCCGGCAGTTTTTCAGCCCGTCGCCGTACTCAATTTTAATTTGCCGCTCCGGGTCAATGTGCCGGATGGCCTCCACCACGGCGGCGGCCACGCCGCCGCCCACGGCGAAACCCCGGCCCATGCCGGTGCCCTCGTCCATTTCGTCCTCGGGGTTGACATGGAGCTTGGCAAAGTCAATGTCCGCCGCGTCAAAGATGCCCAGCATCTCCTCAAAGGTCAACACAAAGTCCACGTCGGAGCGGATGGTCCGGCGGTTGGCCTCCAGCTTCTTGGCGGAGCAGGGGCCAATGAACACGGTTTTCACGTCCGGGTGATCCTTCTTCACCATCCGGGCGGTGATCACCATGGGAGTCAGAGCCATGGAGATATAGTCCGCGAACTCAGGGTAGAGCTTCTTGGCCATAACGCTCCAGGCGGGGCAGCAGCTGGTGCCCATCCAGGGCTGCTTGGCGGGAACCTCCTCCAGGAAATCGTGGGCCTCCTCCACGGTGCAAAGGTCCGCGCCAATGGCCACTTCCACCACGTCATAGAAGCCCAGAACCTTCATGGCGGCGTGGATCTTGGCGGGCGTGGCGTCCTTGCCGAACTGGCCCACAAAGGCCGGGGCCACGCAGGCCACGACCTTTTCATTATTGCGAAGAGCTTGACACACCTGGTAAATCTGGCTCTTGTCGGCAATGGCGCCGAAGGGGCAGTTTACCAGACACATACCGCAGGAGACGCACTTGTCATAGTTGATTTTCGCCCGGCCCAGCTCGTCGGACTCAATGGCGTCCATGCCGCAGGCGGCGGCGCAGGGCCGCTCGATTTTGGAAATGGCCCGGTAGGGGCACTGGTTGAAGCACTTGCCGCATTTGATACATTTGTCCTGGTCAATGTGGCAGTGTTTGTCCTTGTCCATGTATATGGCGTCTTTGGGGCAGACGTTCATACAGGGGTGGGAGATGCAGCCCTGGCAGTTGTCGGTGATGCGCAGCTGCTTGGGCGGGCAGGCGTTGCAGGCGAAGGGAATGATGTTCACCAGGGGGTTTTGGAAATGCTCTTTGGACTTTTCCGCCCACTGGAGGTCCTCGCTGACGGGAGTGGTCTCCCCGGCGTAGCGGAGGTTCAGCCCCAGGGCCAGACGGACCCGCTCCTGGACGATGGCCCGTTCCAGAAAGACGTCATGACGGTGCTTGGCCACGTCGCCCTGGATCATCTTCAAGGGGATCTGATCCAGCAGGCGGGGGTCTCCGCCCTCGAAGGCCAGCTTGGCCACCTCCTTAAATACGGTGCGGCGAATGTCGTCGACTGCGCTGTGTACACCTCTCATAGCGGTTTCCTCCTATTTTTTCGGGCGGCTCACCCCGTCCGTTCTTTGTGAAATAAGTAACCAATCCGGTTCCACTCTATTATAGCGAAGGCATCCCCACATTGCAAGAGGTTCTTGCTGGCAGAGGGCGTCCGCCGGTGCATTTTCAAAAAACGGCGGAGCTTGCCCCAGGGGCCGGGACAGAACCTGCCTTCTACAACCTAAACGTTTTCGAAGGGGCCGCCCTTCCCGGCGGGCCGGGAGGGCAAAAAAATCCGGCGGACGGGAAGACCCGCCGCCGGTTGCAAAGAGGGAAAAGAAACAGAAAGAGAGGAAATCGTGTCTCCAACGCTGGAGATGGTATTAGCATACCCGGTAAATTTGAAATCAATCTGGATTTTTTATAAATAAATTGTGAACCTTGGGGCAAATCTTTTCAGGCAGCCTTCAGATTGCGGCCGTAAAATTGACAAAGGCGGCCGGGATGGGATATAATCGGAGCGACAACTTCCCGGCCCCGGCCGGATCGAACACAGGAGGACCTTTCATGACCTGGAAAGAGAGACGGACCGTCACCATACTGCTTTGCATCGCCGGGGGACTGTTTCTGGCGCTGCTCATCGTCTTCGGCATGATCTACCGGGAGGAGCGGGAGGAGGCCCTGGCGGAGACCTCCGGCGCCGCGGGCCTTGCCAGCGCCGGCGCCCCGGCGGACTCCGGAGCCTACACCGCCTTGCGCTATTACAACGGTTCGGCCACCCTCTCCTTCGCCCTGGACGAAACGGGGAAGTGGATCTGGGCCGACGGACCGGACTTCCCCCTGCGGGAGGACACGGTGGTCACCATGATCGAGACCCTGACCTCCCTGAAATTTCAGCAGGTGCTCCCCGCCGGGGAGAGCCGGGAGGAATACGGTCTGGACACTCCCTCCGCCACCCTCACCGCCACCGCCGGCACGGGGGAACAGACCCTGGCCTTCGGCAAAACCACCACCGACGGAGACAGCTATTATATGATGATGAACGGGGACGAGTCCACGGTCTACATTGTGGCGGACACCCTGGTGAAGTTGATGGGAATGCCCATTTACGATATGTGCGCCCTGCCGGAGCTGCCGGATCTGAGTGAGGGAAATCTCCGGGCCATCACCATCCAGGGCGCCGCCCCGGCGCCGGAGACCCCGGAAGAGGAGGAGGCGGCGGAGGAGCCGGAGCGGCCCACCGTCACACTGAACGCCCGCCACTCCGCCGGGGAGGACCAGCCCGCTTTGTGGTTTGAATCCAGCGACAACGTCACCGCCAGTCCCCTGCTTCAGGATCTGCTCCACGACCTCAAGACCATGGCTATAGCCAGGTGCGTGGACTATTTCCCCAGCGATGAGGCGGCGGAAATCTGCGGCTTTGCCAATCCCGACGCCATCTTAAAAGTGGAATACACCGCCGGTGGGACGGATCAGACCTTCACCCTCTTCGTGGGAACCCGGATGCCCGACCAGTCCGGACGCTATGTCCGGCTGGAGGAGGACGGGGCCATTTACGCTCTGGCCACCGGCGATGTGGACGCGCTGATGACCATCTCCGTGGCGGGTATGCGGGGCCCTTCCTCGGAGGAGGAGAGCGAATAAGGAGGAACGCCCATGCGGGTATTGGTGATTGAGGACGAGACCAGGCTGGCCGCCACCTTGCAGGATCTGATGGAGCTAAACGGTTACACAGCCGACGTCTGCCACGACGGGGAGGCGGGATTGGACAACGCCTTGACGGGCATTTACGATGTGGTGCTGTTGGACGTGATGCTTCCCAGGCTGGACGGGTTCACCGTCCTCCGCCGCCTCCGGGAGGCGGGAAACGCCACGCCGGTTTTGATGCTCACCGCCCGGTCGGAGGTAAGCGACAAAGTGGAGGGCCTGGACCGGGGGGCGGATTACTACCTGACCAAGCCCTTTGACCCCAAGGAGCTTTTGGCCTGCGTCCGGGCCCTGACCCGGCGGCAGCCGGAGCTGCGAAACCCGGACGCTCTGGAGTTTTGCGGCGTGAAGCTGGACAAGAGCAGCTTCACCCTCTCCTGTGGGGGGCGGTCCGTCCGCCTGAGCCGGAAGGAGTTTGACATCTGCGAGCTTCTCATGCTGAACCGGAACCTGGTTTTGACCAAGGAGTCCTTGCTTTTGAAAATCTGGGGCTACGAGTCCGAGGCGGAGGACAACAACGTGGAGGTTTATATCTCCTTCCTCCGGAAAAAACTGACCCACATTCGCGCCGGAGTCCGCATCCGCACCATTCGCATGGTGGGCTACTGCCTGGAGGCGCTCCCGGAGAGCCCGGGCTGAAACGGACGTTTCGTCAACTGTGAGTTCCGCTCATCTTATCCACAGCCTTCTGGCGGTTTTTCACAATTTCCACAAACTTATGCACAAGGGGGATTTTTGTCTTGATCCGGAAGCTGCGGCTGAAATTTGTGGTGGTCTGTATGGCCATGGTCACCGCCGTGTTGGCGGTGGTGTGCTTTGCTATTTTCGCCGCTCTCCGGGGAAATGTGAAGGATTTGAGCCGCCAGGTGCTCTACCGGGTGATCCAGGAGGACGCCCTCCACAGCGGCCGGAGGCCGGAGGTTGGCGTGGAAATCGGCGGAGACAAGCTGCTCTTGCCTTATTTCACCGTCAGCGTCTGGCCCGGTGGAAGCGGCGCCTACACCGCCTATGTCACCGGGGGCACCTACGCGGGGCTGGAGGACACGGCGGAGCTCACCGCCATTTTGGAGGACTGCTTGAACCAGGTCCCGCCGGAGGGGGTAATCCAGAGCTACAGCCTCCGCTATCTCCGGCAGGACAACGGGCTGTACCGGAAACTGGCTTTCGTGGATATGTCTATGGAGCGCCGGTTGCTTCGGGAGATGATGGGGTCCTATCTGGGCATTGCCCTGGCGGCCTTTTTGCTGCTGCTGGGGGTGTCGGTCATCCTGGCCCGGTGGGCGACGGGGCCTGTGGAGCGGGCCTGGGGCCAGCAGCGCCAGTTCCTCTCCGACGCCTCCCACGAGCTGAAAACCCCCCTGACCGTCATCCTGTCCAACGCGGAGCTTCTCTCCGCCCTGCCTCTGGAGGACCGCCCCGCCCGGTGGACGGACAACATCCTCTCGGAGTCCCGGCAGATGAAAACACTGGTGGAGGAGATGCTGACCCTGGCCCGGGCGGACCACATGACCCAGCCCGCCCTTTTGGGGGAGGTGTCCCTCTCCGAGGTGGCCGAGGCCTGCGCCCTGGCCTTCGAGCCGGTGGCTTTCGAGGCGGGGAAGCCCCTGGAATACCAGGTGGCGGAGGGACTCTTGGTGCCGGGGGATGAAAACAGGTTGCGGCGCCTGGTCTCCGTCTTGCTGGACAACGCCGTGAAATACGGCGAGGCGGGAGGAACCGTCACGCTGACCCTGGAGAGGGCGGACCGGCAGGCCCGGCTGACGGTATCCAACCCCGGGGAGCCCATTCCGGCGGAGCAACTGGGGCGGCTTTTCGAGCGGTTCTACCGGGCGGACGCCTCCCGGGGGGAGAAAAGCGGCTTCGGCCTGGGATTGAGCATCGCGGCGGTCATCGCCCAGGAGCACAAGGGGACCCTGAAAGCCGAGAGCGGCCGGGAGGGGACGCGATTTGTGTTTACCCTGCCGCTGAAAAAATGAGGGCGGGGACCGCCTTGACCTTTGAGCGGTTTCCGTGTAGAATAGAGACATCCCGTTCAGGAAAGGAGCGTTCAACCATGGGAATGACCGACAGTCAGTTCAAAACCTTCCTTCGATTTTTGCTGAACGACCTGCAAGAGATAAGATCGGAAAAAAGCGATGAAGCGCGGAACGCAAAGCTGGAGCAAATTATCAATACCATGCAAAAGGCTTTGGAGGACTGACATAGTGAACGGGCGGGAGTTTCCCGCCTCAGGCTGTCGAAAAAGGATTTTCGCCAGCCTGAGCAAGTTTTTCAGACCTTTCAAAAAGGTCTGAAAAACTTCTGATTGAAAACGAGAGAAACCCCTGATGGGTTTCTCTCGTAGCTCTTTTCCTTTCCGTCCTATTTTAGACGGCACTTTTCTGACAAGCTGGGGCGGGAGTTTCCCGCCTTTCTTTTTGCAATCGTAAGAAAACCTTAAGAATTTTGTCAAGCCGTTTGTAAGAATTGCCTGTTACCATAGACACAGCTCAAGGGAGGAAGCCCGCTATGAACGAATGTATTTTAATCGTGGACGATGACGCGGAAATTGTAAACGCCATCGCCATCACCCTGGAGCGGGAGGGCTATCCGGTCCGCCGGGCCTACGACGGTCTCCAGGCCGTGGACCAATGCCTGGACCCCGCCGTGAAGCTCATCCTCATCGACGTGATGATGCCAAGACTGGACGGTCTCAGCGCCCTGCTGCGCATCCGGGAGAAGCGGAACCTGCCGGTGATCGTCCTCTCCGCCAAAAGCGAGGACACGGACAAAATCCTGGGTCTTTCCATGGGGGCGGACGACTATGTCACAAAGCCCTACAATCCCCAGGAGCTCATTGCCCGGGTGCGGAGCCAGCTTCGGCGGTACACGTCTCTTGGCGACGTGCACGCCGAGGGGCGGCAAGGTCTTCTGGTGAACGGGCGGCTCAGCTACGACCCCGCCGGACGGATTCTCCGGGCCGACGGGGACGAGGTGAAGCTCACCCCCACGGAGACCAAAATCGTGGACCTGCTCTTCCGCCATCCCGGGCAGATTTTCCCCGCCGAGGAGATCTACCGCCGGGTGTGGAACGAGGACGCCTTTTCCTGCGAGAACACGGTGATGGTCCACATCCGCCGCATTCGGGAGAAGGTGGAGCTGAATCCCAAGGAGCCAGATTATATTAAGGTGGTGTGGGGCATTGGATACAAATTGGAACCGCACGGATAAAGACCCCGGCGAAGCCCTGGAGCGGTTTGTGGCGGAGGAGGTCCGGGAGGCCGTGGAGGCGGAAAAGGGCGTGAAGGTCCTCCGCCCCGGCGGGCGGGTCAAGGCGCTGGCCGGTTTTCTGGCCTTCTTTTTGGGGATGACGCTGGCCCTCTCCGCCCTGGGGGCCCTGGGAAACCGGATCGTCTGGGAGCGGGGCCCCTCTCCCAGGTGGGAGTGGGACTGGCAGGAGACGGACGCCTTCCGGGGCGAGGTTTCCCACTATCTCCGGGAATTTTTGACCATCGGGGCCGGGGGAGAGGTGGACTTCTACGACCAGGCCTACTGGACGGAGTACGGTGGAGAGGCCACCGTGGTTCAGGAGGCGGAGGCCTACCGCTCCTGGTGGGGCTCCTATCCCCTTACCGAAGCCGTGGTGGTGGAGGGGGGGCTGGCGGAGTGTGAGACGCAGTCCGATTCCTTCCATTCCACCCCGGCGGAGTCTAAAAAAGTCCGGGAGCCGGATGAGGCCTACCGGAACGACAAGAATCTCCTTTACTACATTGAGACGGCGGAGGGAAAGACTTACACCAACGCGGAGGGGCGTCTGGCCTTCTTTCTGGAGGCGAAGCGGCTGCGCCATGCCTCCTCTGTCGATTTCTCCAAGGTGCCTCAGGAGCAAAAAGACTATAACGTTTTCCTGACCTTCCAAAACGGCAAGGTCTCCATTGTCAAGGACGGGGCGGACCTGGACGTCTATGGGAACGGCCTGTACAACAACGAGTCCCAGTGGTTCGTCCCGGGCTATGACAACTTCCCCGTCAGCAAAGATCTGGAGCACGTGACGGTCTATATGGCCGTCCGGCGGACGCCGGAGCGGTACTACGGCGTGGACTACAAAAACGGCGGGACCTATTCCAACAACGCCTTTTACGGTCTCGCCCGGCAGGTGGAGGAAAGCGAATCCTTCTACAAAACCCAGGGCCTGCTGCTGCTCATCGCCCTATGGTGTCTGGCGGTCTGGGCCCTGCTGCGCAAATCCGTGGAGCCGCTGAACCGGAAAATCGCCTCCTGGACGGTCCATGTCTGGACGGAGGTCCGGGCGCTGCTGGTCCTGATCTGCCTGCTGTGGGCCTTTTTGCCCGGTCTTGCGAATACGGATCTCTTCTGGTCCTTCAAATACGGACTCGGCTGGGCCCTGGAGAACGGGCTGATGTGGGGAAGCGGCTACTTTGACTCCGCCACCCAGTGGTTCGCCAGCCTGGGGCGGCTGCTGCTGACCAACGTCTCCGGCTTTGTAACCCTCTTCTGGCTCTGCTGGCTCCTTTACAACGACCACAGGCGGGGCCTGCCGGAGAGCCGAAAGTCCCTTCTGGGCGCCCTCTTTCGCAGCCTCCGGGCGAGGGATCTGAAGCGGCCCATTGAAAAGCGCCTCAGCCGGAACAGCGCGGCGGGGCTGCTGGCCCTGGGGCTGCTGCTCCTGGCGGAGGCGGTCAACTGGCTGTGCTTCTTCCTCTATATGTTCGGCGGGATGTTCAGCGGAGGCCAGTTCATCCAGATCAACGGGGTCATGCTGTTTATCCAGCTTCCCCTGGGGCTGCTGGCGCTTCCGCTGGCCGTCCTGTTCCACCGGGTCTGGCGGAGCCGGGGACTGGCAAGGGACATCGCCGCCCTGGCGGACCAGGTGGAGGCCGTCCGGGCCGGGGACCTGGAGAGGCCCCTGGTCCTCCCGGAGGACGCGGACCTGCGGCAGACGGCGGAGAGCCTCAACGACATTCAAGCCGGGATGCGGGCCGCCCTGGAGGAGCAAACCCGCAGCGAGCGGATGAAGGTGGAGCTGGTGAGCAACGTCTCCCACGATTTGAAAACCCCCCTGACCTCCATCCTCTCCTATGCGGAGCTTCTCCGGCAGGAGGAATTGCCTCCGGCGGCGGCGGACTACGCCAAAATCATCGACCAGAAGGCCCAGCGGCTGAAAACCATGGTGGAGGACGTGTTCGAGGTCAGCAAGGCGGCGGCGGACCAGCTTCCCGTCCACCTGGAGCGGTTGGATCTGGCCAAGCTCATCCGCCAGACCCTGGCGGATATGGACGGGGCCATCCAAAAGAGCGCGCTGACCTTCCGGGTGGACCTTCCGGACCGGCCCGTCATGATCACCGCTGACGGCAAGCGGCTCTACCGGGTCTTCCAAAACCTCATTGACAACGCCCTGCGCTACGCCTTGGAGGGCAGCCGGGTGTATCTGAGCCTGAAAGCGGCGGAGGGCACGGCGGAGGCCAGAGTCCGCAACACCTCCCGCAGCGAGCTTAGCGAGGGCGTGGACTTCACCGCCCGGTTCGTCCGGGGGGACGCCAGCCGCACAGACGGCGGCAGCGGCCTGGGATTGAGCATCGCCAGCTCTTTCACCGAGGCCTGTGGCGGCGCTTTCCGCGTGGAGACGGTGGCAGATCTTTTTACGGCAGTGGTGACGTTCCCCATGGAACAGGAAGGACAAGAACCATGATCTCAAATAAAAAGCAAATGCTTGCGCGGCGACTCCAAGCGATTCTCCGAGCCGCGCTGCTGGCGGCGTGTCTGGCCGGGTGCGCCTCTCCGGCGGCGGCAGGGGACAGCGGCACGGCCCTGGCAGCGGCCGGCGAGTCCCCGGTTATATCCGCCGCGGCGTTCTCGGAAGACGGCCAAGGGGACCGGGAGGTCCCTCAAGCGGAGCGCTTTTCCCCCTATGCCCCCTTCGGATTGCAGTACGACGCCGGAAAAAACGAGCTCCGGTTTGACGGCGAGTTGGTGCGGTGGTTTGAGGATTACTACCCCCTGTCCGAAGACGGCGCCCAGGCCGGACTGGACTTCTTCAATGAAAACGGCGTGGTGGACGTGTACGCCGTCCGGGACCGCAGCGAGCTTGTCCGCGCCGAAGACGGCTCCTATGACCCCGCCGGGACCCTGACCGGCGTGGAGGCCTTTTCAGAGGAGGCCTTCGCCGCCCGGGACGTGGAGGCCCTCCGGCATCCCGCCCCCGTCACCGCTGTGGCTGGAGACACGGAGCTGACGGAGGAGGAGCGAAGGGCGATGGCGGAGGCCTACGCGCCCTTTGGCGTCACCTATGACGCCGGGGCGGACCAGTGGTATTACAACGGGGAGAAGGTCTGCTTCTTCCGGGACGTGCTGACCTCCAACGGGAAGAGTCTGACCGGCGGAGGGTTCCGGGGAGCTATGCGAATCCTGTCCAGCGCGGAAGGCACGGTCCGCATTGAGACCATCCGTGACTTCGCGCACCCGGATTCCCAGGGCTATGGCACCCTGACGGGCATTCAAGTAATGGAAGAATCCTGATTCCCCAGGAACGGTCTTGAAAAAGCGAGAGAGGCATCACACCTCTCTCGCTTTTGTCTCGGGACAGTACAGCACCTGCACCCCGCAGTCGTCCCGGAGCTTTTCCCGCCGGACGCTCTCCGCCAGAATCAGCCCTGCCAACTCCTGGGGATCGTCCCCCGTCCAGCCCGCCAGGAGATTCAACAGCCACTCGTCCTCCGCCGGGTCCGCCACGCCGTCGCTGACCATAACGGCAAAGCCGCCGGGGGCCAGGGGGGCCTTCGTCACATCCGGCGGCGGCCCCTGGAGCCCCACAGGAAGGCTGGCCCCGGTAATCCGCCGGACCACGCCGCCCCGCTTTAAGTAGCTGGGGGCCGCGCCGCACTTGTAGAAGGCCGCCTCCCGGGCCTCGGGATCGTAGACACAAAGGTCCACGGTGGTGAAGGCCCCGCTGTCCGCCCCCCGGAGGCCCATGGCGGAGTTCAGGGTTTTCAGCGCCGCCTCCGGGGCCACCCCCGCCTCCAGAAACTGCTGAAGAAGGCGGCAGATCAGGGCGGACTCTTTCCGGGCGGGCTCGCCGCTGCCCATGCCGTCCGCCAGAAGCAGGCACCACAGTCCCCGGTCCGTCCGGAAGGCGGCCACGGTGTCCCCGCAGACCGTCTCCCCCTCCTTGGGCCGGAGGGCGGCCCCCACCCGGCAAGGGACTCCCTCCGCCATGGCGGGGGCGGCGGCTTCCAGCCCCGCCGCCGTGGCGGTCAAAAGCTCGGAGAGTTGGGCATACTGGCCCCGGGCGCTGCGGCGGGTCTCCTCCAGCTGCCGCCGGTACTGCCGGCGGAGGAGGAAGGCGGAGAGCTCGCCGTTGATGGCCGTGAGCAAATCCGGCAGGTGGACGCAGCGGCCGGTAAAGTAGTCGGGAAAGTCCTTGGCCAGGGCGCGGCCCCGCTCCAGCAGGTAGGGGGTGGCGTCGTTCATGGCGTTGAACGTGCCGGTATAGTCCTTTTGCCAACAGAGCTCACAGAGGGCGCAGCTCCGGCAGACCTTTTCCGCAGAGCGGTCAAAGACAATGGCGGGATTTTCCTCCGCCGCCGGGGTGGCGGAGCGGCCGATGCTGTCATACAGGTCCCGCAGGGCTGCCGCCGCCCGGTCCAGCCGCTGGCGCCAGGGGACGGGGGCGTCCGGTTCCCTTCGGGCGGCGGGCGGTATGGCGGGGCGGACCCGCTTTCCGGCCACAAACCGCCCCGGAAGGGCCAGGAAGCAGACGGTCCCCGCCGCCGCCTCCGCCAGAAGCGGCAGGGGCTGCCCCTCCGCCAGGGCCACGGCCCCGGTGGAAAGCAAAAAGGCCAGGGCCGCCCCGGTTCGGCGCCGGCCCTGCCGGCTTCCTGTAGCAAGGCCCGCAAGCCCCAGGGCGGCGGTGAGAGGCAGGCGGCTTCCACAAAGCTCCGCCGTCAAACCCAGTCCCAGGCCGAAGGCGGCCCCCCCAGCGGGGCCCCGGTCATAGGCCGCCAGGGCCCCCAGAAAGCACAGCAGAGCCCGGGCCGGGGAAAAGCCCAACAGCTCCAGATCCTCTACCGCCGTCACCAGGGCCCCCGCCAGAAATATCAGGCCGTCCACCACCTCCCGGCCCTCCCCGCCCCGGAGCAGGGGGAAAAACAGCCACACGGACGCCGCCAGCAGCCCTGTGGCTCCCAGGGAATCCCTCAACCGCTCCAGGGGGGAGAGGGACTGGAGGATGTAAATGCCCTCCACGGTGACGAAGAGTCCCGCCGCCGTCAGGGCCATGGGAAGGGGCCGGGAGGGTATCCAGGTTCCCCCCAGGGCCACGGAGGCGGCGAGGATGAGCACCGCCACCGCCAAAAAGGGCAGCGCCCCGGCAAAGGGGAGGAACAGCGCCGCCCCCACCACGGCTCCCGCCAGGGCAGCGCCTCCCTCCAGTCCCGGCCCTGCCGCCGCCACCCACCCCAGGGCAAAGGGGGCGGCCCCTCCGGCGGTCTGTCCGGCGGTCAGGGCCGCAGAGAGGAAAAAGCGAATCCCCAGCCTCACCAGCCGCCCCGTCTGCTGTCGTTCCAATATCAGTTGACCGTTTGCCACAGCCTGTCCCTCCTCAAAGGATGTTGTTTTCCCATTGTAGTGCCGGACCGGGGAAAAACACGTCGGGAAAAGTGCGGCAGTCCCTTTCCCGGAGGAAAGAGGGATGGAAAGGGCCTTGCGGCTGTGGTAGAATGGGGTAAACCGCCTCTCAACGGGAGGTTGAGTTCCCGGAAATCCACCGGCGGTTCCTGGAAAAGCGGGAACGGCAGGCGTATGATGCAAAGGGAAAGGAGATGCTGGAATGGACCAAAGCAAAATTGGGAAATGGATTATGGCCCGCCGGAAGGAGCAGGGGTTGACCCAGGCCCAGCTGGCGGAAAAGCTGCATATCACCGACCGGGCCGTGTCCAAGTGGGAGACGGGCAAGAGCCTGCCGGACTCCTCCACCATGTTGGAGCTATGCGGGATTTTAGAGTGCACCGTGGACGAGCTCCTCAACGGAACCCGGAGAGCCGGGGCGGCGGAGCAAGCGGCGCTTCCCCCGCCGCCAAAGGCCCGGGAGGCGCGGCGGGGAGGAAGGCGGCGCTGGTGGTGGGCCGTCCTGTTCTCCGGCGGGCTTTTCGCGGGGGTGCTGACTTGTTTTCTCTGTGACAGGGCCCTCTCCGGCGGCTTGAGCTGGTCCCTCCTTGTGGCCCTTTCCGCGGGATACGGCTGGGAGCTCCTCTTTCCCCTCATCGCCCGAAAGCGCGGGGGGCTAACCGGAAGCCTCGTGGCCCTCAGCCTGTTCACCGTTCCCTATTTGTATGGGCTGAGCCGCCTCTTAAATATGGGGGCGGTCTTCCGGGTGGGCACCGCCATGGCGGCCATCTCCCTTTTGTTTTTGTGGCTGGCCTTCGCGGTCCTCCGGCGAAGGGGCCGGACCGCCGCCGCCCTGGGGTGGATCTGCCTGCTGTTGGCGGGGCTGACCGCCGCCGTCAACGGGGCATTGTACCTTCTGGGGGTCTCGCCTCCGCCGGACGCGTGGAACTGGGCGCCGGTCCTTCTCTTTCTGGCGGTTGCGGCGGCTTCGTTCTCCTGGCGGCGGGGAGGGGCGGATCGCTAAAAAAGACAGGAGATTTCCCAGGCCGGGAAATCTCCTTACCTTGTGAAAAAAGAGGGAAAACGCTACGAGAGTCCCTGGCGGGGGTCTCCCGTAGCGCTGTTTTTCTCAGCCCGCCAGAGTCAAATCCCCCGGCTTCACCCAGCCCGCCTTTTGGCAAAGCGCGTTAATCAGGGGACAGATTACGGCGGGGAGCACAAAGGAGATCAAAAGCAATCCCGCCCAGTCCATGACTCCGGGGACCATGGCCGCCGCCCCGTTGGCAAGGGCCGTCTCACTGGGGGCTACCCAGCCGGTCCACACCCCCAGCTGGCCGCAAAGACCGCAGGTGCCCATGCCGGAGTTGATGGCCGCGCCGTTCATCTCCAGGCGGAACAGGCACGTGGCAAGCGGCCCGGTGACGGCGGAGGTCACCGTGGGGGCAATCCAGATTTTCGGGTTTCGCACAATGTTTGGCATTTGCAGCATGGAAGTGCCCAGACCCTGGCTCACCAGACCTCCCCAGCCGTTTTCCCGGAAGCTCATGACGGCGAAGCCCACCATCTGGGCGCAGCAACCCGCCACGGCGGCCCCGCCTGCAAGGCCCGTCAGCCCCAGGACGGAGCAAATGGCGGCGGAGGAGATGGGCAGGGTCAAGGCCACCCCCACCAACACGGAAACCAGTATCCCCATAAGGAAGGGCTGGAGCTCCGTGGCGCGCATAATCACCTGGCCGAAGGCGCTGGCAACCGCCGCGATGGGAGGCGCGATGACCCAGGCCCCTCCGATGCCCACCAGGGTGGTGACAATGGGGGTCACCAGGATGTCGATTCTCGTCTCCTTGCTGACGGCCTTGCCGCACTCGGTGGCAATGATGGCGACAAACAGCACCGCCAACGGTCCCCCCGCGCCGCCCAGGGCGTTGCAGGCGTAGCCCACCGTCGCCAGGGAGAAGAGGACCATAGGCGGAGCCTGGAGGGCGTAGCCGATGGCCACAGCCATGGCCGCGCCGCTCATGAAGGAGGCCATGCCTCCAATGGTATACCCCACCTTATTGATGGTGATGATCTGGGCGGTTAGAAAGCCCACGTGAAATTGGGAGCCCACGGTGTTGAGAATCGTGCCGATGAGCAGGGAGCAAAAGAGTCCTTGGGCCATTGCGCCCAGGGCGTCGATGCCGTAGCGGCGGGCGGAAATCACGATGTTTTTGCGTCTCATAAACGCCTTGATATGTTCCATGGGAAGCACCTGTCTCTTTCCTAATTTAGGTATGGGCAAACAACAATAGGCATCACAGGTGTCTTGACACCTGTGATGCCTATCATACCCACAAGAGGCCGGTTTGTCAATAGGGAGTTTTCACTCCGCCCGCCGGGGCCGGTTTGCCAGCATGGCGTCGTAGGTTTTGGAGAGTCCGGGCCAGTCCACCTTGCGCCACCAGCCCTCGAAATAGTCTCCCCGGCGGTTTTGATAGTCCAGATAATAGGCGTGTTCCCACACGTCGCAAAGCAGCAGGGGAACCAGGGGCAGAGGGGCGTCTTGGTTGGGGGTCTTGACCACGGAGAGCCGCCCCTCGCTGTCGCTGGCAAGCCACGCCCAGCCGGAGCCGAACTGGCCCAGGGCGGCGGTTTTCATGGCGGCTTTCAGTCCCTCCAGATCCCCGAAGTCCCGGGCCACCGCGTCCGCCAGGGGGCCTGCCGGGGAGGTGACGGGGCCGGGGGCCAGGGTTTTGAAGTAGAGGTCGTGGTTATAGACGCCTCCGGCGTTGTTCCGTACGCCCTGGCGCACGTCCTCCGGCAGGCGGGGCCACTCCTGGACCAGCCGCTCCAGGGGCCAGTCCTGGACCTCCGGGTGCTTTTCCAGGAGCTTGTTCAGGTTTTCCACGTAAGTGGCAAAATGCTTGTCGTGGTGAAAGTGTAACGTCCGTTCCTCGATCTCCGGCAGCAGCGCGTCATAGCCGTAGGGCAGGGGCGGAAGCGAGAAGGGATAGTGGGTTTCCATAGAGTTCTCCTTTCACGGTGATTGGTTCCTATAGTATATGTTCCGAGGCGGTCTGGCATACAAAGAGAAAATTTTCAAAAAAATTCGGGAAACTTTGTAACAAAAGTCTCCGCCCAAACGTCTATAATAGAGAACATCCGATTACATACGAAAGAAGAGACGCCATGAAGCATTTCATCTGGATGCTATGCGGGATTTTCATTTCCGGGCTGCTGCTGGGGACCCTCAGCGCCTGCGGGGCCCCCTCGACGCAAACCGGCCCGGAGGCCGCCTTTGAGACGGCCCAAACCTCCCGGAAGGTCCCGGAGGCAGAGGAACCGGCCGGCCCAGCAACGGCCCCCGACGGGGATACCGCCCGGCGGGCGGCCTATGGTAAGGCGCTTTGGGACGCGTATTTGCAAGGCGTTCTCCCAGGCGGCGAGGCCCTGGACTGGCTCAATGTGGAGAGCGCGGCCATGGCGGACGGTCCGGAATACCTGCGCTGGAGGGACGCTTACGTAGGCGGGGCAGAGGAAATCGAACCCGCCTTCCAGCCCCTGACGGAGGAGAACATCGCCGCGTTGGGGTGCCCCAAGCCGGAGTACCCGGGAACCTCTGGCTGACCGCCTCTTTTTCCGCCCTTTCATTCTGATGGTTCCCCATTTTCCTGTGAGTAAATTCCAACAACGAAAAACAAGGAGGAATTTTTTATGAAAAAGTTACTATCCGTATTGCTGACTCTGGCGGCCCTGTCCGCCACGCTGTGCCTCACCGCCGCAGCGGCGGAGACGGAGGCCGCTCCCGCCGGGGAAGAGCCTGAGCAGGCCCCCGCCTTCGTCCGGGTCTGGGGCAAGGTCTCCCCCTGGGACGGGGAGGGCATTTACCTCAAGAACGACAGCGGAGACGGCTCCCTGGACCAGGTGGTAATCCACCCTGGAGACGCCCCGGCGGTGGACGCGGCCACGGGCCTGCCCCTGGATCTGGAGAAGGTGAAGGAGGGGGACACCCTCTATGTCTGGGCGGGCCCCGCCATGGCGTTGAGTATGCCTCCTCAGATGTCCGCTCAGGTCATTGTGGGCAACGTCCCGGCAGACGCCGCCGTACCGGAGTTTTGTGAAATCGCCGGACGGGCCGTGTCTCCCGCCCCCGGGGACGAGGGCAATCCCAAATTCCCCCTCACCGGCAGCGGTGTGCTGCACACCGGCGGCGGGGAACTGGAGGTGACAGACAAGACCGTCTACAATCCCTGGCTGACCCGGCAGATCGTCCGGATGGAAGATCTGACTCCCGGCACCCGGGTCCTGGTCTGGAAGGACAAGAACGGCGTGGCGGAGAAGGTCCAACTGCTCCCCAACGTCTACCAGGGCTATGTGTCCACCTTCGCCACCATGCACGATGTGCGCCTTGCGGTCAACGGCGGCTTTGACGCGGAGCGGGACCAGGGGGTCCCCCAGTTCTCCGGCCAGAGGAAGGACGGGGCCGTGATGACTCCCATCCGGGGCGTTGCCGAAGCCGCCGGGTACGAGGTCCGCTGGGACAAGACCCTGGGCGTTGTGGTGAGCCTGAACGGCGAGACGGTCTTCTCTGTCCAGCCCGGAGCAACGGACATCCAAACCCCCGAGGGGGAGAGCAGCCTTTCCGCTCCCTGCCTGAAAGAGGAGGGGACGACGTACCTTCCCCTTGAGGATCTTTGCCACTGGCTGAACCTGTATTTGTCCCGGGGATAAACGATAAGGAAACCCTCCGGCATTTTACCGGCAGCCTGAGCAAGTTTTTCAGACCTTTGAAAAGGTCTGAAAACTTCTGATCGAAAACGAGAGAAACCCCTGATGGGTTTCTCTCGTAGCTCTTTTCCTTTCCGCTCCGTTTTAGACGGTACTTTTTGACAAGCCGAAAGCCCTCCGGCATTTTGCCGGAGGGCTTCCTCTATGGTATAACAAATGCAATACGGAAATAAACCCGGGGAACAAATTACCGGAAGGTCAGCTGGAACTTGGCGCCGGGGTCCCCGGCGAAGGCGACGAAGCCGCCCTCTTCCAGCTTTCCGGAGGCGTCGTCCCACAAGACCGAGGAGGCGGTGATGGTCCCCTTGGCGTCGTAGACCCAGAAGCCCGCGTCCTCCGGCATCTCAACGGTCATGGTCTTCCCGGCGGCGTTCGCCCCGACTTTGTACCAGCGGGCGTAGCCATTCGGCTGGATGGTGCAGGACACCGCGTTGTCCTTTCCGGTGGAGAGCGTGGGGGCGGCGCTCATATCCATGTAAACGCCTCCGTTGGACTGGTAAAACCAGAGAGCCCCCTTTTCGTCCCGGCGAATCTCCATGTCGCTGCCGTCCCGTCCGGCGTTGCCGGGGACCTGGACGGCGTAGCGGAGGTGGGTCTCGTCCTCAATGCGCAAAGCGCCTATATAGCCCGGGGCACTCTGAACGGCTTCGCCGGGTTCCACCTGAAGCAGGGCCCCCAAAGAGGCGTACACCTGAGAGCTATAGCGCTCGTTCATGGGCAGAACCGCACCCCCCATGATGGACGCCCACGCCTCCTGGAGGGCCGGGTCCACCTGGTTTTCCGGCAGCTTCATGGCGGCGTAGTTGGAGGCGGGCAATCCTCCCAGGCCGGAGAGGTCCGTAAAGGCCCACTGGTGGAGGTAGGTCTGACCGTTGTCCTCTTTTACAAAGCGCAGGGCGGACACTCCCTCCTCATCCCGGAAGGTGCCGTCATCGTGATAGAAAAAGTTCTGCGCCGGGACCTGGGGCAGGGCAGGATACCTCATAGTGAGGGTTCCGTCCTCCGCCAGCTTGATCTCGTAGATGGTCAAGGAGCCGTAATAGCCCCCGTTCTCCAGCAGTTCTTCCGGCATGGAGGCCCGCTTGGCCTCCGGCAGCTTTAAGGGGGTCTCATCCACCGTCACGCCCTGTTCTTTCAGGGCCGCAATGAGCATCTGAGAGGCGGCCATCTCGTTATAGGTGGAAACGCCTCCGGAGCTGAGAACCGCCGCCGCCAGCTGATGCTCCGGCAGGACCACCAGTCCCGCGTGGTAGTACTGGGTGTCGCCGCCCTTCACCAGAGCGGTGATGTTATTTTGCTCGAAGGGATACCACTCCACGTTATCCCAGCCCAGGCCAAAGGCCAGCGCGTCGGGACCCTCCTGGGGCCAAACGCCCTTGGCGTACTCCGGGGCCGCCATGGCCTCCAGGGAGGCCTTTTTCAAAAGGGTCTCGCCGGTGAGGGCCCCGCCGAAGGACGCCAGATCTTCCGCCGTGGCGTAAATCCCTCCCGCGCCCACAACGCCCAGGCAGTCCATAGGCAGAGGGCGGGGATCTTCTCCCTGATAGGTGGGGACCACCCGGCTCCGCTCCTTCCCGTTTGTGAGCGCATCGGGGAAATTGGTATCCTCTAATCCGGCGGGGCTGAGGACGTGGGTGTGGAGGTAATCCTGAAAGTTGATGTCGGACACCCGCTCCACCACCAGTTGGGCCAGGGTGAAGCCGTCGTTGCAATAGACGCTGTAGGCTCCGGGGTCCGCCTTGAGGCGCTGAGTGGCAAGGCGGTCCAGCAGCCGGTCCGTGGCCAGGGAGCTGGCGTCGTCAAAGAGCAGGCCGCTTGAGAAGGAAGAACCCATAAGGCCCGAGGAGTGGTTCAGCAGCATCCGGACGGTGATGTCCTTGTACCGTCCGTCCGCCATCTTGAATTCCGGCAGGTATTTGACAACGGGCTGGTCCAATTCCAGCTTCCCGCTCTCCGCCAGCTGCATGACCGCCACAGCGGTGTAAATTTTGCTGACGGAGCCCACGCCATAGAGCGTAGCGAGGTTGCTCCCGGCGTCCAAGCCGGCGCCCTCCCGGGGGGCTCCCTCCTGTCCGCTGGCGACGATCTCCCCGTCCTGCCACACGGCCCAGGCCATCTGAGTGGCGCCGCCGTAGGTCATGGCGGTGGCCGCCGCCGCCTTTCCGGCCTCGTTTATGGCGGAGGTCTCCGCCGCCGAGGCAGGGAGGACAACGCTGAGGCTCAAAACCAGAGCCAGCAGCAGGGCGCTGAGGGTTTGGATTTTCGATTTCATGTCGGTTTCCTTTCCCATCCCGGTCCTTCGCCGGGACGCTTGTGAGGGTTATCGCCGCCACAGTTGAAAAGAACCCGCCGGATTCTCTCGCAACTGTCCACGGGGCTTTCTCTCTCCGGCCCCACAGAAAACGCGGCAGCCCTTGGCCTGCCGGTCAATCTGTGGTTCGCCGGTTGAAAAACGCGGGGCGCTTTTCCAGCTCCGTTGACGATATATGCTTAGAATACACCTTCCACAAGGGGGAATGTCAAGAGGGAAAGTGTAAATTTCCCGTCCCGTCCCCGGAAGGCCGGGGGCAAACCGCCGGGCTTGGTTTTGAAGGACCGTGCCAAGGGGCCCGCTCCGGGAACTTCCCGCCCCCATGTGCCGGGAATGCGTTCTTTTAAAGCGCGCTCCGGGCCAGGAGATACAAAGGGAGATGGAGCAGAGAAAACCCCTTGGTATGACAGGCTTTTACCTGATACCAAGGGGTTTCGTTTCTGGCGGAGAAGGAGGGATTCGAATTGCGCTAGGCAACGTCCCATTTAATCCCAACAAGTCCCGAAATCCTTTATTTGCAACGGGTCCAGCGTTTCCCTATGTACCAGCTAGTAACAGCTTCTACCAGCCGATATTAAGCCATTAAGGGAAAAAATAAGGGAAAATTTAAGCCCCGCAGACGTGCTAAAAACGAAAAAGGACAGGAGGCCAAACCCGGTCCCCTGTCCTTTTTGAATCTACACTTTCAATTTTCCACCATCGGCAAGAGGCAATCCCCGCAAAGGATATTTACCTTTTTGGTAGCCCGGACACTCTGCCCGCAACAGGGGCAAACCACCTTTCTTGTGCTGGAAGTCCTGCCCGTGACGGGTGGCGTGATGCCTCCCCTGGCTCCGGGTCCGCCAATGCCCCGCATGGAAAAACCGTCCTGCCTGTTCATCATAATATCGTCCCAGCCCTGGGAGATGATGAACTCAATAAGCCCGTCCGTCGGCTCCGTAATGCTCCACCCGATACGCTTGTCATAAGAGATACGGAGGTCCCGCGCCTCGGCGGCATCCCGAAATTTTTTGTTGTGGTAAGCCCCGCCCCGGCTGGTATCCTGTACCCCCATCTGGAGGTTGAACAGGTGGACCATTTCATGAAGAACCGTTGCCGTCACATTTTCAATGGGCCTGTCTAAGGTGCCCGCTCCAATGTTCAACTCGTGGCGTTGGCCTCCGTCTGCCCTCTGCCATGCCTTAGCTACGGTAACGTGTCCGTAAGCCCTAGGGGTTGACTGAATTGTGATAACAGGCTCTTCGATAGCCCCCTCAAAGTAATGCTCATTTAATGCCCGGAAAATCTTCTCCAAATACCCGGCTGTCCGGCTGGTTTTGATAGTCTGCTTCATAGCTTCGTCCTCCCATGATAAAAAAGTGTCGGCCTTGCCGAAATCGGCTGCGGCGATTTCGGTTGGTTTCCACTGGCGCGGGGACGGTGCGGGGTCAAGGGTCGTAGCGGAGCGGAGAGCAACAAATTTTTCTGGCTCCTGCGCCGCCAGAAAAATTTGTTGCGGCCCTTGATGCCGCTCCGGCTCCGTGCTATTTTCCGCTTGATTGTATTGGGGCCGAGAGAGAAAGACTATCTTTTTTAATGATTCGCGCTTTGCACCAGCTTTTACGTAAAAATTTGGCCGACGGTTTTGTAACCGTCGGCCATTGTGCGTATATTTAATCGGGATATGCGGTGTAGACGTCAGTGATGGTGGTGCTGGTGGCGGCCATGTTCCAGCCGATGTGGTATCCGTTTTTACCGCTGACGGCATCTGTCGTGTAGATTCGTTTGGTTACGGGATAGCCGTTGACGGGTCCAATAAAGATGCATACGTGGGTTAGATATCCGTTGGCGTCAACGTCGATTAACAGGTCGCCAGGTCGGGCGTTTTCCATTGTGGTTTTCTTCCAGGTTACGCCGGTCTGACCCCAAATTTCGTCGGCAACGAATGCGGCCCATCCGCCGCAACCACGTTGTGTGCTGCATTTGGTGCCTCTGTAGCCCGTATAAGTGCTTACGATTTGTGCAATACAATTGCTATACGGATTTCTGCCGGAACCGAGGCCGCCGTATCCATTTGCGAAACTGGTTCCGTTGGGATATCTGGATTTCAGCTGATTCAAAATAGCCGTTACGTTAGATTCAGTAATCGCCTTGCCATTGGCGAGCGTACGGCCAGCAGGAGTTTCGGGCGTTTCAGGAATTTCGGGCTTGGGGTCGGGAGTGGGCTCAGGCTTGGGAGTGGGCTCAGGCTTGGGCTCGGGCTTCTGAGAAGTTCCGTCATCGAACTGGTCGTTGTCCTTGTCGCCGGTGACGGGCGCGTACTGAGCCATGCGCTGGATGACAATCGCAGCCTGGCCGCGGTTCATGATGTTCGTTCCGACGAAGCGGCCGTCAGAGTAACCAGAGATAATACCCAGGGCATAGACGTTCTTCACGGCGTCCTGATACTGGCTGGGGATATTCTTATAGTCCGTAATCTTGGACTGGATTGCATTCTTCTGACTGGCGCTGGCAGCAAAGCCCTTGGCCTTCATGATATTGGTCATGAGCTGAGCCATGTCGTACCGGTTAATTCCGGTGCCCATGGTAGACGCATTGGAATAGTTCCACTGGAAGCTGGTGTTTTTCAGAGTGCCGTTGGCAGCCATTGCAAAATTCGTGGGGCCGAACGTACCGCCAGCGGTCTTGTACTGGTCAGTGTCGTACTTAGCAATCTGGTCGGGGTAGAACCCGCGGGCCAGCATAGCTACGAAATGACTTTTCGCAACTGTGTTCGTAGGCCGGAAAGTACCGTCTGCATAGCCGTTGACGATGCCCTTTCCGGCGCAGTACATGATGCCCTTGTAGAACGTGTGGTCCTCCGGTACGTCGGAAAAAACAATGTCAGGGATTTCCTCCTCTATCGGCGGCTCTGGTGGTGTCTCTGTGGCCCCTTCTCCTGGTTCCGATTTTGTGTCTGATTCTGCCCCTTCTCCCTCGGGGCCCGAATCTGTCACCAGATCGCCCACCGAGCCGGGCGCATCGGACGCAAGGCCGGGGTCCGCCTCTCCACTGATTTGCTCTTCGTCCAGGGGCGGCTCCGGGGTGATTTCTTCTGCCGCCATGGCTGGGGCGGCTAGGCTGGCGCAGATGGTCAAGGATAAAACCAGAGACAATATTTTTTTCACTGTAACCTCTCCTCATTATTATAATAGTATCTGCTGTTGCCCAACGGTCCACCCGTGGGGGTGGGACTGCACCCGTCCCCCTCGGGCTTGCAGGGTCCGCTGAGACAAACAAAAGCGGTGCGAGATATAATATCCCACACCGCATATACAGACACAATCCCCACATGCTTTCCCCTTGATTATTGGCAGGAAAAGCCTTATAATGAGGCTGGGTACAGTGATATACTGTTGTGTGGGAGGTCCTGTCTCCCGCATAGGGGCGTAGGGGATTGCCGTCCCCTGCGCCCTGCCTTTGTTTGTCATGTGATATTATAATCCTGTTAGCCCCAAAAAGCAAGACAAATCAGCATATTTTCGGGACCTCTGTCAACGTAGACAGAGGTCCTGTTTTGTCATGTGCACTTCAATTTTCAAATAAATCCTTTAATTTCTCGGTTCTCCACTTGTAATAGTTCCGCTTATCAGTTAGGTGGTCCATAGCCTCCATATCTTTTACATCTGGGTCATTGTCTCCAAAGGTAAGCGCTATACTCAGGTCAGTCCTTAATTTTTTCTCGTCCAAAATTATTAAATGGTGAAACACAATATCCATAAGTATGTCAAATTTGTACTGTTGGAACATTGATGCTATATTGTGCTCCGCCTCATGGTCAGGGCCTCGCATTTCCTCCCGGTATTTGTTTAACTCGTTTTCAAAATCCCCGTATGTTCCATCTTCAAATTCTTGCCTCCATTTTTTGGCCAGTTCCTCATATCTGATAAGTGCTTGCCGTCTTTCCTGGTTCGCCAAGTTAGTGAAATACTCCCCTTGTTTTTGATTAACTAACTCGTCGATAAGTTCGGCAGAATATTTCGTCTTTCTTCCTGTGGAATCCTGAGATTTCGGGTCCTCACCAGTTTCATCTATAACAGCTTCATCTAATTTCCTTTTTATGAATTGGTAAATAGAAAAATAAGTTTGATTTTTTACCTTTCTTTTAGACCTTTTGCTTTCTTCGTATATGCAAATGTTGTAACATTCGGCTATCAGGTCTATTATCTCAGGCAAAGTATATTCGGCTTTTTCAAAATTGATATAGCTACCCTTTAATTCCACTTCATCTTTCTGGTTCATAAAAATACCCCTTTTTAACCCTTTAATTTAACTTCAAAAAAAATCGCAAAAAATAAGATACTTTTAATTCGCGTAAATAGTCCTGCATTTTAAGAAATAGATTTGATTTCTTTTGCTTTTTGACTAAATTTATTTAACTCTGCCTGATAAAGCAAGGGCTTTCCTTGTTTCTGTATCTTATTTCAAAAAGAACCTTTTCGCAAAATGATAGTCGTAGGTCTATACTGGCATCATGAACCACACGGGTGGGTCAGAGACCTCCCTGTATGGCGTGCACCTTGGCAAATGAATACACACTGGTATGTGAAAATACCAGCATGGGCAGAGACAAGGACCCAGCCTCTCCCAGCTGTTTATATAGATGTACCTTATAACACACGAGACGTGGAAAACCACGTCAGAAAGTGAATGTTAAAATCATGATTCGTAATGGCAATAGATATACCAAAATGGTCATTTTGGCGGACAAATTTCAGCAAGACACCGGGAATTGTTATCGGGTCGTTGGCCAGCGTGCTTACAAAGGCAAGCCTGAGGCTAATTTAGCCGCTGGCACGACCTTCACCTTGCAGATTACAGAGGATAGTTCCGAACCTGTTATTGACAAGAAAACGGGACTTCCAAAGGACAACAATGTGTTTGAAACCTTTGACGTGACCGTGGTCGGCTGTGAGTATCCGGCTCCCTTCCAAAAGGGCGACTATGTCTCCCTGGATGGATTCATGGACGAGGCTTCCTATTACATTGATTTCAATTTTGTCTTGCGGTTTCGCAAGATTGAAAAAATCGCACCGCCGGGTGCAAAGAAAGAGAGTGATAAGACTTGAAACGTCAGGACAGACGCGCCAAGTATCGCATTATCTGTTACGCAATGACCGCCATATTGGTGTTGGTCGGCTGGTTCCTCCGGGGACCGGCCGCCAGCATCCTGGCATACATATTAGCAGTATTTGCTCTGGTGGGACAGATAACGACAGTGGCGCACATTTGCAGAATTACCGGAGCGGCCTTCTATTTGGTCGCCGCCATAACAATTGTTTCCAGGGCCATCACGTGGTCCATTCAACATCAGCTTTTCGAGAGGGGCCTCCGCTATGCCCTGATTCATGCCCGCATGGTGCATGGACTCCAAAAGAGTTTGTTGGAAACTCCCGGATATTCGGTCGAACTAAATCACCAAGAGGCCAAGTTACCCACAATTAGGGCTGAATTTAGTTCAAATATGATAAACGGCATTATCAAAGTCCAGAATCATATAAAGTATAACACATTACTGGAAAAAGTCAATCTATCGCCAGCCATTGGACATTATATTGTGGACCAGCAGTATTTGACTGACGATGAAAATTGGTATGTATTTGAAATCACGGATGGACAGATAGATTGGCGGCTGGTTTTCGATAACTATTCGCACTTTCAAGCATACTGCAAGCGGCAGGAGGATTACACGATTTTTATTGACAAGAGGACCTCCTTACCGCTTTGTTCTATGCTCCTTGTGGGTGAGACAGGAAGCGGCAAGACCTATACATTATATTCTATGATTCTGCAATTTCTGAATTGGTGGATGGTGCCGGAACTGTATTTTGTAGACCCCAAGGATTCCAGTCTTGCCGTTATTAGTGACCGGATCGCGCCGGACAGGTCTGCGGCGGATATTGAGGAAATCATTGCGCTGTTGGAACGTTTTCACGACAAAATGAAAGAGCGCAAAGAACTGTTGAAGGAAAAGCTGCCGGAAAAGTTAGACGCGGATTACCGTTATTGGAATATGCGCCCCCACGTCCTGATTTTCGACGAGTTGGCGGCATTTCAGGGTGTGGTAAATACGCTTGATAAGGCTACGCGGGATAAGGTCGCCATGCTCCTGCGGAACATCGTTTTGCAGGGTCGTCAGCTTGGATTCTTCCTGTGGGCGGTCATGCAGAAGTCGGACAGCAAGGATATTCCCACGGCAATCCGGGATAATCTGCCGTGGAAGGTCGTGCTGGGGCTGGCAAGCAATACCACCTATATGACGGCCTTTGAACACTCCGCCGATTTACCAAAACGCAATTTTGAACCGGGTGAAGGACTTTACACCTATTCGGGGAAGACCAGAGGACCTAAAGCCATAAGCTTTCCAACTCTGGACTTTGATATTCTGTCCGCCGTGTTAGAGGCGGCAAATAATAAGTTAGCAAAGTAATAAAGTGGCCCCCCGTTATGTAATAACGGGGGGCCCAAGAAAAAATGAAGTCATAAATTAGCATGGAAGGAGATGATTGCGTTTGGCAGGGCCAAACATTTCCGTTGGCGTGGATGAATTTACGCTTGTATTGCAATCCACCAGTATCAACGACATGGAACTGAACGAATGGGGAGAAAAAGTCGGCGATATGCTGATGGACTTCCTAGGAAAATCCAGAATAGAAGTTTTATTTGGGCCATTGGAACAGGCCATAGGAAAATTGCAAGCCGGATATACATACGGCCTTACATATGCCGATAAGCCATGGCATTTCATGATTGCGTGGCACGATACATATGTCAAAATGGGCGTATGTGTCAGATTTTCAGCGTATGCCTACGCAAGCTACAAACAAGCCTACAAAGAAAAATATCAAACGGAACTCAACATAGCAACTTTTCTGCGGATGATTCAGAGTGATAAATACACAACTCGGCTATCCAGGATTGACCTGACAGCGGACTATTTTGACTACCCGGACCCGGTTATCTCGGGCAAATATTTAGCCCCAGATTCGATATATAACCGACTTTTAGACGGCATCTATAAAATCAAAAATCACAAAGAAAAAAGCACGATTAAAACATTTTCCGCCATTCACAAAGACGGGGCATATGAGACGTTTTACGCTGGGACAAAAAAGGGAAAAACGGACGGATTCCTCCGGTGCTACGATAAAAAAGAAGAGCAGATTCAAACTCATGGGTTCCGGTTTCAAGAAGCCGAAAAATATAAAAGCTGGGTTCGATTCGAAGCGGTTTTCAAACACAATTACGCTCACCAAATCAGTGACCAACTTTTGAAAAAATCAACCAACGGAAACTACATAATTCAAACAGAAGCCGATTTGCAACAGGCAATCGCAAAGCATATTGTAGACAAATACTGCTTCTATGACATGGAAAAAGATGAACCAGAAACTTTTTCAGAAGATTTAGCCGCGATTGCGGCAGGAGCGCAAGTCGATGCGCTGTCCAGGCCAAACGCAAGAGATAATTCCTTGCAACAATCTATCAATTATTTGCGGACAAATTCCGGGCTCTTTTCAACCTTTTACAAGGTATACGTGATTTGGGGAGTTACGGGAGAAAAGAAACTCCTTGAACATTTGGAAGAACAATATGCGAAATTCAGGGATAAAGAAGCACCCGAAAAGCCAGATATTCAAAATTGGCTGTGGAAGCATTATTCATCTCTATATAACACGAATTTAGAAGATTCATTTTAACTTGCCCCTGTGGAGGAATTTTGTAATGTGCACTTCAAAAAACAAACAGAATCCGGGGAACACTCCCATAGTAAATACAGAAGATTTACCTATTGTTTTGACTGTTTCCGACGTTTCTAAAATCCTGGGAATCGGTATGAATACCGCCTATGACCTTATCCGTAGTGGAGCCATTAAGAGCATTCGGGTAGGGCGGCAGATTCGTGTACCGAAGGCTGCGTTTTTAGAATTTATATCATAAAATTATCCTAAAAAAGTTGATTATCCGCCACGTTTGATGTATAATAATCTTAGCTTTTAGTACGTCTGCGTGGCGGATAAGGAGGATATATGCCACGCACAAAATCCATGGGCCGTGCCGCCAACGGCAACGGCACCATTCGCAAGAAAACCGTGACCAGAAATGGAAGAAAGTACACCTACTATGAAGCCCGCGCTACCGTTGGTTATGACCTGGGGACCGGAAAGCAGATTCAACGCTCTGTCAGCGGCAAAACACAAAAAGAAGTCCGCCAAAAACTCTCGCAGATTGTTGTAGACCTGGACGAAGGAACTTATATTCCGCCGTCCAAGGAGACCCTGGGGGAGTGGCTGGACACCTGGGTTGATACTTACGTCGTCCCCAATGTCAAGCCCTACACGGCAGATTCTTACCGCTCTATCTGTGAGAACCATGTAAAGCCCGCTCTTGGAAAGGTCAAGCTGGAACAGCTTACCACCCCCCAAATCCAGCAATTCTATAATAAACTGCAACGGGAAAAGGGGCTGTCCGCAAAGACCATCAAAAACGTCCATGGGGCGCTTCACAAGGCTCTAAATCAAGCTGTCAAGATTGGTTCCATTCGCCATAATCCCGCCGATGCCTGTGACTTGCCGAAAGTTTACCAAAAAGAAATCGCTCCCTTGGAGCAGGAAGAAATCTCCCGGTTCCTTGAAGCGATTCGAGGGCACCAATATGAACTGCTGTTCCTGGTCACCCTGTTCACTGGTATGCGTCAAGGGGAGGTTTTGGGCTTGACCTGGGATTGCGTTGACTTCCAGAGCAGTACGCTTTACATTAACAAGCAGCTGCAAAAGAGCAAGAAGGTGGGCGGCGAATATCAGTTGATTCCCACGAAGAACGGCAAGGCCCGGCTGATTACCGTTGCCTCCTCCGTGATGGCGGCGTTGAAGCGGCAGAAGGTCAAACAGGCAGAATCGCAGCTTTGCGCTGGTCCTGCCTGGGAAAACAAAGAGGGCTTTGTGTTCACAAATAGTCTGGGTGGGCATTTGGCCCATTTCACGGTCTACAAGGAGTTCAAGAAAATCGTTTGCACTATTGGTCTGGACGATGCCCGGTTCCACGATTTGCGCCATTCCTATGCTGTGGCGGCAATCGAAAGCGGGGATGATATTAAGACCGTGCAGGGGAATTTGGGACACGCGACCGCCGCCTTTACGCTGAACATCTACGCCCACACCACGCAGAAGATGCGCCAGCAGTCCGCCGACCGCATGGAACGCTTCATTCAATCGGTCTCCGGGGCGAAGTAGCGATAAGGGAAAAATAAGGGAAAAAATAAGGGAAAAAACATAGCAAAAACCCTGTAACCATTGCGATTACAGGGTTTTTGATGGCGGAGAAGGAGGGATTCGAACCCTCGAGACCCTTTAGGGGCCTACATGATTTCCAATCATGCGCCCTCGACCAACTAGGCGACTTCTCCATGGTTGTCAATTGTTTCACCGATGCAATTTTAACGATTCTCTCAGAAGAACAGTCCTTATTATACCAGAGCTTTTCCCAAAGTCAAGTCCTTTTTTAAATTTTCTCCCCACGAATCTGTGCGCACACGCTCCTGTTCGTTTTTATTTGACGATTTCCAAAAACCGGAGTATAATATAGGGGACCGGAAAGGAGGTCCTGCTATGAAAACCATCATCACCATTGGACGACAGTTTGGCAGCGGCGGCAAGGAAGTTGGCATCCGCGTGGCCAAAGAGCTGGGCATTCCCTTTTATGATAAGGAAATCCTTCAGGAGGCCGCCAAGAAAAGCGGCCTGTGCGAAAAAATCTTAGAGAATTTTGACGAGCGGCCCAAGAGTCTACTCTACTCCATCGCCATGGACTCCTATATGTTCGCCCTCCCCGGCACCGGCGTGGGAGACTCCTTGGAACAGCAGGTGTATCTCGCCACCTTCAATACCATACGCCAAATTGCCGGACAAGGTCCCTGCGTCATCATCGGCCGCTGCGCGGACTATGCCCTGGCGGACAATCCCGATCATCTCAGCATCTTTATCCACGCCCCCATGGCAGACCGGATTCAACGGGTGTCTAAGCGCCAGAACCTGACCCCGGAGAAGGCCAGAACCCTCATCAGTAAGACCGACAAGCGCCGCGCCTCTTATTATGAGTACTACTCCTCCCAACGCTGGGGCGCCGTGGACAGCTATGATTTTTGCATCAACAGCAGTTTCTTGGGACTCAGCGGCACCGTGGAGCTCATCCGCGCCATGGTGGAGCACAAAGAACACCCCATCCCCAGCCCCACGGAGGTTGACCCCACCGGGAAATAAGAGGCTGTTTCAAATTGCCCATGGTGGGAAACGACCCCTGGTATGCGGGAACACAGCCCTTTGCATTTTGAACATAACCACCGAGAACCGTCCGGCGGTCTTCAGGTCCGCCGGACCTCTTTCCGCCCTGGGAATGGGTCAAAATCTGCCTTTGCGGAGCGCGGGAAAAAATTTTTCCAATTTTGCGAAGTTAGCACTTCCCTCTTTTGGAAAAGTTTGATATAATAACGCTCTAGCAGGGAGATCCGCCTATCTTCCACTGCGGCGAAATCTATTTCGCGAACCTCAGCCATGATGGGAGGAATCTGACATGGAGAAAATTTTGATTATTGACGACAGTCCCGTCCAGGCCAATTTCCTCAGCTCCATCCTGGCCCCTGACTATGAGGTCACCGTGGTCAATACTCCGGATGCCGGATTGGAACAGGCGAAAATCGGGGATTACTCCCTGATTCTTCTAGATGTCATTATGCCGGGCATCGACGGTTTCCAGCTTTTGAAAATGCTTCAAGAAGAGGTGGTCCTCCGGCGGACGCCGGTGATCCTCATCACCAGCCTCAACGACATCCAGCACGAGGAACAGGGCCTGACCTTGGGGGCTGTGGACTATATTACCAAGCCTTTCCACCCCGCCATCGTCCGGGCCCGGGTAAACACCCACATCAAGCTCTTCCAGTATTGGACCCAGATCGAGCGGGACGCCACGGTGGACCAGCTCACCGGCGTGCCCAACCGGCGGCGTTATGAGGCCACCAGCCGCAAACGCTGGCAGGACGCCATTCGTCTGGGGGCTCCCATTTCCATTTGTATGTTCGACATCGACAAATTCAAGGTCTATAACGACAGCTTCGGCCACCCCGCCGGGGACAAGGTCATCCGGGCCGTGGCTGAGACGGCGTCCTCCTTCTTGCGCCGGGGAACGGACTTCTTTGCCCGTTACGGCGGAGAGGAATTCGTGGCCCTGGTTCTGGGCGGCGGCGCGGAGGCCGACTTCGCCCACCTGAAAAAGGTCCGGCAGGCGGTGGAGGACCTGCAAATCCCCCACAACCCCGAAGTCTCCCCCTGGGTGACCATCAGCATCGGGGGCATCACTGTGCAGCCCAAAGTAGGTTCTTCTTATGACAACTATCTCAAAATGGCCGACACCATGCTTTATGACGCCAAGCGCTATGGCAGAAACCAGGTGGTCTGGTCCAACGAGAAGATGGAGCAGTGGCGGGAAAAGTAAAGGCGGCGGCTGTAGAGACCGCTTTCCCCGTGAAACCGCGCCTTTTGAAAAACAAGGTAGGGCCAGCGTCTTGAAGGTGGAGTTCCTGACGCTGTTTCTATAGGGGAACGGAGGACCGGCTCAGGCCGGCCCTCCGCTTTTTCATGGGATGTTGCGTCTTGTTTACCGATACAGATCCGGCTTCTCCATGGTCTCGACCTTGAGGAACCGGGAGGTTCCCCGAGAGGCGTTCAGCGCGTCTCCCGCCACACAGGCCACGTACCCGTCCCAGGAGGAGGGGCCGGTGAGTTTCCCCGCGTGGACGGACTCCACCCACTTGCAAAATTCAATGTCATAGGCCTCGATAAAGCGCTCCTTCCAGTCCGTCATAATGGGCATGGACTCGGCGGGATTCAGGGAGTCCCAGCCCGCGGGGCGGGAGCGGCGGACCACGGCGTAGGGATCGGGGAGTTTCACGGTGCCGTTTTCACAGACCACCTCGCACTGGATGTCATAGCCGTATCCGTCGGCCACCTGGACCTCCACGTCGATAAAGCAGCCCTTCTTGGTCCGCATCAGCATGACCTGCGGGTTGTCATAGCCCTTGTCGGAGTTGGCGGACTGGCGGACCTTGACGCACTGGACGTCCTCGTATTCGTCGTCCAGAAGCCAGCGGCAGATGTCCAGCTCGTGGATGGCCACGTTGGTAACGCCGTTTTCCGTCTTGAAGCCCGGACCCTGGGCCACGTTCCGGTGGCAGGCCTTGATGACAAGAGGCGCGCCAATCTCGCCGGAGTCGATGATCCGCTTCATCTCCGCGTAGCCCCGGTCATAGTGGCGCATGAAACCCACCTGAACCAGCCGCTTTCCGATTTCCAACTCCCGGTTGATGATCTCCTCACAGTCCTTGGCGTTTTGGCTCAGGGGCTTTTCGCAGAAGCACCACTTCTCCTCCGCCAGGGTTTTCATGACGTAGTCGTGGTGAGTAGGGTCAATGGAAGTGATGACCACCGCTTCCACCTCGGGGTCTTTGATCATGCCGTCACAGTCGCTTCCATAGGATTTGATGCCATATTTGGCAGCGGTGTCGTCCGCCGCAGCCGCCACATAATCGCTGACCGCCACCACCGTGGCGCCGGGGACGGTCTCGATGATACGGCGGCAGTGGTCCTTGCCAATGGCTCCGCAGCCGATGATGCCAATTTTTAAAACGTTGTCCATGGAGATCAGCCTTTCTTTTGTTCTTTTAAAATGTGATAATTCCATACTCCCGGGCGAACTTCTCGTGGGTCCGGCGGTCCCCTCAGGAAACCGGGTTCTCCGGACGCCGGTGGGGCCATCCGCGAAGCGCCAGCGGAAGTACTCAGCCCTGGTAGATGTGATCGTTGGCGTCGCTTTTCCAGAGCCAGGCGTGTTCCTCGTCGTCAATGCGGGTTTTCAGCCAGGGGTCTCCCTCCAGATGCCGGATGCCCCAGGCGTAGCACATGGCGTACCCCGGCGCGGCGGTCTGGGAGTGGAAACCGCTGGTGATCACGGCAAGGCCGTTGTGGCCCGTCTGGTAAATCTCACCGTTGGCAAAGCCCGCCCCAAAGCCGTGGGGATAGTCAAAGCGGTAGAAATAGACTTCCGGCTGGGGGTGGTGATGAGGGGGATAGGAGGACCACTTTCCAGGGTGATTCAGCACCTCTCCCAAGACCATGTTGGAAAAGGGCGCGTTATCGTGGTCAAAGAAGGTTTTGATCTCCCGCTCCATGCAGCCCAAAAGCTCGCCGTTGCAGCCGGCGTGCTGGGTCTGAACGGTGTCGGGGGTGTACATCACCGCCTCAAAGGGCTTGTCGTTCAAAGTTTTTTGAATGTACAGCTCGCTGTGGGCCTTGGCGGTGAGGGTGACGTTTTCCCCCCGGCCCGCCAGGAGGCAATAGGCCTCGTGGCGGAAGCAGTCGGGGCGGTCGGCCTCCACCGTCTTCCCGGCCCAGGCGTAAGTCACCGTTCCGGAAAAGAGGAGGACGGCGATTTCCTTTTCCGCCTCCTGGAAGGTAAAGACGTCGCCTTCTTCCATGATCAGAAGTCCCACGTCCATCTGGGTGCCCATGTCGTCTGCAGACATATCGATGTAGGGGTTATACCCCTGTTTGAGTTCGTTGTTTTTATTAAAATAGGTCATTAAAGTCCTCTCCAAAATCCGAATTGGATTCAGCCATAAAGATGGCTGAAATCCTTCCCCCGCCCGCAAGGGCGAGTACCAGCCCGGTCTTACAGCCCGGTATGCTCCTGAATGTACTTCCGCCCCTTCATGGCGTACTCCAGAGGATTGGCCTTGGCGGGGTCCTGCTCGGCCTCCACCAAAAGCCAGCCCTGATACCCGGCGTCCGCCAGTACCTTGAACACGGGGTCGAAGTCCACGTCGCCGTCTCCGGGCACCGTGAACGCGCCGTTGCGCACAGACTGGAGGAAGCTCCAGTTGTTCTTCCTGGCCTCCTCCACAACGGGCAGGCGCATATCTTTCAGATGCACGTGGCCCACCCGGTCCACGTACTTTTTCAGCATGGTCAGGGGGTCCTCTCCGGCGAAGGTGAAGTGGCCGGTGTCATAGCAGAGAAACACATACCGGGGGTCCGTGTTGGCCATCATGCGGTCCGTCTCCTCGCTGGTCTGGACCACCGTGCCCATGTGGTGGTGGAAGCAGAGCTTGAATCCCCGGTCCGTGGCAATCTTGCCCAATTTGTTCAGCCCCTCGCAAAAGCGGGCCCACTCTTCGTCGTTCATCACGTGCTTATGTCCGCCGGTAAGCACCGGGGTGTCCATCTGCCCCTGGATGGAATAGCTCTGCTCGCTGACATTGATCCGGTTGGCCCCCACGGCCGCCAGGAAGTCCAAGTTTGCTTTGAAATCCTTCTCCTCCTCCTCAAAGGGGCGGGTCAGAAGGAAGGAGGAATACCAGCGGCTGGCAATACGCATCCCCCGCAGGTCCAGAGCCTTCTTCAGCTCCGCCGGGTCAGAGGGATACTTGTTGCCAATCTCGCAGCCGGTAAAGCCCGCCAGGGCCATCTCGCTGACGATCTGCTGGAAGGTGTTCTCGGCTCCCAGCTCCGGCATATCGTCGTTGCACCAGCCGATGGGCGCAATGCCCAAGGAAACATTCTTGGAATCAAACATTGGAAAGGACCTCCTTGAAAAATTGTCGTCTCGGGGCCCCTCCGGGCCCTCCAGGTCAAAGGTGAAAACCGGCGGAAACCTCAGGCCTCCGCAATCGTTTTCTCTATAAAGAACGTAGCATTTTCCCGGTGAAAAATCAACGCTTTTTCTCCGCGTCCCAAAAATTTTTCCGATTTCGCCAAAGGCCCTCCGGCTTTTTTTACGCTTTGACGGAAGCCCTGCGACAATTTACGCAAACGTTCACAATTGCACGCGAAAATCACCAGCGGTCCGTCCATCCCACCGTGTCCCCCTCCGTCTCAAAGGGCTCGGGAACCGCGTCCGAGGCCAGCATCTCCTCCCGGATGGCGGCGGAGAGGTCCACGGCGGTCTCCCGGTCATAGGAGGCAAAGGCGGCGCTGTCCATGAGGACGGCGCCCGCCCGCTCCATGTCCTCCAGGTTCACCCGCTGGATCTCCTCCGTCTGGGAGGAGCAGCAGTCCGTCAGCACCACGGCGTTGTACTCCAGCGCAATGGCGTCATAGCAGGTTGTGCGGACGCAGTTGGGGGTGGTGGTCCCCGCCAGAATCACGGTGCGCACGTCCAGACGGCGAAGAATCAGGTCCAGCTCCGTTTGAAAAAAGGCGCTCCATCGGGGCTTGATGATGGTATAGTCCCCCGGCTGGGGCCGGAGGGCCTCTGGGGCCTGGGCGCTGTTGGGCCCGGTGGAGGCGGGGCGGCAGGCCCGGTCCCCGGCCTTCCAGGCGGCGTAGCGGGTGAGCTCCACGTCGCTGCCGTCGGCGCGGTAGATACGCTTGACAAAGAAGACGGGAATGCCCTTGGCCCGGGCCAGCTCCAACGCCCGGGCGCAGGCGGGGACGGTAGCCTGAGCCCCTCGAATGCAGTGGCCGCCCCGGGGGTCCACAAAGCCGTTTTCCATGTCGATGAGAATCAGGGCGGAACGGGTAGGATTGGGTTTCATGAAAAGTCTCCTCTCGTTGAAATATCGCTCCGGCTCCCCCGGGGGAGCCGGGCGTTTACCGATCTGTCCAGGCGTCGAACCGGGTGGATATCTGCGGGTCGTACAGGGGGCAGCCATAGTCCGCCAGGATGTCCATGATGGTATTCATATCCGCCTCCTGCATGGCGTAACAGTCAAAGCGCACCGCCTGCCCGGTGGTGAAAATCTGGAAGGCTCCCCAGTCCTCCTTTTCAAAGTCCCGTCCGTTATCTCCCGCCGCCCAGTCCGGAAAGGCGTCGGCGATGCTCTTCAGAATGTCCTCCACCGGCAGGGGTTCCAGCTCCTCCAGCTGCTCTCCTTCGCAGCAAGCGGCCTCGTATACCCGTTCGTGGTCCCTGGACGCGCCCTCTTTGTACCTCCAGAAATTCAAATCCATGCTCATGACTCAAATTCCTCCTGTCGAAAAGTCTGTCCGTTTTGAAATGAACCCCTCAGCCCCGCGCTCGCCTGTGGACAAGATAAGCGTCATATGGAAGTCTGTCTGGGCGTACGCCAGGGTGTAGCGGCCTGGAATCAGGGCGGTCAGAGTCCGGCGCTTCGTTGGTATCCTCTCAGCAGCCACGTTCTCCCTTCTTCTGGAATACATGGACCCGGAAGGAAATCCGGACCTCCAGCCCGTCCAGCGCCGCCAGACGCTCCGCCCCGGCCTTTGGGGTCTTCCAGAAATAGGGCGTCATGCGAAAGAGGTTTTGAATATCCTCCCGGCGCTCCAGGGAGACGGCCCCCTCCACCGGGACAATTGCCCGGTAGGAAAACCCCTCGTAAGGGGTCTCCCGCTCCTCGTTGGGATAGGGCTTGTCGTAGAGAATCTCCTTCATCTCCCAGAGGTGCTCCGCCCCGGGGACCACGTAGAAAAACCACCCTCCGGGTTTCAGCACCCGCCAAAACTCCTCCAGGGCCAGGGGGGAAAAGCAGTTTAACACCACGTCCATCCGCTCCTCCGCCAGAGGCAAACGGTAGGAAGAGGCCACGGCGAACTCCACGGCCCTCTCCCGCCTCGCCCCGGAGCGAAGGGCGAATTTCGAGATGTCCGTCCCCGCCATCCGGGGGTGCTTCCCTGCGGCGCGAAGCGCCTGAAAAACCCCGGCGGTGTAATAGCCCTCCCCACAGCCCGCGTCCAAAAGGGCGGGGCTGTGGCCGGAAACCGCCAAAATCTGACTACAAATTGTATTTAGCAGCGGGCTATAATACCCTTTGGACAAAAACTCCCGTCTGGCCATCACCATGTCCCGGTCATCTCCGGGAAGGGCGGAGTGCTTTTGATTAGGGGGCAGGAGGTGGACATAGCCCTCTCGGGCGACGTCGAAACTGTGGCGGTTGGAACAGCGGTAAGTCCCCGCCGCCCGCTCCAGGGGAGCGACGCAGAGGGGACAGCGAAAGAGGCTCATTCCTCGCCGCCCCCTGTCACGTCGTTGATCCACTTTCCTCCCTGGACCCTCCAGAGGCAAAGGGGGAACTTCACCACGCTCTCCAGCTGGATGGCAAAGGCAATGGGCCAGCACCCCATCTGAAACACCAGGGCCACCAGAGCCGTGACGGGGAGGCACACCACCCACTGGGGGGCAATGTCCAGCACCGTGGACCACATCACGTCGCCTCCGGCCCGGAGAACGCCGGTGATGGCGGAAATGGCGCAGGCGTGGAGGGGAATGGAGGCAAAGCCCATCACCGCCAGGGCCGTGGCAATCTCGGCGGAGAGGCCGAAGAGCTTAAACATGGGGAAGATGACGGGGACGAAGAGCAGCGGCACCAGAGCGATGGAAAACACCGCCAGAACAACGCCCACCAGCGTGGTGAACCAAAGGAGGGCCTTGCTCAAATCCATGACCTTTTCCCGGCCCTGGCCCTCGCCGATGGCCTTGCCCACCATCACCGCCGTGGCGGCGCCCAGGCCGAAGCACACCACCAGGAACAGCCGGTTTAGGTTTCCCATGACGGCGTTGGCCGCCAGCATCTCCACGGAGTCGGCGGTATAGCCCAGAATCACCGTCAGCAAAGAGTTCCCCAGGCCCCAGACGGTCTCGTTGAGGACCACCGGGGAGGCGTACTTGATAAACCGCCGGGTCATGTCCAGCCCGGGGCGGAAGAAGAGTCCCAGGTACAAGGGGATGAGCCGGCTTCGCAGGGCGCAGACGGCGCAAATGGCAAACTCGCTGACCCGGGCCAGAAGGGTGGCGATGGCGGCCCCGGCCACTCCCAGGGCGGGGAAGCCGCAGTTGCCGAAGATCAAAAGGTAGTTCAGCCCGGTGTTCAAGAGGGTGGAAAAGCCAAAGAGCTTCATGCCAAAGCCCGGGTCCTCCACGCTTCTCCGGGCGCTGACATAGATGGAGGAGAGCATATTGAAGACGTAGGAAAAGCCGATGACCTGGAGATAGGGCCCGCCCAGGAGGCTGAGATCGTGATTGTTGGACAAAAGGTCCATCACCGGCACCGGGAAGGCGCAAAAAACCAGAGCCAGAGGCAGCGTGACGGCGGTCCCCAGCAGGGAGGCAACCCCCATGGCCCGGCTGACGCTCTTCTCATCCCCCTTGCCCCAGTACTGGCTCACCAGGATGCCAAGGCCGCTTTGAAAGCCGAAGACGATGCTGGTGAGAAGGAACACCGGCACGTTGGCGGTGGTAACGGCGGCCATTTCGGCGTTTCCCAGGCGGGAGACCATGAATGTGTCAATGAGCCCCAGGGAAAAGGTAATGAGATTTTGCAGGATCATGGGGAGGGAGAGCTTGAAGAGCCGTTTGTAAAAGCCGGGCTCGCGGCGTAGGAATTGGAACATAAGACACCTATATCATCCACAAAAATTTTAGAGGGTAACCGGGTGGGGAAGGGGGCCTCACAGCATGGGCATCCGGGTGTCGTGGTGGCGCCGGAGGGCCTGGGCGCAGGCGTCCACCTCCTGGAAGGTGGTCTCCGGCCCAAAGCTCAGGCGGATGACCCCGGCGGCCACCCGCTTGGGAAGTTTCAAAGACGCCACCACGTGGCTGGGCTTTCCCTGGTGGCAGGCGGACCCGGCAGAGACGCAGATCCCCTGAGCGCCCAAGTCGTTGACCACATTCTGGCTGGGCCAGCCCGCCAGAGAGACGGAGAGGATGTGGGACGCCGTCCCCCCTCCCACGGGGACCATATCGGGGATGTCTAACACCTTCTCCCTGGCATAGGCCCAAAGGGCCGCCAGATGGGCCCGGTTCTGCTCCCGGCGCTCCAGCCGGAGCTCCGCCGCCTTGGCAAAGCCCGCCACCTGGGCCGTGGCCTCGGTGCCGGAGCGGAGCCCCCGCTCCTGGCCGCCGCCGGCCAGAAGGGGACGGGGATTTTTTACGCGGGGACCCACATACAGCGCCCCTACTCCCTTGGGCCCGCCGATCTTGTGGGCGGAAACCGTCACAAAGTCCGCCCCCAGGGCCTTGGCGGAAAAGGTCCCCAGGCCCTGGACCGCGTCGGTGTGGAGCACGGTTTTGGGGTTTCGGGCGGGGAGGCCCCGGGCGATGTCCGCCACAGGGTACACGGCGCCCAGTTCGTTGTTCACCAGCATGACGGACACTGCCGCCGTGTCGGGCCGGACGGCCTCCAGCACCTGCTCGGCGGACAGGTTTCCCTCCCGGTCCGGGGGCAAGTACGTAACCTCCCACCCCTCCTGTTCCAGCTGCCTGCAAGTTTCCAGCACCGCGCTGTGCTCCACCGCCGTGGTGACGATGTGCCGCCCCAGATGCCGGTTTTGCCACGCGGCGGCCCGAAGAGCCCAGTTGTCCCCCTCTGTGCCGCAAGAGGTGAAATAGAGCCCCTCCGCCGGACAGTCCAGAAGGGCGGCAACCTGTTCCCGCCAGCCCTCCACCCGTTTTTTCATCTCCGTTCCAAAGGGGTACTGGGAACTGGGGTTGGCGTATTGCTCCGTCAAAACCGCGTACATGGCGTCCGCCACGGCCCTGGGGACGGGCGTGGTGGCGGCGTGGTCCAGATAAATCATATGGAAAAAAACTCCTTTCAAGGGGGGTTGCCCAAAGAGGGGGATTCCAGTATAATAAGGCATACCAAGCCATTATAAAGGACAAACATACAAAGCGCAAGGAGAATCTGATCCGTTATGAAAGTCGCCATCTATACCCTTGGATGCAAGGTGAACCAATACGAGTCCCAGGCCATGGAGCAAGAGCTCCGGGCCAGAGGGCACGAGACCGTCTCCTTCACCCAGGAGGCAGACGCCTATGTCATCAACACCTGTTCCGTCACCGCCGCCGGGGACCAGAAATCCCGGCAGGCCGTCCACCGGGTCCGCCGGGACCATCCGGAGGCCGTGGTGGCCGTTTGCGGCTGCTGGTCTCAGACCCACGCCGCCGAGGCCAGGGCCCTGGGAGCCGACGTGCTCTCCGGCACCGGGGACCGGATGGGGTTTGTAAGCCTTCTGGAGCAGGCCGTCCGGGAGCGGGCCGCCGCCCCGGGGCAAAAAACTCCCCTGGAGGCCGTGGACCCCCCCTTTGAGCGGAGACACTTCGAATGGCTTCCCGCCGGGGGGCTGGAGGGCCGGACCCGGGCCCTTTTAAAAGTGGAGGACGGCTGCGCCAGCTTCTGCTCCTACTGCATCATCCCCTACGCCAGGGGCCCGGTGCGGTCCTTGCCCATGGGAGAGGCGGCGGTCCAGGCGCTGGAGCTGAAAAACCAGGGGTACCAGGAAATTGTGCTGACGGGCATTGAAATCTCTTCCTGGGGCCGGGACCTCTGTCAGGGGACCACCCTCATCGACCTGTTGGAGGCCGTCAGCGCCGCCGTTCCCGGTGTGCGCCTCCGCCTGGGCAGTCTGGAGCCCCGGACCATCACCGAGGAGTTTTGTCAGCGGGCCGCGTTGCTGCCGGACCTTTGCCCCCAATTTCACCTGTCCCTCCAGAGCGGATGTGACGAAACCCTCCGGCGGATGCGCCGGAGGTACGACACCGCCCAGTATCTCCAGGCCGTGGAACTGTTGAAAAAGACCTTCCGTCATCCGGCCATTACCACGGACCTGATCACCGGCTTCCCCGGAGAGACGGAGGAGGAGTTTCAAAAAACCCTGGCCTTTATTCAAACCTGCGGCTTTGCCCGGATGCACATTTTCCCCTACTCTCAGCGCCCGGGAACTCCGGCGGCGGAGATGGAGCAAGTCCCCAAGGCCCTCCGGGCCCAGCGGGCCCATCAGGCCGCGGACATCGCCGCCGCTATGCGCCGGACCTATTTGGAAGAATGCCTGGGCCAGACCTACGACGTGCTTTTCGAGCAGCCCGCGGGGGAGGAGGGGCTCTTCCTGGGCCACGCCCCCAACTACACGGAGGTGCTGGTAAAGGGGGAGGACCTGCACAACCGGATTCTTCCCGTGCGCGTCACCGGGACCGACGGGGAGGTCCTCTTCGGAGAATGGGAGGCCTGAGGACATGAGGAGCCACTTTTTCGCCTACATCTCTCGAATGCGCTTTATCCAGCGCTGGGCGCTGATGCGCAACACCGCCCCGGAAAATGTCCAGGAGCACAGCCATCAGGTGGCGGTGCTGGCTCACGCCCTGGCCGTCATCCGCAACGAGAATTTCCACGGCGCCACGGACCCCGGGGCGGTGGCGGTGGCGGCTCTGTACCACGACGCCAGCGAGATTCTCACCGGGGATATGCCCACCCCCATCAAGTACGGCAATCCCGCCATTCAAAGCGCCTATAAGGACGTGGAGGCCCTGGCGGAGGAAAAACTTCTGTCCATGTTGCCCCGGGAGCTCCGGGGAGCCTACGCCCCGGTGCTCACCGGCGTGGAGGCGGAGGTGGAACGGCTGGTGAAAGCGGCGGACAAGCTCTCGGCCTACATCAAGTGCGTGGAGGAGCTGAAGGCGGGAAACACCGAATTTCGGGAGGCCGCCGCCCAGACCAGGCGGACCCTGGAGGCCTACGGCCTGCCGGAGGTGGAGTATTTCCTGGAGACCTTCATGGAGAGTTTTTCCCTGACGCTGGATGAGCTGAAGTAGCAAGGGAGGGAGCAAACCGCCTTCTCCGGAAAAATGCTCTCGCGGTGGGAACTTTTCCCCACGCCCCGCCGTCTAAAGGATAAACGAACGATCTGGAGGGATTACGATGAAACGACTGCTCTCCCTGACCCTGGCCGCCGCGCTGCTGGCGGCGCTGACCCTGCCTGCCGCCGCTGCGGAGGAAACCCAGGACGCCCGCCTCACCAGGGTCACCGCCCTGGTGAAAGAGACCCTGGCCCTGGACACCGGGGCTTACGAGTCCTTCCGGGGCAACCTCTCGGAACATTTGGTTCCCGTCTGGGATCTGAGCTGGGAGGCGGACCGGCGCTCTCTCTCCGTCTCCGCTCTGGAAGACGGGACCGTCGTCAGCTTCTACCGCTGGGAGTACGACCCCTCTCCCGACACCGCCCGGACGTTTCCCGCCTTCCCCGAAAGAGCCGGGGAGGCGGACCGGGCCGCCGCCAGGGCGTTCTTGTCCCGGGTCCTCCGGGAGGGGGAAACCGTGGAGCTCCAAGAGATGGAGGGTGGCCTGTCCCTTCGAACCGGCGGGAGCAGCTGGTCCGGAACCATCTCCCTGAACGGACTGCCCTCCCCCCTGCACTACTCCATCCGGGTGGAAAACGGCCAGGTGGAGCACTTTGACCGGGATGTGCCGGAGGCCGCCACAGTGGGCGGCGTGCCCGCCCCCGATCCGGCGGCGGACCCGGTCCAGGCCGGAGCGGACCTGGAAAAAACTCTGAAACTCCAGCTGGAGTATGTTCTGGAGGGCCAGCGGGCCGTTCTTCGCTATGTGCCGGACCCGGCGGCTCACGATTTCCTGGTGGACGCCAAAACCGGGGAACTTCTGGACCTGACGGAGCTGGAAGAGCGCTTGTCCCAGGGTTCGGACCTTGCCGCCGGACGCGGCGCCAGCAACGCCCCCACAGCCAAGGCGGAAATGGCCACCGACGAGGCGGGCCTCACCCAGGTGGAGCAGGAGGGCATCCGGCAGCTGGAGGGCGTTCTCTCTCCGGAGTCTTTGGACAAGACCCTTCGCTCCGTAAGCGCCTATGGCCTCCGGGGTTATGCCCTGACGGGCTCCGCCTATGCCGGCCAATCCGGCAAGGATCAGGAGGAAGAACGCATCCTCGCCACCCTGCGCTACGCCCGGACGGACGGCGGAGAGCGCCTCACCCGGAACATCACCGTGGACGCCAAGACCGGAGAGGTGGAGAGCGTCTGGTCCTCCGCCCCCTATGGCCGGGAGAAGCCGGTGACGGAGGAGGAGGCCCTGAAAAAGGCCCAGGCCTTTTTGAAAACCCTCTATCCGAAGCGGACCCTGGTTCTCCATCCGGAAGACGCCGCAATCATGCCCCTAGGGACCCAGGAGCGGCCGGACTGGAAATTCACCTTCGTCCAGGCGGTAAACGGCCTGCCCTTCCCCGGCAACGCGGTCCAGATCGCTATAGACGGCGCTGACGGGTCTCTATATGCCCTGTCCTCCAACTGGGACGGCGCCGTGGTCTTCGACAGCGCCGACGGCCTGATTTCTATGGAGACGGCCGTCTCCGCCTGGGCGGGGACGTACGAATCCCTTCTGGCCTATCGGAACGTGCCCCAAACACTCAGCAAGTCCGACCCGGTTCAGGCCAAGTTGCTGGAACAGGGAATGGAGTATTATCACGCCCTCCGCCTGACCTACGGTCTGGAGCAGGAGGAGGCTTACAGCGGCGTGGACGCCAAGACCGGCACGCCGGTTCGGGAGGAGTCCAAGGCCTTCCGGACGCCCCTGACCTATCAGGACCTCTCCGGCAGCCCCGCTAAGGCGGATATCGAGAAGCTGGCGGAGTATGGCGCGGGCTACCAGTCCGGCAAGTTCCGCCCCAACAAGAACCTCACTCAGTGGGATTTGGTGTGCCTGGTTTCCAGCCTTCAGGGCGTGGCTCTGGACCCGGAGAACGCGGAGAAGGACAGCCGGGACAGTGCCTATTACGCCGCCTTCCGCATGGGCCTTCTCCGGGTCTGGGAGCGGGACGACGGCGCGGTTCTCAGCCGGGCGGACGCGGTGCGGATGCTGTTGAACGCCGCAGGCTACGGCCCCGCCGCCCGCCTCAGCGGGATCTATACCTGTTCTTACACCGACAAGGCCTCCATTCCGGCGGAAGACCTGGGCTACGCCGCCCTGGCCCAGGCCCTGGGTATGGCGGAGGGAACCTTCGCCGGAACCCGGACCGCCACCCGTGGGGAGGCGGCCTCCATGCTCTGCCGGGTGCTGGAGCGGGAGCTGTAACCAAGTCCCCCCTCCCGCCGGCTTTTTCCAACGCAAAAGGGACTGCCTTCCGGCAGTCCCTTTTTTGCCCTTATGTGGTCTCCAGGATAGCCGCCAGGGCGTCCAGCGCCTCCCCGGCGTCAGATCCCTCTGCGTTCAGCGCCACCTCGCCCTGGTCCCGCATCAGGGAGAGGAAGCCCAAAAGACTCTTGGCATTGACACAGTGCCCGTCTCTGGCAATGGTGATTTGGCTGGCAAAGCCACTGGCCGCCTTGATGAAACTGGTGGCGACCCGGTCCAGCTGGTCCTCCGGAATTTGTACGACTGCCGTGCGCTTCATTTACCCACTCCGTTCCGTCAAATACTTAGGAGTTAGTATACCACGCTTTCCGGAAGATGCCAATTTTTATTAAAGAAATTTCCCCACCCAAATCGCATTTTCGTCGTCTGCCCAAAAATGCGCCGGGAGAGCGGGAGAGAAATTGTGAGAAACTCTAAAGATTCTATTTTGGGGAAAGTCCTTGAAACTCTAGGCGTTCAAGGGTTTCCCCGTTTCGTTTTCCCTTCGGTTTCTCCTACAGGCGGAAAGACGCTTGATAAACGCATCCCTCCTCTCAGCACACTCTTGCCGCGTCTTCTCCCTTGCGTGCGGCCATAGACATCCAGCGCAAAAGCAGCGGAGGCGCGGGCCGGATTGTTTTGTCCCGTCTTGATCTTCGCCTTGGTAGAGGTTTGGAATTTCGGTTGATAAAGAGGAAAAATCACCCGCTTCCCCAGGGAAGCGGGTGATTTTGTTCTCTTGATAGCCTTCCGAAAACAGGCGGTTTTCCGCGCCGTTTCTTACTTCTTGCTCTCCTCCACGGCCACGGCCACCGCAACGGTAGCGCCCACCATGGGGTTGTTGCCCATGCCCAGGAAGCCCATCATCTCCACGTGAGCGGGGACGGAGGAGCTGCCGGCAAACTGGGCGTCGGAGTGCATCCGGCCCATGGTGTCCGTCATACCGTAAGAAGCGGGACCGGCGGCCATGTTGTCCGGGTGCAGCGTGCGGCCGGTGCCGCCGCCGGAGGCCACGGAGAAGTATTTCTTTCCCTGCTCATAGCACTCTTTTTTATAGGTGCCCGCCACAGGGTGCTGGAAGCGGGTGGGGTTGGTGGAGTTTCCGGTGATGGACACGTCCACGCCCTCCAGGTGCATGATGGCCACGCCCTCCCGGACGTCGTCCGCGCCATAGCAGCGGACGTTTGCCCGCTCGCCCTCGGAGTAGCGGGTCTCTTTGACCACCTTCACCTCTCCGGTGCCGTAGTCAAATTGGGTCTGGACATAGGTGAAACCGTTGATCCGGCTGATGATCTGGGCGGCGTCCTTGCCCAGGCCGTTGAGGATGACCCGGAGGGGTTCCTTGCGGGCCTTGTTGGCGTTGCGGACGATGCCGATGGCGCCCTCGGCGGCGGCGAAGGACTCGTGGCCCGCCAGGAAGGCGAAGCACTTGGTCTCGTCCCGCAGCAGCATGGCGCCCAGGTTGCCGTGGCCCAGGCCAACCTTGCGGTCCTCGGCCACGGAGCCGGGGATGCAGAAGGCCTGGAGGCCCTCGCCAATGGCCTCGGCGGCCTCGGCGGCGGTGGCCACGTTCTTTTTCAGCGCGATGGCCGCGCCCACGCAGTAGGCCCAGCAGGCGTTTTCAAAGCAGATGGGCTGGATGCCCTTTACAATCTCATAGGGGTCGAAACCGGCGGCCTTGCAGATCTCCCGGCACTCCTCCACGGTCTTGATTCCGTACTGAGACAGGACGGAATTGATCTTCTCGATTCTTCTCTCGTAGCTTTCAAACAGAGCCATTTCTCAATTCCTCCTTTTCTTACTCGTGACGGGGGTCGATATATTTGGCGGCCCCGTCAAACTGGCCGTAGTGGCCTTTGGCCTTTTCCAGGGCCTCGTTGGCGTCCGTTCCCTTTTTGATGGCGTCCATCATTTTGCCCAGGTTCACAAATTCATAGCCGATGATTTCCTCGTCCTTGTTCAGGGCAATGCGGGTGACATAGCCCTCCGCCATCTCCAGATACCGGGGGCCCTTGGCCTTGGTGCCGAACATGGTGCCCACCTGGCTCCGAAGACCCTTGCCCAAATCCTCCAGGGACGCGCCGATGGGCAGTCCCCCCTCGGAGAACGCCGTCTGGGTCCGGCCGTAGACGATTTGGAGGAACAGCTCCCGCATGGCGGTGTTGATGGCGTCGCACACCAGGTCCGTGTTCAGGGCCTCCAACAGGGTCTTGCCGATGAGGATCTCAGAGGCCATGGCGGCGGAGTGGGTCATACCGGAGCAGCCCAAAGTCTCCACCAGCGCCTCTTCAATGACGCCGTCCTTGACGTTCAAAGTCAGCTTGCACGCGCCCTGCTGGGGGGCGCACCAGCCCACGCCGTGGGTGAGGCCGGAAATGTCTTTGATCTCCTTGGCCTGGACCCACTTGCCCTCCTCAGGGATGGGGGCGGGACCGTGGTACGCGCCCTTGGCGACGGGGCACATATTTTGCACTTCGGTGGAATAGATCATAGTCGTCCAATCCTTTCTTTTTTTGTATTTGTTCGGGGACCCGCCGGAGTCCTGGGCCTCCCGGAGTTTCGCGCGCCTCATATTATATCGGTAAACGATTACCTTGTCAAGGAGGGAGATCTGACCTTTCCGCATATTCACTGGGCTTTTTCGTAGATTTCCGCCCGGTAACGGAAGGTGGACAGGGGCATCCCGCACTTTCTTGCCGCCGCCGTTCCGGTAATCATCCCGGATTTCCACTGTTGATAGGCATGGTGGTAACTCTCTGGCAGGGGTCTTGGCGGCCGGCCAAACCGGACGCCCCGGGCCTTTGCCGCGGCGATGCCCTCCGCCTGCCGCCGGCGGATGTTGCTCCGCTCGTTTTCCGCCACGAAGGACAGCACCTGCAAAACGATGTCGCTGAGGAAGGTTCCCATCAGGTCCTTACCCCTGCGAGTGTCCAGCAGCGGCATATCCAGCACCACAATGTCAACTCTCTTCTCCTTGGTGAGAATTCTCCACTGGTTTTGAATCTCCTCGTAATTCCGCCCCAGCCGGTCAATGCTCTTGACATAGAGCAAATCGTCCGCCTTCAGCCTTTTGATCAGGCGCTTGTATTGTGGGCGGTCAAAATCCTTGCCGGACTGTTTGTCCATGAAGATATTCCCCTCCGGAACCGCCGCCTCTCGCAAGGCAATCAACTGCCGGTCCTCGTTTTGCTCCCGGGTACTGACCCGGATATACCCATATGTATTGGAAATGGTCCCCCTCCTCCTTTCGGGCGTGTTTGAATCCTTTCCGTCCTGGCGTCCATTCCGGTCCTCCTTTCGTGTGGGCCCTCCGCGCCTCCGGGCCGCCAGAAAAGCCGGAAGCGCGAAAGGACCCACCTTGCACAGGAAGCCTGCCCTTCCGGGCCCTTTTGCGGCATTTCCCATTTGTATAGCCCCCTGTAAAACTGGAGATATTGTAACAGCTCAAGGGATTTTTACATAGATTGGACGGGGATAAAGATGGGTAAATATCCAAAAGTTTTCACATTTGGAAACATTTGGAAGACAAGGTCTGGAAGCAAAAACGGTCTGGGGCGGGAGCGTTCCAGGCACTTTTGGGGCACATTTCCGCTGCCAGCGCTGGATAGGCTTTGTTCTTAACATCCGCCCTCGCAGATGGGAGGCGCCACGTGGAAGCAGGGGATGAAAAAAAGCCCATCAAGGCAAAAAGAAAGCGCCCGCGAAGATCGCGGGCGCTGCTTTTACGGATTTCAAACGGTTAGTTAAAGGGGGGGCGGCGGGTTTTCCTCAGCCCTTGCACACGGGCACAATCCAGCCCTTGGTATCGGGGATTTTGCCCCACTGCATTCCGGTCATAGTGTCGTAGAGCTTCTGCGTCACAGGGCCTATTTTCCCGTCATTGATGAAAACCTTGTCTCCCTTCCAGTCCAGCTCCTTCACCGGGGAAATCACGGCGGCGGTTCCGGTGCCAAAGACCTCTTCCAACCGGCCCTCGTGGCCCGCCTTCATCACGTCAGCAATGGCCAGGGGGCCCTCCACCACGTCAATGCCCCAATCCTTCAAAAGCTCGATGCAGCTTCTCCGGGTGACGCCGGGGAGCACCGTGCCTGTGCAGGCCGCGGTGTAGACGGTTCCGTCGATTTTGAAGAGGATGTTCATGCTGCCCACTTCCTCGACGTACTTTTTCTCCACACCGTCCAGCCACAGCACCTGGGCAAAGCCCTTGCGCTCAGCCTCCTCTCCGGCTTTGATGGACGCGGCGTAGTTTCCGCCGCACTTGGTGAAGCCCGTCAGGCCCGGGGCGGCCCGGATATACTCGTCCTCCACGTAGATGCGCACCGGGTCGATGCCCTCAGCATAATACGCGCCGGAGGGGGCGCAGATGACGCAGAAGGTGTAATGCTTGCTGGCGTGGACGCCAAGGCCCACGTCGGTGGCAAAGACAAAGGGACGGATATACAAGGATGCGCCGTCAATGTGGGGCACCCAATCCTTCTCCACTTCCACCAGGGCCTTTACCGCCTGGACAAAGTCGTCCACGGGAACCAGAGGGATGCACATCCGTTCAGAGGAGTCCTGCATCCGCTGGGCGTTGCACTCCGGGCGGAAGAGCTGGATGGTGTCATCCGCTGTGCGGTAGGCCTTCATACCCTCGAAAAGCTCCTGGGCGTAGTGGAAGACCACGGTGGCCGGGTCCATGGGGAAGGGAGCGTAAGGGACAATGCGGGGATCATGCCAACCCTGTTCCACACTGTAGTCCATCAGGAACATATGGTCGGTGAAAATCTTGCCGAAGCCCAGCTTGTTCTCGTCGGCAGGTTTGGCTTTTGGGGCGGTGTTTTTGGTGATTTTGATATCCAACATTGCGAACACTCTCCTGTTATGAATGATATGTATTAGGGCGGAGTCCCAGCCGGGTGGGGCGGTGGCCGCCGGGCCCGGTTTTGCGCTTTAAACGATTATATGCTTGCCAGGGGACAAAGTCAATGGTTTTTCTTGATCCTGGAGTGATAGGGGGTTGCTCGCCCTTGTGGGCGGGGGCGGATTTCAGCCATGAAGATGGCTGATTCTTTGCACCCCCCATTTTCTCTTTTTCTTCCAGAAGAAAAACAGAGGGGCCCCCGCAAAATCCTCAGATTTTGTGGGGAGAGGAGGAAGGAACGGAGCAGAGCGGAGTCCTCGCCGTCAGGCGGGGACGGAGTGGGCGGAGTTTCTTCCGACGACGGGCCGTGCACGGTCCAAAAGAGAAAAAGAAGTATACGCCCTGCGGGGGACGAGGGACGGGGGCGCGCCTGGAGTCTGGATGACAAGTACGAATTGACCTGCCCGCGGCGTAGTGCGGGCGAGGGTTTTGGAAGTCGTCGAATGGACTCCCTTCTCTTTTCGCTGCCGCTGATACTCCGGTAAACGAACCTGTGGGGGCAACCCTTGCCAAGCCCTTTTTCCCATGGTATCATACGATCAAAATTTCCGCTCCCCGGAGCGGGAAAGGATGTGCCTATGAGCCGAAAACCCCTGGCCCCTGTCCTGGCCTTGCTCCTCCTGCTCCTTGGCTGTGGAAGCCCGCCCCTTACCCCGGAGGAGGAGGCCCATGCCGCCTACATGGCCCTATTGGCTGGAGACGCTTCCCTTCTGGGAGACCAGGCCCAGTATGTAGAACCCTATTTCTCCGCCTTCGCGGAGCTGGAATATCTCTTGATGGACCTGGATGGAGACGGCACAGAGGAACTCCTGGTACAATGGGTGGAGGAACCCGGCTCTTACAACGGCGTTTTTCACTACGAAAACGGCGCCGTGGCTGTCTGGCAGAACGACGGAGCGGAGCTTAGCTGCCGGGACTACCCCCTCCGGGACGGAACCATGGTCCGCCAATACGACTACGGCGGAAGCAGTTTCCGGCTGTTTCGCTATCTCCCCGGCGGGGAAACGGAGGACACGGCTCTGCTATACGTCCGGACCGCCCCGGACAACGACGGTGATCTTCGTCCTTACCCTTACTATGAGGTGGACGGCAAGGAGGTGGACGAAGCCGCCTTCCAGGCCGTCCTGGAGGAGCTGGTCACAGACCGGCTGGTTCCCCGGGGGGACTGGATTCCCCGAAACCTGCCGGAGGACTGACACTCCGCCGGAGAACAGCAAAGGGGGAGAGCAGCCCCTCCCCCTTCCCCGTTTATGGCGGTCCGGCTCAGGCGGGCTTTCCGCAGGCCATGCCTTTACGCAGGGCCTCCAGGTTCAACGGAACCAGCTTCGCCTTTTTGCCGGTAAACATCTCGGTAATCATGGTCTCGATGGTCTCTTGCTTCAGCGCCCCCGTGGCGGCCACGTAGGCCCCCAGCATGACCATGTTGGCTACCTTGGGGTTACCCAGTTCCGCGGCGATCTCGTCGCAGGGGACATAGACCGCCGTCACATCCTCCCGGCTCACCTGGTCGGGGATGATGCTGCTGTTGACAAACACCGTGCCCCCCGGGGCCACGACGGGCTCGAACTTGGCCAGGGCCGCCCGGTTCATGGCCACCACCTCGCTGGGCCGCTCCACCAGAGGGGCTCCAATCCGCCCGTCACTGATGATCACCGTGCAGTTGGCGGTGCCGCCCCGCATTTCCGGGCCATAGGAGGGCACCCAGGAGGCCTCCAGGTCCTCCGCCACGGCGGCCTCCACCAGATTCTTGCCGATGGACATGACGCCCTGTCCGCCAAAGCCGGACAGAATCACTTCCTTTTTCATCTCACATCGCCTCCGTATCCTTGATAACTCCCAGGGGATAGTACGCGGCCATATGCTCCATCAGCCACTGGTTGGCCTCGTCAATCTCCATGCCCCAGTTGGTGGGACAGGCCGCCAGCACCTCCACAAAGGTAAACCCGTCCCCGGCCATCTGCCGCTGGAAGGCCTTTTTCAGGGCCTTTTTCGCCTTGTTCAGGTGGGGGATGTCCGTGGCGCAGACCCGCTCTGCATAGACGCAGCCGTCCAGGGTCGCCAGCATCTCCGCCACCCGGATGGGCATACCCGCCTGTTCCTTGGTGCGGCCCAGGGGGGCGGTGGTGGCCTTTTGGCCGATGAGGGTGGTGGGGGCCATTTGGCCACCCGTCATGCCGTAGATGGCGTTATTGATAAAGATGGTGGTGAATTTCTCTCCCCGCATGGCGGCGTGAACGATTTCCGCCGCGCCGATGGAGGCCAGGTCCCCGTCCCCCTGGTAGGTGAAGACGGGCTGAGTGGGATGGGTCCGCTTCACGGCGGTGGCCACCGCCGGGGCCCGTCCGTGGGCCGCCTCGATGGTGTCGAAGGAGAAGTAGTTTCCCGCGAAGACGGCGCAGCCCACAGGGCAAATGCCGATCGCCGTCCCCAGGGCGTCCATCTCCTCCAGAATCTCGCCGATAAGCTTATGTACGATGCCGTGGGCACAGCCGGGGCAGTAATGGAGCTCCGTGTCCTGGAGGCCCTTGGTCTTTTGATAAATTGCCGTCATGTCACTTGACCTCCTTCCAGGCTTCCTGGGCCGCCCGCTCCACCTCGGACACGCTGGGGATCTTGCCGCCGCAGCGGCCATAGAACTTCACGGGCTTCCGCTCCGCAACCGCCAGGTTCACGTCGTCCAGCATCTGCCCAAGGCTCATCTCCACGGTGAGGAAGACTTTCACCCGCTCCAGGGCGGCAATCTCCCGCAGCCGGGCGTAGGGGTAGGGCCACAGGGTAATGGGGCGGAACACGCCGGCCTTGACGCCTTGCTTGCGCAAATTCTCCGCCGCCGTCTCGGCCACCCGGGAGGGGGTGCCGTAGGCGACCAGGACCACCTCCGCGTCATCCAGCAGAATCTCCTCCCAGCGGCACTCGTTTTTCTCCATCTCCAAGACCTTTTTGTGCAGCTCCAGGTTGTGGGCCTCGCAAGAGGGGGCGTCGATGAGCAGGGAGGTGATGAAATTGTTGTGGTCCCGGCTTCCCCGGCCGCAGGCGGCCCAGGTCTTCTCCGGGAGCTTCCGGGGGGTGCGCTCCTTCCAGACGATGGGCTCCATCATCTGGCCGATGAGGCCGTCCGCCAGCAGCACCACGGGGTTGCGGTACTGGTCGGCGATGTCGAAGGCCTCCTGGGTCAAATCCGCCGCCTCCTGGATGTTGGCGGGAGCCAAGACCACGGTGCGGTAGTCCCCGTTGCCGCCGCCCCGGGTGGCCTGGAAATAGTCCCCCTGGGCGGGCTGGATGGACCCCAGGCCCGGGCCGCCCCGCATGACGTTGACAATGACGGCGGGCAGCTGGCAGGCCGCCAGATAACTGATGCCCTCCTGCTTCAAGCTGACGCCGGGGGAGGAGGAGGAGGTCATGGCCCTCACGCCGGAGGCCGCCGCGCCGTAAACCATGTTGACGGCGGCCAGCTCCGACTCCGCCTGGACAAACACGCCCCCCGACCGGGGCATATGATAGGACATATACTCGGGAATCTCGTTTTGGGGTGTAATGGGGTAGCCGAAGAAGCAGCGGCAGCCCGCCCGGATGGCGGCCTCAGCAATGGCCTCGCTGCCCTTCCAGATTTCTCGTTTCATGGGACGCGGCTCCTTTCAGTCTTTTTCAATGGTGATAATGGAATCCGGACACATCTTCGCGCAGCTGGCGCAGCCGATGCAAGCGGCCTCGTCCGTGCAGGACGCCGGGTGGTAGCCCTTCACGTTGGTGCTACCCTCCAGGGCCAGGATGTGCTTGGGACAGGCGGTGACGCAGAGCCCGCAGCCCTTGCAACGGTCCTGGTTAAAGGTGAGGTGGATTGCCATGGTTCAATATCTCCTTTCCTCTTCGCGTCTTGATGAAGCCCGGCAAGATGCCGGAATGGGGAAGACGTCTTTGCCGGACCGGGAACGTTTCCCCCGTCCCGGCGGGAAACATCCCCCAGCCGGCCCTTAGCCCTTGTGAGAGGGGGCGTTCTCACTCCCAGGGTTTTTTCATCCGGAGCTCCACCGGGAACAGGGGCAGATCTTCCAGCTGTTTCCAGAGCCGCCGCTCCGCCACGTGGCAAATCAGGGGAATCCCGGTGATCCGGGACACCTCCTCCGCCAGGACCGCCCCCTCCCGGACATCCTCCGGCCCGGTCCGGCTGCAAAGGTGCGTGTTATTCACAAGACCCGTGCATCGAAGGCCCGTCACAGCCTCGATATCCCGGAGGCAGGCGGCGCTTTTCTCCGCCGTGCGAACCTCCGGTCGGGCGGCGTTGACCAAATACAAAAGCCGGTAGTCCTCATTCAGGATTTTAGGCCGGTACCGGGCCAACACCCGGGCCCCGGAGGGGTCCCCGCCAATGTCCAGCACTCCCCGGACCCCCCGGTCCTCCAGCACGGAAACCAGCTCCGCCGGCAGGGCGGGAACGTCGGCGTCTGCCAGGGCCTGGGGCGTGGCGATGAGCCGGACCCCCGCCTCCTCCAACAGGGCGCGGTGCTCCCGGCTTCGAAAATAGGGATTTACAATGTCCAGATCCGCCAGGGAAACCGCAGCCCCCTCTTCCGCCAGGGCCAACGCCAGGTTCACCGAAAATTCGGTTTTCCCCACGCCGTAGTGCCCGGTGACCAGCGTCAGGCGGTGGGGAAAGCGCTCCATAACAGTCAAGGGGACCACTCCTTCCAGGAAATAGCGCACAAGTTGTCTAGTCTAGGAATAGGTTGTATGACGTCATTTTATACTAAATCATGCCGCCTGTCAAGAGTCTTCTTGTTTTTTCCGGCAAAAAGCGGTATAGTACAGGTACTGTAACATTCGGATGAAGGGAACAAGCAAACTTCTCCGGAGATCAGCCCAGAGGGCGGTTTCCGGTTGGATTTCACGTCCGGCGGTTCTGCCGGAGGATGGAGGAAGATCTATGGAAGGCAAACGCGCCAAGCTGTCCGAGCAGACGTCGGACCGGCTTTACGAATGGATTGTGGAAGAGCACCGCTACCCCCCCGGCAGCAAGCTGCCCAACGAAAACGAGCTCAGCGAGGCCATGGGCGTCAGCCGGACCACCTTGCGGGAGGCCATCTCCTTTCTGGTGGCCCAGGGGGTGCTGGACATCCGCAGGGGAAAGGGCACCTTTGTGGCCGAAAGTCTCCCCGCCCCGGGGATGGACCTGACGGCCCTGGCGGGGGTCCGGTCCCGGGTGCGGGCCAAGGACCTTTTTGAAATGCGTCTGATTTTCGAGCCGGCCACCGTGGCGCTGGCCTGCCAGCGGGCCAGTGACGAGGAGCTGGAGCAAATCCGCAAGAAGGCCGAGCGGGTGGAGCGCATCGCCGCCGAGGGGGGGAACTGGCCCCTGGCGGACCAGGAGTTCCACTGGGCCATCATCAAGGCCTCCCACAACGAGTATATGCGCCGGCTCTATCCCATCATCAACAGCGCCGTGGACGAGATCCTTCAAATCTCCCCCAGCCGCCAACGGATGCAGGACATCGCCCTGGGGGACAACCGGACCATCCTGGCCTTTCTCCTCAAGCGGGACGAGGAGGGGGCTCGCTGCGCCATGAGTATTCACATGAAGCATCTCATCAACACCCTTCAGGACTGACGCACCTCTCCCGCTGTGGACAAGTTCGCCAAAATATCCGTTAAGTTGCATAAATATATAAGCATTTTTTGTGTTTATTGCCGTGTCCGTCCCCAGCTTTTCCCAATTGCCCTTGGCAAAACTTACAATTCTCTTGCCTCCATTCACAAATTGTACACAAATTTGTTCAAACCCTCTTAACAAATTGCCGGGGAGGGTGTATAATGCGGTGCAAGCTCGGGTTCTTTCAGGACTCCTTCGGAAGGGGGCGCCCCCTTCCCGCCGCTTCTTCTCAAAGAAGCGGCGAAGCCCAACGGACGAAGCGGAGGCCGGTATGGAGAAAACTCCCCAGGAATGCTTTGAAAAGCTGTTAAGCGCCTATTCCCACAACTACGACCTCACCCGGGACGTGGAGGCAGAGGGAGGCGGCTCCTTTCCCGCCATGGCCCACTATTTTCTGCGGGATGAGCACTACCTGGTTCGCCGGGATAAACAGTTTTACGCCACAGAGCAGCATGACTACACCTTTTTCCACGTGACGGACCGCCTGGACGCCGCCGGGGCCAGAGACCTGACGGAGCGGGCGCTGAAGACCGGCTTTTCCATGATCAAGCCCCACAAAGAACACATGAGCTCCTTTGTGACTCTGGTGGTTCTGGCGGAGGTCATCGACGCGGAGGCGGCGAAGATCTTGAAAAAGACCCGTTTTCACAAGAATTTCAGGCTGGCACTCCATGGCTGGATGGAGTATCACATAGCCGCAATGGAATGTTCCACCGGGACGTTTCTCTCCAATCCAGCCGGGAGGGGAGCGCGCAAAACCCTGGAGGCCAATTTTGGCTCCAAATGACCCTGGAGGCCCTTTGCCTCCGAAATCAAGAATCATGAAAGAGGGAGAGTGTTTTCATGAACGGATTGGTACTTCTGATTATCAGCGTCGCGGTACTGGCCGCCGGCTACATCCTCTATGGCCGCTGGCTGTGCAGGCAGTGGGGCGTGGGAGAGCTTGACAAGCCCACCCCGGCCCACGTTCTGGAGGACGGCATCGACTATGTCCCCGCCAAGGCCCCCATTCTGATGGGCCACCACTTCTCGTCCATCGCCGGCGCGGGCCCCATCACCGGCCCCATCGGCGCGGCGGGCTTCGGGTGGCTTGCCTGCACGCTGTGGATTCTCGTCGGCGGTATCTTCTTCGGCGGCGTCCATGACTTTGGCGCCCTGTTCGCCTCCGTCCGCCACGACGGCAAATCCATCGGCGAAATCATTTCCACCAACATGAGCAAGCGGGCCAAGACCCTGTTTTTGATCTTTGCCTATCTGACGTTGATCCTGGTGGTGGCGGCTTTCGCCTCCATCGTGGCCGGCACCTTCGGCGCCACCATCACGGACGGCGTGGTGGATTACACCGCCTCCGAGGCCAACGCCCGGGTGGCCATGGTCTCCTTGCTGTTCATTGCCATCGCCATCGTCTTCGGCTTTTTGGTGTACCGGCGGAACGCGCCCATGAGCGTTGCCAGCGTGGTGGGCGTCATCGCCATTGTGGCCATCATCGCCATCGGCATGAATTTCCACCCCATTTACCTGAGCAAGGACGCCTGGATGTGGATCTGCGGCATTTACATCGCCATCGCCTCCGTCACCCCGGTGTGGATTCTCCTCCAGCCCCGGGACTATCTGAGCTCCTTCCTGCTGTACGCCATGCTGGCCCTGGCGGTGGTGGCCGTGGTTCTGGCCCGGCCCGACATGGGAAGTATGCCCGCCGTCAACACCTTCGTGGTCACCAACCCGGATACCGGCGCGGGCAACCCCATCTTCCCCGTCCTGTTCACCACCATCGCCTGCGGCGCCATCTCAGGCTTCCACTCCCTGGTCTCCTCCGGCACCACCTCCAAGCAGCTGGATAAGGAAGCCGACGCCAAGCCCATCGCCTACGGCGGAATGCTCCTGGAGTGCGTCCTGGCTATCTTGACCCTGTGCGCCGTGGCCTATGCCATGAGCTGGAACAAGGCCAACCCCGACTCCGCCCTCAGCGGCGCCACCGCTATCTTCGGCGGCGGACTGGCCCACATGATCGACGACTCCATCCCCGGCACCTATGATATCCTCTACACCCTGCTGGTGCTGACCTACTCCGCCTTCTGCCTGACCTCTCTGGACACCGCCACCCGTCTGGCCCGGTTCATGTTCCAGGAGTTCTGGCTGGACGCCAGCAAGGGGGAGACCCCGGAGAACGTCACCGGCTATAAAAAGGTGCTCTCCAATATGTATGTCTCCACCGGCATCACCGTGGTGCTGGGCGTGCTGCTGGGCCTGAACGGCTATGAGAAGATCTGGGCCCTGTTCGGCTCCGCCAACCAGCTGCTGGCGGGTCTGGGCCTGCTGGCGGTGGCCACTTGGCTTGGCAACATCGGCAAGAACAACAAAATGTTCCTGATTCCCATGGGCTTCATGATCATTGTCACCATCTGCTCTTTGTTGATCAACACCAAGAACCAGATCGCCGTCATCTCCGCAGGCGGCGCGGACTGGGGCCCCTATGTTCAGGCAATTCTCGGCATCTTGCTGGTGGTCCTGGCGGTGATCCTGGCCATTGAGGGTTGCATGACCATTGCCCACCCCAAGAAGAACCAAAAGGTGTAAGCGCGCTGTCTTGAGGGGAGTGCCAGTCTCCGTCAGACCCGCTGTCTCCGGATGAAAAGAAGCGAAGGGCCCCGGCGGAATATCCGCCGGGGCCCGGCTTGTCCAAAATTTTTCCATAAGCCGGACGGACTTTCAGAACATCTTAGGGCCTCCAAAGTCCTGCTTTCAACGGCGCGGAAAACCGGCTTTTTTGCGCGTACTTTTCAGATCGCCTTTCCGCTTCCTTCGAGCGCCGGAGGTTCCTTGGGAGCGGCGATCCCTTAACGGCAAAAAGCCCCCCGTGTAGCTACACAGGGGGCTCACTTTTTATCTTTCCGGTATCCTCATTCCTCTGACGGCGGAATCACCACAATGGCGGGAGGCTCCTCCGGCGTCACCGGCGCTTCCGGTTCCGCGGGAATTTCAGCCGGTCCCGTGGCCGGAACTTCCGGCGTCTGGTTCCCAGGAGAAACGGGCTCCACCGGCGTGCCGGGAACGCCGGGAACGCTTCCGCCGGCCTCCGCATCTTCCTTCGGCGGACCCACCAGCACCAGGCGGTCCCGGTGCTTGTAGTCGCTGATGTCCTCCACATCACTGGAGATCAAGGCTCCGCTTCCATCAAAGATGTTGCGGTAGGTTTTAACCTTATAGCCGGTATAGGGGGTCACCTTCACCTGCCGCTGTCCCGGGGCCAAGGTAGGGTCCAGCTGTTCCACTTCCTGAAAGGGCGTGGAGGACAGGGTGTCGTATGTCATTTTCACCACCAGATCGTCCGTCTTGGTGCCCCAGAGCTGAACCGTGAGATATCCCTTGTCGTACTTTGCCACAATCTTCACAGGGTATTGGGTGTTGTTGGTGAACTTGTAGTCCGGCCCGCCCCAGGACACCGTGGCGTCCATGCCCCGGGTGATGTAGTTGGGAATATAGCGGTGGGCATAGCGCTCCGTAATTTCCATATTGGAAAGGAGGCAGGCGTAATACAGCGTCGACGAGGGCTGGCACACGCCGCCGCCGATCTCATCCACCGTCTCCCCCTGGACATAGGCGGGGGCGGCCTTATAGCCCTTTTCCACCGTCCGCTGGCCCACGGTCTCGTTATAGGAGAACAGGTCCCCGCTGTTGAGCACCGTCCCGTCAAAGGCGGCCGAGGCCAGCTTCACGTTGCTCACCCGGGCGGCGGTGCCTCCCACGTGGGTGGTGCACTCCCCCAGAAGATCCCGGAAGAGGACGGCCTTCAGCTCCTCCGCCGTGATCTCCGGTTCCCGGATATCGGCGGGAACGGAGACGGTCTCGCCGGGGAGAGCCTTGCTCAACACCCGCTGGGCGGACGCCGCGTCAAAGGACGCGCCCCGCTTTTCCGGCAAAATGCCTCCGGTGGCAGGGTCATACCGGGCGTTCTCCATCTCGCCGGAGACGGCCTCGTGAACCGTCTGGATGGACAAGGGCTGGGCGGGCTGGGTGGTGACGTCCACCTGGACCTCCGTCTCCCCGCCGGCTACCGCGTTTTCCAGAGCCAGAGCCAGCCCCGCCTCTCCCACGGAGCGCCCGTTGGCCTCCTTGGTCAGCAAAATCTCGTCGTCCAGAACCTGAAACGCGCCGTCCAGAGGCTCCAACGCCAAATCCTCCGCCAACTGGGCCACGCCCTTTTGAAAGACCTCCTCATCCCGGTCCTGGGCCGTCAGATTGTCTCCGCCGCTGTTGGTGAGGATGGACAAAACCCGGGCTCCCCGGCTGAGGAAGGGGGCTGCGGCCTGCGCTTCAAAGCGGCGCTGAGCAATGCCGGGGCACTGTTCGGCGGTGTAGCCCAGCTCTCCCAGGGTGACGGTCGCACCCCCCGCCTCCGGAAGCCAGCCCTCGCTCTCCGCCGTCTGCACCGGGGAGACGGAGAGGGTCCTCCCCGGCAGAGCCCCGGCCAAAACCTGGCCCGCCTGCTCCACGGTGAGGCCCCCCACATTCACGCCGCTGATGGTCTCCCTGGGATAAAAGACGGTCCGGGACCCGGCCCAAGCGCAAAGCCCCCCGTAAGCCCCCGCCATGATGGCGGCGGTGAGGGTCAAGGCCATTATCACCGGAACGGCGGGGTTTTTCTTCACCCGGCTGCCTCCGGAGGTGGCCGTCCTGTCTTCTTTTGTCATCTGTCCCATAAAATCCCTCCTCTTCGGCCTCCACACACGGGCCGTTTCTCTCTCAGGGTATTCTAACACAGATTGCGAAAAAAAGTGATTACAATATAGTAACAAGAAAAGGTGGCAAATGGACCATCAGTCCGGGGTTCCCAACTCCTTCCGCTGGAGGGGCGGCGCGGTGCCGGCGGCGCGGCGGGCCTCCCCGGGCCTTCGGGGAATCCGAATGGTCATCACGATCTCCTCTTCCGTGTCCTCCCGGAGGCACTGGGCCTCCACGCCCGCCTCCCGGACAATGCGTAATCCCCGGTCCACGCTGTTTAAAAACAGCCGCACGTCCTTCAAAATGTATGTCCGCCGCCCCGCCGGCGCAGCCGTTTGAAGCTGCTGAAGCCGACGCTCCACGTATTGCTCCGTCTGGGCCACATTCCAGCTCCGCTCCGCCGCTTTGCGAGCCGCCGACAGGCGCTCCTCCTCGTCCTCCAGCCGGAGAAGGGCCCGGGCGTGACGCTCTGTCAGTCCCTTTTCCAAAAGCAGCGCCTGACAGGCCGGAGACAGCCGGAGAAGCCGCAGCTTGTTGGCCACCGCCGAGGCGGACCGGCCCAACTGAGCCGCGGCCTCCTCCTGGGTGACGCCGCTTTGACGGAGGTAGCTGGCAATGGCCGCGGCCTCCTCGAAATAGTGCAGATCCTGCCGCTGCAAATTCTCCACCAGCGCCAACAGGGCGGACTCCCGCTCGTCCACCTCCGCCTCCACGCAGGGCACCACCGGCAAGCCCGCCAGACGCGCCGCCCGGAGCCGCCGTTCTCCCGCCACCAGCTCCCAACCGTCGGGGCGGCGACGAACCACCAGGGGCTGCACCACGCCGTAGCGGCGAATGGATGCCGCCAGTTCCCGCAACGCCCCCTCGTCAAAGAGCCGCCGGGGCTGGCGGGGATTGGGGCGGATGGACTCCACCTCCAGCCGCAGCACCCGCTTTTCCTCTCCCATGGGACCGCCTCCTTCCAATTTGTCCCATTCTACAGGAGCGGCTGCGAAAAAACATGGGGAATCTGTCGGCGGCGGGAAATCCCGGGCGGGGAAGACGGATTCTCGCCCCTTTCCCGGCCCCCAGACGGGTGAACCGCCAAAAACCCCCTGGGCAGGAAACTTCTGCCCAGGGGGCTCGTCCCGGTGGGGCCGTTTTTCGGGGCATACTGAGGGGAGGCCACAATCCGCCGAAAGGAGTGTCCGGATGAAAAAACGCCTGGTCCCCTTGCTGCTGTGGGTCTTTTTGGGCATAGCAGCCTGGTCCTGCCGGAGGGAACTGACGGCGCAACGCCTTGCCGCCTGGACGCCGGGTCAGACTTCTCTGGCGGCTCTGGCTCTGCTGGGACTGTACGCCCTCAAGGGGCTGACGGCGGCTTTGCCCTTTACGGCCCTGGCGGCCGCGGCAGGGCTGGCGCTGCCCTTTTCCCTGGCTCTGGGAACGAATCTCTGCGGCGTGGTCGCCTCCCAGGCGGGCCCTTATCTCCTGGGGCGGAGGAACCGGGAAACCTTGGGGAACCTGGCCGCCCGCCACCCCCGGCTCCCATACCTGGAGGCAGGGCCCGGGGCCCTCCGGCGGGTGTTTCTCATCCGGCTGGCGGGGATTTTGCCCATGGAGCTGGCCAGCCTCTGGCTGGGAGCGGTGGGAACGCCCTGGGGGGTCTACTTTGCCGGGGGATTGCTGGGGAGCTTTCCCCGGGTGCTGTCCGCCACGGTGCTGGGGGCGGCGCTGTGGGATTTGGGGGGGAGGCGCTTTTGGGCCTCCTGCCTGTTCGGCTGGGCGCTGACGGGGATTGCGCTGCTGCTATGGGGACGGGAATGGGGAAGGCAATAGGGAAGCCTCCGCGCCACCCCGACGGGATTCCCCTTATCGCCGCTCCTTTTTCAGCTTCCGGATATCCTCCCCGAAGAAGGGCAGAATCTGGTACTCTCCCTCCATCCGGGAGACGGTCTGAGGGGTATAGCGCCGGGCCAGCTCATCCAGCTTGAGATTTGTGCTGAGAATGGTGGCCCGGCGGTCCATAATCCGGCCGTTGACAATGCCGTACAGGGCGCTTTGAACAAAGGGGGTGGTCAACTCCGTCCCCAGGTCGTCCAGAATCAGCAAGTCACAGTCCAGCACACGCTCCACGTCGGCCTCCACGGTCTCTCCCGCCTCCCGGCCAAATTTCCGGGCTTCAAAGCGGTCGAAGACGTGGGCCGCGGTGTCATAGACCACGGAAAAGCCCTCGCCGCTGACCTCCCGGGCCACGGCGGCGGAGAGGAAGGTCTTCCCCAGTCCCGGGTCCCCGGTGAGAAGCAGATTCCCGCTCTCCGGGGAAAAGGCGGCGGCATAGCGCTTGCAGGTGCGGTAAATCCAGTCCATATTCTCCCTGGGGGAGACCCCCAGGACCGGGTCCTCCGTCTCGGCGTACCACTCCAGGGAAAAGGTCTCAAAGCTCTGGTTCCCCAGGTCCAGCATCCGGGAGAGCTCCTTTTGCTGCTCCCTTGCGCAATAGGCCTTCAAGCAGCGGCACATCCGCCCCTCCCGCCATCCGGCGTCGCCGCAGAGGGGACACGCGGGGGTCTCCTCCAGGCAGTCCGCCGGGAGGCCCAGCCCCTCTAAAAGGAGCTTCCGCTCCTCCTGAAGTCCTAAGTTTTGCTTTTTCAGGGCCTCCACCGCCGCGCGGGGGTCCGTCCCCCTTCGAAGGGCGGTGGAGAGAAGGCGGCTCATGGTGGTCCGCAGTTCCCCGTCGATCTCCCGGAGGCGGGGCTGACGCTGGAAGACGCCTTCCCGGCGGTCCCTGGCCCGGTCCTCCCGGTCCCGCTTGTCCTCCTCAAAATGCTGGAGGGCACGGCGGACAATTTTCCCGTCATAGGCCATCGCTCATTCCTCCTTTCCCCGCTGTTGAATGTACTTGCGCATCCAGGCGTTGCCCTTTTCCGGGACGCCGGAGACGCTCCGCTCCGGCTGGGAGGCGGGTTTTTTGCGGACGTCTCCCGCCTCGATCTCCTCCAGGGTGCGCGTCCCCGCCTCGTTCCAGCGGCGGAGGATGCCGTTGCAGTAGCTCCACTTGAACTCGTGGCATTTGAGGACGGTCTTGTCATAGGCCAGGGCCACCGCCTCCGGGGGAAATCCCCACTCCAGCCACTGGAGGAGAAACCGCTCCTCGGACTCCACCGGGAGCCTGTCTCCCAGGCGGAGGGCCCGCATATAGGCGGGCAGGGCCTCCCTCCTCCGGCTGTAAGAGCGGAGATACTCCGCCGCCGCGGCTTGGGTGTCCACGCCCCGGCGGGCCCAGGCATAGCCCTCCCGCTCGATCTGGCGGAGGGTGGGCCGGCGGCCCTGCCCGAACCGGATAGCGGTTCGCTCCGCGCAGTGGCACACCAGAAGATAAATCACGTCCGAGGGGAGCCCCAGGTAGTCATACAGCCCCAAAAGAGCCGAGAGATCCGCCGTAGTCAGGCGCTTGCCCAGTTTCCGCTCCACCTCTGCGGTGAGACGGCGGAAGTCCTCGCTCTCCTCCAGCTTCCCGGCCACCTCGCTTTGCCGGTAGACCGGGGGCTCGTCTGCGGGTTCGGCCGGGGGGCTTTGGGGGGCGATGAGCCCCAAATCCCGGAGGGCGGCCTCCGCCGCCTCAATGCGCCCCCGGTCCCAGCGGAGCTCGCCCGCCAAAGACCGGGGAGGCGCGTCGCCATGGCGGCGGAGCAGAGCCAGATAGAGCAGGGCGGCGTCCCCGTCCCCCCGCTCCAAAAGCTGTTTCACCGCCTGGGCGGAGAGGGTGACGGGGTCGTCCGGGGCGCGAACGAGAACGCTGGACATGGGAGCGCCTCCTTTCTTTCGTGAGACTTGCTTTTTGGGGCGGGAAATGTGCCGGCTTGCGCCATAAAAAGCGGCGGGAGGCCCCCTCCGAAAGGAGGCGGGGCTGTATGCGGATGCCCCCTACATATCGGGGCCTTTGCGGCTATAATAATTTTGAAACACAGAAACCGCCACCCCGACCGGTGACGGTTTCTTTTTTAGAATCCTAAACCATTAGTTCGGGCTGCCCGCTTGTTGCGGTGCCTGTCTATATTATAGCCCAGGGCTCCCTCCGCTGTCAAGTCCCGGGGCTGTCTCAACGCCTGCCGTTTTTGCGGCGGGCGTTTCGTTTTCCCTTGACAGGTCCCGCCCCATCGCCTAAGATAGGCTCTGTTAAAAACAAATGAGAAGGAGCCCTTTCATGGAACTGCAAGCCATCTACCAGACCCTTGGGGTCAGCCCCGGGGTTTACCGCTATGGCGAGGCGGCGCTACAGCGCCTCCGGGACCGTTTCGCCGACATCGACCGCGTGGCGGAATATAACCAAGCCAAGGTGCTTCACGCCATGCAGCAAAACCGGGTCAACGCCACCCACTTCGCCGCCACCACCGGCTACGGCTACGACGACCAGGGCCGTGACAACCTGGAGCGGGTCTACGCCGGTGTTTTCCACACGGAGGCCGCCCTGGTCCGGCCCCAGATCACCTGCGGCACCCACGCCCTCACCGTGGCCCTGTCCGCCAACCTCCTCCCCGGGGACGAGCTTCTCTCCCCCGTGGGAGCCCCCTACGACACCTTGGAGGAGGTCATCGGCATCCGGCCCGGCAAGTGTTCTCTCCGGGAGTACGGCGTCACCTATGCCCAGGCGGATCTCCTGCCGGACGGCGGGTTTGACTATGCCGCCATCCGCTCCAAACTCAACGATCGCACCAAGCTCGTCACCATCCAGCGCTCCAAGGGTTACGCCACCCGCCCCAGCTTCTCCGTGGAGCAAATCGGGGAACTCACCGCCTTTTGCAAGTCCTTGAAGCCGGACGTGAAGGTGATGGTGGACAACTGCTACGGCGAGTTTGTGGAGACCCGGGAACCCTCGGACCTGGGGGCGGACATGGTGGTGGGGAGCCTCATCAAAAACCCCGGCGGGGGGCTGGCCCCCATCGGCGGGTACATCTGCGGCACAAAGGAGTGCGTGGAGCGCTGCGCCTACCGTCTCTCCGCCCCGGGTCTGGGCCAGGAGGTGGGGGCGAACCTGGGCCTGATGCCCGCCTTTTACCAGGGGCTCTTTCTGGCCCCCACGGTGACGGCGGGGGCGCTGAAGGGGGCCGTCTTTGCCGCAAATCTATACGAGGCCCTGGGCTTTTCCTGTGTGCCCAACGCCTCGGAGGACCGCCACGACATCATCCAGGCCGTCACCCTGGGCAGCCGGGAGGCCATGCTGGCCTTTTGCCGGGGGATTCAGGCCGCCGCCCCGGTGGACAGCTATGTGACGCCGGAGCCCTGGGCCATGCCGGGGTACGACAGCGAGGTGGTCATGGCCGCCGGGGCCTTCGTCCAGGGCAGCTCCATCGAGCTCTCCGCCGACGGGCCCATTCGCCCGCCCTACGCCGTGTATTTCCAGGGGGGGCTTACCTGGCAGCACGCCAAAGTTGGAATTTTGATGAGCCTCCAAAAACTGGTGGAGGCAGGGCTTGTAAAGTTGCCGGATTGAGAGGGACTTTCTCGGACCGGCCCCTTTTTCAAAAGAGCTTGCGCGGAAAGGAATTTGACGATGAGACTGCAAAGCGCGATTTTTGATATGGACGGCACGCTGGTGGATTCCATGGGGATGTGGCGGACGCTGGGAAGCGTCCTGGCGGAAAACCACGGAGCGGTTCCGCCTCCGGGACTGGACCGGCAGGTTGCCTCCCTGGGCCTTTGGGAGGGCACGGCCTACTGCAAGCAGATCTTTGATCTTCCGGAGACCGTGGAGGAGCTGGTGCAGGAGATCTGGGGCCGGATCGAGCACTTTTACCGCTATGAGGTCCGCCCCAAACCGGGTCTTATCCAGTTTCTCTCCATCTTGAAGATGGAGGGGGTGTGGATGTACGTGGCCACCGCCACGGACCGGCCTCTTGCCGAGATGGCGCTGAAAACCGCGGGCATCGACGGTTTTTTCCGGGGCATTGTCACCAGCCGGGAGGCGGGCCAGGAAAAGCGGGACGGTCCGGCGGTCTATGAGCGGGCCCTTCGCCGCCTGCGGTCCAACAAGAAGGACACCGTGGTCTTCGAAGACGCCCTCCACGCCTTGCGGACCGCCTGCGCGGCGGGTTTTCGCACGGCGGCGGTGTACGACCCCTCGGAGCCAAACCAGGAGGAAATGCGCCGTCTGGCGGAATATTATATCCAGAGTTTCCAGGAGCTGACGGAGAAGGCCTAGGGAAAGCGGCGAGGCTCCGGCGGAAAAAGAGCCACAGGGCCTTCAACCGTTTTGAATCCCGGTTCTCCTCTTCCCGCCGCCGGGGAGCGGGCGCCGCCTCTTCTCAAGGCGCGGCTCCATCGGTCTTCACCCAAAAAAGCGCCGTCCGGTTTCCCGCCGTTATGGAATCACAAAACCGATAGCCCAGCTGATCAAACGCCCGGAGATCCTCCGGGCGTTTGATTTGCCTCTCCGCCAGCCAGCGGACCATTTGTCCCCGGGCCATTTTGCACAGGGTGCCCTTCTCCACAATCTTGCCGTCCTTCCACTGCCCAAACGTGCAGGTGACAAACCGGACATGAGGGGGGAGGGCAGGCTCCACCGCCTTGCTGTACTCCTTGGAGGCCAGATTCAGCACCACATCCGCCTCCGAGGCCAGCCTCTTAGCAAGAAGCCCGCCCCAGAACTGGTAGAGATCCCGGCAGCCGTCCACGTTCAGCTTGGCCCCCATCTCCAGACGGTAGGGGGTCACACCGTCAAAGGGGCGCAAAAGGCCATAGAAGCCGGAGAGAATGCGCAGATGCTCCCGGAGGTACTCCAGCTGACCCGCCTCCATCACGCCCGGGGCCATGTAGCGGTACTGGATGCCCTCATAGGCGAAGACGGCCGGCGTGAGACGGCGGGTCAGATCCATATGCTCCAGCCGCTCCACATTCTGCCTGGCAATGGAGTCGTTACACTTCCAAAGCGCCTGTAATTCCCTGGGGGACATCTCCTGGAGAGCCGCTTTCAGCCGCCTTGTCCGGTCCAGAAAAAGGGGCGGACCGTCCACGGCAAAGCTGTCCGTGTCCACCACCATTTTCTTTGCCGGGGCAATGATGATACGCACGAAATCCCCTCCTCTCAGATTTTAAACAGCATCTTTGCCATCCGCTCTGCCGCTGTGCCCCGGCCCCCGGCGCCTGCGCAGCGGCTGGGTCTGGCGTTGACCAGCCGGTCCAGCAGGGGCTGGCTCCAGCCCCCCTCGTCCAAGGCCAGCTCCATAGCCATCACATCCTCCCAGGCGCGGTTCAGAAAGGCTACCTCCCGGCGGCCATGAGTCCTGGTGAACAGAGGCAGTTCTGAACTGCATAGCCTTCCCGCTGTTTCTGCGGCAAAGCCGGCGGCGAACAGACTGCGGCACAGGCCGTTCAGGAAAATATCCGGCAGGCGCTCCCATTCCGGATGGCTGAGATCGTACAGTACAAATGTATAGCGCGTATGGCAGTGGACTGCCAGCAGACTGGGCCTGCCCCGCAGCGGAATGATGTGGAATCCCAGCAGGAGCGGCGGTTTGATTCCTGGCCGTAAGGGAGTGTTTTGATGTGTAAGTGTCGCTGGAGGGGAATGGTCAGGCCCAGCTCTATCGCATTACTTCTTTTCATGAGGAATGGTCACTTTCTCAACCTGAATATGTCCTCCATCAACGGTCATGACAGCAAAGGTGATCTCCTGGTCAAAGCGCCGCCGCCCGCAGCTGCCGGGGTTCAACCACAGAACGCCATTCCGCTCCTCACAGGTATACTTGTGGGAGTGACCGTAAATCACCACATTTGTATCAGGCAAGTCCGACAGTACGTCTTTTTTGTTGTGAACCAAGAAAAAATGAACACCCTCGATGGTGAAAGTGAGACTTTGCGGCAGTTCCTCTGCCCAGTCCTTGTCGTTGTTCCCCCGGACAATATAGAGTGGGGTGTACTCCCGAAGCTTGTCCACAATGGCCTGGGTGTTGATATCGCCGCCGTGGATGATGATATCAGCCTGGGATAGGTATTCCAGCACCTCTGGCCGCAGCAGGCCGTGGGTGTCGGATAAGATGATGACACGTTTCATATACAGCCCCCGGTTTAAATCAGAATTCCCTCGCAGTGGTCGATTTCGTGCTGGATGATCTGTGCCGTCCAGCCGGTGAAGGTTTTGAAGCGTGTTTGAAACTGCTCATTCTGGTACTGCACCTTGATGGACTGCCAGCGCCTGGCCTTTCGGGTGCCGGTGAGGGAGAGACAGCCCTCCTCCGCCTCATAGGGCCCGGACTTTTTCACAATTTCCGGGTTAAACATCACCATATCGGTTCCCTCGCAGTCGAAGACAATGATCCGCTTGTTGACACCGATCATATTGGCCGCCATGCCCACACAGCTATCCCTGTAGGCGGATAGCGTATCCAGCAAATCCTGGGCGGTTGGTCCATCCTCCAGTTTGGCGGGTTCCGCCTTTTGCGCGAGAAAGGCCTCGTCCCGCATGATTTCTCGTACCATACCGTTCTACCTCCACAATGTCCATACGCTTACCCATAAGCCGCTTGTGCCACACTTCATAAAATAACATAAACGCTGGGAAAAGGCAACTTACCCGGAGAGTAGATCCATGACGGCGTGGAAAAACACGATGGAGGTTGCAGTGCACTTCATTGCGCAACTAATCTGAGTGGGGAATCACAAGGACCGGTCTACTCGATACATATGACATATACGGACACGTCACTGAAAAAATGAAGAAAGCCCGCGCCAACCGGGCGGAGGCTTTTATCCAGGGTATTTCCGGGCTCTAAAGGGAAACGCCCCACCAGCAGGCATGAAAAAGCCTGTAACCGCAAGGGTTACAGGCTTTTTATGGTGGACCTGAAGAGAATTCGAACTCTCGACCTCTCGGATGCGAAAAGACTCAGAAAACTTTTTTGGCTTGTTTCTGCTCCTTTTAGGCGTTTCCGCTGGAGTTCACTTCATCTGTAAGCCTCTTTAACGAGGTGTTCTCCATGTGTTCCGGCCGCGTCTGTGGCAGGTTCTGTGGTCAGAAACGCTTCCCGCCTCTGACCATCGGTTTTCCGTCGATGCTGAGCGGGAAGCGTTTCACATTTTTGCTGTCTGCATTGTAACTCTGGCAGGAAAGCTTTGCAACGGTTTTCTGTCAAAGCAGGCACTCAAATTTTGCGTAGGAATTATACAAAGAATTAGAGCCCGATTAAAATTTAGAGTTCCATGTGTATTTTCTGCACGTCAAAATATTCAGTTGCTAAATTGAAAAAACGACTAACTGGATAAAATATGACGTAGAAATGGTAGGCAAAATGCCCTGCAGCACAGATCATTCACCGAACGGTCGGTGAACGGGCTAAACCGGAACATTCAAAGCTGGCATTGAGGTCCGTGTGCTGAAACAGGAGGCTGTCCCCGTACCAGAAACGGTAGCGTACCTCCGCGCAGAGGCTCTCGTGAATAGTGCGCTCCATGCGGCCCTCCACCGGAGCCCGGAGGGCCTGCCGCCGCTCGTTCAGCAATTCGACTTCCAGGTGGTACTTCCCCTGACGAACCACCGCACCGGAGGGAGACCACTTTGCAATTCTGGCGCCCCGATAGGTTGCCAAGCGATATTCCTTGCCTCCATAAAAAACGGAGCAGATACAGCCAGTGAAGCCGCCCACAGGCAGGGGGATCGTCGCAATTGCAAGCATCAGACTGCCGCACTCCGGCCCGTCCCAGACGCACTGCGTCCAGAGGTACTTGTCGGGAAAGGAGCGGCCCCGGTCCGTCTCAATGTATCCGATTCCATCGGAAAAATCCAAATGCTCACCATTCAGTTCCAGCGCGCCGCTCAGAGAATGCCCCATGCTGATGACGCCGTGGGCGCACTGCATCCCTGCGAAAAATCGAAACGGCCCCATAATGTCAGACCGCAGAGCGGTAAAAGGACCATAGCGCAGTGAGCCGCAGAGGGAAAGATTGTCCTGTTGGATATGGAGGTCGATTCCCTGACTGCCAAAGCAGGACTGTCCAATCTGCACCTGAAAGGGCTGACGGGAGATGTGAAGCTGTGACGCCGGGTATTCCAGCCACCACGCCTGATCCTTTGAAATGACCTGGAGGGAGGCGGTGCGGCGTCCATTTCTATCGATATGAAATGCGGGAATCAGTGCGAGAGTCTGCCCCTGCGGGTTCTGGTGCTTGAAATACCAGCCCTCAAAATAGGGGCCTGTCCTATTTGTACCGCGGAAAAATTCCATAATTTATCACCCCGGATTCAGTTTTCCCTGAATCTGGGGATTTTATATGGAGTTTCTTTTGACTGGAAAGTTGCCTACACCAATCCAAAATATTTGTAATATATCTCATTGACCGTTTCGATGTAAATGATAAATGAAGGATGATCTTTATCCAACCAACGAGATAAATACGTATTTTTTCGGTCAACGTATCGATCTCTTACTGTAAGCCACAGTCCTTCTGCTTTGAGTCTCTTTACTTTTTGTGCAACATTGTGAGAATCAGGAATCTCATTCCAAACATATTGATCCATCCCAAGACCCCAGGCATTTTTATTGTGAATCAACCGGCGCAGCTTTCCTTTAGAATTTCTGGAGACAATTGCAACGTCAAATTTGAATTTAATTGCAGGCTCATCTTTAAAGTGTAACAGAGCCGTCAGGCAGGAAGTTGAGTCTTGTGATTCGGAAAAGCATTTCAGGCCTGCCGCTTTATCCAGCAAAATGCGGATGGTATCTTTCAAACTGCGCAAATTATTCCAATACTCTTCCGGTGCTTTAATGATTTCGAGATTATAGTCAAGGTCGAATGGCCCATCGCCATTTCTCGTCACCATATTCCTCGCACCACTGCCTACAAGTGTAAATTGAGCGGAAATTCCCTTTTCTTTTAGCATTAGGCACACTTTTTTCAGTACAGAGGAACAATCTAAACGATATCTTTTGCACTCTGCTTCATCAACAATTCTGAACATTTGTCTTCTTCCTTTCTGCCCATGCCTCCCATTTAACATTTCAATGTTAAATCGTTACATTGTAGCAGAAAAATCTGCTTTGTCAATACATTATGAGAAATGTTAAAGATGGTTGCAATAAAAGGGGAGCAAAACTCAGGTTCACTTCTTAAAATCAGGGGGCTGCAATGACTGTATCAAAAGTTTTACGGGTATAAACCGCAAAACTTTTGATATTAAGTGAGTATTACGGTTATAGCCATATACTTTAGCGATATAAAAATACCCCCGCATCAACAAACAGACCAGCGGAAATTACCAGGGAATCAAGACGATGCACGTTTCGGATTTCCTGTTGAGCACGGAATATTGAGCCGCTTCCGGTCGGGAAGCAACTCAATCCTTGGGGGACTGTATCCAAAGAAGCACCGTGTGGTTCCACACCGATGTGGAACGGCAGAATCGATAGCCCAACTGGTCAAAGGCCCGGATATCCTCCGGGCTTTTGATTTGGTTCTCCGCCAGCCAGCGTACCATCTGCCCACGGGCCATCTTGCATTTGGTGGCTTTTTCGACGACCTTGCCGTCTTTCCACTCTCCAAAGGCACAGGTGACGAACTGGACGGTTTTGGGCAGATAACCCTCCACCGCTCTGCTGTACTCCCTGGAGGCCAGATTCAGCACCACGTCCGTCTCCGAGGCCAGCTGCCGGGCCAGGCGGCTGCCCCAAAACTGATAGAGGTCCCGGCAGCCGTCCACCGCCAGCTTTGCCTGCATTTCCAGCCGGTAGGGGGTCACGCCGTTGAAGGGCCGCAACAGACCGTAGAAGCCAGAGAGGATGCGCAAGTGCTCCCGGAGGTAGTCCAGGTGAGTCGTCTCCATCACGCCGGGGGCCATGTAGCGGTACTGAATGCCCTCGTAGGAAAGAATGGCGGGGGTGAGATTACGGCGCAGGTCCATCTGTTCCAGCCGCTCTATGTTCAGTTTGGCTATGGAATCATTGCACTTCCAGAGGGCCTGTAATTCCTTTGGAGACATACCCTGGAGGACAGCTTTCAGCCGCTCTGTCTGCTCCAAAAATTGTGGCAGACTATCCACGGCAAAGCTGTCCGTATCCACCACCATTTTCTTCGCCGGGGCGGTGATGATGCGCATAGAGCCCCCTCCTTTCAGATTTGGGAAAGCATCTCCGTCAGCCGCCTTGCCGCTGTGTCCAGGCCTTCTATTCCCGCGCAGCGGCTGAGTTTAGCGTTGACCAGCTGCTCCAGCAGGGGCTGACTTTGGCTGTTTTCGTCCAGGGCCAGCTCCGCAGCCATAACGTCCCCCCAGGCGCGGTTTAAAAAGGCCACCTCCCGGCGGCCATGAGTCCTGGCGAACAGAGGCAGTTCTGAACCGCACAGCTTCTTCGTCTCTTCTGCGGGAAAACCGGCGGCGGATAAACTGAGCCGCAGACCGTCCAGGAAAATGTTCGGCAGGCGCTCCCATTCCGGATGGCTGAGATCATACAGCACAAATGCGTATCGCGTATGGCAGTGGACCGCCAGCAGACTGGGCCTGCCCCGCAACAGAATGACGTGGAGATCCCAGCAGAACCGGCGGTTCGGCTCCTGGCTGTAGGGGAGCGCTTTGATGTGTAAGTGTCGCTGGAGGGGGATGGTCAGGCCCAGCTCTATCGCATTACTTCTTTTCATGAGGAATGATCACTTTCTCAACTTGAATATGTTCTCCGTCAACGGCCATGACAGCAAAGGTGATTTCCTGGTCAAAGCGCCGACGTCCACAACTGCCGGGGTTCAGCCACAGAACGCCATTCCGCTCCTCACAGGCGTACTTGTGTGAGTGACCGTAAACTACCACATCCGTGTCGGACAAATCCGGAGGAACATCCCTCTTGTTGTGAATCAGGAAGAAATGGACACGTTCAATGGAAAATGTGAGGCTTTGCGGCAACCCCTCCGCCCAGTCCTTATCGTTGTTCCCCCGGACAATATAGAGCGGGGCGTACTCCCGGAGCTTGTCCACAATGGCCTGGGTGTTGATATCGCCGCCGTGGATGATGATATCAGCCTGGGACAGGTATCCCACCACCTCCGGCCGCAACAGGCCGTGGGTGTCGGATAAGATGATGACACGTTTCATGTACAGGCCTCCCGGTTCAAATCAGAATTCCTTCGCAGTGGTCGATCTCGTGTTGGATGATCTGGGCCGTCCAGCCGGTGAAGGTCTTGAAGCGTGTTTGAAACTGCTCGTTCTGATACTGCACCTTGATGGACTGCCAGCGTTTGGCCTTCCGGGTGCCGGTGAGGGAGAGACAGCCCTCCTTCGCCTCATAGGGCCCGGATTTCCTGATAATCTCCGGGTTGAACATGACCGTGTATTTGCCCTCGTTGTCAAAGACGATAATTCGCTTGTAAACGCCGATCATATTGGCCGCCATGCCCACACAGCCGTTGTGAGCGGCCAGGGTATCCAGCAGGTCCTGAGCGACAGGCAAGTCCTCCAAAGTGGCCGGTTCAGCCTTTTGGGAGAGGAACGCTTCATCCCGCATAATCTCTCGTACCACGGCATTGCACCTCCATTGCCTACTTCCCACAAGGGGAAATTTGTGGTATACTCATATAAAATAGCACAGACAGGGGAAAAAGGCAACTTGTGCTGAGGATGGTAGTTGGCATGGAGAAGAAAGTGACCGAAGTGGTGGCGGCACTGATCTGGAGTGGGGACAGGTTTCTGCTTTGTCGGCGTCCAGTTCACAAAGCACGGGGACTGCTGTGGGAGTTTGTCGGTGGTAAGGTGGAACCTTGAGAAACAAAGGAGCGGGCTCTCATTCGGGAGTGCCAAGAAAAACTGGCTGTTACCATATCGGTGGGCAAAGTGTTCATGGAGGTTGACCACGATTACCCTGACCTGTATGTGCATCTGACGCTGTTCAATGCGGCAATCAGCAAAGGGACTCCACAAAAGTTAGAACATAATGATATTCTGCGGATTACAGTGAAAGAAATACCACAGTATAAGTTTTATCCGGCAGATGAGGAAATTTTAAAGAGATTGCAATATGGGGATTAAAATATACAGCGAGTTTGTCCATGTCCACACCTTCGAAATTATTGACGCAAATGGAAACGCCCATATTAGCGAAACTCTGTCTAACGAGTAATATCCAGAAATATTGATACCGTATCGGTTAAAAACCGGCTGATATGTGTAGAGATCATTTAAGATTAGAGATTAAAGTTTGGGTGGCTGGGGCAAGCTGGAGGGAAAAATCCGCTTGTCGAGGTAGCTCTAAAAAGAAAGGTTTTATAGAAAGTCAAAAAGAAGTTGGCTAATCCAGACACGACAGATACTAACCTGGTATTGATGGACGACGCTTTTATCAATGAAAACCCGTTTAACGACAAGGATATAAATATCCGACTCTTTACACATGGACCATAGCAATTGCGGTACCAGGGATATGATAGAAGCTATTTGACACCTACAACTGAGAAAAATTATATTGCTCAGATAATACTTGTAAAGAGAGTGTATATAAAATGGATCAAAGTGCAAAAAAAAATCGGACGTTAAAAGTTTTCGAAGCATTTGCCGGAATAGGGGCTCAGGCGTCGGCGCTCAATCGTATGGGTATTAATTATAAAATCGTTGGAATTAGCGAGTGGTTTATCGATGCGATTGAATGCTATGCCGCAATTCACTGTGATGGCGTTGAAGTGAAAATGCCAACAGATATTAAAGAAATTGACGACTATCTCTCACGGTTTACCTTTAGTGCAACTTCTATTAAACCGACCAATATAAAAAGGCTTACCGAGGACCAGCGCAGGGATTTGTATAGAGCAAACAAACAGGCTAACAATTATGGTTCGATAACTGACATCGAAGGAAAGAATCTACCTGAGATCGATTTGCTTGTATATAGTTTTCCATGCCAGGATCTTTCTACCGGTGGGCTTGGAAAGGGAATGAAAAAAGGTTCTGGAACTAAGTCTGGGCTTCTGTGGGAGATTGAAAGGATTTTAAAAGAACTAAACGCCCTAAATCGACTTCCTGAATATCTCTTGCTTGAAAATGTTAAAACAATAAAAGCGGATAAACATATTGAAGACTTAAAACAGTGGCTGGCGTTTTTAGAGTCTATGGGATATTCAAATACAGAATGTATGATTTTGAACTCTTTAGATTTTGGTATTCCCCAAGATAGAGAACGCGCGTTTATCATAAGCCATTTAGGTGATAGACTTGACATCGCACCTAAAATCGAGGCGGCAAAAAGAGAAAGGAAGTTCAAGATTCGTAAATTTATAAAGAACAATTACAAAAATCCGATTTATAAACTTGAAGCTGACATTGCACAATTAAATAAAACTCCATCAAGAGATGTAATGTGGAATATTAATGGGAAAACAATATCAAATCATACAGTTATCCGCACGATTACCTGTAATATGGATAGAACACATACTGCCGCTTTATTTAAATACAGCGGGCCCAAGGGCGACACGTATCGCAGGCTAACAATGAGAGAAGCATTCTTGCTAATGGGGTTCACAGAAGAGGAGTATGCAAAAGCATCATCCTTAAATTTTAGCTATAGAAAACTAAACCAACTTATTGGAAATTCTATTGTTGTGAATGTTTTACAGGCAATTTTTGAGGCCATGTTCGGTGACATCTATAAAAAAAGTGAAACAGCGGAATAGTTCTCTCACGAGACTGAAAGGGAATTATGAGTGACTTAGTTGAACGGCAATTTCCAGCTAAAACGTTGATGACCGGATTGCGTGCAATTGGTTACAGCTTTTCGTCGGCGGTTGCAGACATTATTGACAACAGTATATCAGCTAATGCAAAAGAGATAAATATTTTTTCTGATCCTCTGTCTGAGGTGCCTTATTTTTGTGTCTTAGACAATGGTTGCGGAATGTCGGCAAAAGAACTTGATAACGCCATGCTTCCCGGTTCTGATCGATCTGAAAAAGCAGAATGCGAACAAGAATTGGGACGCTTTGGCCTTGGCTTAAAATCTGCTTCGCTTTCTCAATGTAGAGAATTTACAGTTGCAAGCAAAAGATTCGGAAAAATCCATGCAATGTCTTTCGACTTAGATATCATTGATGCTGAAAACCGATTGCTTTTGAAAATGTTAGGGCCGAAAGAAATTGATACACTCCCTCAAATACATAATCTTGCAAAATATGAGACTGGCACTTTAGTGCTTTGGACAAAATTTGACAAAATCGAAGGCCTTGCGAAGAATTTTGAAGACAGTTTTAGACGATTAGTTGCTGAGACTAAGAAACATACAGAACTGGTGTTTCATCGCTATTACAAAAAGGTTGAAATATATTTTCACGGCAAACGTATTGAAAAGCGGGACCCTTTTTTATTGGACTCTATTGGGCGGCAACAAACAGGTCGCAAATCAGAGATATATGTTGACGGAGCTATAATTACTGTAATTCCGTATACTCTGCCTTTTGCCAATACTCTTACTCCTGAGGAAAAAGCGTTACTTGGAAATCCAAAGAGCATTTACGATGATCAAGGGTTTTACTTGTACCGCAATAAAAGGCTTATCTCATGGGGTAGCTGGATGCATATGGGAATCCGGAGTGAACTTAATAAACTTGCCCGTATTCAAGTTGATATCCCGTCCAGTTTGGATTCCGTATGGATGCTGGATGTGAAAAAATCGTCAGCGAAAATTCCTGACAAAATAAAAGATAGGATAAAAATGGCTGTTGAGGATTCTATTGTCCGAAGTAAACGGACTGCGAGATTCCCCGGCGCAAAGGAGCAATCAGTCGAATTTAAAGTATGGGATCGAATAAGCGAACATGAGGGAAAGATTCGATATCAAATCAACCGAGATACGCCGTCGATTGTGGCGCTTTATAATGCTCTTGGACAGTCAGAACAGAATCTGCTGGACATTGCTTTGTCGCAAATCGAGTGCTATCTGCCCAAATATTCTATTGCAAATGATAGCACGGATGCATTGACGATTATTAACTCGGGTGCTGATTGCGAAGATGAGCAGCTTATTCAGGAAATAGAAGCAATTCTCGCACTTTGTAATCCAAACAAAAGAAAGAAAATGTTTGATGATATGTTTATGGCAGAAGCATATCAGCGGCTACTCAAACACAAAGAAGAAATTAGAAAGAGAGTTTTGAACAATGACTGATACAGCAAACAGATATAACGCCCTTATTAGAAAGACTTTTGATATGCTCTACAGTCTTTGCGAAGGACAAAAGAAAACACATTCTGATTTAATAAAGCTGGCGAGTCAACTACTTCCTATTACTTCCGGAAGGCAGGATGTCAGCCAGTTGCCGGAGTATAACGATATATTAAAAAGCGTTGTGGATTTATACGAAATCGAGGTTGGTATCAAGACGTATGCTCCAAATGTACTGGCGGCCGATAGGCAGTCAAAATATTGGCTCTATAAATTAAAATGTACTACTCCACGCCCGTTTTTTGATAGATACAAGCTATATTTACGGCAAGATGGCTTTGACAGAAAAACTATTGACAACATTGAGATTTCCTGTGAAGAGGTCTTGGCATACTGTGCGAACCCCAGATCTAAGGTAGATAAAAAGAGAGGTTTGGTAGTCGGCGATGTTCAATCCGGAAAAACTGCCAACTATCTTGGGCTTATTAATTTAGCCTACGATTACGGATACAAAATTGTTGTTCTTTTAGCCGGAACAACAAATTCGCTTCGAGTTCAGACGCAAAAAAGAACGGATAAAGGTGTTATCGGTGCAAAAAGTGACTCTATTGGCAACTTAATAGAGTATATTGGCGTGGGTTTTTCACCTCGCGAACATTATGCTGTACCGTTCACGAACCAAAGCAACGATTTCGCTAAGTTTATACAAAAGAATTTAAATGCAGCTATCGCCGATTTTAATAAGCCTGTTGTCTTGGTGGTAAAAAAGAACAAAAGTATTTTGGAGAGCGTTAGTGAAAGATTGCAGTCAGAGTTAAGTGAGCAGGGACTGGATTCTAAAAGCATTTTGATCATTGACGATGAGGCCGATAATGCATCTCTTAACACAAACAAACCGGAAAAAGATCCAACTACAATCAACGGATGCATACGTGCTATATTCAACAAGTTCCCCATAGCCTCTTATGTCGGCTATACTGCAACTCCGTTTGCTAATATCTTTATTAACCCAAATGACAAAGATCCTGCTAACTTAGATCTTTTCCCCTCAGACTTTATTGTGCAGCTTAATGCGCCAAGTACATATTGGGGTGGTCGAAGAGTGTTCCCTGGCGATTCTGAGACATTACCTTTATGTTTGCGCGAAATCAAGGAGGACGAGCCATATTTTTTACCTGTCGTCCATGATAAATATATAAATTATTTGGGTTTGGCGAATTCGATGAAAGAAGCAATACATAGCTTTCTTATTAACAACGTAATTCGTACTTTGCGTGGACAGGAAACGAAGCATCGCTCAATGATGATAAATATTACTCGGTATAACGATGTTCAGACTCAAATTCAAGAACATGTTTTAACTTATATAGAGACTCTGACAAATGAAATTGAACAGTTGAGCAGCGAACCCGTTGAAAGGTTTATTGCCAACAAAAATATGAAGGCAATTTTTGACCTTTTTACCAAAGACAGTTTTTACGACTCGATTCGGGAAGGAGACGTTGAAAAAGGATATGTACCTATTGTATGGGAGCAGATTCAGGAGGGGCTCTACCGTGAAATAAAGCAGATTTCTGTCGTTGTAATTAATTCAAGAAACGGCAAGATGAGTGTTAAAGGCGGAGGAAAGAACAATCGATTTGACTATGAAGATTACGATGCAACTGGCGCCCGCGTTATCGCCATTGGGGGAATGGTTCTCTCCCGTGGCTTGACTCTGGAAGGCTTGATGACCAGCTACTACAGCAGAAATGCCGGAGCATATGACACATTGTTGCAGATGTGCCGCTGGTTTGGGTACAGGCCCAAGTATGAAGATCTGTGCCGAGTCTATTTAACACAGGAAAATATTGACCGTTTTGATGCCGTTTTAGATGCGGTTGATGATTTGCGCCAGCAATTTGAAGAAATGGAACGTCAAGATAAGAAGCCAAAGAACTTCGGCCTGATGGTCAAAGAATCGCCTGATACTCTTGATACTACACTTCTTGTTACTGCACGGAACAAAATGAGAGCATCTGATGTGATTGAGTACCACCTTAATTATGGAGGTGTTTATGCAGATACTTCTAAACTTGTAAGGGATGTAGCGATTAATCGTCACAATCGGGATGCATTTGATAGCTTTGCAACTCAACTTGATTTTGAGGAGATAAATGGTAGATACATTGCAAGTGATGTTTCAAAGTTCAATGTAGCAGATTTTATCAGAAATTTGAAAATTGCCTATGTAAACCGAAAATTTGATACAGAAGGGCTTTCTTCATACATTGAGAACAGTGAAGTATTTCAGACGTGGGATGTTGTAATTGCTACAGGTGAGTCGACAGATCTTCCGTTCTCTGTGAATAATTTTTCTTTAAAATCTGCAATCCGTAGCTTTCATATTAAGGATGCAAAAGATACATATATTCGAATCGGCGGATCGAACAACCGTGTTATGGAACCGGGTATCTTAAACGCCGGGCTGTGGCTTACAGAAAGTGATCGGGAGCATATTCTTAAAGAGAAAAATGCTCAGGCAAAAAACGGCAAGCAGTATACATCACTTGGAGCCAACGATTATTTGCGGTATAGGGTAAATCCAATCCTCGTGATCTATCCGCTTGATTTGAGCTGTGATAATACTGCGTCAGAGAAAAAGCAGATGTCTTCGAAAGAGCAGAAAAAAGTTGCAGATCTGAAATTGCAAATTAAAGAGGAGGTAGGAAATGACCGAGAGCCACTTCTCGCATTCGCTATAGGATTTCCCCAAAAAGAATCCGGTGTAATGGTGACCTATCGAGCAAATTCCGTTAAGGTGGATGAAGTCAATGCCAATATAGAAATTGATGACGATGGCGAAGGAGAAGATGACGATGACGATTAATTTTGAAGAATATTTTAGATCACTGACAGAACACTCTGGTAATCAAAAAAAGATTCCGATAAATGCTCCAGTAGGTGTATTTTACGGACTTAGCAATGACGGATATCTTCGCCTTTCTATTCTATCGTTACGTGGCGGCCCTCAAATGGAGTCTACAAAGCAATTGAGAGTTACGCAGGGAGAAGAGAGCAAAGGTGTTTATTGGACATGTTTTGATCTTTTGAGTAAAGAAGCTGAACCGGTTTTTTATTCTTTCTGCTCAAATCTTTTGGAAGCAATCGAAGGTTCAGCCAATGAATCTGAGGCCCTGAATAAGCTGAAAATACGGTATATTATTTGGAAATCGCTTTTTAAAAAGGAAGCGACAGGAAATGTTCCTTTTGAGACTGTCCAAGGATTATTTGGCGAACTGTACTTTATGAAAAAGTATATGTTTGGAAAATACGATATACCTACTTCTATTCGGGCGTGGAGCGGTCCCGATGCGTTAAGCAAAGATTACGCAATCGGAGCAGACTGGTATGAGCTCAAAACCGTTGGGGCACATTCTTCGTGCGTACATATTAATTCTGTAACTCAATTGTCTTCCGATATTCCAGGACATCTTGTAATTGTTCGTGCTGAAAAGATGGCCAGTGAATTTTCAAACGGAGAATCGAGTATTTTGGAACTGTTTGAAAGTATTTTACAGGCTATATCGGATGAAACAGTTGAAAATATTTTCAGTTCAAAAGTAGCATCATACGGGATCAACATTTCAGATACGGCTTTTTCAGTTAAATTTGATGTAAAAGATCTAAACTTATATTCTGTCATAAATGGATTTCCTCGCATCACACTGAAAGAAGTTCCTTGCCCTGAAATAACCAATGTATCTTATGATATCTCAATAGCGGCTATCAAACAGTTCGCGGAGGATTAACTATGATTTCGGTCGATGAATTTAGAGAGAGCTATATCAATGAGGATATTAATGCGCAGGCAGTAAACACATCAAGATATCCTATAGAAGTATTCATTGAAAGCGCAGTAGACATTCTCCAGAACGATTACTCATTAATCGGAGGGATGGAGCAGTGCTATTATGAATACTGCAGAGGTTCGAAAAGTATGCGAATCGATGCTGCTTATCTCGACCTACCGGCTAACACATTAAATCTCCTCTATGCTGATTACAACAACGGAGAGGTTAAAAATATTACTAATACTTTTATCTCTTCTAAAAGCCGCCTATTAATTACCTTTCTCGAAAACTCGCTAAAAGACCATTTCAAAAATGCAGAGTTGTCTGATCCGGCTGTTCAGTTAGCAAAGAATATCAAGGCGAACTTTGGGTATATCGGCAAAATCCATCTGTTTATTGTAAGTACGGACAAGCTTAGCTCTGCCGTTAAAGATCTTTCAGTCCAACCTTTTTCTTGGGGCGGACACGCTATAGATGTTGTTCTGGATGTACTTGATATTGAGAAAATATATCGTTCCAGAATGGTCGGATTTCAAAAAGAAGATATTGTCATTCATTGTGAAGATTATGGATTTGACGGAATCCCTTGCATTAAAGCTGATATTGACTCGGATCAGTATGATTCTTATCTTGCAATTGTTCCCGGGAAGTTCCTGTCAGATATTTATAAGCAATACAGCTCTGCCCTACTTGAGTCAAATGTCAGATCGTTTCTGAAATTTAATGGCGGAGTTAACAAAGGTATACGCGGAACAATCCTTAATGAAAAGTCAAGATTCTTCACATATAACAACGGTATTTCGACCACAGCATCGGCAATAAAAATCGGCCACAGAGAAACCGGTGAATTGATTATTAAGTCCTTTACCAACCTGCAAATTATCAACGGAGGGCAAACAACGGCAACTTTAGCGGCAACCAGTATTAAAAATAATGCGGATCTTTCAGGCATTTATGTTCAGATGAAGCTCACGGTACTTAATGAAACAGATCCGGATTTAATTCGCTATATTGCGACATATGCAAATAGCCAAAATAAAGTCAAGACTGCAGATCTGAACTCCAGTCATCCTTTCTATGTTCGTGTTGAAGAATATTCAAGGAAGGTTTACGCTCCTGTGGCTGCCGGTCAAATTGTGCAGCCTCTTTGGTTCTTTGAGCGCACAAGAGGTCAGTATGAGCAACCGCTCATGCAGATGACAAAGGCACAGCGTGAGGACTACAAACTTGTGAGACCTAAATCAAAAAAATACACCTTGACCGATCTTGCAAAGTACATGAATGCGGCAGACATGCTTCCCCATTATGTTTCATGGGGCGGCGAAGTCAATGCGGCGCATTTTCATAACAATATGATAAAACAGTGGAACAAAGATAACAGTGTATATAATGAACTGTTTTACAAGGAGTTAGTAGGAAAGAAAATCCTGTTTGAGTATATAGGGAATGTTATTTCTAACCAGATCTGGTATCAGGAAAACCGGGCTTATCGGCCTCAGTTAATTGCCTACACATTTTCAAAGCTTGCCCTTTTAGCGAAAAAAGTAAATAAACAAATAAATTACCGATTAATTTGGGATTTGCAAGAAGTTCCTACTTGTGCAGATGGGGATATCGCTGCGATTGCAAAAATTGTGTTTGCTATTATGTATGACGAGAACCGTCCTACTGCAAACATAGAAACCTATTGCAAACGAGAGGAATGTTGGACAAATGTGGCCAAACATAGCTATGTACTCTGTGATGACAGTTATGGTATTCTGATAACTCCTGCAGAAAAAGAAGAAGAGGTCGCACAGGCAAAAAAAGATCAAAAACTCGTTTCCGGTATTGAAGATGAGCTTGGGATTTTTAAAAAGGGGAGCGCATATTGGCGAAGTCTTGCAAATCGTGGAAAGGAGCAAGAAGTTTTAAACAGTAAAGATATACTTGCTATTGAAAACGCAATTAAATACTGCGAGTTTGCTTATACATCTCTTTACCCGAAGCAAGTTAGGGAAATAATTGACGTTCTGAACAAGCTAAAGGAAAATGGTATTGTATAGTTATATTAGGTGGTATCTTTATGGATAACAGATCAAAGGAAGCACGAAGCAAAAATATGTCCAATATTCCGAGTAAGGACACAAAGCCAGAAGAAACAGTTAGAAAATATTTATTTTCAAAAGGATTCCGATACAGAAAAAATGTTTCTAATTTGCCAGGAAAGCCAGATATCGTTCTCCCCAAATATAAAACAGTAATTTTTGTAAATGGTTGCTTTTGGCATGCTCACGAGGGGTGTAGATGGTTTGTACGGCCAAAAACTAACAGGGAATTCTGGGAGAACAAATTTCAGTACAATAGATCACGTGATGAGAAAAACTATCTAAAACTCCAGACAATGGGCTGGAAAGTAGTTATTATTTGGGAGTGCGAAATACGGCACGGAAATACAGAGATAGCACTTAATAATTTGGTTAAGAAAATAGTTGAGGACCCGGCTTTTTTAAATAATTCAGCAAATCTTTCTCAATAAAGTTGTCGGCACAAATGCAGATCAGTATTTGCGGAGAAAGTAAAATAAAGCATCCTCTTAGTTCATGAGCAGTGTGCCACAGAAGATTATCTACTTAAAAGTGCTATTGTATTGGAGATGAACGTATAGAAGTTTTAGACAAGGCGCTTCATTTTGATTCTGATATTTCTCTGTTTTCGATAAAGAATTCCACTCGACTTTTGCTCCTTCATTCAGTATTGTGTTGGTTGCCAAGAGTACCCAAAATGCTGAATACAGGAGGAAAAAATATGACAAGTAAGAAAAGGCGCATCGCCGCATTGGTAGCAACCATCCTCGTAACCTCACTCACCATCCCTTCCACAGCAGCGAAGTCCCCGGCTATCCGGGTAAGCAGCTACAAGGGCAGCACCCTGGAGGTCGGAGAACGAAGTGGCCTCATCATCGGGCCCAGTGGCACAGACTACACTGTTACCTCCAGAGACCCGGACACAGTAGCGGTAGAGCAGGTGCTGACCTTCTGGGTTGCCATCGCTAAGGCGGAGGGGAGTACAGAGATCACCGCCTCCAACAGTGCGGGAGAGTCCGGAACCGTAACGCTGACGGTCGGCCCCGCTACTTCTGCCACACCGGAAGCCCCCGCTGGCGGGAATAGCATCAGTCTAACAGACAACATTGAGATACGGCAGGAGATAGTCCAGTTGGTCAACCAGACCCGTAGGCCCAATGGAGTATCGGAACTGGCCATCAACGAAGCCCTGATGAACGCCGCCCAGACCTGCTCCAACCGACGCTACACCTGGCATCACGCTCCGGAGGAGAGCCAGGCCGCTGTTGATGCCGGCTATCCCTACGGCTTCGGTGACAACCTGACTGTGTTCACTGGCACAGCCGATGCCGCTCGGCGTGCCGTCGACAACTGGATCAACTCCCCCGGACACTTCGAGACCATGATCGACCCAAGATGCGACTGTATCGGAGTGGGGGTAACTCAGTACGATGGTATAACCTACTGCTACCTGTTCCTTGGAATCCCCAACAGCGTCAACTTCTATGCGTAACAGAGTAGCCAGTTGAAAGAGCAGACCGAAAATGGTCTGCTCTTGGCTTTCAGATACTGCATCTCCGTATACAAAGAATAACCGCTCCGCTCAAAATGCAGCAAACCGCTTCCGCATTTCCTCGTCTGACAATTTTCCCTGCTCTGCCAGATCCAGCACCTTCTGGACCTGTGATAAAGTGGCGTTCCACTCATCCCTGCTGATTTTCCCCCTCTGCTTTCTCGCCTTCAAACGGTTGTAGACTTTCCGGTACTCCACACCCGCCGGACTCAGTCCCGTGGGATGGTTCGCCTTTCTGTGTGCGCCGACCTTGCGGCAGGTGCGCTCTGTCTCACCGGGAGCTACATTGTTGCAGTAGCAGGTGTTGTACCCGGCGGTCAGCAGGAAATAGCGTCCGCAGTTGTGACAGCGGCGGGGTGCGTTGCCCGCCATCAGGCCCCGGTAGAAATCCGTGTAGAGAAAGTGAGAGAGATAGCGGAACTCTACTTTTTCCGCTAAGAGAACTTTTCCTGTCTTTGCAGGGTCTACCGTCGGGACAAAGCAGAGCTGCGCGGGAAAGCTCTGATTGAATTCCTGCTCCGGGAAAAACAGTTCCCCCGCGGCTGCCATGTCGGTAAAGTAAGCGGCGTAGGCTTCTGCGTATGCCTCGGCGCTGCGGCGGGAGAGCGGCTCGAAATAAAGCTCCAGCATCCCGTCCAACTGCCCTCGGAAATTCCGCAGGCTCTCCGAAAAGTATTCCAGTCCAGAGAGAAAATCCTCAAACATCCGGTGACCCTCGGAGTCAATGTCCAGAACCTCCGACCACTTCGCCCGGTCGGACAGCAGGTCAGGAAACAAGTTCCAGGCAGTCTCTGTGTCCAAGTGCAGACTCCGGTAGACCGGCAAATCAAAAACCAGATCCCAGACAGCGTTGAGCCGTTCCTGTGCGGAACGGGCGGCGCTGTCTGTTTTTTCCTGGAGCAACCCATACACAGTGGACATGAAGTGATTAACGCGCCGGTCGATCTCCGTCAGTATCTCACCGTCCAGGTTCAGAATATCCGTGGTGAGCTGACCCAGCGGGAAAGCTGCTCCGTCCAGAAATACAGTGTCCCTGGTAAAGAAAACCGAGAATCGGTCAAAGGTGTCCTCTGCCATGCTGTTCCCTCCTGTATCCGATAGACTTTTGGCGTTTCCTCATCCTGGGCCAAATCTATTGTACGACCACTGATTTTGTGTTACCTTCATCATATCAGAGCAACAAGCAGAAGTCAATCAGGTATAAAGGAGGATGTAACATGAAAGAGTCGGTCTACAAAACCTATGACGAGCTGCCGCTGTTCCTGAACGCGGAGACAGTGGCAAGGGTGCTGGGCGTCTCGCCGTCCAGCGGATATGAGCTCATGCACGAACCAGATTTTCCGGCACTGCGCATCGGCAGCCGCATCGTGATTCCCAAGGAGGCGTTCATCCGTTGGGTGGAGGAGCACACAGGAGGTACAGCGTGAAAAGATACGATCTCTATTCCAAGCACGACCCCACCAAGAATTTTTCTCCTCTGCCCAATGAGGTGTTCTACCTGGGGCTGTCCTACGGCGCCATTGCGGTCTACGGTTACCTGATGCACATCGAGGACAGGAAAACCTTCCAGTCCTACGCCAGCTACAACACCATCGGCAGAGCGGTGAAGATGAGCGCCAACACCGTCCGCAAGTATGTGCTGGAGTTGGAGGACAAGTGCCTCATCCGCACGGAGCCCACCACCGTCGTCACGAGGGACGGGCGCAAGCGCAACGGTACACTGCGCTACCACATCCGCCCCATCCGTGAAGCGGTGGATCACTACCACGAGCGGCAGCTCAGTCAGCTGGAGCTGGACACAGAACGACAGAAAGCACAGGCCCGATTGTCGCGGCTCTGCGCGACACAGGAGCCACTTCCGACCGCAGAGCGGCCCACGACACCCCCAACAGCAGAGCGCGGTGTGTCGGGGCTGTGCGGCCCGGTGTACGGAACGGGTGACCTCAGCGATTTTCAAAACGGTCCGGTGAACCGGGGGGTCGAAAAAAGTGCAGGATAAAGGCGTGGCGCCTTGCGCCGCCACGCCGGGTCACACCGGCCCGCAATGCGGGCCGGGAGAGGGGAAACGCCGAAGCTTGGAACCGTTTGCGGTACATTTTAAGAAAAACTGTGCAAATCGCAGAATGGCATCAAATTCCCCGGCGTGGCATTGGATATGGCATTGATAAGGGCGCAAACTCTACTGCCGCAAGGAAAATTCAGGCATTACAGGTGGCGAAAGCCCCGAAAAACACAGTTTTGGAGGATAACATCATGGCAGAAGAAAAAGTGAGATTTCAGATGAGAATTGATCCGGATACCGACCGGAAGATCAAAGCGGCGATGCCGCTAGCACACTGTCGCAGTCAAAATGAGTTCGTGGAAACGGCTCTGCGGTTCTACTGCGACTACCTGACAGCGGGAGACTGCACAGCCGTAGCGCCTATGTACATGTCCGCTATTCGCGGTACAGTGCAGGACTCGGAGAACCGCGTCTGCCGACTGCTCTTCAAGCTAGCGGTGGAGCAGGACATGGTGATGAATGTGCTGGCGGCGGGGATGGAGATTCCCGATGAGCAGCTCAAGGCGCTCCGTGGGCGGTGCGTCCAGAATGTAAAAAAGACCGGCGGCAGTGTTACGCTGGACGACGCGGTCCGCTACCAGAACGGCGGGCTGTAAAAAAGTAGTAGCTATTCCCGACGAAGTGTGGTATGTGTTGGTGTTGCAAAGGAGGTAGCAGACATGAGAACGACTCTGGAGGATCTCTACTACGGCAACATCACACCCTGTGAGCAACAGATGATACCTGGCTCAGAGCTGAAGCGGGCAGTAGACCGTGTTGCCAAGTGCGAGGCACAGCTGATGGAACTCCTCAACGAGGAGGGTCAGCAGGCCCTCACAAGGTTCACCCGCTCCCAGCATGAGATCAACAGCATCACAGCAACCGAAAATTTCATTCTGGGCTTCCGATTGGGTGTCAGGATCATGACTGAGTGCATGGATGACAACGACGGAGATATTCGGAGTGGAGGTGAATAACAGATGGCAAAGCGCAGACCGTCCGGCGACGGCATGGTGCGCAAACGGGAGGACGGACGCTGGGAGGGCCGCATCGTGGTGGGCCACAAGGAAAACGGCGACTCCATCTTCCGGTACGTCTCCGCCAAGAGCCAGAAGGCCCTGATGAAAAAGCTACACCGGAGCATCGAGGAGTACCGGGATGTGGATCTGAGCGAGGACAGCCGGATGTCTCTGGGGGACTGGCTGGACCGCTGGCTGGAGGAGTACGTCTCACCTACGGTGCGGGAGTCCACGCTGAGAGGCTACCGCCAGTACATCGAGTGCTACATCAAGCCCCGCCTGGGGGACAGGCCGGTGTGCAAGGTGACCTCCGCCGACGTACAGGCTCTGTACCGGGAGGTGCAGAAGAACGGACGCAAGACCGAGCACCCCGAGTACGGGTACGCACTCTCCGGCTCTACCGTCCGCAGCCTCCACGGTGTATTCCACCAGGCCATGGACGCGGCGGTGCAGGAGCGGCTCACGGCGAGAAATCCCACCGAGGGCGTCACGCTCCCCAAAAAGAAATCCTCTGCCAAGCAGATTCTCAACGACGAGCAGCTGGAGCGGTTTATGGAGGAGATCAAAAAGGATTCGGTCTGGCACGACTTCTTCTACACCGAGCTGACCACCGGGATGCGCCGGGGTGAAATCTGCGGGCTGATGTGGTCCGACTTCGACGGGAAGAAGGGGACGCTGACAGTGCGCCGGACGCTCCACCAGCGCAAGGGCGGCGGAGTGACCACCGGCGAGACCAAGACGGGAAAGGGCCGGCGCACCATCACCCTGCCGCCCAGTACGGCGCAGCTGCTGCGGGAGCGGCAGAAGCGCTCCTGCTCCCAGTGGATCTTTCCTAACCCTCTCCGCCCGGAGGACCCGGTCAATCCCGGCAGGGCCTACAGCCGCCTGAAGACCCTGCTGAAAAGTGCCGGCCTGCCCGGCATCCGGTTCCATGACCTGCGCCACACCTTCGCCACTCATGCCCTGACCAGCGGCGTGGACGCCAAGACCCTCTCCGGTATCCTGGGACACACCAAAGCGTCATTCACCCTGGACACCTATACCCACGTCACTGGAGATATGCACCGCCGGGCGGCGGAGATCGTGGGTGGCTTTCTGGACGACATTATGGTGAGGGGGTGAGAGTATGGCGAAAAAGCGGAAGAAGGGTGAGGGAACGCTCCGTCAGAGAAAGGACGGACGGTGGGAGGGCCGGGTGGTTATTGGATACGACGACGGCGGCAATCCCAAGACAAAGAATGTGCTGGCTAAGACCAAGAAAGAGTGCGCAGAGAAGCTGGAACAGCTGAAAGCGGCCCAGGGCGGCTCCGGGCCGGTGAAGGTCGGGGCGGAGATGCGGTTCGGGGACTGGCTGGACTTCTGGTATCAGAACTGCTCCAAGTCGGCTCTGCGGCACACCACCCAACTGAGCTACGAGAACTGGATTTACCTCCACGCCATTCCGGGCGTGGGGGACATCCCGCTGAACAAGCTGTCCCAGTCCGACCTCCAGCAGTTCTTCACCGAGTTGAAGAAAGGCGGGCGGATCAACAATGTGGAGCGTCACGGTGCGGGAATGGCGGATCGCTCGGTACGCAGCTGTCACGCGGTGTGTCAGATGGCGCTGGACCGGGCGGTGAAGGAGGGGCTCATCCGGGTGAACCCGGCCACCGGCTGTAAACTGCCGCCCCTGCGGGAGAAGGAAATGAAAATTCTGACCAAGGAGGAAATCCAGCGGTTCCTGATCCAGGCCAAGGCGGAGGGGATGTACGAGCTGTTCCTCCTGGAGCTGACCACGGGGATGCGCCGGGGCGAGCTGCTGGCCCTGCAATGGTCTGACCTGGATTTCAAGACAGGCCGGCTCCGCATTAGTAAGCAGGTGTACTCCGTCAACGGAAAACTGGAAGTCAATGAGCCCAAGACAAAGGCCGCCGTCCGCACGGTCATCCTGCCGCCTGCCATGGTGGAACTGCTGGCGGAGTACAAGGCGCAGGTATTCTCAGAGTGGATATTCCCCTCCCGCATCAAGCCAGAGCAGCCTGTGGACCCAGGCTATGTCCGCAAGCGTCTGCAAGTCATTCTGGAGCGGGCCGGGTGCAAAAGGGTGAGGTTTCATGATCTCCGTCACACCTTCGCTACCATGTCCCTGGAGAACGGTATGGATGTGAAAACCCTGTCCACCATCATCGGGCATGTCTCCTCCGCCACCACGCTGAACATCTATACCCATATCACCGGCGAGATGCAGCGGAACGCGGCTCGAAATATTGACCAGGGCATCGCCGGGGTGGAGGTACAGGAACAGGGCGAAGTGGAACAGGAGGAAGCCGTTCCTCCTGTGGAGTTTACGCCGTACCATCCCCCTCACCGCAGACCGGGGACGGGCTGCATCAGCCAAATCAATGACCACCTGTGGGAGGGCCGCTATTCCCCCAAATGGATTGACGGAAAAAAGCACGCCCGCAACATCTATGCCCATACCCGCGAGGAGTGCGAGGAAAAACTGGCGGTGCTGATCGTCCAGATGAAGCGGGAACTGGCGGAGCTGAAAGCGGCACAGGCAGCAGGGGCGCCCTCCAGACATTGAGTCGCCATATACAAAGATAGGACAGCGGATTGAGGTGATTCGCTGTTCTTTTCTGAGGCGGAGGCAATTTGTGCAGATGGAGTCTGCATAAATTCTTTTCTTCTTGATAAACGACCGATGCCGTGATATGCTTGGTTTGTTCATTCATTCAGATTTGATGGGGGTGAAGTCGTGGGGGAGCAGCGATTTACAAAACGGGATTGGGCCCTTTTTCGCAGTAAAATTGGCAGCTGGCAGGAAGCCTACATGGGCAGGCTATGCGATGAATACATAGAACTGCTGAGCGGCGATGGTGATCCGTCAGAAAAATTCTGGAAGCTGGATAAGCGGATAAGAAGTGACAAAAGAAATCCAGGCGTCCAGCTAGAAATGACCCGGACAAATTTTATCTACAACATCATTGCGCTTATCAACAATGATGTAGTCAGCATAGAAGGTTTGGAAGATTTCAGTGATGAGCTGAAGGGAGCTGTAAACGCCTTTCTTGAGCGGCAAACCTGGGACTATTCAGATGAAGCGTAACTTCAGGCCGCTGAGTGCGAGTTGGATCGCTCCTATTGGAACAAAAAATTAAAAGGGAGTTTTATTGGACACCTCCTGTTGTAAGCTGGAAACACAATACAAGACACCATGCCAAAAGGAGGATTCTGTATGAAGCGGAAAATTGGTTTTTGGAATGAGATTCAAGGAGATGCCGACAATATCACTTGCCCTAAGGATGAGGCTCCAGTCTCCTCACCGAAAAAATCTCTGGTTCAGGTCTATTTCCCCAAGCGAGGAATGAACCTGTCCTACTACAACGACCGGTTCGACCTCCAGGTGGGAGATACCGTCTATGTGGACGGCAAGCTGGAGGGCCTGCGGGGGCGTGTGACCGCTGTAAACTACAGCTTTAAGATCAAGCTCTCCGATTACAAGCGGGTGATCGCTGTGGCGGATACCCACATCTCTGGAGAACTCCGCATGGCCGGCTCCCACCTGGTATCCTTTGACCCCCAGACGATTCCCTATGAGAAAATTATCACCTGGTTCAAGGCCCCGGACAAAGAGGATGACGTCTATGTGTCCGGCAGTGATGACCACAGCTTTCGGCTGGACGACCTCAGCGGAATGAAGGTCACCAGCGCCATTGCGGAGCGTGGACACGACTACTATACAGAGAACCGGGTGGTCTACCTCTGCATTGACCGTGGCCATGGACGGGGGATCGTGGAAGGAACTTCCCCTTATGAGATCGAGTTTGATTACGGCGGCGGCGAAATCAAAAATCTCACCTGCAGCTGTTATTGCGGCTATCCCTGCAAGCACACCTTTGCCGCCATGCTCCAGCTGCGGGAGACGCTGAAGCTATTGGAAGAGAAGGACGGTTTCGATTGGAATGAGGGCGGTTACGCTGCGGCGATCAGTCAAGGTGCCTTTTTCTCTTTTGCCGTGGATGGAAAAACGACCGGCAGCTTCGTGTTTCGATAGTCTCACACACAGCAAAGGTTGAGGTGCTATATCCAAAGAATAGGACGGCGGGCCAAAGTAACAGCCCGCCGCCCGAAAATTTTCTGAAACCCGTCTGTGGTATTTCTGTGGTCAAA
>CAJUCO010000007.1 GCA_910585245.1 uncultured Oscillibacter sp.
CCATATATCATATTTTACCACTGTTTCATCCGCTTGTGAATACAAATTCTAAAAGCCCAGAGAGCCGCCGCCAAAAATGAGAGCCTCCTGACGGATGTGGGATTTCCATTGACCAAATTCCACAACGTCGCCCATCATGCCGAACACCACGGCGGTCAGCGGAGCCTCGCCTAAAGCGCGAACAATGCTGGTTCCAAGCGCCCAGGCAAAGTTATGGGGATTTAGAAGCAGCGCCGCATGGGCAATCACGGCAATCACCGCGCCTGCCAGGGACAGGTTGCGTTTCCCAAAACGGCGAAGCAGTAACGGACAGAGCATAGCGCCTGCCACCAGGGTTCCCGCCTCTGCGAAGTAAAAGACGCTGTACATCCATTCGTCGTTTTGGAAGATGTACTTGCAGTAGTAGGGCAGTGAGGTGCCGACAATCGTTCCGTGTACACAGGTGACTGTCCAAAGAATGAGCGTTGACCAGAAATACTGGTTGCTCAGCAGAGCCTTGACACTCTGCCCAAGCGGCTCCACCGGCCGGTTCTGGGCGGAATACAGGTCCGGCTCCTCTTTGCAGCGGACGAAGCAGATCACCAGCATCACCAGGGCGATGATCGCCCAAAGGCTCATGGTCTTAACCCATGCGGCCTGGTCATCTCCAAAGAGCTTCACGACCGGCATGGTTAGACTGACGGAGATGATGCGGCCCAAAGGAGCCATGGACATGTGGAAAATGGAAAGGAGGTCCCGCTCATGGGACGACCGGGTCATCATAGTGGAAAGCGTTCCATAAGGGACGTTGATGGCAGTATACAGAACCGTGGTGCAAAGATTGTAGGTGACGAAGATGTACCAGAACTGGAGGGATGCGTTGGTCTGGGGTACGGTGAACAGCGCCACCGCGGCGATGCAGTAGGGCACCGCCATCCAGATAATCCAGGGCCGGGCCTTGCCCCATTTGGTATTTGTGCGGTTGACGATGACGCCCATGATGACGTCGGAGGTTCCGTCAAACACGCGGGAGATCAGCATGACCAGGCCAACCGTCATAACGGGGATACCTGCATAATCGGTGTAGAACAGGGTCAGCAGGGTGGAAATCATGCCAAAGACGATGTTGCAGGCCGTGTCGCCACAGCCATAGGCAATCCGGGTGCCTGTTGTTAAGCTCTTGGTCGTACTCATTTCTTCTTTCATTGTACCGTACCTTTCATTTCTTTTTTCCGAGCCTGTGGAAAAGCACTTTCACCCAAAGGCTGTTCCGTCCGATGGCTCTGCGGGTCAGGAAGCTGGGGGGTGTGGCTCACACGTCTGGCGGATTCCTCCTTTCGTTCCGCGCCGCGTTTAATGCGCCGCAGTGATTTCCGTTTCAGGGGGAATACGGCTTCTTACCTTCACTGTAATTCATACCACCGGCTGCCGCCTTGCTTTTTTTGCCCGGTTTTCAAGCAGCGGCCGGCTCCTTTAAATACAAATTTTTCCTTTTGGCAAAAGAAAGAGTCAGCGTCGTTCCTTTGTTCTGTGTGAATATAACCAACACCTCCGGCCTGCTTTTGTAGGATTTGTTTTTCCTATGGACAAATCAAACAAGGAATGACGGTCAGCCATTGTTACTTTTGTTTTGCGCAATATTTCAGAGGTAACCGCTATATTTCTATGCTGAAATAACCGGAGGGCTTCTGTCCAACAAACCGTTGAGAGGCTTATATTATGAAAGGAGTAGATTTCCAAATGCGAAAACAGTCGTTCTTTAATAGTCTTTCGCCCAGAGACCACTATATGGTGTGCAACCTATTCTTTCTTTACCTGATTCAAGGCATATATGTCATTCTGATTGGCTCTATTCTACCGGACATGAAGGCGGAATATGGGCTGGATTATCAGGTCGGCGGATTTTTGATCTCCGCCCACTCAATCGGCAATATGGTTACAGGTTTGGCGGCGGGGCTGCTGCCCATGGTCATTGGGCTCAAACGGTCTTTGCTGATATTGAATGTCCTGCCCTTTATCGGATTTGCTATCACTCTGTTTACCGGAACGCCCTGGGTTCTGATCTTTGCGTTGCTGCTGACTGGTATAGGCCGGGGTGCGGTCAGCAATTACAATAATCAAATCATCAGCACGCTGTCCGGCGGCAGCGCGGCTCCTTTGAATCTGCTCCATGGTTTTTTTGCGATTGGAGCGGTACTCGCTCCAGCCTTAGCCCTGTTGGTTAACCGCACGGGCAGCGGGGGTTGGCGGCTGGCGGTTTTCGCTGTCATCGTCCTGGGTGTGATTTCAATGGTATCCTCTCCCTTCATGAACATGGATAATATCCAAAAACCCAGGTACGAAAGCGGTTCCTTTCAATTTTTGCGGAGCCGGCGGTTCCTGCTCTCCGCGTTTATCATGTTTTTCTACCTGTGCGTAGAAGCCTCCGTTATGGGATGGATGGTCACCTACTATGTGGACTCCGGCGTGGCAACGGCAGATTCTGCGCAGCTGCTTACGTCTCTGCTATGGGTGGTCATATTGGCCGGACGTTTTTTGTGCAGCGCACTGTCGGGCCGGATTGTGCCTCCGATAATGATACTGGCACTCTGCGGCGGCAGCATCATGTTTCTGGTTGTCCTGCTGATGGGGACAGATTTGAAGGTGATGCTGATGGGAACAGTCGGCCTAGGGCTTGCGCTATCAGGTATGTATGGCACTACAGTTGCCAATGCGGGCGGCATATTCAAAGAGTATCCACTGGCTATGAGTGTGTTTGTGACGGTTACAAGCCTGGGTTCTGTTATTACACCCTCTCTGGTTGGAAGCATTGCCGCTTATGCAGATATTCGGATGGGCATGGCGGTGCTCTTAATTCCGGCGATGGTTGCGTTCACTCTGGCCTTGTGGAATTGGAAGGCGTCTTCTCAAAAGGCGGGAATCTAGATGCTTGAAAATTTACACTTAACCAGCGGAAGAAGTTCGTTTTCTCAGGTTTTCTTGCTTGAATATAGAGATAATTCCCGATAGCGTCGCGATTCTTGTTGGCAATCTAGTGCTAAATACATCGATTTTTATATTTACATAGCATAAAGAAGCACATAGCTAAAGTACGGCAATCAAGTTTGATTGCCGTACTTTAGCTATGCCCTGAGCGGTTATTTAGTTGTTGTCCTTGTGCGGGGCAACCCTTTCCTGCCGTCTGTTTTCTAGAGTGTCGAAAAACCGTAAAAACCATCCCCAACGGGAAGGAAGAGAGTTACGAGAGGAACCCAGGAAGGGTTCCTTTCGTTTTCAATCATAAGTTTTCAAAACGTTTTCAAACGTTTTGAAAATTTGCTCAGGCTGGCAAACATACTTTTTTGACAGCCTGAAAAAACAAACGGCAGGGTTTTCCTGCCGTTTGTTTTCGAAAAAGAGGAGCTTATTTGCGGTTTTCCTTTTGGTTCTGGCGCTGCTCCTTCTGGTTGTTCTGCTGATTCTGCTCGCGCTCGTTCTGGTTGTTCCGGTTCTCCATTTGAGAACACCTCCTTTCGACTCTCGTGAGTACAGGGGTATTCTTGCCGGGGAATTTGGAAATTATTCAAAAAACAGAAAAATCTTTGTTGACAAAGAGGCGCGTGGCTGATATACTAACTACACAAAACAAAGAAGGCTGATTGCATCCGCCTCACCTCCAGCGCGTTTGCGAAGAGGTTCAGAACGTTTCTTCGAAGCTGCCCTTCCCGGCGGTTTGTTGTTGCGCGGATGCCTTGTGGTGTCTGCGTTTTGTGATTTTTAGGATGGAGGTGCTTTGACCATTAGTAAGCAAGTGCATGAACTGAATGAGAGTATCGGCGACAAGGAGATCCGGCTGATTGGCCCCGCGGGCGAGCAGCTGGGCATCATGGCCCCCGCACAGGCTCTGCGGATCGCCGAGGAGCAGAATCTGGACTTGGTGAAGATCTCACCCCAGGCCACCCCCCCGGTCTGCAAGCTGATGAACTATGGGAAGTTCCGGTTTGAACAGAGCAAGCGGGAAAAAGAGGCCAGAAAGAACCAGCACGTGGTGGAGATCAAGGAGATTCGAATGTCTCCGGGCATTGACATCGGGGACTTTAACACAAAGCTCCGCAATGCCCAGAAGTTCATCACCGAAGGCAATCGGGTCAAGGTCTCTGTTCGTTTCCGCGGCCGCGAGATGGCGCACACCGATATCGGGCGGGACCTTTTGACCCGCTTCGCCGAGCAGTGCGCCGATATTGCCAATCTGGACCGGCCTGCCAAGCTGGAGGGGCGGATGATGTCCATCTTCCTCTCGCCCAAGGCCGGCAAGTAAACAGTACGTTTAAAAACACGGAAGGAGTCAATCGTCATGCCGAAACTGAAAACCCACAGCGGCGCCAAGAAGAGATTCAACCTCACCAAGACCGGCAAGGTCAAACGCGCCAAAGCCTTTAAAAGTCACATCCTGACCAAAAAGGACACCAAGCGGACCCGCCGTCTCCGCACCGGCGGCTATGCCGACGCCACCAATGTGGACGCCATCCGCAAGATGATCCCTTACAAGTAAGAAAAGGAGGCTTTTGAAACATGGCTAGAGTCAAGGGCGCGATGATGACGCGCAAGAGAAGAAATAAGATCATGAAGCTGGCGAAGGGCTACTGGGGTTCCAAGTCCAAGCACTTCCGCGTGGCTAATCAGGCCGTGATGAAGTCCCTGAGCTATGCTTATACCGGCCGCAAGCTGAAAAAGCGGGACTTCCGTTCTCTGTGGATCACCCGTATTTCCGCTGCCTGCAAGCTGAACGGGATGAACTATTCCACCTTTATGCACGGCCTGAAAACCGCTGGGGTGGAGATCAACCGCAAGATGCTGGCTGAGCTGGCTGTCAATGACGCCGCTGCCTTCACCCAGCTCACTGAGATTGCCAAGAAGGCGTAAGGGTTTTTGAGATAATCAAGAAGAGTTAAAAAGGACTTCGGAAGAGATTCCGAAGTCCTTTTTCATAGGAACTCACTTGTTTATCTGGCAGAAGTAGGGACCCAGGTCCCCCTCATGGGTGTGGACATAGGTCCAGGTGAAGTCCTTGTCCACCAGATACCAGTCCGCGCCGTACAGGTTTTCCGGCTCCGGCAGGGCCAGAGCCTCCGCCTTGGAGATGGGCCGGGACAAAGGCGCTCCCTCGGGGGGATATTCATAGTAGAAAACATATAAGTTCCCGTCCGGAACCTCCGCCAGGGCCTTCTTTGCGGCCTCCCCCTCCAGACAGGGGACCAGCTTTGCGGAAAAGAGATGCCAGAGAAAGTTTCCCTCCGCCAGTACCCACCGGCCCAGCTCCGCCTCTGGTGCGTTTTGAGCAAAGGCGTCCAGCCAACGGTTTTTCAGGACCTTGCGGCTGGTAGGGAAAGGCTCTTCCCACTCCACCATGGTCCCTACACAGCGGTTGATGGGTTGGCCCAGGCCAAAGAACTTGGCCTCGTAGTCCGTCATGACCCCCACAGGGCCGTTTTCATGGAGATTTCTTGTGACCTCCGAGAGTTGGAACCCAAACTGGGGCAGCTCCTCCACGGAGAACTCGAAAAGGGGCTGGTTGTCTGTTTTGAAGTGGATTTGCCCACCTGTTTTCAGAATCTGCCGGTAAAGTTTCAGGAAGTTTCCGTGGGTCAACCGCCGCTTGGCGTGCCGCCCGCTGGGCCAGGGGTCACAGAAGTTGATGTAGATCCGGTCCACCTCGCCGGGGGCAAAGAAGTAGGGCACTTGGTCTGCATTGGCGCTGATAAACCAGACATTGGTAAGTCCGGCGTTCACGCAGCGCTCCATGGCCACCACCATGGCGTCGGGGACTATTTCCACCGCCAGGAACAGTACCTCCGGCTCTGCCGCGGCGGTTCCGGCGGTGAAACGGCCCTTGCCACAGCCCAGCTCCAAGTGGATCTCCCGGGCCTGAGGCATCAGCTCCCGCCAACGGCCAAGGCGGTCATAGGGGTCCCGGATGAGCCGGCCTGCGCAGCGCTCCATCCGGGGAACCAGGTTCTTTTTTTTTCGAATTCGCATAGGGGGCGTCCTCCTGAGTTGAAATCATAAAAGGGGTGAGGCCCTAAATGGCGCCCTCCGCTTTTAAAATACCGCTTACTTTGCCCTCGTCTTTTAAATAATAGTGTGCGGATTTGACGATCAAGGTCATCTGGCCGTAGGGCATTCCGGTCTTTTCGCAAACGGTTTCCAGAATGGTGTGGAGCATGACAAGGTTCACATACGCCTTGCACCCAAAATCCAGCGCGCGGCAGTAAACCGTCAGATTTAATTTTCCGGCCTCCTCCTGAAAATCAAGCAGGCTGACGCAGGGTATGTAACCCTCGTCGGTCAGAGGCTCGAAGGTGGTGACGGTTGCGGATCTTGTGTGCGGGTTTTCTTTCAGGCGGTCAATAACCCATTGGGTCTGGCTTTTTTGCCCCATGTAGGAAAAAAGCCGGGATGCGTAGGAATGTTCATTGTGAAGCTCTTTGACGTTTTCTTGAACCGTAAAATTTCGCACCATCCAGTCGTGTTCCTCTTGGACCTTGTGGCGCTCTATGACGGCATCCGGGAGATTCGCGTTTGAAACTGTAAACGTCAGCGTGAAAACCTCTTTTGCACCGGCGTGTTCATTTGCGTTGTCCGTGTATTCTGTGACGCTTCCCTGTTGATAAATGGTTTGCAATACCGCAATCCAGGCTTCGCCAAGGCTGGAAAATAGACCCAAATCCTTCATAAATATATTTCCTCACTCCCACCTGCTTGTGAATGACCCATTCTGACGAATTTTGCCTTAAAACATGATAAGGATTTTTTAACGGCCTTCTGTTTCTCTGCACGAGCAGATGACGGTTTCTACAATAACATAAAAAGCGGGAGAATGCAACTTTATTCCCATCACTTACCCTGTCATGGGAAATCAACACGAAAACCCTCTTGTGATTTCAAAACTTTTTTGATATACTAATCAGGATTGAAATCTTTTGAAACCAACGGAGGGACACAAGATGGCGGACGGAAAAAAGGAAGAGAAGAAACAAGAACCGTCAGGCCGGGGACTCTACGAGTGGGCTCAGGCGCTGGTGTGTTCCGTATTGGCCGCAGTGGTACTCTTTGCCTTTGGAGCCAGAGTGGTGGGGGTTTCCGGCGGGTCTATGCGGGAGACGCTGCAAGACGGAGACTTGCTGCTGGTGGTAAACCGAACCCTCTGTGGGGATTTTCACCGGGGGGATGTGGTTATTGCCGCGAAGTCCTCCTTTGAGGATGGGGAGCCTATTGTCAAACGGGTCATTGCCACCGGAGGGCAGACTGTGGACGTAGACTTTGAGCGGGGCGTGGTGTATGTGGACGGCACGGCCCTGGAAGAGCCCTATATTCGGGAGGAAACCCACCTTTGGGGAGGGACGGAGTTCCCCTTCACCGTGCCGGAGGGCTGTGTGTTCCTCATGGGGGACAACCGCAACGAAAGCCGGGACAGCCGGGCTCCGGAGCTGGGAGCGGTGGACGAGCGTTGCCTCATCGGCCGGGCGGTGTTTTTGCTGTTGCCGGGGCAGACCAAGGACTTGGGAATGCGGGAGTGGGGCCGGATCGGAAGGCTCTGAGGGGGATTTGCCTGAATCAAGGAGAGAGATATGCAGAAAGAAGCGCGGCGGGCAGAGCCCAAAGAGAAGAAAAACGGCCGTCAGGAGGTCTACGAGTGGGTCCAGGCCCTGGTGTTCTCCGTGCTGGCGGTGGTGGTGGTGTTCACCTTTGGCGTGCGCCTTATCGGTGTGGACGGGCACTCCATGGTTCCCACTCTTCAGGATGGGGACCGCCTTCTGGTGCTGAACGCCATGCTTTGCGGTGGCTATGAGCCGGGGGACATTGTGGTTTTGCGGAAGGAGAGCTTTCTCCCCACGCCCATTGTCAAGCGGGTCATCGCGACGGCGGGCCAGGTGGTGGACATTGACTTTGGCTCAGGCGTGGTCTACGTGGACGGGCAGCGCCTTCACGAGGACTATGTCAGCGAGCCCACCTTCACGCCGGAGGGGACGGCGTTTCCCCTCACCGTGCCGGAGGGGAGCGTATTTGTTCTGGGGGACAACCGCAACAACTCAACCGATAGCCGGGACGCAAGGCTTGGCACGGTGGACGAGCGGTATATCATCGGCCGGGCGGTGTTCCTGGCCATACCTGGCCCGGACGCGGCCACAGGCGCGCGGAAATACGGGCGGATTGGGGGGATAGGCTAGTGGAAATCCAATGGTATCCTGGCCATATGGCGAAGACCCGGCGGATGATTGCCGAGCAGCTGAAAAACGTGGACGCGGTGTGTGAAATTCTGGACGCCCGCATCCCCCGCTCCAGCCGCAATCCGGACGTGGACGGCCTGACGGCGGGAAAGCCCCGTCTGGTGGTTTTAAACCGGGCGGACCAGGCGGACCGGGAGGCCACCAGGGTCTGGGGGGCCCACTTCCGGGAAAAGGGCTGGGCCGTGCTGGAGACGGACGCCAAAAGCGGCGCGGGCACGGGGGCTTTTTCCGCCGCCGTGAGGGGCCTGTTGGCGGACAAGCTCCGCGCTTACGCCGGGAAGGGACAGACGGGCCGGGTGGTTCGGGTCATGGTTCTGGGCATTCCCAACGTGGGAAAGTCCACCTTTATCAACAAAATCGCAGGCCGGAAGACCGCTAAGGCGGAGGACCGCCCCGGCGTCACCCGGTCCAAGCAGTGGGTGCCCATTGATAAGGGGCTGGAACTGCTGGACACCCCCGGCATCCTCTGGCCCAAGCTGGACGACCGGGACGTGGGGCTCCATCTGGCCTTTACCGGCGCGGTGAAGGACGAGATTTTGGACACGGAGACCCTGGGCTGTCACCTGATGGCCTATCTTGCAGAGCGCTATCCGGAGGCCTTGAAAACCGGCTATAAGCTCCAGGCCCTGCCGGAGCGGGAGGGGGAGGAGAATGATGTGGCCTTTGGCTGGCGGCTGTTGGAGGCCGCCGGACGGCGGCGGGGCTTCCTGATCTCCGGCGGCGAGGTGGACACGGAACGCATGGCGAAGATTTTACTGGATGAGTTCCGCTCCGGCAAACTGGGGCGGTTTACCCTGGAGGCGCCGGATTTGGAGAAAAGGAGCGAATGAGCGGAAAGCTGCTTGTTAAGAATTTTGACGGTTCCATGGAACGGCTGGAGGTATTGCCGGAGCGCGGCACGACCAAGGCGGTTTTTCATATTCGGTATTGGGATGAAACGGGCAGTCTGGCCGAGGCGGCGTTGACGTTTTCCCATGTAATCGCCATTTCTGTTTCCGTCAATTATTTTGACAATCCCATTGGAGCTGAGCTGTTTGGCCTGTATGAGTATAGAGGACGAAACCGAAAAAGCCGAGTTGATACGAGAGAATTATCGCGACCGGCGGCGGGAGTTTTTGTTGGCGGGATACGACGGATATGATCCGGAGGATGGAAACGATCTGCTGAACTACACCGGGGAGCTGGAGCGGGTTTTGTCAAAAGTGGAGTCGTATCATCTTTATCAGCAGCAGACGCTGGGCGGCACTTACCGGCTTGTGGCAGGCGGGTTTAAAATGGAGGCACGACATGGACCTGCGGAGCTTGGAAGGGAAACAGAGAAATGACGGTTCTGTCTTCATCGGCGGATTTACCGGGGAGGTTTTGTAATGGGAGATAGCAAGTGGTGGCCCGCCGCCGGTTTCGCGGCCCTGGCCTGGGTGGCCCTGCACATTTACACCACCGTCCAGGCGTGTTTGCACAGTCTCTATCAGACGTATACCGGCTGGACCTGGGTACTGCTGGCGGTTTGGCTCCTGGGCCTGGTGGCCCTGGATATATGGCTGGCCGGTGGGTGGCCGGGGCTGCTCCGCTTTGTGAAGCGGTATTGGGCCTTCAGCGCTGCCTTGGCGGCGGGAGGGCTTTTGGTGTCCACGCTGAGGTTGTCCCTGGGCGGGGTTGTGATCCTTGGGATGATCTGCGCGCTTTTGACGCCGCTGTATCAGCTTATAGCCTTTTCCTGGCTGCTCTTTGACAGGCTGGCGGGACTGCGGGGAAGCGTCCAGTTTGGCGTGAGCTGGTCGGCCATGCTGCTGTTCTGCCTGATTCATTTCATCTATTTCACCTGGCTCCACCGCCGGGCCGTCAAGAAAGGAGTGCCGCCGGATGGACCTGTGGACCCCGGAGCGGGAACAGTGGAATAAGGGCTTTGCCTGCCTCAGCGGCGTGGATGAGGCGGGAGCGGGCCCTCTGGCGGGGCCGGTGTACGCCGCCGCCGTCATCCTTCCAAGAGAGATCGAAATTCCCGAATTGAACGACTCCAAGAAGCTGACGGAAAAGAAGAGGGAAGCCCTCTACGGCCTCATCACCGCCCGGGCGGAGGACTGGTCCGTGGCCTTTGTCACGGCGGAGGAGATCGACGAACTGGACATCCTCAACGCCCGGATGCTGGCGATGCAAAGAGCCATTGACGGTTTGTCCCGCAAGCCGGATCTCTGCCTTATCGACGGCAACCGGGACCACGGGAGCCGAATTGGGATTGAGGCGCCTCACGTCACGCTGATTGGGGGAGACGGGAAAAGCGCCTCCATCGCCGCCGCCTCCATTCTGGCGAAGGTCAGCCGGGACCGTTACGTCTCCCGGGAGTTGGAGGCGCGCTATCCCCAATATGGCTTTGCCAAACACAAGGGCTATGGTACGAAAGCCCACTATGCGGCCCTGGATCAATACGGCCCCTGTCCCGCCCATCGAAACACCTTTTTGAAAAAGTGGAAGGCGGGGCGGCCGTGAGAGGGACGAAGAACTCCGGCGACCAGGGGGAGGCCGCTGCGGCCCGGTATCTGGAGAGCCGGGGCTACATGATTTTGGAGCGCCAGTGGCGCTGCCGGTTCGGGGAGTTGGACCTGGTGGTCCGGAGTCCTCAGGGCGTTCTTTGCTTTGTGGAGGTGAAGCGGCGGGGCCCCCGCTCCATCGGCCTTCCCCGGGAGTTTGTGGATGAGCGCAAACGGGAGCGGCTGCGAAGAGCCGCCGGGGCCTATCTCGCCTGCCGGGGAGAGGACAGCTTTGTCCGCTTCGATGTGGCGGAGGTTTACGGGGAGAGAGACGGCGGTCTCCAGGTGGTCTACTTGGAAGACGCCTTTGTATAGATCAAAAACAACATCGGAAAGGTGAGACAAACAATATGAAGTATTTGAGCACCCGAGACCGCTCTTTGCGGTTCAGCAGCGCCGAGGCGGTGAAGTTGGGCCTCTCCCGGGACGGGGGACTCCTGACGCCGGAGGCCATTCCTCAGATTGACGGGGCTTTTTTGAAAGACCTGTCCCCGCGCTCTTACCAGGAGCGGGCCGCCAAGGTCATGGCCCTCTATCTGACGGACTATTCCGAGGAGGAGCTGTTGGGGTTTGCCAACAACGCCTATGGCCCGGACAAGTATGATGATTCCGCCGCCGCCCCCCTGCGGAAGGTGGACGGCAATACCCTCTGCCTGGAGCTGTGGCACGGCCCCACTTCCGCGTTCAAGGACATGGCTTTGCAAATGCTGCCCCAGCTTCTCTCCGCCGCCCTCCGCAAAACCGGGGAGGATAAGACGGTCTGCATCCTGGTGGCCACCTCCGGCGACACCGGCAAGGCCGCCATGGAGGGCTTCGCCGACGTGCCCCAGACGAAAATTATGGTCTTTTATCCCAAGGACGGCGTGTCCAAGGTTCAGGAGGCCCAGATGGTCACCCAGGACGGAGAGAATGTGGGCGTTTGCGCCGTGGTGGGCAACTTCGACGACGCCCAGGCGGGAGTCAAGCGCATTTTCTCCGACGGGGGCATACGGGAGACCCTGGCGAAGCGGGGCTATCTTCTCTCCTCCGCCAACTCCATCAACTGGGGCCGCATTCTGCCCCAGGTGGTCTACTACATCTCCGCCTACTGCGACCTGCTCCAAGGCGGGGAGATTAACATGGGGGACAGGGTAAACTTCTGCGTCCCCACCGGCAACTTCGGGGATATCCTGGCGGCGTACTACGCTAAACGTATGGGCCTTCCCGTAGGGAAGCTCATCTGCGCCTCCAACAAGAACGACGTGCTGACGGATTTCCTCCGCACCGGCGTGTACGATAAAAACCGGCCCTTCCACAATACCATGAGTCCTTCCATGGACATCCTGGTGTCCAGCAATTTGGAGCGGCTGCTGTTTGATCTTTCCGGGGAGAACGACGAAGAGGTCCGGGGTTATATGGAGGCCCTGAACACCGGCGGAAAATACGAGGTTTCCGGGAAAATCAAGGCGGCGCTTCAAGAGCAGTTCTGGGGCGGCTTCTGCGATGAGGCGGAGACCGGGAGAACCATCGCCCGGTATTACAAGGAATACGGCTACCTCATCGACACCCACACCGCCGTGGCGGCGGGAGTGCTGGAGCAGTACCGGAAGGAGACCGGGGACAAGACTCTGACGGTCTTTGCCTCCACCGCGTCTCCCTATAAGTTCTGCGATCACGTCCTCAGCGCCATCGGCGAGACGCCCAAGGGGGACGGCGTAGAGCTGCTGGAACAGCTGAACGCCGTTTCCGGCGTAGCGGTGCCCCGCCGCCTCGCGGCTTTAAAGGGGAAGAAGCGGCGGTTTGATCTCACCTGCGAGAAGCTGGGAATGGACGGCGTGGTGCTGGATTTCCTGAAATAAAACGAGGGGGCGGGACGGATGAAGGTCAAGACCTTGAAACGCAAATGGGCCCGAGGCTATTGGCTCTTTTTGTGGGGGATTCTCCTGTCCTGGCTTTTGGGCGTGCTCTTGCCTGACGGGGCCAAGCCGCTGGGTCTGGTGGCGCTGGCCGCTTGTGGGGCGGGCATGACCGTCAGCATCCTCAAGCTGCGCTGCCCCTACTGTGGGAAAGGCGCGCCCCGGGCTCCGGCCTTCTCCCCGTCCTCCGGGAAAGTCCAGTACTGCTCCGGCTGCGGGAGACCCTTCGTCTACGACGACGAGGTGTAGAAAAGAATCCATACCGGAAAGAAAGGGAGTGGCGACATGGCCCTCTATGCCATCGGGGACTTGCATCTCTCCCTGACGGCCAACAAGCCCATGGAGGTCTTTGGCCCCGCCTGGGAGAACTACACCGCCCGCATTGCGCAAAGCCTCTCCGCCCTGACGGCGGAGGACGTGCTGGTCCTGGCGGGGGATACCTCCTGGGGCATGAACTTAGAAGAGGCGGAGGCGGATTTTCGGTTTCTGGATCAGTTCCCCTGCAAGAAGTACCTGGTGAAGGGAAACCATGACTACTGGTGGACCACCGCCGCCAAGCTCCACCGCTTCTTTGACGGGAAAGGCATCCACACCCTGGACATTCTCCACAACAACTGCTTTTTCCACGGGGATTACGCCGTCTGCGGCACCCGGGGCTGGTTTTTGGAGGAGGACGCCCACAACGTGAAGGTCCTCAACCGGGAGGTGGGGCGGCTGGAGGCGTCCTTGAAGGCGGCGGGGGAGAGGCCCATTTTGTGCTTCCTCCACTACCCGCCCCTTTACCAGGGCTACGAGTGCCCGGAAATCCTGGAAATGCTGGAAAAATACCGGGTTTTCCTCTGCGGTTATGGCCATCTTCATGGACACGCCATCCGCCGGAGATTGGAGGGAAAGCGGGGAGAAACGGAGTTTTCCCTGATCTCTGCCGACCACCTGGGATTTGTTCCGAAAAAAATTTGCGATTGAAGGAAAAAAGGCTGGTATTTTCAAGTTTTTTCTGATAGAATACTTATCTGCCCGGCTGTATGTGTTTTGAGAGCCGGGAATGAACGGAGGAAAACAGACATGAGTGTGAAAAGCTGCGAGAAGATCGAAAAGAGCCAGGTCGAGCTGACCATCGAAGTGGAGGCTCCGGCCTTTGAGGCCGCCATGGAAAAGGCCTATCGGAAGATGCGGGGCAAGATCAATGTCCCCGGTTTCCGTCCCGGCAAGGCCCCCCGGAAGATCATCGAAGGGATGTATGGCGCGGAGGTGTTCTTTGACGAGGCGATTAACATTGCCTTCCCCGACGCCTACGAAGCCGCCGTGAAGGAGAAAGAGCTCCAGGTGGTGGGCTACCCGTCCGTAGAGCTGGTGGGCGAGTGCACCCGGCAGGGCTTTACCTTCAAGGCTGTCGCGCCCGTGTATCCCGAGGTCACTTTGGGCCAGTATAAGGGCCTGACCGCCCCCAAGGAGGAGGTTCAGGTCACCGCGGAGGACGTGGACCGCCGCCTCCAGACCCTCACCGACCGGAACACCCGTCTGGTGTCCGTGGAGCGGGAGGCCAAGGAGGGCGATACCGCCGTCATCGATTTCGAGGGCTTCCTGGACGGCAAACCCTTTGACGGCGGCAAGGGAAGCAACCACAGCCTGGAGCTGGGCTCCCACAGTTTTGTCCCCGGCTTTGAGGAGCAGGTGGCGGGTATGAAGGCCGGCGACGAAAAGGATATTGATATCACCTTCCCCGAGGACTACCATGCGGACCTGGCCGGAAAGGCCGTGGTCTTCAAGGTCAAGTGCCACGAGGTAAAAGAGAAGGAAGTCCCCGCCTTGGACGACGAGTTTGCCAAGGACGTCAGCGAGTTCGACACCCTGGGCGAGTTGAAGGCGGACCTGGAAAAGCAGATTACCGAAGAGCGGGAAAAGGACGCCCAGCGCGGCTTTGAAGACGCGCTGATGGAGCAGGTGGCTCAGAACATCACCGCCGAGATTCCCGACGCCATGGTGGAGGGACAGGCCCGGCAGTTCCTGGAAAATTTCCGCACTCAGATCGCCCAGCAGGGCATTCCCTATGAGCAGTACCTCCAGATGACCGGCATCCAGGAGTCTAAGCTGCTGGAGGACGCCAGGGAGCCCGCCTTGCGTCAGGTGAAGATGGATCTGGCTGTGATGGCGATTATCAAGGCCGAGAGCATTGAGGCCAGCGACGAAGACGTGGAAGAAGAGTACAAAAAGCTGGCGGAGCAGTTCGGCATGGAGGCGGAAATGGTGAAAAAATACATCCTGCCCGACCAGGTGAAGGATCAAATTTGCAGCCGCCGGGCCATTGACGTAGTGGCGAAGAGCGCCACCGCCGTGAAGCCGGAGGAGAAGCCTGCCGAAGAAGGAACGGACGAAGCTCCTGTCGAGGAGAAGAAGCCTGCCCGGAAGCCCCGGAAGAAGAAGACCGAGGAGCCGGCCGCCGAAGGGGAGGAGCCGGCTGCTGAGGAAAAGAAGCCCACCCGGAAGACCCGGAAGAAGAAAACAGAGGAGTCCGAGGAGCCCAAGGATACCGAGCAAGCTGAATAAGCCGAATCTTTACTTGCAACTTCACAGATTCGACACCTTTTCACATGATGCCTGTGGTATCATGTGAAAATGGTTCTATGGGCTGTCCGCTGGAGTGCGCTTTACCTCTGGCGGGAAGGTCTTCCACAAAAGACTGGAGGTTTTCAAATTGAGTTTAGTTCCCTACGTAGTAGAGCAGACCAACCGGGGCGAACGGTCCTATGATATTTTCTCCCGGCTGCTGAACGACCGGATTGTCTTTCTGGGCGAGGAGGTCAACGCCACCACGGCCAGCTTGATTGTGGCCCAGCTCCTTTACCTGGAGGCTCAGGACCCCGACAAGGACATTCAGCTGTATATCAACAGCCCCGGAGGTTCCGTCACCGACGGCATGGCCATCTATGACACCATGCAGTATGTCAAATGCGACGTGTCTACCATCTGTGTGGGCATGGCGGCCAGTATGGGGGCCTTCCTCCTGTCCGCCGGAGCCAAGGGCAAGCGCATCGCCCTGCCCAACGCAGAGATCATGATTCACCAGCCTTCCGCTGGCACACAGGGCCAGATCACGGACATGGCCATCCATCTCAAGCGGTTGGAAACCATTAAAAAGCGGATGAACCGCATCCTGGCGGAGAATACGGGCCGTTCCATTGAGGAAGTCACCGACGCCTGCGAGCGGGATAACTTCATGAGCGCCGGAGAGGCCAAGGAATTTGGCTTGATTGACAAGATTTTGGTCAACAAGGAAGAGAAAAAGGACGAGGCGTAAGCGTGAGACCCCATCCCCTATAGAGAACTGAGGTAGGTAGAAACCATGAATGACGACGGCAAGAAAACTCTGCGATGCTCCTTTTGCGGCAAGCATGAGCAGCAAATCCACCGTATGATACAGGGTCCCGGCGTGCGCATCTGTGACGAGTGCGTCCACCTGTGCATGAGCATTCTGAACGACGGCTTTGAGCCGGACGCCCCGGCGCTGGAGGACCTGCCGGACCAGCTGCCCACGCCCCGGGAGATCCGGGACGTGCTGGATCAGTATGTCATTGGCCAGGAGGAGGCGAAAATCGCCTTGTCCGTGGCAGTGTACAACCACTATAAGCGTATTTTCTTCGGCGGCGACGAGGATGTGGAGCTTCAAAAGAGCAACATCCTCATGCTGGGTCCCACCGGCTCCGGCAAGACGCTCTTTGCCCAGACCTTGGCCAAGATTTTGAAGGTGCCCTTTGCCATCGCCGACGCCACCACCCTCACAGAGGCGGGCTACGTGGGCGACGACGTGGAAAATATCCTTCTCCGCCTTCTTCAGGCGGCAGACTTTGACGTGGAGCGGGCAGAACACGGCATCATCTATGTGGATGAAATCGACAAAATTGCCCGGAAGAGTGAAAACACCTCCATCACCCGGGACGTCTCCGGCGAGGGAGTGCAGCAGGCGCTTTTGAAGATTGTGGAAGGCACCGTGGCCAACGTCCCCCCCCAGGGTGGCCGGAAACATCCCCACCAGGAGTTCATTCAGATGAACACGAAGAACATCCTGTTCATCTGCGGCGGCGCCTTTGACGGACTGGAGAAGATCATCGAAAAACGCCTGGATCAAAAGAGCATCGGGTTTGGAGCCAATATCCAGGGCAAAAAGGAGAAGGACCTGAGTAAAATCCTACACGAGGTCCAGCCCCACGACATCCTGAAATATGGCATCATCCCGGAGTTGGTGGGCCGTCTGCCGGTGATTGCGCCGCTAAACGGCCTCCGGCGGGAGGATCTGGTCCGCATTCTCCAGGAGCCCAAAAACGCCCTGGTGAAGCAGTACAAAAAGCTGCTGGAGTACGACGATGTGGAGCTGGAGTTTGAGTTGGAGGCGCTGGATGCCATCGCCGACAAGGCCATTGAGCGAAACATCGGCGCCCGGGGGCTCCGGGCCGTCATGGAGAGAATGCTGACGCAGATCATGTACGACATTCCCTCGGACCCCACCATCGTCAAGGCGGTGATCACGAAGGAGTGCGTGGACGGAACGGGCCAGCCGATCTTGACAAAAGATCCGGAAAAAGTGAGCTATTCCGTAAAGTTGAACCCGGGCAAGGGTGGGAAGTCCCGCCCGCCCAAGTCCGCATCTTGAATATGAAAAGCAGTCCGAATCCCCAGGCGGACGCAAGGAGAGGAAGGGACGAAGGTCCCTTCCTCTCAGGTTGTAAGGCCGCATTCCATTCTTTTCTATTATTTCCCAGCCCCTGGAAAGGAGCGTGAACCTATGGAATTGACAACAATGAATATGCCTGTCTTGGCGCTGCGGGGACTGACGGTGTTCCCCCACATGAACCTGACCTTTGATGTGGAGCGTCCCATCTCCATTGCGGCTCTGGAGCGGGCCATGGAGGGGAACCAGGACGTTTTCCTGGTCACTCAGCGGGAGATCAGCGTGGAGCTGCCGGAGGAAAAAGATCTGTACCAGATTGGCACCGTGTCCCATATCCGGCAGATTCTCCGGCTGTCCTCCGGCTCTGCCCGGGTCATGGTGGAGGGCCGCGGGCGGGCCCGATTGCGGCGGCTGTGGCAGTCCTCCCCCTATCTTCAGGCCAACATTGAGGACTTGCCGGAGGAACCGCCCACCGAGGCCCGGAGCCCCCGGGCGGAGGCTCTGCTCCGTCAGACCTGGAGCCTCTTCAGCGACTATGCTCAACTCTCCGGCAACGTTCCGGACGAGATTGTCACAGCGGTGATGGACAGCCGGGAGGTGGGCCGTCTGGCGGACTTCATTGCCCAGAACATTCCCCTGCGCCACACGGATAAGCAGGAGATTCTGGAGGAGTTGACGCCCTTTGTCCGCCTGCGGAAGTTGAACGGCCTTCTGGCCCGTGAGTGCAGCATCCTGGGCTTTGAGCACGAAATGGAGGGCAAAATCCGGGACCAGTTAATCCGCACCCAGAGGGACCAGATACTTCGCACCCAGATTCGGGTTTTGCAAAACGAGCTGGGAGAGGACGACGAAGAGGATGAGGTGGAGGATTACTGCCGCAAAATTCTGGAGCTGCACCTGGAGGAAGAGTCGGAAAAGCACCTGCTGAAAGAGGCGGGGAAACTCTCCCGCCAGCCCTATGGCAGCGCCGAGGCGTCGGTAATTCGAAACTATCTGGATGTTTGTCTGGAGATGCCCTGGAACACGGAGACCCGGGAGCGGATCAGCGTGGAGGCTGCCCGGAAGGTGCTGGAGAAGGACCACTTCGGTCTTACAAAGGTGAAAGAGCGCATTTTGGAGACCATTGCCGTCCGGCAGATGAATCCCAAAGGCAAGGGGCAGATTTTGTGTCTGGTGGGTCCGCCGGGAGTGGGCAAGACCTCCATCGCCATTTCCGTTGCCAAGGCGCTGAACCGGAAGCTGGCCCGATTGAGCCTGGGGGGCGTCCGGGACGAGGCGGATATCCGGGGACACCGCCGGACTTACATCGGCTCCATGCCCGGACGGGTGATTGACGCCATCATCCGGGGCGGGTCTATGAATCCCCTACTGTTGTTGGATGAGATCGACAAGCTGGGCAGCGATTACCGGGGAGACCCGGCGTCCGCCCTGTTGGAGGTGCTGGACAGCGAGCAAAACCACGCCTTCCGGGACCACTACATGGAAATCCCCGTGAATTTGAGCCGGGTGATGTTCATTACCACCGCCAACACCACCGACACCATTCCCCAGCCTCTGCTGGACCGGATGGAAGTCATCCGTCTGAGCAGCTATACCGACGAGGAAAAGGTGGAAATTGCCCGCCGTTACCTGTTGCCCAAGCAACTGGCAGAGCACGGGCTGAAAAAGTCCTCCCTCCGGGTCGGCGACGATGTCTTCCGTGCCATGATCCGGGACTACACCCGGGAATCCGGCGTCCGCCTTCTGGAGCGGCGGGTGGCGGCCCTGTGCCGGAAGACAGATATGCAGCTGGTCTCCGGCGAGACGAAGCGGATTGTGGTAACAGAGGAGGACCTGCCGAAATTCCTGGACTGCCAGCCCTATCCGCCTGCCCTTCACACGGAGCGGGAGGAGATCGGCGTGGTCAACGGCCTGGCCTGGACAGAGACCGGCGGTGAGATTTTGGAAGTCGAGGTCAATGTGATGGACGGCACCGGCAAGCTGGAGCTTACCGGAAACCTGGGCGACGTGATGAAGGAGTCCGCTCAGGCGGCGCTGAGCTGCATTCGCAGCCGGGCGGAAGTGCTGGGAGTGGAGGCGGAGTTCTATAAAAACAAGGACATCCACGTCCACTTTCCCGAGGGCGCGGTGCCCAAGGACGGTCCCTCCGCCGGCATTGCCGTTACTACGGCCATGCTCTCCGCCTTGACAGGCCGGAAGATCAAGGCGGGCCTTGCCATGACGGGGGAGGTGACGCTTCGGGGACGGGTGCTGGCTATCGGCGGCCTGAAGGAGAAGACCATGGCCGCCTTGCGCAGTGGCATCGGCACGGTGCTGATTCCCAAGGACAACGTTCGGGACCTGGAGGAGATTGATCAGACGGTCCGAACGGCTTTAAAATTCATCCCAGTGGAGACCATCGACCAGGTCTTTGCAGCGGCGCTGACGCCTTTGCCGGAGGCGGTCCGGGAGGAGACGGAGTCCATCTTCGCTCCCGTCAGCCGGGAGAAGGCAGAGCCCGCCGTTCTCCGGCAGTAAAGGAGGGACCATGCCCGTTAATTTTGGAAAAGCGGAATTTATCCGCTCCGCCGGAACGGAAGAACAGTTTCTCTGGGACGGACTGCCTCAGTTTGCCTTTGCAGGCCGGTCCAATGTGGGGAAGTCTTCCGTGATCAACCGGCTTTTGGGTCGGAAAAACCTGGCCTATGTGGGGGCCTCCCCTGGGAAGACCACCCAGGTCAATTACTACCTGGTGGACCGCAAGGCCTATCTGGTGGACCTGCCGGGCTATGGATACGCCAAGGTTTCCAAGGCGGAAAAAGAGCGTTGGGGCCGCCTGATGGAGAGCTATTTCCAAAGGGCCCATATTACCATGGGGGTTTTGATCGTGGACGCCCGCCACAAGCCCACTGCCAATGATCTGACCATGCACGGCTGGTTCCGGGAGACAGGCTGCCCGGAAATCGTGGTGGCCAACAAGTTGGATAAGCTGAAAAAAAGCCAGGTCGATCCCGCTCTGGCCCTGATCCGGGAGACACTGGAGCTGGGAGAGGAAGAGGTTCTTCTGCCCTTTTCGGCGGAAAAGGGGACGGGGAAAGAGGAGCTGATTCGCCTGCTGAACGCCGCCTCCGATTCAAAGTAAAGTGAAGAAGAGAGGGCCGCCCGTAAGGGCGGCCCTCTTGTTATGCGGCCAAAAGGCTTATTGAAGGATCAGAGTCTTCCCATCCATTTCCGGCGGGCAGGCCAGACCCATCACATCCAGCATGGTGGGCGCGATGTCGGCAAGTCTTCCGTCGCTTCGCAGCTCCGACCCCGCGCCACAGAGAATGAAGGGCACCGGATTTGTGGTGTGGGCGGTCATGGGACTGCCGTCGGGTTCCACCATCTGTTCCGCGTTTCCGTGGTCGGCGGTGATCATGGCGATTCCACCCATTTTTAAAGTGGCGTCCACCACCTTTCCCACACAGGTGTCCACGGTTTCCACGGCCTTGACCGCCGCGTCAAATACGCCGGTGTGGCCCACCATGTCGCAATTGGCGAAGTTCAAAATGATCACGTCATAGGCCCCGGACTCAATGCGCTCCACGCATTTCTCGCAGACTTCCGGCGCGCTCATTTCCGGCTGGAGATCATAGGTCGCCACCTTGGGGGAGGGGACCAGTACCCGATCCTCGCCGGGGAAGACGGTCTCGCTGCCGCCGTTGAAGAAGAAGGTCACGTGGGCATATTTCTCCGTCTCAGCGATGCGAAGCTGTGTCATGCCCATTTTGCTGAGATATTCACCCAGACCGTTGTTCACCAGCACACGGGGGAATGCCACCTCCACGTTGGGCATAGAGGCGTCATACTCCGTGTTGCACACGAAGGTCAGGGGGAAGAACTGCCGGGTGAAGCCGTCAAACTCCGGGTCCACCAGAGTCCGGGTGATTTCACGGGCCCGGTCGGGACGGAAGTTGAAGAAGATGACGCTGTCATTGTCGGAGATGGACCCGTCCGCGTCGCAGACCACAGGTTCCACAAACTCGTCGGTGACGCCCTTCTCATAAGATTTTTTCACCGCGTCCACAGGGTCCGGGTTGTTGATAGCGCTCTCGCCGTAGACCATGGCGTCGTAGGCTTGCTCCACCCGGTCCCAGCGTTTGTCCCGGTCCATGGCATAGTACCGGCCCATAACCGTGGCAATTTTGCCCACGCCGATTTCCTCACACTTCGCAACCGTCTGGGCGACAAAACCCGCGCCGGAGGTGGGGGACACGTCCCGCCCGTCCAGGAAGGCGTGGATATAGACCCGGGTGAGTCCCTTGTCCTTCGCCATTTTCAAAAGGGCAAACAGGTGCGTCAGGTGAGAGTGGACGCCGCCGTCGGAGAGGAGCCCAAACAGGTGCAGGGCGGCCCCCTTTTCCATACAGGCATCCATGGCGTGAAGGTAGGCGGAGTTCTGGAAGAAGCTGCCGTCCTCAATGGCGCGGGTGATCCGGGGCAGGTCCTGGAAGACCACCCGGCCGCCGCCAATATTGGTGTGGCCCACTTCGCTGTTGCCCATCTGCCCGTCAGGAAGTCCCACGTCCAGCCCGGAGGCGGAGAGGGTAGTGTGGGCAAACTCCTGGAAAAAGCCGTCCAAACGAGGGGTTTTTGCAGCTTTGACGGCGTTTCCCGTCTCGCCGCCACCAGTGCCAAAGCCGTCCATAATGATCAAAGTGGTAGGTGTTTTATTCATAAAAAATCTCCTTCCTCCACCGGGCCAGAATCAAGTGACCCAACAAGGAACCTCCTCCCGCACCGCGCCCACAGCGCTTGAAAGGGGAGGTAAGGAACCGCAGATCCCCGGTTTTTCCGCCTCCGGCGGAGAAATCAGATAAAATCATTTTCCTGAGAATATGTGCGTCAGAAAAATACCCCAACCCCCGTGTCCTGAAAAGGCGCGGCGGCGAGATGAAGGGGAGTCCAAAGGGGGGACAAAGCCCCCCTTTGAGACGCAATTATTCCTGGTTTGCCGCGTTGATGATCTCCACAAACTGGTCGGGTTTCAGGGCCGCGCCGCCGATGAGGCCGCCGTCGATGTCGGGCTGAGCCAGGAGTTCCGCGGCGTTTTTGGCGTTCATGGACCCGCCGTACTGGATGGTGACGCTCCGGGCCACACGGGCGCCGTACAGGGAGCGGATGGTGGCGCGGATGTTGGAGCAGACCTCGCCGGCCTGTTCCGCGGTGGCGGTTTTTCCGGTGCCAATGGCCCAGATGGGCTCATAGGCAATGATGCAGCGGCGCAGCTTGTCGGCGGGCACGCCGTAAAGGGCGCTCTTCACCTGGAGAGCGATCCACTCATTGGTGATGCCGGTTTCCCGCTGCTCCAAGCTCTCGCCCACGCAAATAATGGGATTCATGCCGGCATTCAACACGGCGTGAACTTTTTTGTTTACCGTGACGTCGGTTTCACCAAAGTATTGGCGGCGCTCGCTGTGGCCAATGATGACGTATTTGACGGCCAGATCCTTCAGCATATCGGCGGACACCTCGCCGGTGTAGGCGCCTTTTTCCTCAAAGTACACGTTCTCCGCGCCCACGGAGATGCGCAGATCCTTGAAGGCTTTGGTGGCGGCGGAGATATTGCAGGCGGGGACGCAGATTAACGTCTCACACCATTTGGCCCGGGGCATGATCTTGCGGATTTCCTCGGCGAACTTTTTGGTTTCAGTAGCGGTCATGTTCATTTTCCAGTTTCCGGCAATGACAGTTTTGCGGTATCTGCGATTCATAATGTTCAAAGCTCCTTTGTATTTATGTTTTCATAATGGAGGGCGGCGAAAGCGCCCGAGGAAAAGCGAATGTGGCAATTAACTATTATATAGCCGAAGTCAGGGGAAATGTCAAGGGTGCAGAGTGCTGTTCCTGAACATTTTGCAGAAAAAAGACCGGATTTCATGACGCAAAACACCTTTGCCTTAGGGCATTTGAAAAATGACGGCGCTGTGCGCCATCATTTTTCATGAGGGGAAGGCTCTGGAAACCGTTTCTTCCCGGTTTTCCGCCAGGAGCGGAAACGGGTGAAAACCGTGTTCACGGCGATATAGGCGTCACAAAAATACCCCGGCCACCCCAGCAGCATTGGCAATTTTTAAAGCGGCGAGAGGGATTCGAAGAGGAGCGACCCCTTCCCTTTGAAAATGCCCTCAGGCGTCCAGCAGGCACGCCACGCCCGGGAGTTCCTTCCCCTCCAAAAATTCCAGGGAGGCGCCGCCGCCGGTGGAAATGTGGCTCATCTTGTCGGCATAGCCCAGCTGTTCCACTGCCGCGGCACTGTCTCCGCCGCCGATTACAGTGATGGCGGAGGTTTTGCTCAGGGCCTCGGCCATGGCCTCGGTGCCCTTGGCAAAGGCAGGGAACTCAAAAACGCCCATGGGGCCGTTCCAGATGACAGTACCCGCGTCCGCCACGGCGGAACAGTAGAGTTTCACTGTCTCGGGACCGATGTCCAGACCCTCCCAGCCGTCGGGAATTTCCCCGGCCTTGACCACCTGGCTCTTGGCGTCGGCGGAGAAGCTGTCGCCGCAAACCGTGTCCACAGGCAAAAGGAACTTCACGCCCTTGGCTTGGGCCTTGGCGAGCATCTCCTTGGAGTAGTCCATCCAGTCGGCTTCCAGCAGGCTGCCGCCCACTTTGCCGCCCTGGGCGGCGGAGAAGGTGTAAGACATACCGCCGCCGATAATAATAGTGTCGGCAATTTCCAGCAAATTATTGATGACGCCGATTTTGGAAGAGACTTTGGCGCCGCCCAGAATGGCCACCAGGGGCCGCTTGGGGTTGGCGATGGCACCGCCCAGGAAGTCCAGCTCCTTTTGAATCAGAAAGCCGGAAACGGCAGGCAGGTAGTCGGCCACGCCGGCGGTGGAGGCGTGGGCCCGGTGCACCGCGCCGAAGGCGTCGGACACATAGACCTCCGCCATAGAGGCCATGACCTTGGCAAGTTCCGGATCGTTTTTGGTCTCGCCTTTTTCAAAGCGGGTGTTCTCCAGCAACAGGATCTCGCCGGGTTTCAGGGCGGCGGCCTTGGCCTGGGCGTCCTCGCCCACCACGTCGGCGGCCATAGAGACGTTTTTGCCCAGCAGTTCTCCCAGGCGTTTCGCAACAGGGGCCAGACTCAGCTTTGCCAGGGACTTCTTCCATGCCTCCTCGGTGAGGGAGGCGGGGTCCTTGCCCTTTTCGGTCTGTTTCTTGACCCACTTTTCAAAGCTGGCCTCAGGCTTGCCCAGGTGAGAGCAGGCGATGACGGCCGCGCCCTGTTCCAAGAGATATTGAATAGTGGGCAGAGCGGCAACAATGCGTTTGTCACTGGTGATCGCGCCGGTCTCCTTGTCCTGGGGCACATTGAAATCGCAGCGGAGCAGCACTTTTTTGCCGGATACTTCTACATCCTTGACGGTTTTCTTGTTGTAATTCATCTCAGGACTCCTCCTAAAAAGAAGTTATTTCTCGGCGCAAACGCCGGTTTCAACATCATCGTGGACCATTTCTCCCGTTCCTAACAAGCCGGGAAAGCCGTTTTGCCGCAGAGCTTCGTAGACAAAGACCGCCACGGTGTTGCTCAGGTTCAGACTTCGGGCCTCACCCACCATGGGCAGCCGGACGCAACGTTCCCGGAAACGTTCCCGGAAGGAGAGGGGCAGTCCGGCGGTTTCCTTGCCGAAAAAGAGCCAGCTGTCCGCTGTGAACGCCGCCTCGGTATAGGGCCGGGGGGCCTTGGTGGTGGTGAGCCAGAGATCAACGGCGGCCTCCGGGTGGCGGTGGAAGAGGTCCTCCAGATTTTCGTAGTCAAAGACCTCCACCAGGTGCCAGTAGTCCAGGCCACAGCGTTTCATGTTTCGCCGTATGGCGTCCTGGGAGATGTCGAACCCCAGGGGGCGAATCAGATGAAGGCTGGAACCGGTGGCGGCGCAAGTGCGGGCGATGTTTCCGCAATTTTGGGGGATCTCCGGTTCCACCAGCACGATGTGCAGCATAAGGTCCTCCCGCTTCTTTACCAGAATGGTGTTATTGTAATCCATTACCTGGACAAATTCAACTACATTCTTTGAAAAATTACTTTTTTGAGTAAAACGTACCAGTGGAGAAAAGTAAATTCTCCGAAACGCCGAAAAAGCGGGGGAGATTGGGGAATATTTCTCTCTTTTTCCGTGAGCTCTGACAAAAAAGGACAAGAAATAAAAAAAGATTTGGAAAAAATTCTAGGGATAAATTCCGTGGAACCACTGGATTTTCCCCGGAAGTTTGATATAATAGTGTTACCTTTAGTAAAAATGTGCAAAGGAGGGGGAGTTCATGAGCCGCCTGAAGCAGGCCGTTATGATGTTTGAAGAGGACGCCGCCGTCCCGGCGGGTTCGAAGCCGCTGATGCTGGAGACCGTGTTATCCCGTCCCATCCTGTCCTGGGTATGCGACCGATTGCGGAGTGAAGGCGTTCAGCGGCTTTTCGCTGTCTGCGGCCCCCGTTTCGCGGAGGAAGTCCGGGGCCTTGTGCCCTTGGGCGCCGTTGTTTCCGAACAGTGGGAGGATTTGGAGGCGTTTTTGGACACGGAGGAGCCGGTGCTGGTTCTTCCCCGGGCCGCTTTCCCCATGGAAGAGGCCGGGGCGGGCTTTGTCTACGCGGCTCCGGGCCGGGAGCTCCGGGAGAGCTGGCGCGTGAAGATGAGCAACAATATCCAGGGGGCGGAGCTGGTCCCCGGCTGGCTGCCGGTTTACGGACCGGAAACCGTGGCGGAGATTGAGGCGTTGCTGCGTAAGAGAGAGACTCCGGCGGAAAAGAAGTGAATACGTCCGGTGCGTGGCATAGGACAAAAAATACAATGACCGGCGGTCCGGTCATGGAAAGAGAGCGTTTTGGATATGATTTCACACGGGAAAGATATCAAGGTGTTTTCTGGCAACGCGAACCTGAAGCTGGCGAAGGAGATCTGCGCACAGATGGGCACGAAGCTGGGAGAGTCTGAGGTTGGCGCCTTTTCCGATGGCGAGGTGTTTGTCTCCCTGTATGAGACCGTCCGGGGCAGCGACGTTTTCGTGGTCCAGCCCACCTGCAGCCCCGTCAACAACAACCTGATGGAGCTGCTGATCATCATCGACGCGCTGAAGCGGGCCTCAGCGGGCCGCATCACCGCCGTTATCCCCTATTACGGCTATGCCCGGCAGGACCGGAAGGCCAAGGCCCGGGACCCCATCACCGCCAAGCTGGTGGCCAACATGATCACCGCCGCCGGGGCGGACCGGGTGCTGACCATGGACCTTCACGCCGCTCAGATTCAGGGATTTTTCGATATTCCGGTGGACAATCTGGCGGGCAATCCCATCTTTGTGGACTACTACGCCAAGAAATTTGGCGGCAGCTGCGAGAACATGGTGGTGGTGTCTCCGGACGTGGGTTCCGTCTCCCGTGCCCGGGCTTTCGCACAGAAGCTGCATATGCAGTTGGCGATTGTGGATAAGCGCCGCCAGCGGGCCAACCAGTGCGAGGTCATGAATGTCATCGGCGACGTGGAAGGACGGGACTGCATCCTCTTTGACGACCTGGTGGATACCGGCGGGTCCCTTTGCAACGCCGCCCAGGCTCTGGTGGACAACGGGGCCCACAGCGTCCACGCCTGTGCCTCCCACGGTGTGCTCTCCGGTCCGGCCATTGACCGGATCAACGCCAGTCCCATTCAGGAGCTGGCTCTGCTGGACACCATTCCGGCCATTCAGCCGGAGCTCAGCAGCAAGGTCAAATACCTCTCTGTGGCCCCCATGTTCTGCGAGGCCATCGAGCGGGTCTACCAGGAGGTTTCCATCTCCAAGCTCTTCCGCTGAGTCCTGTGTTCTTTTGGAAAAAGCGAAACCAAGGGATGTTTGCGCGTTCTTCGTTTTTATCGATTGTCTAGACCCAAGCGCCGTGGGACGAGGGTTGCACGTCCTTAGAAGAGGCGTTTTGTAGATAGCTGGAGGCCGTTTTGGCCCGTTCCATGATCCATAAGACCATACAAGGCGGGGAAGGATAGCTTCCCCGCCTATGTGGGTTGCATTCGGATTTTTGGAATGTTGAATTTACTGGAAAGGCGAGAGCGATATGCTGTTTGGAAACAAGGGCGGCTCCTCCGTGGAGTGGCTGATCGTAGGGCTGGGAAATCCCGGCGCAAAGTATGAAAATACCCGGCACAACATGGGCTTTCGGGCTGTGGAGCTGCTGGCGGAGGAAAAAGGCGTAAAACTGAACAAGGTGAAGTTCAAGTCCGCATATAGTATTTTTGAGTTTTCCGGCGCCCGGTGCCTGGTGATGAAGCCCCAGACCTATATGAATCTCTCCGGCGAGGCAGTGGGGGAGGCGGCCCGGTTCTACAAGATTCCCCCGGACCATGTGCTGGTGCTCTACGACGATGTGTCCCTTCCGGTGGGGAAGCTCCGGGTCCGTCCCGCCGGTTCCGCCGGGGGACACAACGGCATCAAAAGCATCATCGCCCACCTGGGGACCCAGGACTTTCCCCGAATTAAGATTGGCACAGGGGCCCCGGAGGACAAGGAGGGCATGATTAACTGGGTCATCGGCGTTCCCTCCCAGAAAGAGCGGGAGATTCTTCTGGAGGCCTTTCAGAGGGCGGTGCGTGCGGCGGCCTGTGTGGTTGCCCACGGCTGCCAGCGGGCTATGAACGATTTTAACGGAGTCTAATAAAGGATTTGCCATGAAACGTTTCTTGGAAAAACTGACGTCTTTACCGGAGGTGGAAGAGCTGCTCCGCCGGGTGGAGAGTGGCGGCTGTCCCGCTGCGGTAACGGGCCTTCAGCCGGTCCAAAGGGCCTGTTTGGGGGCGGCGGTGGCGCGGGCGGCGGGCCGTCCGGCGGTCTTTATCTGCGGCGACGAGGGGGAGGCCCGCCAACTGGCAGGGGATCTGGAGGCCTTGTTGGAAGCACCTCCGGTGACGCTGCTTGCCCGGGAGTGGCAGCTGCGCCCCGGGGCCGTGTCCTCCCGGGATTGGGAGCGGGGCCGTCTGGCGGCCCTTTTCGCCATGGCCCAGGGGGCGCCACCGGCCGTTGTGGCCACTGCGGACGCTTTGATGGCCCGGACGCTGTCTCCGGCGCTTCTAAAGGATCTGTCGCTCACCTTACGGGTGGGGCAGCGGCAGGAGCTGCCGGAATTGACGGACCGGCTTCTCTCCGCCGGGTACTTCCGTTGCCAGCAGGTGGAGGGCGTGGGACAGTTTGCCCTTCGGGGGGGCATTTTGGATGTGTTTTCCCCGCTGATGGACCAGCCGGTCCGCTGTGAGTTTTTTGACGACGAGATCGACTCCATGGGAGCGTTTGACCCAGGCACCCAGCGGAGGACGGTAAACCTGGACGAAGCCCTGATTCTCCCAGCCGCCGAGGTGCTGCCCCGGCAGGCGAAAGGGGGGCTGGAGGGACTGGCGGGGAAGCTGCTGGCTCTGGCGGGGAAGCTGGAGAAAAAAGGGGCCGCCGAAGCCGCCGCCCGTCTACAGGAGGACGGCGAGCGATTGAAGAGCGGCGCTGTTCCCCAGGGGATAGACCGCTATTTGGCCGCCGTCTATCCCGAGGCCACCGCCGGGGTTCACTATCTGCCTTCGGATGCCGTGGTGTTCCTCAGCGAGGCGGGCCGGGTGGATGAGCGGGTAAAGGGCGCTGTTCTGCAAAACCGCCAGGATTTGGAGGTTTTGATGGAGGCGGGGATTTTAGTGGGAGACTACGCAAAGCTGCTGCTTTCCGCCGAGGAGTTCTATGCGGCGCTGGAGGCATTCCCCCTCATCATGGCCAGCGCCTTGCCCACCTCCCGCTATCCTTACCCGCCCAAGGGCCTGCTCAGTCTTAACGCCCGGCAGCTCAGTTCTTATGGCGGCAGTTTAGAAACCGCCGTGACGGACTTGGGGCAATACCGCGCCAACGGCAGCGCCGTGCTGCTTCTTTGCGGCGGGGAGACCCGGGCGCGGAACCTCCACAACCTTCTCTCAGAGCGGGGCATTCCCGCCGCCCTGGATGTGAGGGGCGAGGCCATGCCCTCTTCCGGGGAAGTGCGGATTACGGTGGGGGCGCTTTCCGCCGGATGTGAGTGGCCCGCTTTAAAACTGGCGGTGCTGACAGAGGGACAGCTGATCGCCCCGGTCCGGAAGCGGGCAAAGCCCAAAAAAGACTCCAACCGCCAAAAGATCCAGTCCTACACGGACTTGAAACCCGGGGATCTGGTGGTCCACACGCACCATGGCGTGGGCCGCTTTGCGGGCATCCAGCGGATGCCTGTGGACGGCGTGGAGAAGGACTATATGAAAATTGACTACGCCGGGGGAGATTGCCTCTATGTTCCCGCCACGGCCTTGGATCTGGTGAGTAAGTATATCGGCGGCGGGGAGGACGGCGTGGGCCGCCAGAAACTGAACAAGCTTGGGGGAACGGAGTGGGCCAAACAAAAGACCCGGGCCAGAAAGGCCGTGAAGGATCTGGCCAAGGGGCTGACCAAGCTCTATGCCGAGCGCCAGCGCCGCCCCGGCTTCGCCTTTTCCCCGGACTCCCCCTGGCAGCGGGAGTTTGAAGAGTCTTTCCCCTATTCGGAGACGGACGACCAGCTTCGGGCTATTGCCGAGATCAAAAAGGATATGGAGCGCCCCCGGCCCATGGACCGGCTGCTTTGCGGCGATGTGGGCTACGGCAAAACGGAGGTGGCCCTCCGGGCGGTGATGAAATGCGTCCTGGACGGGAAGCAGGCGGCCATTTTGGTTCCCACCACCGTCCTGGCCCAGCAGCACTACGCCACGGCCCTGGGGCGTTTCCGGAATTTCCCGGTGGAAATTGGCGTTTTGTCCCGCTTTACGCCGCCGAAAGAGGCCAAGCGGATGTTGGAGGCCGCCCGAACCGGCGGCCTGGATTTGCTGATTGGAACCCACAAGCTGCTGCAAAAGAACATGGAGTTTAAAGATTTGGGCCTGTTGATTATTGACGAGGAGCAGCGCTTTGGCGTTACCCACAAAGAGCGGCTAAAGGAGCTCAGCCGCCAGGTGGACGTGCTGACCCTCTCGGCGACGCCCATCCCCCGGACGCTGAACATGGCTTTGTCCGGCCTCCGGGATATGTCCACCATTGAGGAGCCGCCGGCGGACCGCCAGCCTGTTCAGACCTATGTGCTGGAGCATGACTGGGCCATTTTGGAGGACGCCATGCGGAAAGAACTCAGCCGGGGCGGACAGATTTACTACCTGCATAACCGGGTGGAGAGCATAGACCTCACCGCCTCCCGCATTCAGAAGATGCTGGGCCCGGAGACCAGAGTGGTCACCGGCCACGGCAAGATGAGCGAGCAGGAACTCTCCACCGTCATGCACGCTATGGTGGACGGGGAGGCGGATGTGCTGGTCTGTACCACCATCATAGAAACAGGGATTGACATTTCCAATGTCAACACCTTGATCATTGAAGACGCGGACAAAATGGGCTTGGCCCAGCTCCACCAGATTCGGGGCCGGATTGGCCGCAGCGCGCGGCGGGCCTACGCCTATTTGACCTATCGAAAGGGGAAGGTCCTCCAGGAGATTGCCGCCAAGCGCCTTTCCGCCATCCGGGAATATGTGGAGTTTGGCTCCGGCTTTCGCATCGCCATGCGGGACCTGGAAATCCGGGGAGCGGGGAACCTTTTGGGGCCGGAACAGTCCGGATATCTCTTAAGCGTGGGATACGACCTCTATTTGAAGCTGCTGGAAGAGGCGGTTTTGGAGGAGCGGGGAGAGGAGAAGGTGGTGGAGACAGAGTGTTCCGCCGACCTGACGGTAAACGCCAACATCCCGGAGCGGTATGTCTCCTCGCCGGAGCAACGAATGGACCTTTACCGCCGCATTGCCGCCATCCGCTCCAACGACGACGCCTCGGACCTGCTGGACGAGCTGCTGGACCGTTACGGCGAGGCGCCGAAGCCGGTGTTGGCCCTTTTGGACGTGGCCCTGCTCCGGGCGGCGGCGTCCAAGGCGGGCATCTCCGACGTCACACAAAAGCGGGATGTGCTCCGTTTCCAGCTGGCGGTCTTCCGGCCCGAGGCGGTGGTGCGGGTTTGCGGATTGAACAAGTACCGCCAGCGCCTCACTGTGGCCGCCGGGGAGGACCCGGCTCTGACGCTGAAGCTAAGACCCGGCGCGGACGCCTTGGAGAGCGCCATGGAGTTGGTGGAGGATTTGAAGTTGGCGGGGAAAGAGTGAGTGAAGACCTGATAAACCGGCCGCTTTTGCAGTTCACTTTGAAGCCAAGGGGAGACCTTTCCCATAAACTTACCAAAAGCCAGCTCTCCAGACAGGAGAGCTGGCTTTTTGACAAACGTCGGATTCTGAAATCACGCTGGATTTGGAGGGCCCTTCCTCTTTTGAACCTGGCTTGTGCTTTTCGCCTCTTAAGATGGAAGAAAAGAGAGTCCAAGGGTTGAACGTTTATCCGCCCCCAGGAGGAGAGTCAGAGGCTGGTTAGCCCATCATCAGGTTGGGGACAAACATGGAAAGAGGCTGGAAAAAGGTCACCAACAGCAGTACCAGAACCATCATGGCGTAAAAGGGCAGGCAGGCCTTGGTAGCCTCCTCAATTTTGATGCGGCCAATGGAGCAACCGGCGAAAAGAGCCGCGCCCACAGGGGGCGTGCAAAGGCCAATGGCCAGATTCAAAATCAACATGGCGCCAAACTGCACGGGAGCCATGCCCAGTTGGGTGGCCACAGGGAGCAAAATGGGGGTCAAAATCAGAATCAAAGGCCCCATATCCATGATGCAGCCCAGAACCAGGCACATGATGTTGATCAAAAGCAGGATGACAATTTTGTTGTTGGAGATCCCCAGGAGCAAATTCGTGACCATGGTCGGCACTTTCAGGTAGGCCAGCAGCCAGCCGAACATGGACGCGGTGGCAATCAGCGCCATGACCATGGCGATGGTCCGCAGGGACTTGCGAAGAATGTTGGCGAATTGGCTCAGAGGGATTTCCCGGTAGATGAAGAAGGTGACAATGAAGGCGTACACCACGGCCACCGCAGCGGACTCCGTGGCCGTGAACCACCCCAGAATCACACCGCCGACGATGATGATACAGGTCATCAGTCCCAGCAGAGCGTCCTTTGTGGCGATCCAGATCTCTCTAGCGGAGAGCACCCGTCCCTTGGGATAATTCCGCTTCCGGGCAATGATGGCGGTCATGACCATCAAGGCCACGCCCAGCAAGACGCCCGGAATCAGCCCGCCCATAAAGAGCTGGCCGATGGAAACACCTCCGCCTGCCGCCATGGCAAAGAGAATCATGTTGTGGGAAGGGGGAATCATGACGCCCTGGCAGGAGGAGGTAACCGTGACCGCCACGGAAAAGTCCTTGTCATAGCCGGAGTCCGTCATCATGGGAATCAGGATGGAGCCGATGGAGGAGGTGTCCGCCACGGCGGAGCCGGAGATGCCGCCGAAAAACATGGATGCCAGAATATTCACCTGGGCCAGACCGCCCCGCATCCAGCCCACAAAGGCGTTGGCCAGTGTGATGAGCCGGCGGGAGATGCCCCCTTGTCCCATGATTTCACCGGCCAGGATGAAGAAGGGAATTGCCAGTAAGGAGAAGGACTGAACACCGTTGACCATTCGCTGGAACAGTGTGGCCAGGGGAATGTTCAAATACAGCGCGGTCAGCACGGAGGAAATCCCCAGAGTAAAGGAGATTGGCGTACGGATTGCCAACAAAATGACGAAGGAACAGAGCATAATGGCGATGGCAACAGAAGTATCAGGCATGAGGGTCCTCCTTTCCGGCCTCCGGCACGTCTTCTAATATGTGTTTGTCCCGCTTGGCCGCCACCAAGATGGCGTTCAGAAAGACCAGAATGCCGGACAGGGGCAAAATAACATAGAGCACCGAGCTGGGGAGCTTGGTGGCGGGCATCGTGGAGAGCTTGGTCATGTTCATGATCACAACTCCGTAATAGACCATCAAACCGCCGAAGGCGGCCATGAGGATATGATCCACACTCTCCAAGATACCGATGGCCTTTGCGGGCAGCTTGGAGGTGAACATCTCGATGCTGATATGGATTTTCTCCAATACGCCGATGGCCATGCCGATGAGACTGAACCAAACCAGCATCAGCGTGGCGACCTCCTGGGTCCAGGCGAAGCCCTGTTTAAAAATGTAACGCAAGATGACATCAACGAAGACGATGACGGTTAAAACCACCATGCAGATCATGGCGAACCACTCCAGCGCCTTGAACAATACGCGGAACGCTTTCCGGGCAGCTTGCATAACCGGCTCCTTTCAAACTCTTCTAATTCTGGAAAAGAGCGGCCATCTGGCCGCCCTCTTTCGGAGTGAACTCAACCCAAAGCCTGGACGCGCTCAACAATGGCTTTTTGATCGGCGTCAAGGAAGCTATCGTACATGGGGGCCACGGCATCCTGGAACGCTTTTAGCTCATCGGCCGTCAGAGTCGTCAGGGTGCAGCCCTTCTCCTCGGCGATTTGGGCGTTTTTCGCCTCGGACTCCTCCCAGGCGTCGCGGTGCCAAACCTCGGCCTCTTTGGCGCAGTCGAAGATGATTTGCTGATCCTCGGCGGACAGCTTGTCCATGGTCTGCTTGGAGGCCAGGATCATGTCCGGCATATAGGAGTGGCCGTCATACGTCCAATAAGGAGCAACCTCCCAGAAAGACATTTCGATGTAGGAGGTCATGTTGTTTTCCGCACCGTCCACCACACCGGTCTGGATAGAAGAATAAGTGTCGTTGAAGGGAAGACCCACACCGGCGGCGCCCAGGTTCTCCATCAAAGCCAGCATCAGATCAGACTCGGACACACGGATTTTCATACCGGCCATGTCGGCGGGAGTCCGGATTTCCTTCTTGGCGTTAAAGAAGTTACGAGAACCGGGATGGAGGTAGGTAACTCCCACCAGGTTGTTGTTTTTGAAGGTTTCAAAGACCTCCTGGCCGATTTCGCCGTCCAGGACCTTGAAGAGGTGGTCCACGCTGGTGTACTCATAGGGCATTTGCAAAGCGTTCATCAAAGGAGCAAATTCGGCGGAAGCGCCGGAGGACACGCGGGTGAAATCCAGTCCCCCGAACTGGCACTGTTCGATGGTGGAGCGTTCGTCGCCCAGCTCGCCGGCGAAGTGGCATTCAATGGTGATCCGGCCGTTGGTCTTTTCGTTTACAAGGTCGGCGAACATTTGGCAGGCTTGGCTGGTGATGTGCTCGGCGTTGTGGCTGTTGGCCAGACGAAGGAGCATCGTCTCCCCCTCGGGAGCCGTGTCGGGGGCGGCGGGTTCGGTGGTATTGCTACCGGCGTCGGGAGCGGGGGCGGGGGTACTGTCGCCTCCGCAGGCGCACAGACCCAATAGCATCAGGGCTGTCAGCAAGCAGGCAATCAAGTTCTTCATTTCTTCATTCATCCTCCATTTGGTATTCTGTTTTAAGAAACAGTTTTCATCTTTTAGTATAATTCACACCTGCTCGCTAAAAAATCGTAAAGTTTTGCTGTTTAGCCGTCAATTTTTTGTCATATATCAATAGAGAAATATAAATTTTGTGTAAAACTTACAATAGCGGGCCTTTCGGCCCGCTATGGTTGATCGTTCTGTTTGGCTTGTGTCCGATAGACGGAAGGGGTGCAGCCCACAACGCGTTTGAAGGCCTTGGCGAAATAGTTGGAATCCGGATAGCCTACTGACCGGCCGATCTCGCTGACGCTCAGATCCGTAGAACACAGGCGGCGCTTGGCCTTTTCAATGCGGTAGGCGGTGAAAAACTCCAGAAATGTTTTGCCGGTAATGGCTTTGACCTGTCGCGAAAAATAGAAGGAACTCATGCCCATGCTCTTGGCCGCGGACTCGAGGGAGATATCCTCCGTGTAGTGCTGGCGCACCCAGATGTTCAGGGACGTCTCAAAGGGCGTGGCCGCTTGGACAGGCGGCGCCACCTCAAAAAACTTTTGAAGGAGTTCCCGTAAGTCGGATTCCGAGACGGGCTTGAGCAGATATTCCTCCGCCCCGGAGCGCAGGGCCTCTACGGCGTAATCAAAGCGGTCATAGGCTGTGAGAAATACCATATGGACTTCCGGCTGGTGGCACTTGATGACGGCGGCGGCCTCCAAACCGTTTTTTACCGGAAGCTCAATGTCCATGAAAATGATCTGTGGGCGAATCTGCAAGGCCTTTGAAACCGCCGAGGTTCCGTCGCCGGCGGTTTCCACCAGCGCCTCCTCTCCCAGAACGGAGCGCAGGCGGGAAACGATGGCCGCGCGGCTTTTGGGTTCATCCTCTACCACTAATATTTTGATCATTGCCGTCGCCTCCCAAAATGATTCTGACGGATGTCCCGACGCCGCTCATGCTGAACACATTGACGCGTCCGCCGTTCAACCGCATCCGTTCCGAGATGTTTGCAATTCCCACAGACTGGCGCCGCCCGCCGGCGGAGAGGTTTTCGCTTACGTTAAAGCCGCACCCGTTGTCCGTTACCGTAATGGTAATTCCCCGGCGTGTTCGCCGTGTCCTGACCCGAATCCGTCCGGATTCCGGACGGCCTTTCAGACCGTGAACGATGGAATTTTCCACCAGCGGCTGAAGGATAAACTTAGGGACCTTTGTGCCGTTCAAGGCCGGGTCCGCCATGACCTCGAAGATAATGCGGTCCCCATACCGGGTCTCTTGCAGCTCGATATAATCCTGAAGCAGCTGAAGCTCCCGGCCCAGGGTGACGATGGCCTCTCCGCTTTCCAGGGAATAGCGGAAAAAACTGGAGAGGCGGAGAATCAGATTTTCTGACAGGGGCGCGCCCTCTTCCCGGGCAAGCGCGGCGATGGTGCTCAGGGTATTGAAGAGGAAATGGGGCTTAATCTGGCTCTGGAGTTGGGCAAAACGGATTTCCTGTAGTTTTCGCTGCATTTGAGCGGCCTCCACCTCTTTTTCCAGCAGGTGCTGCTCCATTTCGGACTGTTGCTCCAGGGCGTGGATGGTCCGGCGAATCTCTTCTTGCATCAGATTAAAGGACTGGATGGTGCGGCCAATTTCATCGCCACTTTTCACGCTCAGCGGCGGCGCGTCATAGCGGCCGTCACGGATTTGGTCCGCCGCCCACCCCAGGGCCGCCAGGGGACGGAGAACGCTGCGGTTGAAAACCGTCAAAATCAAGACCACCACCGCCGTCGTTATGGAAAGGAACCACATGAACCGCCGGCTGTTTCTCCAATTGGTCTCTTCAATTTCATGCCACTGTTCCCCGCCCTGGACAATTCGGCTGTGAAGCAAATCCCGGGTATACCCGTCGATGTAAGCCGACTGGGTTTTCAGGGAGAGATAGGGCTGGATCAAGTCCTCCTCCTGCCCCAACTCCAAAAAGGCCGCCTGGGATTTGCGGTAGTATTCCATGGCGTTGCAAATCGCCTGCTTTAGCATATACTCTTGCCGCAAGTCCCCGGTTCTGCTGGGCTGGAGCTCTTGTAGCCTTCGGTCGGTTGCTTCGATGGCGGAGAGATACTCCTTTCGGGTTTGCTCTGTGGAAACGGGGCGGATGTAGGCTTCCAGAGACACATTTTCTTCCGAAAAAGCGTCCAAAAAGCCGGTGATATCCAGGTAGTCATTCATGATGATGCTGGAAGCACCGCTAAAATCGTGGAGCCGCAGCGTTACCATCAGCACCAGAAGCCAGGTCATTATAAGCATCATTCCCACCAAAAAGGTGCTTTTGGCCCGAATGGAGGTGTGGTACCACGTTTGAAGCAGCCGCTTCCTCATAGAAACAATCCCCCTAACCGTGTTTACAAAAGGGCCGTTCCGGCCGCCATATACAGGCAGTTATTCGTTCAAAACCATCGGTTGCCGCCGGCGGTCTTTCGCCCCGGACGCTTAAGGTTCCATCGCTTTGCGGATAAATGCCACGCTGGCGGAAGCGCAACGAAAAAGCGTATCCGGGGCGCCGTCAGGCACCATGTCCCGCCATATCCGGTATTTGGCGGAGCTGGGAGAAGACCGCAGCACCATAGGCTCCATTGTGACAACTCCGGGATAGCCGGTTTTACGCAAGGTGCTTAGCAGAGCGGGCCAATCCGTATCCGTTGGGGTCAAGCCGGGCAGGCCCCGGTTTGACTCGCAAATATGCAGATGGCCGAACCGGCCGCTCTCCATCGCCTGGGACATGGCGGCGGCAAGGGAGTCCTCCTCAATGTTCATATGGAAGGTGTCCAGAAGAAGTTGGGCATTGGGACTGTTGATGTCCCGGCAAAAACGGACACCCTCCGCCACTGTGGTGATCATATAGGCCTCAAATCGGTTCACCACCTCGAAACAAACGTTTACGCCGCAGCGTTCCGCCACAGGAAGAACTTTTTGCAAAGACTCCACACCACGGGCCCACATCTCCTCTTGCTCTTGAAAGGTAAAGGGCTTTTGGGGAATATCCAACCACCGTGTGTAAATCACGCCGCTCCAGATGGGGCTTCCCACATCGGCGGCGGCCTGAATCGCCTCGCAACTCAGAGCGACGCTTTTTTGTCTAAGCTCCGGGTCCCGGGCGCACAGGTCCGCGCCGGGAACGCCTCCGTTTAGCGTCAGGGAGAGCCCGCGGTTTCGGACCTCCCGCCCAAAGTCCTTTCGCTGGGCAGAAGACATTTCCACCACCGCCATGGTGCCGCATTCCAAAACGTCGGCTCCCGCCCCGGCAGTCCAAGTCAGAGCGTCGGACAGACAGCCGGTGTTCCAGTAGAGATACTGAATGCCAATGGGATTCATGGTGAGCCTTCCTTTCTGTTCTCCCTGTTCTCATACCTGGGACAGTTCCTGGTGCAGCGGAAGCAGGGTATCATACACTTGCGTAAACACGGAGAATTTTCGATCGTATGCCTCGCGAAGCCCTTCCTTTGGCCGGATGGTGGTTCCCACCCGGTATACGCGGGCGGCCGCATCCTCTGCCGAGGCGTAGATTCCCGCGCCGATTCCCGCCAGCAGCGCCGCTCCCAGGGCGGTGGACTCCTGAATAGCGGGAATTTCAATGGGCAAACCGGTGACATCGGCTTTCGTTTCCATCCAGCGCCGGTTTTTGGTTCCGCCGCCGATGGCGATAATTTTTTCCGGAGGGGCGCCCTCGGTCAGATGGAGGAGACTTTGCAGAAACTCGAAACTCAGTCCCTCATACACGGCCTGCTGGAAGTCCGCCCGGGTGTGGAAGTGGCGGATGCCCAAAAACGCGCCCCGGGAGACCGGGTTTCGTTCCGGGGAACTGCCGCCCCGCAAGTGGGGGAGAAACAGAAGTCCCTCCGCCGCCGGACGGTCGCTGGCGGGCTCCGGAGAGAACTGGTTTTGGAACCAGTCCACCGCTGCGCCGGAGGCGGGAATCCCCCCGGCCATATAGTAGCGCCCCGCAGCCACGTGACGGCCCACATTGAAGCCCTCCGCCCCCAGCGTTTGAATCCGGCCAAAATCGGAAGAGGCGGCCAAAATCTCCTCGGCGGTTCCCGAGGAATCCAACACCGCCCCCGGGCGCAAAACGCCGCAGGCCAAAGCGCCGCAAACGTGGTCGTGCCCTCCGGCATAGACCGGCGTACCGGCTAAGAGCCCCGTCTTGGCGGCGGCCGCTGTGGTCACCTGTCCCACCCGTGTGCCGGAGGGAACCAATTCCGGTAAAATCTCCGGGGAGATCCCGGCGGCTTCCAAAATAGCGGGAGACCAGTCCTGCCGTTGCAGGTCCATCATCATGGTGCGGGAACCGATGGAGGTGTCCATTTTCAAAACACCGGAGAGGCGAAAGGCGATGAAATCTTCCATGCAGGCCCACATTGTCATCTGCCTGTAAACCTCCGGCAGATGATCCCGCAGCCACATCAGCTTGTTGACGGAAAAGATGTGCTGGACCCGCAGCCCTGTAATTTCTGCAATGTTAGCGGCGCCGTAATGCTGATTCCACCAGGCGGTATAGGGAACGGTCCGGGGATCATACCAGGCAATGAATGGGTAAAGCGCTTCTCCCGACTTGGAAAGCGGCACGCCGGCCTCTGCCATTCCCGTCACGGCGATTCCGGCGATTTGCCGCCTATGGCCGTCCTCGGAGGTAATTTCTCTCAGCAGTGCGCAAATCTGCTCCCATACGGCGTGGGCGTCATAAACCGCGGTTCCGTCGGGGGAGGCGGTCAGCGGCGAGGGACGGCTGGCCTGACGGACAACCGTACCCTCTTCATCAAAGAGGATCACCTTTTGGTTGGTAGTCCCCGCGTCGATACCAATTAAATAATTCATAATTCCTCGCTTAAGCCTCATGTGTCAGGTGTGGTTTAAAAGTATGTAATCATTATTGTACGACAACTGATTATTTGATGTCCACATATTTTTGATATAAATTAGAAAATTGGAGCATTTAACAAAAACAATCGTTTTTCTTGTATAAAATATCATTGCCTTTTTAATATCACTATGATATGATTATAAACAATCAAAATCAACAGGAAACAACAATAAGATAGGAGAGGTGCTATGAGTACAAAGCAAATGCGTGCAGCCGTTTTGTATGCGAGGGAACGACTGGTTTATGATGAAATTCCAGAGCCGGTTACGGGACCTGGAGAGGTCAAAGTTCATGTCCGGGCCTGTGGTATCTGCGGTTCCGATGTACCCCGGGTGTTGGAGGACGCCGCCTTCTTTTATCCCATTGTGCTGGGGCACGAATTTGCGGGAGATGTTGTTGAAGTGGGGGAGGGCGTCTCCTCCGTCCGGGCCGGCGACACCGTGGCCGGAGCCGCCTTGCTCCCTTGCATGAAATGTGAAGATTGCGCCCGGGGAGATTACGGCCTTTGCAAAAATTACAGTTTCTTAGGGTCTCGAAAAAACGGCGCTTTTTCCGATTATGTCGTGCTTCCCCAGGAAAATGTAGTGAAATATGACCCCTCTGTTCCTTACACAACCGCCGTTCTTTTCGAGCCCTGCACCGTGGCCATGCACGGACTTCGCAAAGCGGGCTATACCGGCGGAGGCACCACGGTGATTTTGGGCGGGGGAACCATTGGCGTTTTCACCGCACAACTCTGCCGTATTTTCGGCGCATCGAAGGTGGTAGTACTGGATATTGACGACGACCGTTTGGCCATGGCCGAACGAATGGGAGCCGACGCCACCGTCAACACCACAGATCCCGACTTTATGGAAAAGGCCCTTGCGCTGACAGATGGGAGAGGATTTGACTGGCTCTTTGAAGTGGCGGGACAGCCCGCAACCATGCAGATGGCCTTCTCTTTGGCCGCTAGCAAGGCCACGGTTTGCTTTATTGGTTTTCCTCACGTCCCGGTTACCTTTGAACCCCGTCTCTGGGAGTCTTTGAATCTGAAGGAACTCACATTGGTAGGGTCCAGAATGTCCTATAACGCGCCCTTTCCCGGACCGGATTGGACGTTAGTCGCCCATTATCTGGCCACTGGCCAACTTAAAATTGATCCTTCCATGATTTTCAAACGCTATCCAATGAAAGAGGCTTCCGCTGCCTTTGACCTCTTCCGCCAGCCTGGGGCGGTAAAGGGAAAGGTCATTTTGGAAAACGAATAAAATAGGGGAATGGGAAAGAGAGGCGCACGTCAGAGTGTGGAAAAACCGTAAAGACCATCCCCGACGGGAAGGAAGAGAGTTACGAGAGGAACCCAGGAAGGGTTCCTTTCGTTTTCAGTCATAAGTTTTCAAAACATTTTTAAACGTTTTGAAAACTTGCTCAGGCTGGCGAAAATCCTTTTTCGACAGCCTGGCGCGTGCCGCGTATACGGCGCGCGCCGTCTTAGTAAAAAAGTGCGGTTTGAAGGTGGAGGGAAAGAAATAACGAGAGGAACCCAAAAGGGATTCCTCTCGTTAGCAACCGCTTGGTGGGACGAAACCCCCAAGACGCCTTTTTGTCACGGCGTTAAAATCACCTGAATCTGGTGCATAGCCAACACGTCCTCCGTATCTTTATCCATTGTGGTAGAGGAATTGGTGATAATGATATCCACATCTTGAAACGTCGCGCTGAGATTCATAGCGGTCTGAGACCATTTGGATGCGTCAAAGACGGCGATTACCTGGCTGGAGGCCTTTACCGCGTTCTTTTTCACCGCCGCCTCCAGCGGATTGGTCACGGTGAAACCAGTGTTATGGCGAACGCCTGTGGTAGAGAGAAAGAATTTGTTTGCCTCAATGGTGGCATAGAAATTTTCCGTATAGGGGCCCAAAAGGGACCGGGTCTCCGGCGTAAGAATTCCCCCGGGGAGAATGACGGTAATACCGGAATTTCCGCACAGGAGATTGGCGATGTCATAGGAGTGCGTGATCACGGTCAGATGCTGAAAATTGTTTAAGAGTCTGGCGATTTCCAGTGTTGTCGTGCCGTCATCCAAGATAATGGTGTCCCCGTCTTCAATCAGTTTCACGGCCTCCTGGGCAATGAGGCGCTTTTGCGTGGTGTTGCTCTGTGAGCGCAGGGGAAAGGGAATGAACGGCATGAGATTTTTGTTTTGGATATGCGCTTCTCCCCGGGTGCGGCGGATCAAATTCAAGGATTCCAAATACGTCAAGTCCTTGCGAATCGTGGCGGGGGACGCCTGAAACGATTCAATCAAATCATTCACAGAGACCGTGGACTTGGCTTCGATCAGCTCCAGAATCTGCACTTGCCGGCTGTTGAGATTTGTCATACACATCCCGCGCCTTTCCTTAAGCTTCCCCAAAGCAATCGTTTTTGATTATACTGTTACAATACCATAGTGCGATGCAAAAGTAAAGTTTTTCCGAAAAATTATCTGTCCTGATTCTGGGCGGTGATTTGACAAATGATTTCTCGTTTCGACCCGCAAGGCTGTTGTTAATTGTTACAAAATATTATTTATAATTATATGCAAGATTAAATATTGAAAATCGATCAAAAAAATGATACTATTTTGTCAACAACCCAAGCCGCGCGCAACCCTACGCACGCTCCCGTTCCGGGGAGTCCGGCTTGGAGGAGGAGGGATTTTTATCATATATGGAAAATCTGCCGTGAAAGAGCTGCTGGCCCAGGCGGACGCCGGTGGATACGCGATTCCCGCGTTTAACTACTCAGACCTTTGGGAGATGGAGGCCATTGTCAGCGCGGCCCAGGAGCTCCGCTCCCCGGTGATGATCGCGTCAAATCTACAGGTGATTCAGACCCATGGGGTTACACGTCTTGCCAAGCTGGGCGCCGCGGCCGCCGCCCAGGCGGATGTTCCCGTTATCAACCACCTGGATCACTGCTTCGAGGAGGATGTCTGCCTTGCCGCCATAGAGGCTGGATACCCGTCTGTCATGATCGACAAGTCTCACTGCTGTCTGGAGGAAAATATCGATGCGGCCAAGCGGGTTGTCGCCAAGGCGGCGGAAAAGGGCGTGGATGTGGAGGCGGAAATCGGACGGATCAAGGGCAAAAGCGTGGAGGGCGTCTACACCGGCGATGACTTTTTGGTAGACGTTCCCTCGGCGGTGCGGATTGCGGAGCAGACCGGCATCACCTCATTGGCCGTTGGCATTGGAAACGCCCACGGATTTTACAAGGAAAAACCTGAAATCAATTTCCGGCGTTTGCAAGAGGTAAACGAGGCCGTCCGGATTCCGCTGGTGTTACATGGGGGAACCGGCATTCCCCAAGAGGACATTCAAAAAGCCATTCGCCTTGGAATCAACAAGGTGAATATTGGTACGCAACTTCACTACCGTTACGTCACAACCTTGCGCAAGATACTGTCTGAACAACCGGAGATTTGCAACGTGGTGGATTTGATGCTTCCGGTACTGAATGCGATCAAAGAGGATGTGAAACGGGGCATCCTGATGTGTATGTCAGACCACAAGGTGTAAATAGAACCTGGAAAATCAGAAAACAATTGTTAGGAGGATTTCTATGAAAAAAGCATTTGCTCTGATGATGGCCCTGGTGATGATTCTCTCCCTGGCCGCCTGCGGCAATTCCGGTGGAACAGGGGAGGCCCCCTCTTCCGGCGGCGCGTCAAATTCCGGCAACAACTCCGGGCAGGCAGAGGGCGGAGACGCCCCCGCCGGTGATCCCGTGGTGTGGAAATGGGCCTGCAACCTGCTGGAGGACACCGACGGCGCCCGCGCCATGGTGGCTATGTTCGACCGCTGGGCGGAGGAGACCAACGGCGAGGTAACCGTGGAGGCCTATTACCAGGGGGCCCTGGGTTCCGAGGCGGACGTCATCCAAAATATTCAGACCGGAAATATTCAGGTGGCCCAGCTCTCCTATTCCCTGTTGGCCCAATTTAACCCCGCCTGGACGGTGATGGACCTGCCCTTCATGTTTTCCGGCGTGGAACACTATAACCGCTTCATGGCTACGGAGGAGGCCAAAGCCATGCTTCAGTCCTTCCAGGCGGACGGCATCTGGGTGAACTACGCGGGAGTGCAGGGTTTTCGCAACATCAACACCACGAAAAAGCTCTGCCGGACCGTGGATGATTTCAAGGGCCTGATTATTCGGGCCATGGACAACGCCTCTCAGCTGGGCGCGGTGGAAGCGCTGGGCGGTATCGGCATCACGATGCCCTACGCGGACTGCTACAACGGTTTGAATACCGGCGTATGCGACGGATGGATTCCCATTTATACGGGTATGAGTGAGATTTCCGCGCCGGAAGTGGCTCCCTATGTCACAGAGTGCAATATGATCGCCTCCGCCGCCGGTATCATTGTCTCTCAAAAGGCGCTGGACGCCCTGTCCCCCTCTGCCAGGGAAACCGTCATGCGGATTTACGACGAGATGATGCCCGGCATCATGGAAACCATGTATGACGAGGATCAGCAATACAAGGAGACCTGGATAGAAGAGGGCAAAATCGAGGTTTACGAGGTGGAGGATCTGACCCCTTACGTGGAAGCCGTGGCCCCTGTATGGGAGAAGATTGCCGCTCAGTTTGAGGGCGTTTCAGATATGATCGAAGTGGTCAACTCCGTTCGCTGATCGAAAAGCGGCCAAGAGGAAAATCGGTCGGGGCGGCACCCAGTTCGGTGCGGCCCCGACTCTAATCAATAACGGACGGGTGGTGTTACCATGCTATTGAAGAAAATAAACGATGTAATTTTCAAAGTCAGCGGCGTTATCTCCACGATTTTGCTGGCGGGGATAGTCTCCTTGACCTTTGCCCAGGCGGTGACGCGCTATTTCATTCATTACTCCATTACTTGGGCTACGGAAGTTTGCGTATATATGCTCATCTGGATGATTTTCCTCTCCTGTTCTATGGGGTATCGGGCCGGGAAAATCTGCTCTTTGACCTTGCTGGTGGACCGGCTGCCCTCCCGTTTTCAAGCGGCGCTGGTCATCGTGGCACAGCTGTGTATGATCGCCTTTTTCGCGCTTACCTTTGTGGGCAATCTGGAAATCATCCGTCTGGCCTGGAACAAAGTCAGTTCCATTCTGGCGTTTCCACTGAAATACGAATATGGCGCATGGTCCGCCGTGGCGGTGATCATGACGCTGTATGCCGTTGAGAAAATCTTTGATTCTATGCAAAGTCTTTTGGGTAAGGAGGGGTCCCTATGAGCGCGGGCGTCATGTTTTTGCTGTTTTTCCTGTTGATGATCATCGGCATTCCCATCGCGTTTTCTCTTGGGCTTTGCTCAATGGCCTATATTCTGGCCAACGGTATGACCCTCTCTATGATTGCCCAGAAAATGACGACCTCCCTGGAGTCCTTTGTCTACGTGGCGCTGCCTCTGTTCATCCTGGCGGGTGACATTATGAATACCGGCGGAATTACCCTGCGGCTGGTCAACGTCTCCAAGGCCTTTGTGGGGCGGTTTAAAGGCGGTTTGGCGTATGTAAACGTACTGGCCAGTATGCTGTTCGGCGGTATTCAGGGTCTGGCCTCTGCGGATACTGTGGCGATCGGTGGACTGATGATCCCCGCTATGCGGCGAGAGGGCTATGAGGAGGGCTTCTCCTGTGCCATTACCGTGGCATCCTCCTGCATCGGCTCCATCATTCCCCCCAGCTTTTTGTTTATCTGCTTCGGCGCGGCCACTGCGGTCTCGATTGGAGATATCTTTATGGCCGGCATCTTTCCGGGCATCTTACTGGGAATGGCTCAAATGGCCTATGTGTTCTATCTGGGTTTCAGCAAACGGCACCGGGGCAAAATACCCGAAGGCGAGCATTTGACCCTTCGTCAGGCTCTGCGCTACATTTGGCAGGGGCTGCCTTGCGTCGTGTTGCCCATCATCATTATCGGAGGAATTTGCACCGGCATTGTGACGACGACGGAGTCCGCCGTGTTGGCGGTTGTGTATGCCATTGTTTACTGTCTGGTGGTCCGGGAACTGACGCTGAAAGAGATCGCGAAGATCATGTTTGAAAGTGTGCAGACAGTGGGCTCCTGTATGATTATTCTCTGCACGTGCAGTTTGTTTGGGTACATTCTGACTGCCGAGAAGATTCCCCAAAAGGTAATCGCCATCTTATTGAGCATTACGGATAATTATGTGATCTTGATTCTGATCATCACCTTGTTCTTGCTGCTGGTCGGCACTTTTATGGATGCCACACCGGCTACGCTCATTTTGGCTCCGATTCTTCTCCCGGTTCTGACGGATCTGGGCATGGAACCCGTTCACGTGGCGGTATACACCTGCTTCGCCTTGGTCATTGGGCTTATCACGCCGCCGGTAGGCTCCTGCCTGTACCTGGCCTCCGGTATCAGCGGTTTGTCCATTGAAAAAATATCCAAAGCCGTGTTGCCTCTGATTCTGGTCAATACGGTGGTGTTGCTGCTGGTTGCCTACGTCCCGTTCCTGACCACTTGGATTCCCTCCTTGATTGGATAGAATTGTGATTTTTAGGGGCGCTATTTACCGTGGGGAATACCCGCGTGGCATGGAGGCCGGTTTGGCTCCATCCGTAGAGTAAAAGTGAGACTGCATATGATTCCAGTCTGAAAAGAGGTGGAGAACGGTCAACACATTCAACTTTTCCATTTCCAGCAGATCACGCTGTCCAGCATAACAGTGGACCTCTATTACCTCCTGGTGCAGCTGGCGGACGAGCTGACGCCGGTGCTGGCGGCCCGGGGCAATTCGGTGGCATTGCACCTGGACGAGGACCTGACGGTCCGGGGAGACGCCGAGAAGCTGGCCCGGGTATTCGGCAACATTTTGAAAAACGCGGCGGCCTACAGCGACCCCCACACCGAGATTACGGTTTCCGCCCAACGGGCGGAGCAGGCCGTCATCATCCGATTCCAGAACCGGGGGCCGGACATCCCCCGGGAGAAGCTGGAGGCCCTGTTTGACAAGTTTTACCGTCTGGACCAGGCCCGCTCCACCGGCAAAGGGGGCACGGGCCTGGGGCTGGCCATTGCCAGGGAGATCGTTCTTCTTCATGGCGGGAGCATCCGGGCGGACAGTGAATACCGCACCGTCACTTTTACTGTCCGGCTGCCCGGAGGGGCGTCATAAAATCTTTGCTGTTTCTTAGGAAAATCTTAATCATTCCACACCCTTCTCTTAAAGCATCCGGTGCTTCTGTTTGGTAGAATCAAACCCAACAGAGGCGCTTTCCCATTTACCAACCGATAAGAGAAAGGAAACGTTACGATGGAAGTGCAGGTTGTTGATTTTGAAACCAGACAAGCCCTCCGCCGGGAGCAGCGGCGCAAGCAGATTCGAAGAGCACGGTTTTTCCAGGCCATTTTGTGGCTGCTGGCCATTGCCGGACTGATCGTTCTTGGACGGGAGATGTTCTCCGTGTTCCGCCGGATCGCTCCCTTGCCTGATGATTCAGCCTATCAAGGGGCCGAACCGGCGGGCAGCGGACAGGTGGAAGTCATCCGGCTCCCTCTGGACAGCAAGACCTTGCAAGCGCTCCAGGGTTTGGCGGTCCAGGAGCCGAGGGTCCAAGACGTGATCGATCATTATCAAGATTACCCGGAGGATCTGCTGAAGATGCTGTCCCGGAATCTGGATATGCTGGATTTCGTGTTGGAGTACCCGGAGAAGAAGGGGCAGGTATTTGCTGATACGATTGGCGAGGTGGAGGTTGGGGAAATCCCGCTCCTGCTGCAATACGACCAGCGTTGGGGCTATGGGGATTACGGAGCCAGCTCCGTGGTGGTCAGCGGCTGCGGACCGGCGTGCCTTTCCATGGTGGCGGCCGGACTGACAGGGGACGGCGCCATTACGCCCTATGCCGTGGCTCAATACGCCGGCCAGGAGGGCTACTACGTCTACGGCGCCGGGACGGCCTGGAGCCTCATGAGCCGGGGCGCCTCCCACTTCGGCGTGGAGGGGGAGGAGTTGCCTCTGATGAAGTCCAAGATGGAAAGTGCCTTGCGGGAGGGCCGTCCCATTATCTGCGTGGTGGGCCCCGGGGATTTTACCACCAGCGGACACTTCATCGTCATCACCGGAATGAAAGACGGGCAGTTTACCGTCAACGACCCCAACAGCACCCAGCGGAGCAATATGCTCTGGGACTATGAGACGCTGGAGCCCCAGATCAGCAATTTGTGGGCCTTCCATGCTGTGTAAGGGGGGAGAAATGATGGAGCGGAAATTAAAAATCGCCGTTCTGTTAGGCGGTTGCTTCTTGGAGTATGGAGTATCCCTCCAGTCTGCCGCCGGGTGATTTGCGTATAAGCTGTTGTAGCTGCCCAGGCTTAGAATACATTCGAGAGCATAGCAACGTATGCCATGATCGAATTCTTTATCGAATTCTTTGTGGGTTCTTAACAAGTTTATGGTGTAAAAATAGGCTGTTTTGTGGATTTTACAAATGCCTACTTGACAAGACCCGCCTTCCTGCGTATACTGCCGATTGTAAATACTGGCTTGTATAAGTTCATGATTGGATGGGCGTTTCTACCAACTGCCGTAACAGTTGACTACAAGTTTTGGGCTTTGCCCTGAAACTTGTAGTCTTTTTGTTACGGCTTTTTGTGTTTCCCTCGCCGGCGAAGGAAGACGGCAACGCTCCATACTGCCGCCCTGTGCGCACCGGACGGCTGCTCATGCGCTTATCATGCCCGTATGATCTCACGCGGAAACCCGCGTATTTGGGAGGTAGCGCATGAGCAGTCTTTTGGTTAAAAACGCCGCGGCCATTGTCACTTGCGACCACCAGGACACCGTGCTGGAAAACGCCGGAATCTTGATTCAGGACGGGGCTGTCACCTATATGGGCCCGGAGGAGCAAGTGGCGGACGAGATCCTGGACGCCTCGGGCTGTGTGGTTTACCCGGGGCTTATCAATACCCATCACCACCTTTACCAAACCTTCAGCCGGAATTTGCCCCAGGTGCAGAACATGGAGCTGTTCGACTGGCTGAAAACACTGTACGAGATCTGGAAAAACTTAGATGGCGAGACCGTTTATTACAGCTCTGTCGTGGGCATGGGGGAGCTGCTGAAAACCGGCTGCACCACGGTTTTTGACCATCATTATGTCTTCCCCGGCGGCAACTCCGGCGCCCTGCTGGACGCCCAATTCGCCGCGGCGGAGGCCCTGGGCGTGCGGATGTATGCCTCCCGGGGGAGCATGGACCTGAGTAAAAAAGACGGCGGCCTGCCTCCGGACAGCGTGGTCCAAACCGTGGACGAAATTCTCCGGGATTGCCGGACTGCGGTGGAGAAGTTCCACGACCCCGCCCCGCTCTCCATGCGGATGGTAGCTCTGGCCCCCTGTTCTCCTTTCAGCGTCTCGGCGGAGCTGCTGCGCCAGTCCGCCATGCTGGCCCGGGACTTGGGGGTCCGGCTCCACACCCACCTGTGTGAGACCAAGGACGAGGAAAACTATGTTTTGGAGAAATACGGCAAACGCCCCCTGGCCTACATGGAGGACTTAGGCTGGGTGGGCCCGGACGTATGGTACGCCCACGGCATTCACTTCAATGACGCGGAGTTGAAGCTGCTGGCGGACACGGGCACCGGCGTTGCCCACTGTCCCATCTCCAATATGAAGCTCTCCTCCGGCGTGTGCCGGATTCCCGAAATGCTGGAGCTGGGGGTCCCCGTGGGCCTGGCCGTGGACGGCAGCGCCAGCAACGACGGTTCCAACCTCCTGGAAGAACTCCGGGTGGCCTACCTGCTCCACCGTCTCACATCCAGCCAGCGTGCCCCCAGCGGCTATGATCTTTTGAAAGTCGCCACCCGGGGCAGCGCCCGGGTCCTGGGCCGGGAGGACATCGGCTCTTTGGAGTTTGGCAAGGCCGGGGATCTGTTTATGATCCGCCGGGACCGGCTGGAACTGGTGGGGGCGGATCTGGACGTCAAGTCGTTGCTTGGCACCGTGGGCTTCAAAGGAACTGTGGACGCCACGGTGGTAAACGGCAGGGTCGTGGTCAAGGACGGCCGCCTCACCGGCGTGGACGAGGAAAAGGCGGTCCGGGAGGCCCGGGCCTGTGTCCAAACATATTTAAACCGCTGAGTGCATTTTAAAATCACTCCGCGGAAGGGTCTTCCGCGGAGCTACGGGAGGTAAACAGCATGAACGCTGATCGAAAAAACACCCGCGAACAGGACCGGAAAATGGTCTATGAGCTGGACGGACGGCCCAGCCTCTCCACGGCGGTTCCCTTGGGACTCCAGCACGTGCTGGCCATGTTCACCTCAAACCTGGCCCCCATTCTCATCATTGCCGGGGTCTGCGGCCTCTCTGGGGCGGACACGGTGACCATGGTCCAATGCGCCATGTTTGTCTCCGGCCTCACCACTTTTATTCAGCTCTATCCTCTCCGCCTGGGCAGTAAATACCAGGTAGGCGCCCGGCTCCCCATTGTTATGGGTACCTCCTTCACCTTCGTCCCCACCGCCTCCGCCGTAGGCGCGGCGGGAGGCATCGGGGCCGTGCTGGGGGGCTGTCTGGCGGGCAGCCTGGTGGAGGTCTTCATGGGCTTTTTCTACAAGTACATCCGCCGCTTCTTCCCGCCCCTGGTGGTGGGTTGCACCCTGGTGACCATCGGTGTGAACCTGCTGGGCATCGGCGTGGACTACTTCGCCGGAGGGGCCGGGGCGGCGGACTATGGCTCTCTAAAAAATCTGGCCGTGGCCTCCTTCGTGCTGGCCATCGTCATTCTGCTCCAGCGCTTCGGGAGGGGGCTGGCGAAAAACGCCGCCATCCTCATCGGCCTGGTGGCGGGCTATGTTCTGGCGGCTGTTTTGGGCATGGTGGACACGACTCCCATTGCGGAGGCCGCGTGGTTCGGACTGCCCCTGCCCATGCAGTTTAAATTGGCCTTTCAGCCCGCCGCCATCATGAGCTTTGCCGCCCTGTTTGTCACCTCCGGCCTGGAGACCATCGGCAACACCTCCGGCATCACCATGGCGGGCTTCGACCGGGAGGCCACGGAGCGGGAGACCTCCGGCGCCATTTTGGCGGACGCCCTGGGTTCCACCACCGCCGCGCTCTTCAACGCCTTGCCCAACACGGCCTTTGGCCAGAACGCGGGCATTGTGGCCATGACGAGGGTGGTGAACCGCTGGTGCATTGCCACCGGGGCCTTCATCCTGATGATCTCCGGCTTCTTTCCAAAACTTGGGGCCCTTTTCTCCGCCATTCCCAACGCCGTCCTGGGCGGGGCCATCATCACGGTCTTCGGGATGATCCTGATCAACGGCATCAAAATGATTGCCAAGGCGGGGTTTAGTGAGCGGAATATTTTGGTCATGGGTCTGACCTTCGTCTTCGGCATCGGCGTGCCCGCCCACCCGGAGGCCGTGGCCCAGCTCCCCGGCTTCATCCGGTTCATTTTCAACGACGCGGTGACGGCCACCTGCATAGTCGCCATTATCGCAAATGTTCTCTTCCCCATGAAAGACGCGGAGGATATTGAAAAGGCCAAGGAGGCCATGCTGGGCTGACATCGGCTCATCCTGTAGGTAAAGAGGATTCTCAACTCAAATAGAAGAGGGCGGCCACACTAAGCTGTGGCCGCCCGTCTTTCGATTACTGGCGAGACAAACTATATGGGAGAGGCGATGTTCACCCCCGTTTAACGGTGCTCCGCAATCTGCATTCCGGCCGGCAGGTTCAAAGACAGCAGGAAGGATTTCAGGACGGACAAGTCGTTCCGCCGTGCCCTTCATCCATAAACTTACAGCGCCCGCCTAAAGAGCGGCGGAGCCTTCTTGAAACAGCGGCTTGAAAATCATCTCCAGGTCCTCCTCGCTGGTGGGCAGCACCTCCAGCGTCCGACGGCCGATGGCCTCCAGCATGGTTTGCTCTTTTTGAAAGAGCCGTTGGTAGACAACCCCCTCCATAGACCAGAGGCCGTGCTCCGTCCGGTATTCCGTCTGGAGAAAGACGTACTGGGTATACTGCCCCTTGGGCAGCCCCAGGCGGTGGATGCGGTCTTTGGACTGGAGCAGGTGAACCAGGTTATAACTGTACTCAAAATAGACGGCGTCGTGACAGACGCTGTGCAGGGACACGGACTCCGCCAAAGTGTGGGGATTGGTCAACAGCACCTGGAAACGCCCGGATTTAAAGTCCTGCAAAATGTTTTGCCGCTCTTCCAGAGGCACCGCGCCATAGATGCAACGGGTGGAGACTCCCTGGGCTTCCAGAGTTTCGGAAAGGGTGTGGATGGAGTCCAAAAAGACGCACCAGATGATCACCGGCTTTCCCTCTTTGGCCAGCCCCTCCACCAGCTGAACACAGCGGCGGAGCTTTTCGGAGGGGGGACAGGCTTCGATCAGCCGCCGGGCCTCCTGGCCGCAGCCGTCAAGGCCGGTGTCTTCTTCCGGGGTTTTGTCGTCCAGCAGATACCGGAAATCCTGGAGGTCCAGCCGCTGGAGTAGAAGCCGGGGATTGCTCTCCATCTGAAGAATTCGCAGAAACAGGGCCAGCTTGTTTCGCCGGTATTTTTGGACCAAGAGTTCCAGCAGCCGGTTTTCCTCTTCGGTGGCAGGGCAGGAGAGAATCTGGTCCGGCAGGGCCGGGGGGACCTCCAGCTGCTCTTTGCTCGTCCGGCAAAAGAAGGGCTGGAGCCGGTGGTTGACCGTCGCCGCTTCCGCCAGGGTGGGGCGGCGGAGGAGCATATCGGAGAAACCGAAGAACTCGTCGTATTCGTTGGGGAACAGGATATGCAGCAGATTGTAGAGGTCCAGGTAGGAGTTGGGGACCGGCGTTCCGGTGAGGGCGGTGAGGTAAACGGACTGCTCCGCCAGGGCCAGGGCGGCGGAGGCGTACTCCCCGCCTACTTTTTTGACCTTGTGGATCTCGTCGAAAACCAGCAGGGCCTGGGACCGGACCAGGGGAAGCAGGTCCTCCAGCACGTTGCCCACCGATTCATAGTTTACCAGAATCAGGTTTACATTCCCGGTGTCATACCGCAGCGCCGCCCTTCGGGCCGCCGGTGTGGACAGTCCGGGGCCATGGAGATTCAGGACCCGCAAGGACTCCTTTCCGGTGAAGCACAGGAAAAACTCGTCCATCCAGGAGCCGAAGGCGTTCTTGGGGCAGACCACCACCAGCCGCTTGATGAGCCCCCGGCTTTTCAAGCAGGCGTAGACCCCCAGCACAGAAGCGGTTTTACCGGAGCCGGGGACGGAGAAGTTGGCCGCCCGCTTCATGGCAAAGAGAAAGAAGGAGTCCCACATCTGCCGTTCCCGCAGGGGCCGGGCCATGGCGGCGTTCACCACGGACTGGTATTCCCGGAATCGGGGGAGCAGCTTCTCCTCCCGGTTTTTGATCTCTACGCCCAGGCGGAACCGCTGCTCCAGGTAGTTGCCCCGGTTCTGGATATAGTCCGCCAGAGCGGGGGAGACCGTGAGGACCACGTTTCGTTTGGTGCATTCCGTCTGGCACAGGCCGATGATGCGCTGAAAGTCCAGGTGGGTCAGGGCGGACTTGCCGGTGAACAGGCCGCCCTCCTGCTTTTCAATATAGCGGCGGAGGGAGAGTTTATAAAAAGCGCTGTAGGGCAGAGCCTCCGCCTCTTCTGGCGGAAGCTGGAGGGTCAGGGCGGCGTTTTGGTAGTCTAAAAACCAGCCGGTCATGAAAAAACCTCCTGATGTTCCCGGTTAAGTATGGTGATAGCCTGTAAAGTAATGAGCATTTATTGGGGCAGATTTTCCCGAATTTCATCCGCCGCCCGCGCCAAAAGGTCCAGCTGCCGCCGGAGGCGCCGAAGCTCGCTGTCCCCCAGGCGGGAGAGAATGTTCACGTCGATACTCTCCAGAAACCCGGTGGCCTTCTCCGCCAGCAGAATGGGCCGGTTTCGGGTTTCCGTTTTCTTTGCCCGGAGCAGGTATTTGTCCATGGATTGTTCCAGGGCGCCGCTCAAATCCTCCCGGGTCCGGATCTTATCCCGGATGGCCTGTGTGCTCATCTCCTGGGGCGAGGGGAGGATGTCGATGATCTCGACGGCAATTTCCCGCTGTTCCTCCAGGAAGTCCTCCTGCTGTTCGCTGCCCATGATGTTCTTAAAGCCCCGGATGAAGCGGGTCATGTCCCCGGCGGGCCGCAGGAGGATGTTGACAAAGACGCTGTTTTTCAAATCCTCCTTCTCGTCCTCCGTCCGGCACTTTTTGAGGAGCTTCTGAAGCTCCTCCAGGGGAGAGTAGAGTTTTAAGTCCCGGGCGATGTGGAACTGCCCCGGCGCGTTGATGAACTCCAGAAGTTCCGTCATCAGCTCCGCCAGCTCCATCCGCTTTTTCACATCGGTGACGCTCTCACTGGTGCTTCTTGCGTACTCCTCTGGGGTCAGCAGCCCGGTTTCGAGAATGTCGTGATACACGCCCACCAGCCGGTCAATGGGGTCGTAGTCCACCTTGCCCTCCTCGCCGTGCTGGATGGAGAGCTCCAGGAGCTTGATCTGTTTGGCGCTGTTCTCGATGCTCCGGTCCAGAATGACGGCCTCGAACCAGCCGAATTTCGTGTCCTCGGCGGAGAGCTGGCGGAGGCAGGTAAAGCGCCGGTTTCCGTCGATGATCCGCCCGTCGTTCAGCACCACGCCCGGTTCCCGTTGGTCCACCAGCTTGATGTTGGCCTTGGTTTTGCGGAGGGCGTCGGGATTGCTCTCCACAAGAAAGCCCTCGATGATCTGGTTATAGTTTTCCCGGTCCGCCGGTTCCGGGGCCCGTCCTCCGTGCTGGGCCCGGTACTGGCTGATCCAGGTGGCAATGCGGTCGTTCTGGTCGTTGTAGTAAAGCTGGTCCAGCTTGATCCGGTACACCGGATAGGCCTCGGTGGCGCCGTCTACGGTCAGTTTCCGGGCCAGGGTGGTTTCCTGCACCGCGTGCTGGGACAGGCCGTTTCGCAGTAAATCCGTCATGGTCAAATCTCCTCCAGATATGTGTCGTAATCAATATACACCGTTTCCATAATCGTGTCGTAATACAGCTCGGAGCCCTGGACCACTTCCGTCAGTTTGTAGAGCGGTAAGGATATCCCATACTGCCGCTCCAGCTTCTGCTGAAGGTCATAGATGTCCAAGTAGCCCAGGGGTTCCGCCTCCACCAGCCAGCGGAGGAAATCCGCCAGATAAACCGGCTCCTGCCCCGGGCGGAACAGCCGGTTTTTGCCCATGCGGCGGTAGGAGAAACGCGGGTCCTCCGCCAGCAGGGAACTGTAGAACCACTCGTCAAAGCCCAGGTCGTCCAGGGGATGGGAGAAACCCTCCCGCCGGAGGGAGGCGACGGTGAAATACTCGCCGGGCCGGGTGAAGACACACGCGGCGGTACCGTAATCCTCCAGAGCTTCGGCGTCCACGCCGCTGGATTGAAGGCGGCGGAGGGAGATGTATTGAAGGGGAAGAAACTCCACGATTTCCCTCCGGGCCTTGAGGTCGTTCAGTTCAGCCCAGTAGGATTTGATGTCCGTGTAGCGGTGATTCTGCCGGGTCATATCAACGACGCCGGTGTCCGTCAGCAGATGGCGGAAGTAATCGGTGGCGCCGGAATAGCGCGTCGATACCACATAGCGCTCGTAAGGGTGAAATCCCAGACTTTTCAGCACAAAGGGATTGAGGCTTCCGGGGGCGCTGTCCGGAAACTCCCGCCGGTAAAGCTGCCGGAGCTCCGTCATAGAGTAGAAATCCCCGGTCAGCAGCGCCTCCATACGGCTTTGCTGTTCCTCCGGCAGCGGCGGCTGGTCAATCCGGTAGACGCCTCCGTGGAAATAGGGGTCAATACAGGAGAAATAGTTTGCCAGGACGGTTGCGCTTTTCACGCCATAGGCCTCCTCATAGCGCTGGGCCAGCTCGGTGTTGGACAGCGGAGCGTATTGGAGCAGCAGATCCAGCACCTGCCGGTCCCGGTCCGGTGTGCCGATCTCAATGGTGGGCATCTTCTTGAACCGGACCTGGCCGCCGTCTTTGGGCCATATTTTTTTCAGGAGGTTGTGCAGCTCGTACTCGTCCCGGATGTCGTATTCCTTCATCAGCTCCGGATAGTCCCGGAAGAGCTTTAAAGTGGAGATCTCCATGTCCTCGTACCGCTCCAGGTCCAGAGTCTCCAGCAGGGGGGCGAAGTCCTGCTCGGGGATGGGATAATAACGGAACCGCCGCCCCTGTATCCACAGCAGATGGTTGCTGGTATTGAATTTATTCTCATATGTGCGGGCCTCAATAACGAGGGACGGGTCTTCTCCCAATCCCAGGGAGTCCAGCATTTCCTGATATAGTTGCAGAAATTCCTCCATACTGGTGGTTTCCCGGCAGCGGGTCCGGACCAGGTAATCCGTCAGCTCAGGCCGCTTTTTCAGGACCCGGACGCCGCCGATGGTCACATACTGCTTATAAACCACCCGTTCCGCCCGCCGCCGGAGGGGGATGGGGATGTTTTCGTCCTCCAGAAGCTCCCGGATTGGCCTTCGCTCCCCCTTGGGCCGCACCATTTCCAGGTAGTGATAGGTTTCCTTCGGTTCGTCAAAGGCCAGAAGGAACTCCTTCCTGGAAAATTCATAGTGATGAAACAGGAATTGGTATTGGTCCTCGTAGAGCCGGGGGCGGGCGGCCAGGGCCTTTTGCGACAGCTGGCGGACCCGCTCCCGGGTAATGCCGAAGCGCTGGCCCGTTTCCTCCAAAGTTGCTCCGCCAAGTCTGGCCAGCAGCAGCTCCCGCTGGCGTTGATCGGGTATGCGCTTTGCATACTCCAAAACCGTGGGCCAGCGGCGGCGGACCCGGTTATTTTGCAAGGTGATCTGTTCCCGGCGCAGCAGGTCCCCCAAAAGGAGCTTCGTCGTTTTGAGGGAGGTTCCGGAAGGCAGGTGCCGCCGCAGCTCCTCCAGGCTGACCCATTCTTCGTGCTGTTCCAGCAGCCGGAGGATGGCCCGGCGCGCCTCCCGGCGGATGGGGCCCTGCTGGAAGGCCAGGTCCAAAAGTTCCTCCTCTTCCGCGGCGGGGGAGGTCTCCCGGCAGGAGGCCAGCAGCCGCAGCAGGTCCCCCTGGGACAAACTGGTGAACGCAGCCAGACGCTTTACCAGTTGGTACAGCGCTTCGCCGGACTCCCCGGCAGGGGCCGCTGCCCCAGAGCTTGGGGAGGAGAATTCCTCCCGCAACTTCTCCAGCTTTTCCATGATCTGGGTGGCGGTCTTCTTCCCCATGCTCTTAACCGCCAGCAAAGACTCCATGGTGGCGTCGGACAGGTCCGCCGCAGTGCGCACGCCCATGCTGTCCAGGCGGTTGTACGCCCGGACGGACAGGCCCAGCTCCCGCAGCGGAATGTCCGGCAGACGGGGAAGTGGAGGGTTCTCCGGGGTCTCCGAGTCCTGTGAAGGCTTTGGGGCTTCAGCCTTGGAGGCCACCTCCAGGAACCCGTCCCCGGCGCGGATGCGGGCGGTCAGGCTGGTGAGCTCATCCGTGCTCTTTTTCCCCATGTTTCGGATGTCCTTCCACCCATCCTCCGGATAGTCCAGAAGTTGGCCCACGGTATGTATGCCCGCCCGCCGCAGGCAGTTGCTGGTGCGCGTAGAAAGGGGGAGGCGCTCCACGGAGTCCTCCCGTGTCAGATACAACATAACAATGTTCCTTTTCCACTAAGTGATGACGGCACGATTTGAAAGAGAAGTCAAGCCGTGCGCAGGGAGTTTTTCAAATATTAGAATACCATACGAATCCGCCATTTACCATATGCAAACTGCATAGGAGCCAAAAATTTTCAAAACGCTATGCAGCGGGGATATGGTTTTTCCTTCTGGAAAATGGTACTATGGAAGGAAAAGAAGCCGCGAGGGCGGAGAAGGGAGGACCCTATGGAACGAGACATGGAGGCTTTGCGGAGAGAGCTGCTGGACGAGGCTTACGCCGGGGCGTTTTCCGGCCTGGGGGCCATGATTTTGGACGCGGACGAAATTCGCCGGGCGGACGAGGACGAGCTGGAAGAGATCGCCCGGCGGACCGGCAGGGGCTGAGGAAATCTATCAAAAAAGCAGGAGGATGTCAGAAAGGAGCTTTCCCCATGGATGAATTGCAGCTTTTGTCCCGCCAGCAGCCGGGACAGGTTTCCATCGACAACTTTCAGGAGCTGAAAACGGCCCTCACCGCCGTATTGACCCGCTATGAGGGCGTGGTCTACACCGAGGACCGCCTGGCCGACGCCAAGGCCGACAAAAAGGAGCTCTCCCGCCTCCGGCGGGACATCGACGAGCGGCGCAAGGAGATCAAAAAGGCGTATCTTGCCCCTTATCAGGACTTCGAGGCCCAGGTCAAGGAATTGCTGGCCATGGTGGACGCGCCGCTGGAGGAGATCAAGACCTTCGTCTCCGGCATGGAGGAGCGGGAAAAGGCCGCGAAACGCCGGGAAATTGAGGTGTACTTTTTCCAGCGGAGCGGCGCCTTAGGCGGTTTTGCCCCACAGGTTCTGAACAGCCCCGCGTTTTTTGAGGCGAAGTGGCTGAACAAGACCACCTCCCCCAAGACCTGGCAGACCGCTGTGGACGCGAAGATTACCCGAGCCGCCTGGGACCTCAACAGCATCCAGGCCGCCGCCGGGCCCCACACCGGGGCCATGACCGCAAGGTATCTGGAAAACCTCTCCACAGCTGGCCTGGCCGATTACCGGAGCCAGCTCACGGCGGTATCTGCGCCGGAGACCGCCGCCCCGGCTGCCGCCGACTACCGCCAGGGGGATTTGACCCTGCGCCTGAGCGGCGGCGCGGAGGAGCTGGCCCAGGTGATGGAGGTGCTGTCCATGCTGGGGGTGGACTGCGAGGTTTTGGAGGACAACCGCCCCCAGCCCATGCCGGAGCTTACCCGGCCGGACTTTGACTCCTTCGTCTGCTTCGACCTGGAAACCAGCGGCACCTACGGAGCCGCCAACGGCGACGCCCCCGCCGAGATTACGGAGATCGGCGCGGTGCGGGTGGTGAACGGAGAGATCACGGAGACCTTCTCCCAGCTGGTGAACCCGGGGCGGAAGATCGTCCCCCGCATCGCCCGCATTACCCACATCACCGACGAGATGGTGGCAGACCAGCCAGGACCGGAGGAGGCCGTCCGCCTCTTCGCGGACTTCGCGGGGGACAGCGTGCTGGTGGGACACAACATCAAGCAGTCGGACCTCCACTACGTCGACGCCGCCGCCCGGCGGGCGGGGGTCCGGCTGGAGAACCCCTTCTTTGATACGTATCGCTTTGCTCGCACCCTCAAGGAGGCCCAGGGCTGGGAGAACGTGAAGCTGGAGTATTTGTCCGAGGTGTTCGGCATTGAGCAGCCCGACGCCCACCGGGCCTGGTGCGACGCCCAGGCCAACGCCCTGCTGTATGGAAAATTGAAGGAACTGGCCCGGTGAAAAGGAGAGGCCCCAGGCGTGACATTTACGCCTGGGGCCGTTTGTAAGGAGGGTTACTGGAAAACCGTCCCAAGGACCTTCCTTGAGGGGCGGACTCCTTCAAATTCCAGCTGAATGACGCTGAAGAGCCCGGCGTAAATAGAAGACCGCCTCCTTAAAAAAAGCATGGACCATATGCAGCGGGCATATGGCTTTTTTCATTTTAAGGGTGTACAATAATATTGAGTATGCTGCAATTTTGGGGGAAGTGAGAATATTCCATGAAGAAGAACACCGGCAATTTGTGGGACGAACCTTTGAGCCGGCCCCATTTGAGCGGCGATCTGAAAGAGAACGGGGACCGGTTTGTAAGCTGGAGCCTGAGAGAACAGCTGATGCGGCTTTTGAAGTGCGCGGGCTATGCGCCGCTGTATCCGCGTTTGCGGCGGGACGCCATCATCCTCCGCGGCATCGTCCACGGCACGCCGCTGGCGGCGGAGGTGAACGACCGGCTGATTGAGGAGAACGAAGGGGTGCTGTATGAAGACATTCCGGAGATCTCGCCGGTACAGAGAGTGCAGAAGACAGAAAAAGCATAAAGGAGGGCGGATTTATGAAGACGTTCACGGAGAAGAGGGACGCGCTCTTGCGCCGGAGGGAGGAGCTTTTGGCGGAATGGGCGCGGAACAAGGCCGCGCTTTTAAAAAAGCCGAAGGAGCGGGCGGGGGGCGCCGCTGACGAGAGCAAGCCGCCGAAGCGCGTGCGGATCACCGGCATTTTGGGGGAGCTGGACGCGGAGCTGGACCGCCTGGACCGGCTGATTGCGGAGGAGGCGCGAAAGGGCCCGGCGGAAGGGCCCGAAGAGCAGACGGAAACCCGGAGCATCGCCAAAGAACCGGCGGAGGAAATGGAGCGGCAAACCGCCGGGGAAGCGCCGGATTCCGGAATTGCCGAAGGGCGGGAAGCGGAGACCTCCGCCGCTTTGAAACGGAAAACGGACGCCGTCCTCCGCCGCCTGGGGGAACTCTACCCGGACCGCGTGATTCCCAGGGAGATGGAGCAGGAATACAGAGGCATCTTCCGCAGCGTCACGAGGTTTTCCGCTCTTCTGGGGTATGAGAGCTGGAAGGCGTTTCTGACCGCCTCCGGCTTTACCTGCCCGGCTGACTGCGCTCCCCCGGAAGAGATGCCCGTTCAGGAACTTCGGCCCGTGCCGGAGGCCCCGCCGGTCCAGGAACTTCGGCCCATGCCGGAGGCCCTGTCGATTCAGGACTTCCAGCCCATGCTGGACGCCCTGGCGGAGAAATACCGGGACCGGGGGAAACCCGCCACTTTTGGCAGGCTGATTTATCAAAACCCGGAGTATGAGGAGCCGCTGAGGGAGCTCCGGAGCAGGGACCGGGAAGTGCTGGGAATGCCGCTGATCCAGTATCTCTGTGAGACCGGAGTTCTGGCGGATAAGGATCACGCCTCCATTGAAGATCGTTTGAAAGAGAAAATGGAAAACGTCCTTCGCGACCTGGAGGCATACTACCCGGACCATGTGATTCCCAGGGGGATTAGTAGGGACCACGGGGGCCTTTCCAACCGCATTACGGAGGTTTACCCGCTCTTGGGTTATGAGAGCCGCGAGGCGTTTCTGGAAGCCAACGGCTATACCTGCCACTTTACCTCCTCCGGAAGCCAGGGCGGGCGGTTCATCCAGGACTTCCAGCCCATGCTGGACGCGCTGACGGAAAAATACCGGGACCGGGAAAAGCCCGATACCTTCGGAAGGCTGCTGTTTGAGAATCCGGAGTACAAGAGTCCGTTAAAAACGCTCCAGAAAAAAGCCCAGGAGCTTTTGGGCATGACGCTGATCCGACACCTCCGCTCAATTGGCGTCTTGGCAGACACGAAAGCGGCCGGTTTCGCCGCCAGGAAGAAAGAAACGGCCTGCATCACAGGACTCCTCCCCGCCGCCGCCACGAAACTGAGAGAGTATTACCAGGGACTGAATCCCAAGGTTTACGGAACCTTCGACGACGCGGTGCAAAAGCTGGAGGGGCTGGAGGTGGGATGCACCAGAGGAACCCCCGGGAGGTTTTTCGTGGAAAGAGTTGCGAGGGGCACGGAATGCCGGGCGAATGTGGAAATTCCCCAGGGCATTGCCTTTATCAAACAGGGCGCCTTTCAAAACCAAACCGGACTGGAGACTCTGGTCCTGCCGGAGAGCCTGACGGAGATTCACGCGTCGGCCTTCGAGGGCTGTACGGGGCTGCGGCGGGTTATTTTGCCCGCTGGCCTGAAACTGGTGGAGGATCGGGCGTTCGCCGGATGCGCCGCTTTGGAGGAGGTGAACTTTCAAGGCGGCTGTCCCTGGGTTTCCGAAAGCGCCTTTCAGGGTTCCGCTTACCAATACACCCCACCGGAGAAACCGGAAATTTCGGACAGCCGGGACTTTACCTGGACTTCCTCCTTTGGAGGCGTCGCCATCACCGGCTACACCGGCCACGAGGAGCGGCTTTCCATTCCCGCGTCCATCCGGGGCTTCCCGGTGTATGGTATTTTTGAGGGCGCCTTCAAGGGCTGCTGGAGCCTGATTGAAGTCACCATGCCCGACACTATTCGGGAAATCCGGCGAAACGCCTTCACGGACTGCGTGAACCTGCAAAAAATACACCTCTCCAACGCGGTACCCCGGCTCTTTGCCGCCAGCTTCAGCGGCTGTACCGCCCTGCGGGAGGTCAACATCCCCGACCGGGTGGAGGCTCTGCCGAAAGGGCTGTTCAAGGACGCGCCCCTGGAACGGGTTCACATCGGCAAGAGGCTGGAGACGCTGGATACGGACAGCTTCGGCGGGTGCAATCGTCCGGGGGGCCTGGTGGAGATCACCGTCGACCCGGAAAATCCTTACTTCAAGAGCGGCGGTCCCTGCCTGTACTCCGCCGACGGCCGGGTGCTTTACGCCTTTTTCGGCGAGGGCTTCTTCCGCGTTCCGGAGGGTGTGGAACAGATTAGCCCCGGCGCGTTCAGCGGGCTGGATGGCCTGACGGAGGTGGTGTTTCCCTCCACGCTGACGGAGATCGGGCCAAAGGCTTTCTCCGGTTCCTCCCTGCGGCGGGTGGAGTTTGGCGAGGCGGTCCGGGCCATAGGGGACTCTGCCTTTGAAAACTGCGGCCAATTGTCCAGCGCCCTGTTCAGCGAGGGACTGGAGAAGATCGGGGACCGGGCGTTTAGGGGCTGTCCCGTCCGTCTGGTGGTCTTGCCCTCCACGTTACAGCAGTTGGGGAAGGAGAGCTTTGACAGCCTCGGCCAGGACGATACCGTCCAGGAGCTGCGCGTTGCCCCCGGCGGGCCTATGGAGGCGGACGGCGACGGACTTTACCAGATTGACGGCGAAAACAAAACGCTGATCCGGGTCTACGGCTCCCGGTTTTCCGCCGATTGGTACTACGGCGAAAGAAAGGCCAGCTACATCGTGGCGGAGGGCACCACCGCCATCGCCCGGGGCGCTTTTGAAAACTGCTGCGGCCTGCGCTCCGTCACGCTGCCGGATTCCCTGCGGGAAATCGGGGACCGGGCGTTTTACGGCTGCGCCGCGCTGAGAGGCGTCCGGCTTCCCAAGGGCCTCCGGTCCATTGGGGCGGAGGCCTTCCGGGGGACGTCCCTGCGGAGCGTCCAGCTTCCGACGGAGCTTATGTCCATCGGCACGGGGGCCTTTGCCGCCGGGGAGGACCGGCCGCCCTCCCTTCAGAACGTCCGGGTTGCCAAGAAAAACCCCTGTTTCCTGGTACAGAAGGATGCTCTTCTTCAGCGGAAGGAGGACGGGTCCTTGCTGCTGATGCACGCCTTTGGAAAGAGCGAGACGGTGACGGTGCCGGAGGGGGTTGCGGAGATTGGCCGCCTGGCGTTTTACCGGAGCGCCGTGAAGGAGGTCCGGCTTCCGGCCTCTGTCCGGGAGGTGGCCGCGGACGCCTTCCACCAATGCGAAAATCTGTCCCGCCTGCGCCTGGAGCTGCCGGAGAGCGCTCCGGGCTGGGCGGAGGTCTACTTTCCGGAGCTTCGTGGATACGGATGGAACGGTATGCGGGAGCAGTATCTGGACTGCATCCGCACCAGCCGGGACGGCGTGTTTGACTTTTTGACCTACGACAGCCTCTTTCCGTCCATTCAGGAGTTCAAGGACCAGGTCCTGATTGCCACGGACCGGCTGAAGTCCTCCGCCTATCTGGCGCCGCTGTACCGGGACGCGTATTTGGACTGGCTGCGAAAAAACGCCGCCGGGGCGCTCCAAACCGTCATTGAGTTTGACGATCTGGCGGGCCTGAACACCCTGGCGGAGCTGAAGGTGTTTACCGGGGAGAACGTTGACGGGCTCATCGAGCTGGCGAACTCCGCCCGGAAGCCGGAGATTTTGAGCTACCTGCTGAACTATAAAAACGCGGAAATCGGCATCACGGAAACGGATTACGAACTGTAAGAGAGGAAGGACGCCATGGAAAGACAACAGCGGGCGGAGGAGCTGGCGGTCCAGATTTTGAAATACGCCCGGAATGAGCTGCTGGTGGCCTTCCGGTTTTTGGATCTGGCCCTGTGCAAGCCGGAATTGAAAGCGGGGGACATTGAGACCCTGGGTATCGACGGGAAATATCTCCGCTTCAACCCGAATTATATCTTTGCGCTTTACAAGCAGGGAGGCGGGGAGCTGAACCACAGCTGCCTCCACTCTATTTTCCACTGCGTGTTCAGCCATCCCTTTGTAAACCCCTCCATCAACCACGATCTCTGGGACCTGTCCTGCGACATTGCGGTGGAGGGCATCCTGAATGAGCTGAACATGAAACAGCTGGAGACGCTGACCGGCTCCGCCATGGCGGAGGAGCTGGCGGCGCTGCAGCAGGGCGGCAAGCTGACGGCAGAGCGGCTGTACAAGCGCTTCACGGACAAGCCCCCGTCTCCGGGGGAGTACCAGCGCCTTCATGATCTGTTTTGCCGGGACGAGCACGGCCCCTGGTACGCGCCGCCTGAGCAGAAGGTACCGGCCCTGTCCGGGACTGCCGGGCAGGATAGTGGTCCCACAGGTCAGGCTGTTTCGTCCGGCTCTGTGACCGTTGAAATTTCAGCGGATGGAGCGGCGGATGGAGCGGCGGGCGGAGCGGCGGACAGCGGCCTCCAGGACGAGTGGCAGGCCATCAGCCGGCGAATACAGGTGGATTTGGAAACCGCCTCCCAGCTCTCCTGGGGAGACCGGGCCGCGAACCTCCTCCAAAACGTCCAGGAGGTCAACCGGGAGAAATACGACTACTCGGACTTTCTGCGGAAATTCGCCGTCCTGGGGGAGGATATGCAGATCAATGACGACGAGTTTGACTATATCTTCTATACCTATGGGCTCAAGCTCTATGAAAATATCCCCCTCATTGAGCCCCTGGAGTACAAGGAGGTCCGAAAGATCAAGGATTTTGTTATTGCCATCGACACCTCCGGTTCCGTCCAGGGGGAGCTGGTGCAGACCTTCCTGACGAAAACCTATAACATACTGGCCCAGCAGGAAAGCTTTTTCAGCAAGATCAACGTCCATATCGTTCAGTGTGACGCGAAAATCCAGGAGGACCACAAGGTCACCTCCTGGGAGGAGTTCCAGGCGTATCTCAAGATTATGGAGCTCAAGGGCTTCGGAGGGACGGACTTCCGCCCGGTGTTCCGGTATGTGGACGAGCTGCGGCGGAAGGGGGAGTTTGACAACCTCAAGGGCCTCATCTACTTCACCGACGGGTACGGAGACTTCCCGGAGAAGAAGCCGGAGTATGACACGGCCTTCGTCTTCATCGACGACGAATACGGCCAGCCGGAGGTGCCCGTGTGGGCCATTAAGCTGGTGCTGCAGCAGGATGAGATTTAAACAATATTTTATAGGAGGCATTTATCATGAAAACTAAGCAGGAATTTGTCATTACGAAAAAGGGCGTTTTGACCAAGTACAACGGCCCCGGCGGGGATGTGGTGATCCCGGAAGGCGTAAAGGCAATCGGAGAGCGTGCTTTTTACGGCTGCAAAAGCCTGAAAAGCGTAACCATCCCGGAGGGTATGACGGAAATCGGCGGCTTTGCCTTTCGCGGCTGTACGGAGCTGCGGAAGGTTACGGTCCCCGAGAGTGTAAAAATGATCGGCAGGTATGCCTTTGCCGACTGTAAGAGTCTGAAAAATTTGACCATTCCAGGGAGAGTGAAGGAAATCGGCAAATCGGCGTTTTCCTACTGTTCTGATTTGATCATGCCTAATTTCCCCATTTCAAAGCTGGAAAAGTGGGACAAAGAGAAAGCGTTTCATGGTTTTGTCAAAGCGTATCTGGAGAATATGGAGATGGATGAAGAGATGGAAGCGCAGAATCTCCGGTATATCAAGAGCCAGAAAAAGAACCTTGTGTCTTATTCAACCATTGGGGACGACGACACACTCCGCTTTCTCTTTGAGACAGGGGCGGTGAAACCGGCAGATATAGAGTGGATGTCACAAATGGCGTCAGTCGTTGACCGTAGTGGTGAAGCAAAAGAGAAAATTATGGAATACAAAGCCCGTTACCTGGATTCTGGGGCCCCCGTGAAGAAAGCGGCGCAAACGCGCAAGACCGCGGCACCTCGGAAGAAAACTCCCATAAACATCGATCCGGATTTTGACATTTCCCCCAAGGGCGTTCTGACGGAATACAAGGGTCCCGGCGGCGATGTGGTAATCCCGGAGGGCGTGAAGGAAATTGACAACCAGGCATTCACCGGCTGCGAGGGCCTGGCCAGCGTGACCATCCCGGAGAGTGTGAGGAAAATCAGATTCTATGCCTTCGGGGAATCCAGCCTTCAAAGCGTAACCATCCCAAAGAGCGTCCAGTCGATTGAAGAGAGTGCTTTCTGCGAATGTGAGAACCTGACCAGCGTGACGTTTCAAGACCGGGAGGATGCGCCAGGAATTGAGCATGACATATTCTATAATTCCCCCAACATTACCAATGTCGCCATCCCCAGATGCGTCGCAAGGATCGCCCTTGCGCTTTTCGAGAACACCCTATGGCTCAAAAAATTGGGGGAGTTTGCAGTTGTGGACCATTTTCTGATCAAATACCAGGGGAGAGAAACGAACGTGGTCATTCCGGAGGGTGTCACGGAAATCGGCTGCGGCACGTTCCGGGACTGTGCAAACCTTCAGAGCGTGACCATTCCAAAGAGCGTCGAGGAGATCGACAAGTCCGCATTTGAGGACAGCCGCCCGGCAATCATCGCGCCCCATATCCCCATTGATGAGTTTGCTCCGAAGAACAAGCCCGGCGCGTGCGCCGGCTTTGCCAAGGCGTATCTGGACGGCATGGAATTGGACGAGGAGATCAAGGAGGAGTATCTCGAGTACATCAAGGGCAATAAGAAAAAGCTCTATCCCGATGCTGTCCGGCACGAGGCGCTTTTGCAGCTCATGTTCACGGAAAAGATGATTCCCCAGAAGGATATCGATCTGCTTCTGGAGGAGTGCGAAAAACAAAAGAACGCCGCCGCCAAAGCGGCGGTGCTGGAGTACGGCCACCAATTCCTTGGCGCGGCGGATACTGACAAAACCTACAAACTGTAAACCGGAGGTTTCCCATGAACATCAAAGAGGCGAAGGAACAGATCAAAAACGCCGTCACGGCCTATTTTTCCAAGGACGAGTTTGGAAACTACATCATCCCCATCGAACGCCAGCGCCCCGTCTTCATGATCGGCGCCCCCGGCATCGGCAAGACCGCCATCATGGAGCAGATTGTCCAGGAGCTGAACGTGGGCCTGGTCTCCTACTCTATGACCCACCACACCCGCCAGAGCGCCCTGGGCCTGCCCTTTATCCGGAAAGAGGAGTTTGACGGGGAGGAGTTCAGCATCTCCGAGTACACCATGAGCGAGATCATCGCCTCTGTCTATAAGCTGCGCAAGGAGACCGGCTGCCGGGAGGGGATTTTGTTTCTGGACGAGATCAACTGCGTCTCGGAAACCCTGGCCCCCTCCATGCTGCAATTTTTGCAGTACAAGGTTTTTGGCACCCACCGGGTTCCCGAGGGCTGGATTGTGGTCACGGCGGGGAATCCCCCGGAGTATAACAAATCCGTCCGGGAATTTGATATCGTCACCTGGGACCGGCTGAAACGGGTGGACGTGGAGCCGGACTATGAGGTTTGGAAGGAATACGCCTATAAAAAGGGCATCCACGGGTCGATTCTGACGTTTTTGGAAATCAAGAAGAATTATTTCTACATCGTGGAGACCACGGTGGACCGCAAGAGCTTCGTCACCGCCCGGGGCTGGGAGGATCTCTCGGAGATGATCAAGCTCTACGAGCGCCATGGCCTGACCGTGGACCAGAAACTCACGGCCCAATACCTGCAAAATCCCGCCGTGGCCCGGGAGTTCGCGGTTTATTACGACCTCTACAATAAATATAAATCCGATTATCAGATCGAGGACATCCTGAACGGCGCGGCCTCCGGCTCCATTCGGAACCGGGCGCGGGCGGCGCGATTTGACGAGCGGCTCAGCCTGCTGGGGCTGCTGATCGACACCGTGAACGGGGAGATACGCCAGGCGGTGGAGACGGACAACGCGATTTTGGAAAATCTGCGGGTCCTCAAGCAGGTAAAAAAACAGCTGAGCCAGGTGGGCACCTCCTATGTGACCGTCCTGCACAAGCATCTGGACGCGGAGCGAAAGGCCCTGCGCCTGGGACAGAAGGCGAACTCCATTGACTATGAAACCAGTTATTCCTACAACTACGTTATTCGTTTTCTGGAGGACATTTTGGATGCGTTGAACCGCAAAGGCGTTTCGGAGAACCAAGAGGCATTCCGGCAGATCAAGGCGGCCTACGATGCCTCCGCGTCGGCCCACAGGGCCGGAATTGCCAACATCAAGGCGCGGCTGGAGAACCTATTTCAGTTTGTGGAGGATGCCTTTGAGGACGGGCAGGAGATGCTGATTTTGGTGACAGAGCTGACCGTGCGCTATTACTGTGCGAAGTTTATCTCGAAATTCGGCTGTGACGCGTATTTTAAGCACAACCAGAACCTGATGTTCTATCAGAGAAAGCAGGAGCTTTTGGTTGAGATCGCGGCCCTGGAGGAGCTTTGAGCAGGTAGGCCAGGCAGGATGCGCTCAGGCTGTCGAAAAAGGATTTTCGCCAGCCTGAGCAAGGTTTTCAGACCTTCAAGAAGGTCTGAAAACCTTTTGATTCAAAACGAGAGAAACCCCTGGTGGGTTTCTCTCGTAGCTCTTTTCCTTTCCGCTCCATTTTAGGCGGTACTTTTTTGACAAGCTGAGCGGCATGGAACATTGCTCCATACCGCTGTCACTTATGTACTCAATAATTCTCCGCGTGAACCTCGAAGTAAGCCTGAGGATGGGCACAGACGGGGCAGATCTCCGGGGCGGAAGTTCCCACCACGATGTGACCGCAATTCCGGCACTCCCAAACCTTGACCTCGCTCTTTTTGAAGACCTCCTGGGCCTCCACGTTGCGGAGCAGGGCGCGATAGCGCTCTTCATGGTGCTTCTCGATTTCCGCCACCGCCCGGAATTTCGCGGCCAGCTCCGGGAAGCCTTCCGCCTCGGCGGTCTTGGCAAATCCCTCGTACATATCCGTCCACTCGTAGTTCTCCCCGTCGGCGGCGGCGCCCAGGTTCTCGGCGGTGGAGCCGAGGCCCTCCAGCTCCTTGAACCACATTTTGGCGTGCTCTTTTTCATTGTCGGCGGTTTTCAAAAACAGGGCGGCAATCTGCTCAAAGCCCTCTTTCTTGGCCTTGGAGGCAAAATAGGTGTACTTGTTCCGGGCCTGGGACTCCCCGGCGAAAGCGGCCTCCAGGTTTTTCTCGGTCTGCGTTCCAGCGTATTTAGACATGACAAATTTCTCCTTTTTAAGTTTAGGAAATGGTGCGGCAAGTTATGAAAAAGCCCTGAAAACATTGTTTTCAGGGCTTTTGGCAAACGCGCCCACTTTCGAACCTGTCGTTTTTTGAGGGGACGAGCTGGCTGACCTTCATTTGGCCTAAAGCTCCACATATTTTTTTGAACCGTCAAGTATTTCTTGGCAGTTGACTTGGAACGAGTTCACTATTATCGTATATACGTTGAATGTAGCGGGAAATCGTTTGCATTTGCACATTATATAAATCCGACATCATCATCTTTTTGAAATAATGCCAACAGAGCTTCTGACATTCTTTTTGCAAAAGTCTTATGCCCTTCCTCTGAAAAATGAACTCCATCATAGGTCAGTCCGATTCCCCAATCCCGTGTATTGGCAAAGCCTATATCCAGTAACTGAGCCAACTCCTCATAGCAGTCGGCAAGCCGGCGTGACTCCTCGATAAGCCGTGTGCCCTGAATCCAGGCACCCAGCTCCATGGGAGGAGGGGCTGCCAGCAAGAGCTTCAGAGCTGCCGGAGTGTTTTCCCGCACAGCCGTCAAACATACCTCCATCCGTCTGGCGCAGATCTCAGCGGTGATTCCGGGCCTTTGGAGCAGATCATTGCTCCCCAGCATCATCACCAGGGCTTCTGCATTGGTACGAAGAAGAGTCTGCCATACTGCCGCAATTTCCCAATCCAGCCTGGGGATGGAGCGGCCATTTTCACCTTCGTTGAAAATCTCCCACCCCTCCGCTTTCAGCCGGCCCGTCCAACGGACGGACTCCGGGTAACGTCCGCCCAAATAAGATCGGGGGTCGTAGCCGTAGGTATTGGAGTCGCCGAAGCACAGGATCCGATGTCCCATAGAACGTCACCACTCTCGCTTGATCGCTGTTTCCTCCACCTGATACTGGTGGAGAAACTCCTGAAAATCCTGAGCGTTCCGGAGCAGCATCAGCTCCTCAAATTTTCCGCTGACGGCATCCTTAAAGCCCGCCACCTGTTCTCCCGTGCAGATGCTGGAGCGGATAACGGGAATTTTTCCGGCCTTATCATAGTCGGCAGCGGGTGGCTTCCTGCGTTTACCGAATAACATCATGTCCTCCTGGGACCAGAGTGGTTAGAGGGCGTTCCGTCCATCCGAAGTTGGATCGAGGGGAGTCCTCTCAGGAACTCCTCCGCATTGCGGTATAGGATTCCATCGGCAGAACCCCGAGAATCCCCAAGGTACAGGACATATTTGTCCACCAGCTTTCCAAACCGCTGTTCCGTAAGCGCGCATTTTTCAGCGTCTCGCAGATGCCGGGCCTGTTCGGGGACCATTTGGCGGCTGTGCTTGATTTCGAACGCCGCGCAGCAGTTCTCTTCCCGGTCATAGACCAGCATATCAAATTCCCCGCTGGCGAACTGGAGCTTGCAGACCTTATACCGGCTGCTCAGGGCCTTGGAGGTTTCCAGCAGGATGATCTCTTCCAGCATCCGTCCCCGAACTTCCTCGAGGATTCGGCTGGTGATATTCTCCCGTTCCTTTTCGCTCAGACCGGCAAACAGCTCGTCCTTCATCAAAGCGTGGACAAGCGCCTGAGCCTGGCAGTAACGCATTCCTGGCTGGGCGAAGAGGACATGCTCCACCGGCTCACTGTCCGGCGCGGTCGTTTCGATGGGACAGTCAATGATGAGGTCCAACGCGGCAAGGTATTCCTTGATTTCCGCCACATGGACTTTAGAAATTGGAACAGTTTGCTCCTGCCGGTTACGGATGTCCAGAATATTCATAAGTCGTTTGGTGACGGCTTCTGTATCAATCTCGTCCAGAGCGGTGGTCCGTTTCTCAGAATCACGTTCTTTCCGAAGATTCCTTGCCGCCAGTCCCAAGTCATGGGACAGGAAATCACGGGTCAGAACAGATACCAGAAAGGCATGGTTCATGTCCTCAATGATCCGGTTGATGGCTCCGGTCAGTTCCCCGGCCTCATAGAGCGGACGCAGGTGCCGGAAGTGACCGCCGTCCTCGCAGCAAGCCAGCGAATGCTGGATGTTCCTGCAGATGGCGGTGTCGATATACCGCTGGGTGGACTCGTCATCCCGGAAGGAGGCATCTTCGGCATTCACTTCCGCGTCGTCGAAGGCCAATTCTCCAGCCCGTAGTGTGCCGCCGTAACGGATGTACTCGTCGATCTGGCTGATCCCCAGCAGACGGCTGTGCTCCCGATAGGGAATGAAGGTGGTATGGATCATCTTCGCCCGGTCGTAGAGCTCCTGGTGGAGCGCAAACCAGAACCCCAAGGAATCCGTGCCGGACAGGACGATTTTCATGCCCTGGGCGGCGTAGATGTCGGATAGAAGAGCGGCAGAGTCGATGAAGTCCCGCATCAGCGTAACTTCGTCCAGAAGCACATAATGGAACCCCAGGGAACGAAGCTGCTCCATGTCCCGGTTCAGGTCCGCAATCGTGTCCTGTTTTGTGGCCTTGACATAGGCCGTTTTTGCCGCATCCTCGGGAGTCATGTCCAGCACAGCCTGGCGGAGCAGTGTTGTTTTCCCAGTCCGCCGGAGGCCGAAGAGAAGGCAGACACGGTCGCACCCGGCGCTGTGCAGATAGGCGCTCAACTGGCGGCAGCAGTCCCGTTTCTGCCAGCCCCGGACATTCTCGGACAGAGCCAGCAGGGCAGGGCCGGTCACAACGTTGGTCTTGAATGCTGGCATCTTCCACACCATCCTTCCGCCAGTCCTGAGATTGCTGTTTTGTCCAGTATATCACAGCCGGGCTTGCAAGTCGAGAGAAATTCGCCTGAGCGTTGCCTTTCGGTGCGGTCATGTTTGAAACATCTATGTTATAAAGAGGATGTTCGTCCCCTGCAGCTTCGATGGAACTGAGGGGAAGTGAATCATTCTCGCCGATCCCCTCAGATATTTTCTCCAAGAGTTCGGCCTTAGTCCAATGAAAAAGCCGGACAGCGGCAATGTACCATCTGCGGTCTTCAGCTGTTTCACAGTTCTCCAAAATGACAACATTCTGTGTCCAGCTGATGGTCATGGCTTCTGCCAGGACCTCCGGCGCATTTTCATATGCCCGGTAAAACTCCCGCATCCGGCGGAGGTTCCTGGGGGAGAAGCCGGAAGCGTCAGGATAAGTTTTAGTGATATAGCTGGCGGCAGCGACAGCGGCGCCTTTCTCCGGCCTGGTGCTGACCAGCTTGCCGATTTCCTGGTACAGCTCCATCTGCGGCTTCTCAGCCGCCATCAAAACATCCAGCTCCGCAAACATGATGCTGTAGTCTACAGGTTTTCTAACGTTCATGGACTCCTCCCTTCTGGCACAAGTGCCGTGTTTTCCTTGCTGCCGTGCAACTGTATCATTCCAAATTACATGGATGCCGTTTCTTTCTGCGCAGAGTCTTCCTCTGGCCCGATTGGTGTGGTTCTCTTGTCATTGAGCCGCTTTCCTCGCTGCATTGATGGCCTTCCTTGACACGGTCTTCTTGGCAGGAGCAGTTCTTCGCCGAAGCAGCGTCATACACTGGCTACCGTCCCCTTGGTGGATGAAAGGGCAAATTCCGCAAAGCGATATAAATACCCTCTTCGTCATTGGAAGTAGTCACGAGGTCCGCCGCCGCCTTTACTTCTATTGGCGCGTTTCCCATAGCGACACCGAGACCCGCATAACGCAGCATTTCCATGTCCACGAACTGGTCCCCACAGGCCACGATTTCACTCGTTTGCAAATGATAATGCTTTTGTAGAAACTTTACGGCTTCACATTTTGAAACACCCTTTTTCATCACTTCCAGATAGCCGTCACCGGAGCCCAAAAAATCCATATCCCAAAACTGCGAGGCGGCTTCCTGCTGAATCTGTAAAATCTGTGACGGCTCTCCTACACATTGCAACTTGTGTATCTGGGGCATTGATTGTGCCACTGTCTCCAAGTTTCCATATAGGGGTTCGTTTTGAAGAATCCTTGTATCTCGACGAACCAACGGATGGCTCAGGTTGTCAGTAAACCATTCTCCATAAAGATAAATGCTGATTGCAATGTTTGAAAAACGGTCCTGCACAAAGTGCTTGAATTTGACGGCGAAGCTGGTTTCAATTTTTGCGTCGTATAAAATCGATCGATTTCCAGAGAGGATCAGACTTCCACCCAAGCAGACGACTGGGCTGTGCAGTCCGGTTTCCTTTGCAATCAGTTCCACGCCGCGCTGGTATCTGGCGGAGCAGAGGACCACGGGGACTCCGGTATTTTCCAGCTGATTCAAAAATCGCTTTGTACCGGGCGGGACCTGGTGATTTGAGTTCAGCAATGTACCATCAATATCCAAGAACACCACAGAATAGCCGGTCTGCATGATATTCCTCCATATCCTTCGCTTAAACAGAAGCGGCGGGCGTTCCGTCATACCGGATAGACGCCCGCCGCAAGGGATAAAATTCGCGTTTACAGATTGGCGGAGATCCAATCCTGAAGTTCCGTAATCTTGGCGTCCTCGTCAGGGCCGTCCACCGTCAGAGTGATCGTCTCGCCGCACTTGACGCCCAGGCTCATAACAGCCAGGATTTTGGTACACTCGACCGTTTGGTCCCCTTTGGTTAGTGTGACCTTATTGGGGGCCATGGTCTTACAGGTTTTGCAGAGGATTCCGGCGGGACGGGCGTGGATGCCCTCGTTGTCCTTGATGGTATAAGTAAAAGATTTCACGTTTGTTTCCTCCCTGCCTTATTTCAATTCCGCCGGGTCCAGCTTCGGCTTTGCGAAGAACAGGATCGCTACGATCACCGCCGCACCGATCAGCATATCCACTACGTACCAGAGCTTTCCCTGGGTAACGCCAGTGATGGCCACGATGCCGCCGAAGGCCACCACAGAGCTGATCTCATGGAGCATCCCGATGCCGCCCGCCACTGCGGTGCCGATGGCGCAGGCAATCCATGTGCGCTTGAAATCTTTTCCGGCAAAGGGAATCGCGCCCTCCGTAATACCGGCGGAGCACAGGAACAGGGCGGAGATACCCAACTGCCGGTCCGCCTTGGTGTAGCGGTCCCGCAGGAGGAAGGCTGCCAGCCCCATGCCCAGGGGCGGGATGGCGCAGCACATACGGAAGACGCCGTTGGGACCGTAGAAACCCTCAGACATCAGAGCCAGGGTGAATGCGGTCGCCGCTTTGCTGCAGGGGCCGCCGAAGTCCGCAGCGGCTAGGAGGCCGATGCCCAGGCCCAGCACGACAGCGCTGGTGCCGTTGAGCTGATACATAAGACTGACAATGAGCTGAACCAAGGCGTTCAGGGGTACCGTCAGGACATAGACGTAGAAGATGCCAACGACCAGGGTCGTACACAGGGGCACAAAGAACGTGGGCATCATAGGCTGGAGGTCCTGGGGAACCTTTAGTTTCTTGATCCACTTGACAACATAGCCCACGACGTAGCCCAAGATCAGCGCGCCAAGGAATCCGGTGGAAATACCGTTGGCCCCAATGGGGTTGTTGGCAACATACCCCAGGATGAAGCCCGGAGCCAGGGCCGGCTTACTGCCGATGGAATAGGCGATGTAGGCGCTGAGAACGGGGACCATCATGGAGAAGCCCGCCTGTCCGATGTCGTAGACGTTCTGCCAGAACTGATTGCTTGGGAGAATCTGGCCGTCTACCACGGTGCCGGTAATCAACGTGAAGGAAAACAGCATGCCGCCCGCGATGATGACGGGGAGGAAGTAGGAGATACCAGTGTTAAAGTGCTTGAACAGCTCGGCGCCCAGGCCCTTCTTCTTCGTATCGTTACTCATTTGGCCAGTTCCTCCGCCCGGTCAATCAGCGCCGCCGTGTTCTTGATGGCCTCGCTGGGATTGACCTCGATCAGTTTTCCGGCGTCCCGCTTTTCGTCGAAGCGGTCTTCCATCTCGATGCTCACGGCCACGGCCAGGATGGCCACATCGGCGGCGTCGATCTCGTCCTGTTCCAGCTCGTTGTCGATGCCCATGCCCCCCTGGGTTTCGACCTTGCAGTCGATGCCGCGCTTTTTGCACTCTTCCATCAGGGCCTCCTGAGCCATATAGGTGTGGGCGATGCCCGCGGTGCAGGCAGAAACAGCTACGATCTTCATACGTTCATTTCCTCCTCAAATTTTTTCAGCAGGTCATAAATTTCGTCCGCGCTGGCGGCATCCTTCAGACTGTTCCGGAAGTCCTCATGCACCAGCTTCTTGCTCAGGCCGGTCAGGATTTGCAGATGCAGGTTGGCAAACTCGTTGTTCTCACCGGTCTTGGGGACGCCCAGCAGGAATACCTGGTCGGCGTCCTCCCCCTCGTCGTCGCCCCAGTGTACCTTTTCCCGCAGTTTCGCGTAGACGACAAAGGGCTCCTTCACACAGTCGGTCTTGGCGTGGGGGATGGCGATTCCCTCAAAGATATAGGTGGCGAAAGTGGCCTCACGCTCCCGCACGTCCCTGGCGTACCCATCCGCGTCGGCGACCCGGCGGTTATCCAGATGGGTCAGGTAGTCCAGAACTTCTTCTTTGTTCTGGAAAACCTGATCCGGCATAACAATCAAGTTTTTCTCGAACATTTTGTGCCGTCCTCCTTTCGATGTATTCATCATAGCATTTTATGACGAAACTACCAGACCGGGGATTTCTTCATAGATTCCTGCAACGGCTGTCTGTTTTTCAAAAATCTTACCGCGTTTCGTAGGACAAGGAATCCAAGATCGCGATCAATTCCTCATAGGTCTGATTCTGGATCAGCCGCTGCACCAGAGTCTTATCCGACAGGAAACGGCTGACCGAGCGGTAAAACAACTGGAGATTCCGGTCCCCGCCGGCCTTCATAAAAATGAGGAACACAATCTGTACCTCCTCCTGGTCCCACAGCACCGGGCGTTCTAAAATGCCGGTCACGACAAAGCTCTCCTCCCCCATAGGCCGGTCGGGATGGGGGATTGCCACATAATTCCCGAAAGCCGTGTTCCCCAGGGCCTCCCGCTGCATCACATGCGCAAACGCGTCCTCGGGAATTTCCATATTTGCGGCGGAGGTTTCGCATAACAGCTTTAAAACCGTCTCTTTCGAATCCGCTGTCAGGTGAGAAAGGAACAGATCCTCCGAGAAATAGCGCATCAGAGTTTTCCGGCGGTCATTTTGGAAATATTTTCGCAGGTCGCCCCGCTCTTCTCCCATAAAAAAGGGCCTGTTGATTTCAATAATTGGCACCGGGATATGCTCCCGAATGTGAATGGTGGTCAGAACATAATCCACATTGGTAAAATCAACCTCCGCGAGGTTGATCGAATCATGAGTCCCCACGACATTAAGAAACTTTCCGTATTCTTCCTTGATACGATAAGTCAGCAGCATCGCGGAGCTTTTCCCAGTCCCGCACACGATCAACACATTCTTTTTGTGCTTCTTTTTATAGCGGTCAATCGCCACATTGAAGTGCAGGGCAATATAGGCGATTTCATCCGGGGATACTTTCTTTTCATAGATTCGCGCCAGAACGCCGCAGGCGACAGTCGCCATCTCATAGGCCAGCGGCGCGCCTTCGCAGATTTCTGCGGTCATAGGGTTTTCGAAGGGCATATCATACAGGAGCCGCAGGCGCAGGGGAACGATGTGCAGAGAGAGATTTGTCACCAGCTCAAAATCATGCTGGAAATCATAGTGGAACGCCGTTTGAATCTCTCTCAGCATCCGTGTGGTAATCTCATATACACCGGAGCTGACAACGGCCTCGCTGGTGTCGGATACCATTCTCTTGCACTCCAGATGGAGCAGGAGGTATTGAAACTCGGTGCGGGAAAATATGATATCATAGGCTCTTGACAAGGCCGCAATGATTTCCTCCGCAAGATTTCGGACCTGCGGTTCGCCATCGTTTTGCTCCGGGTATACCAGAGCAATTTCCTTTCCCTGTCGGATCCGGCTGATGGAAACATGGATGTGCGCAACAAAATTGTGGAAAGAATAGGCTGCCATTTTATAACGGTGCCGTTTGAAAATTTCTTTCAGAAGGGCGGAAATCTGGTCCATATCCTTGCTGAGAAAACTTCCGTCTGCGGCAATCAGATTCTGTTCGATTTTCGCAAGGCACCGGCGGAGGTTTTTCTCGGGGCCGTTGATGCTCATTCCTGTATAGGAACGGTAATCAATTTGTAGGTCGTAGCTGTCCAGAAACGCCCGGACCCGTTTCAAATCGTTTTTCAGCGTGGAGCGGCTGACATACAGCTCTTCGCTGAGGTCGTCCATTTTGATCGGCGTGTCCGACTGAATCATTTTCTCGACGATTTTGCTTACCCGCGTTTCCGTATTGTCGCCTACCGTAACCGTATCAACTTCGAGAGAACGCAGAAACGCCAGGTACTTCTCCTGGTCCGTTACGACGAGCTTCACACCGTAATGGGGCTTTGAGATCAGCTGGGCGCCCTTGTCCTTCATGACCTGGTTTAATTGGACAATATCATTATAGACTGTACGGTTGGAAACGCCCAGGGTCTCCGCCAATTGCTTATTCGTGATGAAGTCATCTTCTGGCATCAGGAGGATCAATTGCAGCTATCTGTCCATATTGCACCCCACTATACTCTTTTAAATACGATTACTATATCATTTTTCGGCAAAATTACCAGCTTATAAATTTCCGCATTATTTCCTGCAATGGGATATGGCTGCTGGCTGTTTCTATCCTGCCTGGCAGTTTTCCTATTTCTCCAGCCTGGCACTGACCAGCTTGCCGATTTCTTGGTACAGCTCCATCTGCGGCTTCTCAGATGCCATCAAAACAGCCAGCGCCGAAAACATGCTGCTGTAGTCTATAGGTTTTGCGGGAAACGTTTGGAGCTGAACCGGGAGAAATCCCCGTGTGTGTCGCCAGTTATCCAAATCATTTTTCCATCATCCTCTCAGTATGGGATTCTGCGTGACTTGGAGTTTTCTCCCGCAAACGGAACCATACCACAGAACCCTCGGAATAGCCATGAAAAGAGGCTGGTTAGAACGAACAAAAAACACGAGGCCGTGCTGCCATAAGGCAGGGCAAAGAGAAAGGCGGCAGGAGTGCCGCTCTTCTCTTTACCCTGCTGTGCTCAGCAGACTGCCCAGTTATCGAATATCGCCGAGAACCTGTTCGCTCTCCATGCTGCCCCGAAGATAGACCCTGATCCGATTAGCGGACAGGACCTTCACCGTATCCACCAGCTGACGGATCACGCTCTCGTTCCACTCTGTGATCTCAGGGGAACCGCTGTTCAGGATGTTTACAGCGTCGCGGATGCGCCGGTTGACGGCGGAGTCGCTGTTCTGTTGCTCCAGAAGGAAGGCGCGTTTCTCCTTCAGCGCGGACATTTCATCCGAGATACGTTTGAAGTCCTCCGCGTGACTCAGGTAGTCGGTGCCGGAGGTCTGCTTGAACAGGGTCTGGAACTCCTGATTTAACTCGCCGAGCTGCCGGTCAATGTCCGCCGCGCTCAGGTGCTCGCCGGGCAGAGAGGCCAGCTCCGTCCGCATGGCGCTTTCGATCCGGTCCACCAGCACCTCCCGCTGGCTCATTGCGGCATTGAGCGCGGCAAGGACAGCGGCCTGCAAGGCGTCTTCCCGAAGGGTGGGAGAGTTGTGGCAGTATCGCGTGGCGTAGTCCACCCGGCTGGCACAGCGCCACACGGCGAATTTCTCCCCCCGCTTCGTCCATACGCACCGGCGGTAGAGGGTCCCGCACTCGCCGCACACCAGCCGCTCTGTGAGGGCGTACTTGGCGCTGTAGCAGGAGCGGCCTGTGGGGGCCAGCTTCTGGCTGGGGGCCCGCCCCGCGTTCCGCCGGGCGAACTCCGCCCGCACGGCGTTGAAGGTGTCCCGGCTCACGATGCCCTCGTGGTTGTTCCGTTTCAGGTACATGGGAAGCTGCCCTCTGTTGCGGAGCTGCTTCTTGCTGATGCAGTCCTGAATGAAGGTCTTTTGCATCAGCGCGTCGCCGCAATATTTCTCGTTTTTCAAAATACCCCGTATTACGGATTCCGACCATACGGTCCCGCCTTTTGTGGCGGGGACGCCCTGCGCCTCCAGCTCCGCTTTGATCATGCGGACGCTGTACCCGGCGAGGAAGCTGTCGTAGATTTTCCGAATGACCTCCGCCTGTTCCGGGATGATCCGGGGCTTGCCGTCCCCACCTTTCTCGTAGCCATAGAAGTTCTTATAGTGGATGACCACTTTGCCCTCCTTCATGGCCTGCCGTTTTCCCCAGCTGATGTTGCCGGACATGGACTCGCTTTCCGCCTGGGCAAAGGCCCCCATCATGGTGATGAGGATCTCGCTGTCAGATTCCAGGGTGTTGATGTTTTCTTTTTCGAAGACGACCGCGATGCCCATCGCGCGCAGAGTTCGGATATAGTTGAGGCAGTCCACGGTATTCCGGGCGAAGCGGGAAATGGATTTGACCAGGACTAGGTCGATTTTTCCCTGCCGGCATTGGCGGATCATCCGCAGGAAGGCGGGACGTTTGGAGGCGGAGGTGCCGGAAATGCCCTCGTCCGCGAAAACTCCGGCCATGGTCCATTGGGGATTGGTCATGATCTTGTCGGTGTAGTAGTTCTGCTGGGCCTCGTAGCTGGTGAGCTGCTCCTCGTCGTCGGTGGATACCCGGCAGTAGGCGGCGACGCGGAGCTGGCGCTGGACAGCCTTGGAGCGGGCCAGCTCCGGCTTGGGCGGGATCACGATCACTCTGGGAGAGGTTCCTGTCATATGTATCACTCCATTTTAACAATAATGGTTTTGTCAGGGCGTCCAGGCAGCCGGATCGTTTTCTTCCAGGTTCCTTTCCGGTGTTTTTTTCCGGAATTCATATAGTGCGTATGGACGGAATTTCGAGTGAGATTCTCACATTCCGCTCTGGCGAACACAGCCATTAGGGAAAGGTGTGCATCGCTATCGGGGTCCAGCGTGTGGATGTTCTCCTTCTCGAAGATAACCGCAACGTCCAGCTCCCGCAGTTCCCGCACGGTGCGGAGGCAGTCCGCCGTACAGCGTGCGAAGCGGGAGACGGACTTGGTCAGGATGAGGTCTATTTTCTGTTGTCTGCATTTGCGGAGCATCTTTTGGAACTGGGGGCGCGGGGAGCGGCTGTCCCCGATGTCTGTGAAGATGCCCGCCATAATCCAACTGGGATTGCCGGCGATCTGCTCCACATAGTATTCCCTCTGTGTTTCGAGGAAGGCTTCCCGCTCCTCACCATCAGCCGCGATGCGGCAGTAGGCGGCGACGCGGAGCCTGGGGGTGTCGCTGGTGGCAGCATTCATGTGTAATCGTTCCTTTCGAAGATTTGTCCATTCTTTAATTTCAAGCTGACCGCCCCATTGGAGCGGAGCAGAATGGCGGAAGTGATTTGGCGAAGCAGCCCCGCATCCATGCCGTCGCTTGGCCCGGCCTGTGACAGCAGACGCTGTATCCGCATGGTTTCGTAGTCCCCGGAATCCATCGCGTCGAACTGGAGGGCTACCAGCGCAATGGCGGCGGCCCTTGCGGCGGATTCGTTGAAATCAGGCTCGTCCAACTCCCGGACGAAGCTGTCCCGCAGTTCAGCGGAACGGCTGTCCCCGGCGCATTCGGCAGGGATGAATTTGACCATATCGGGGGATTCGCGCAGGGCGCGGAGCATTTCGGAGGCAGAGCTGATCAGGAGTTTATCGGTGATATGGGCTGCGATATGGGCTGCTCCGTCCATGCAGCTGGGACAGCGCCAAACGTTTTTGCGCTCCCGGCGTATAGGCCCGCCGCATACGGCGCACCGGGCCAGGATACGAATGTCCTTGATTTCCGGATGCTCCCGCTTTCCGCAGGTGGCTGCTTTCCTGTTCTCAAACTCTTCGGGCGCAACGATAGGAGGGTATGTATCGTTTCCAAGGTAGCGGATATCTTTCAGAAGCCGGGCCACCGCGTTTTTGTTCCAGGGCCTTCCGGGAGAGTAGGGGATACCCCGGCTGTTGAGGCCGGAGGCCAGCTTCTCATAGGAGTTCCCCCCGGCATAGCTGGTAAAAATCATCCGCACGGTCTCGGCCTCATTCTCGACCACAGCAATGTTTCCGCTCCGCATACGATAGCCGAAGGGAAGGGTCCGGTTTGCCATCAGCGCGCACTCCTCTCTATGGTTTCTCTCAGCTTTAAGCCGTTGATCAGCTGGAACCGTATCGTACTGCCGGAATCGACCAGGATTTTGTCCACCAGGGACGCAAAGACATCTCCGTCGAACTTGGACAGGAACTCCGGCATAGTTTCCAGCGTTTCCATCAGCTCTAGGGTTTTGGAGAGGGTATCGTCGTTTTCAGAACCAAGGACCTTCTCCTTTTCCTGCTTTGCGGCGCGGAGCTGCTGGGCCAGCTGATTGCTCTGGGCGATAAAAATATCAGGATCGACGAGGCCGAGTTTATTCAAACTGGCCAGCGTTCGATCCTGATCGCTGATATCCGATATTCTTTTGTTGAGTTCCACAATCTCCAGGCTCCAGAGCATCCGCCGTTCCTGGACAGACTGGAGATTGGAGATCATCTGCTTGAGGACAGGCTCCCCGTGAAGGCGGAGCTTGTGGTACAGCCGCAGGAAGGCGGCCTGTATTTCCGTTTCTGGGATCTGCTGAACAAGGCAGCTCTGCCGATCTTTGTCATGACCAAGGCACGCCCAATAGGCTACGCCCCGGCATATCTTTTTTCGAAACCGGCTCCCGCATTCACCGCAGAATATTTTCTGCTGAAGGGGAGAGCCTTGCCGCTGGGTCCGGGCGCCATATTTCTCCACGCGCTCCTTTTTTAGCTCCTGTACAGCCTGAAAAATCTCTTTTTCAATGATGGGAGCGTGTGTTGCCTCCGCAAAATATTGTTCCCGTTCCCCGTGGTTTCGAACCTGTCTTGTGGGGAGAGTGTCCGTTGCGTAGGTTTTCTGCCAGAGAGAATCACCAGTGTAGCGCTCGTTCGTAAGAATGTAGGATATGGCGCTGATGTTCCATTTGCGTTTTTCGCCGGAAGGGTTTTCTCGATTGAGCAGGGAGACGATCTTATCCATGCTCTGCCCGGCAAGATAGTTTCGGAAAATGCGCCGGATCGTATCGGCTTGTTCTTCATTTACCACTATCTCGTGGGTCTCGATTCGGTATCCGAAGGGGACGGAGGGCGGAAGAAATGTCCCGCTTTCCATTCGGCGCTGGTAGCTCCAGCGGATATTCTGGGAGATCGACTCGCTCTCCTTCTGCGCGATGGCGGAGAAGGCGGCGGTGAGCAGTTCGCCGGTCATATTGGAGGTGTCAATGTTCTGCTCCTCAAAGCAGACGCCAACGCCGATGGCCTTCAGTTCCCGGATGGTCTTGAGGCAGTCCATGGTATTCCGCGCGAAGCGGGAAATGGATTTCACCAGTACCTTGTCGATCCGGCCTTTGCGGCAATCGGAGAGGAGCCGCTGGAAATCCGGGCGCTTTTCCGCCGAGGTACCGGAGATCCCGGCGTCGGCATACAGGTCAACCAGGGCCCAGTTTGCCTTGCCGCTGATGAGCATGGTGTAGTAATTCATCTGGGCCGCGAAGGAGTTCATCTGGTCGCTGGAGTCAGAGCTGACCCGGCAGTAAGCGGCCACGCGGAGCTTTTGCGTCTCCGGCCTTTGCGCGGCCTCGATCACGATGACATTGCTCTGTTCCAATGCTAGGTTTCCACTGGTTTGCCGCTGTCCGCGCATGCTTCGCACCTCCTCTTATTAGCAACACACAATACCACACCTTGTGGTTAATAGCTATTGAATTCCAGTGGTGAAACTCAACAAAAAATGATGTCCGCTTCGGACTCCTGGGCAATCCTGGCGGCGATCCTTTTCAGCTCGGCTTCGGTAAAGCCCTGGCTGGCCAGCAGCTGGAGTAAATTCCGAATCCCGCAGTAGTCGATGTTGGCATTTGGTTCATTCATAGAAGGTCCCTCCTTAATCTTGTTTCTTGATACCACAAAAGCAGGGACCGCCGCGCGTCCCAATTCGTCCGCGAATCCAGCGAAGCGAATCGTGGACGAAAGCGAAGAAATTTCCCGTCCGGCGAAGCTCTCGCCGCAAAACGGCGGGAGCGTAGCGGTAAGGGAAATTTCTGAGCGGCGATCCCTGGTGCTTCTGATATCAAGACTTTCCTATAAAGTCTCATTTCTGCGCCTGCATTCGACACTACTTCCCTAGGCGTCAGGGCGAAGGACTTGGACGGCGGTAGGCTGGACCGCCTCACAGGAATTCCACCTCCGGCAGGATCTCTGTCGGCTGCCCTCCTTGCTTGAGGCTGGGACGGGGCAGGAGTATCATAATCTCTGACAGGGTTCATGGCGAAACAGCCTGCCATGGGCTGTTTTTGGGACGGATGTGACCGCTTTGCACCTTCGTTGGCCGTATTTGATAAAGGCGGAAGATTTCACTGCAATCTTACCGCGTTTACAGGTGGTCTTGGCGCATCCTCCCGCGTCGCTTTCCCCTCTCGTCAAGGGGTCCTGTCAGGAACGTATCCAAGTCTTCGGATATGAACTTGTCAAGGAGCAGGAGAGACATCCTTTGTTTTGTCTCTTACTTTTCTATTGCTGACTTTTTTCTGCTTTGAGAACCAAAAATTTTAAAGTTCTTAGAATTCTTTTCTTTCGCTTGTTGATGGCTTTTTGAGATAAACCATATTCGCAAGCTAAATCTCTCTCGGATTTCCTGTGCTCTGATAGGATTAGAGCCTCAATTAGCATATAACTTTCAGTATCCAGGCGGCTCAACGCCTGGTTTAGAGCCTTTAGCGTTATGGATAGAAGCGCTTGCCCTTCCGTATCGGCGTCTTTATCAGGGATGACCTCGGCACCGTCCCCGACATCGGTGGGCAAATTGCCGAAGAAAGACAACGACAAGCTATCAAGCTCCTGTGAGCGCAGATAGTCACTGTGATTTTTCTCCTTCCGCCATTCGGCGTACTCGGTCTCGTTGGCCTCAATCATAAAATCATCCATGTCAATGAAGTATCGGCCTCTTCCGGCTGGAGAGGTAATGAACTGATAGAACTCTTTTCCATTGATTGCAGTCCATTCCACGTCCGGACCGGATACAGCAGGGTCTTTCTTTATGTAATATTGCTTTGCCATGTAGGCATCCTCCATTTTCTGAAATTTTGAAAAGACAAGATTTCAGAAGCGGAGGGCCTCGGGTGGAGCCCCATGTATTTACTTTAAAAGTCAATAGTAAACATCTTTTTGCATAATTCGACTCATAGGGGATACTGCGCAAAAGGAAAAGTATCTTTTTCGACAGAATCCCCCATAATTCCCTTGAATTTGATAGGGAATTATGGGGGGTTCTGTCGAAAAACAAAAGAGCCGCAAACAGCCATTTGACTGTTCGCAGCTCTTTCGTGAGCGACGTTTTTTGTCGGTTATTCGGTTTTCGTTTGTGGCCTATTTTGGACAACCAACCTTCACGTTTTACTACCCGGCTGGCAAATTTAACTTTGGACATCTACTAGGGGCTGTCTGAAAAATAAAAGTTGCACAAACGGAGCAGATGTGTAAAAATA
>CAJUCO010000008.1 GCA_910585245.1 uncultured Oscillibacter sp.
TGTTCAAGGTGACTCCGCTGCTGACCGAGGCCATCCGGGCCGCCAAGGCCGCGAAATAAGTCATAAAGTACAAATCAAAAAGCCGCCCGCCGGAAAATTTCCGGCGGGCAGCTTTTCCTTTGTTGTTTATTTGCTCAGGCCCAGCAGCTTCAGCACAAACTGGTATTCCTCCATGTCGGGATTTGTAAAGAGCCATATACCCCGTCCGGTGTTCTCAATCCAGCACCAGTCTTCTTCGTCTTCAAAGTCTACGTCATATTGCATTACAAATTCCCCGTCCTCGCTGTTAAAGGTTCTCTCTACAATGTCAAACGTTTTTGTTTTGTCATTGTAATGAGAGAGCCGTGCGGTGAAAATCAAAGGCTCATCCCGTTCGCTCCGGCCGATCCTGCGAAGCTCCTCGACGTCCTCCAGGGAAATTTCGGGCTCGTCGATGTCCTCCTCCTCGTTGCTGTGATAACACCGCCAGCCGTCGGGAGAAATATGAATGCGTTCTCCGGCCCGGTAGTAGTAAACGCCGAACTCTATGGCGTCCTTGCCGCTGTCTCCCGGTTTGGAGTAGAGAATATTCCGAAAATCGCCGGCCTCCAAGGAGTGGTCCGAATAAACCGCTTCCAGTTCCGGCGCGAAGTCCACAAATTCCTGAAAACATTCCGGCATACCCGTGATATTCCCGGAGCTTCCTGTGTCGATTCGAAGTTCCGCCCTGCCGCCGTCTTCCCGCAGCGCGTGCAGCTTGTCAAGACAATAACGCCAGTCCTCCACAACATATCGGTATTCCTCGCTGTTTTCCAGCGCGAAAACCGCCTCGTTTAGCTTCCTTACGCTCTCCTCCGGACCGCGAAAGACCATGGTCCACAGTCCCTGCATAAAAGCCCCTCCTGTTCTTATTTTTATGTACGAATCGCCATCTTCTTTCAAAATTGCGTCCGGCTATGCTAGAAGGATTAGCCTGTACTACATGGTTATGGTAACACGGACCAAACCCCGTGTCAATCGGAATTCGGAAAACGCCGCCAGGCCTCGGGCCTGGCGGCGTCCTTACTCTTTGTTCCCCTCCGGCGGGTGAAAATGCCTCCAAACCGCCTCCGCGGCGGGCCTTGGCACCACCGCCGCCAGGGCCTCCACCTCCGCCTCCCGAATGGCCTTGATGGTCCCAAACCGCTTGCGCAGCTCCTCCCGCCGCTTCGGCCCCACGCCGGGAATCCCGTCCAGGGCGGAGCGCAGGGCGCTTTTCCCGTGGCTCTCGTGGTGATAGGTGATGGCAAAACGGTGAGTCTCCTCCTGAATCTGCCCGATGAGGGAGAACACCGCCTGGTTCCCCACAATGCCGATCTCCCGGCCCTCCGGGGTCACCAGGGCCCTTGTCCGGTGCCGGTCGTCTTTTACCATGCCGAAGATGGGAACGCTTACTCCAAACTCCTCCGCCACCCCCAGGGCTGTCTGAGCGTGGGTGACGCCGCCGTCAATCAAAAAGACATCCGGCAGGGGCAGGAATTTCTCGTCCCCGTCCGCCGCCCGCTGGAGCCGCCGCCGGAGCACCTCCCGCATGGAGGCGTAGTCGTCGGGCTTTCCTGCCAGGTCCTTGATCCGAAACCGCCGGTAGGCGCTTTTCAAAGGCCTCGTGCCGCTGTAGACCACCATGGAGGCAACAATGTCGCTGCCGCCGGTATTGGAGATGTCGAAGGACTCCAGCCGTTTCGGCGGGGCGGGAAGGTCCAGCATTTTCGTCAAAAGCTCCAGGGTGTGGGCCACCCGTTCCTCCGCCGTAGTGGCTCGCTCCGCCTCCTCGGCGGCGTTCCGCTGGGCCATGGCCCGAAGCTCCGCCTTCTCCCCCCGCTGGGGGATGTGAACCCAGACCTTGTGCCCCGCCCGCTTGGTCAGGGCCTGGGAGAGACTTTCGCAGTAGCCCTCCGTTTCAAAGGGCAGCAGAATTTCATGGGGCAAAATGGCCCTGGGCAGGTAATACTGGGCGGTCAGGGCGGAGAGCATCTCCTCCTGGCCCTCCTCCATGGGGGCGGTAAACAGCTCCGTCTCCCGGCCGGCCAGGTTCCCCTCCTCCATGTGCAAAACGGCGTAGCAGCATTTTCCCGCTCCCCGGTAGAGGCCCCAGATGTCCGTGTCTGCGCAAAGCCCCGCGATGACCGTCTGCTTTTTGGAAAGGGCGCTGATGGCGTTGATCCGGTCCCGGAGGGCCGCCGCCTGCTCGAAGCGAAGGGCCTCCGCCTCCGCTTCCATCTCCCCGGTCATCTCCCGGAGAAGCTCTTTCGCCTTGCCTTCCAGCATCTGGCAGGCCTGACGGATGCGGCGGTCATATTCCTCCGCCGTCATTTCCGGGCGGCAAAAACCGTCGCACCGGCCCATGTGGAAATTCAAACAGGGCCGCTCCGCCCCGATGTCCCGGGGAAATTTCCGGTTGCAGGTGGGCAGCCGCAAAGCTGCGCACACCGCGTCCAGAGCCTGCCGGGTCTCGAACCGCCCGCCGAAGGGGCCGAAGTATTTCGCCCCGTCGTCCACCCATTTGTGCACCATGGAAAACCGCGGATAGGGCCCCCGCGAGAGGCGCACGAAGGGATAGCCCTTGTCGTCTTTGAGCAAAATGTTATAGCGGGGCATATGCCGCTTGATGAGGGAGTTTTCCAGCACCAGGGCCTCGAACTCGCTGGAGACGAAGATGGTGTCGAAGTGGTCGATCTGGGAGACCATCTGCCGCGTCTTGGCGGTGTGGGAGGCGCTGTCCTGGAAGTATTGGCTGACCCGGTTTTTGAGCTTTTTCGCCTTGCCCACATAGATCACTTTCCCGGTTTTGTCCATCATCAGATAGACCCCCGGCAGCAGCGGCAGGTCATTGGCTTTCTCTTTCAGCTCGTCCTTGGTCATGGCGTGGCCTCCTTTGGGGGTTGATGGGGTGACGCTCTTCCGGGGAAATTGCGAACGGGGAAAAGAACGGACACATAGCCCTACACGGCGTTCTATCGGAAGGCGGATCTGTCAAACCTGCGTGCCCGCCCATTTGCCGGGACCGCCGCCTCCCGGAGAGGCATTCCCCTTCCAGGCACGGCCCGATAAAAAAAGACCACCCCGCGCTGACGGGCAGCACGGGGACGGTTCGTTACTCTCCGAAGTTGTCTTTCACCAGATCCACCAGCGCGGTGACCGCCTCTTTCTCATCGCTGCCGTCCGCGATCAGGGTGATGGGGGTACCCTTCACAATGCCCAGGGACAGCACGCCTAACAAGCTCTTGGCGTTGACGCGGCGGTCCTCCTTCTCGACCCAGATGCCGCTTTTAAACTCGTTGGCTTTCTGGATGAAGAATGTGGCAGGGCGGGCGTGCAAACCAACTTCGTTGTTGACAGTGATTTCCTGCGTATACATATTGCAGCTCTCCTTTTTTGTATCGAATCAAATGGATGGTTGCCCACGAGTCATTACTTTACCATCATAACCACTTTTCTGTCTCCCGTCAATGGACAATTGCACAAACATTTCAAAAAATTTTCCTTGGCAGTAAAGTTCTTTTTGTCAGTTTACCCCAATTTCACGGAAGTTTATACTACAATTCGCTGAATTTTCAAGAGATTTCCAAAAAAGTTTCCCTTACCCCAGAGGAATCCTCTCTTCATATCTATGGATTTCCCCGGCGCTTCATGCCGCCGCCCGCCCGGTTTTCCAAAAAAAGCCGCCGCCGCCGGAAAGTGCCGGGGTTGCTCCGGGGCGAACCGGAGACAATAGGGCTTGGGTATCGTGGACACAGGGCGGAGACATTCGCCTTGTGCGCCGTCAAAGCGGCTCAGGAGATTTCGTGAGCTTCTTTGACGGGGAGGCGCCGGGCCCCACCCACCTGGCGGGGCCCGACGCCGGAAAGATCAAAGGAGGAGTATCCCATGAAAAATACTCTGCTGTTCCTGATGGTATCCCTGCTGCTGGCCTTCAGCCTCACCGCCTGCGGCGGCGGCCGGACCGGCAGCGCTCCCGAAGACTATGGCGACAGTTCCGTCAGCGGGGACGGAGCATATGACGGCGGCTATAACGGAGGTCCGGCGGACGACGGACTGATGGACGGCGCCCGGGACGCCATGGACGACGCGGGACGGTCTGTCCGCAAAGCCGTAAACGACGCCGGAGACGCCGTGGACCGCGCGTTTTAAGCGCTCTGACACCGCTGGGGACTTCCGGTTTCCCCGGCGGTTTACATCCCCTTCCTTTTTCCCTCCGCCTCCTGTATAATGAGGTGGAATATTGGATGAAGGAGGTCTGGCCATGTCCCAGGAATTTACCATGAAACCCGTGGCCCGTATCCACAGCGACTTCGCCGGGAAATTCGGGGTCCCCCGCCAGAGCGGCTTGGTGGAGTCGCTGGAGGCGCTGGTGGTCTTTGAACCGGCGTACCGGAACCCCGACGCCCTCCGGGGACTGGAGGGGTTTTCTCACATTTGGCTGGTCTGGGTGTTTGACCGGGCCCTTCGGGAGGGGTGGTCTCCCACGGTGCGGCCGCCCCGCCTGGGGGGAAACACCCGTTTGGGGGTCTTCGCCACCCGGTCTCCCTTCCGGCCCAACCCCATCGCCCTGTCTGCCGTCACCCTGGCGGGGGTGGAGGAGACCGGGGCGTGGGGAACGGCCCTCCGGGTCCGGGGGGCGGACCTGATGGACGGCACGCCTATTTTGGATATCAAACCCTACCTTCCCTACGCGGACTGCCGTCCGGAGGCCGTGGGGGGCTTTGCCTCCGCCCCGGCAGGGGAGACGCTGGAGGTGGAGTGTTCCTTGTCCCTTTGGGAAAAGGTCCCGCCGGAGCGGCGGGAAGCCCTCCGGGCGGTGCTGGCCCTGGACCCCCGGCCCCGGTATCAGGCGGACCCGGAGCGGGTTTATGGCTTCGGCTTCGCCGGATTGGAGGTGCGCTTCTCCGTGGAGGGAGATCTGCTCCGGGTCCGGGAAATCCTGGAGGGGACGGAAAAATAGTCCTGCCGGACGTATCAAGCGGGCCGCCCAGAAGGGCGGCCCGCTTTCCGAAACCTTCCGGCTCCCAATAGACAGATTTCCGCAATAATTGCATATTGACTTTTGCGGTCGCATAAGGTAAAATAATTTTGCAACCGCAAAAGGAGGCGAATTATGGCCGCTAAAAAAATAGGGCGTCCTACGGATAGTCCAAAAGACATTGACATCAAAATACGTTTTGACAAAGATACCGTAGATAAACTGGAAATATGCAGTGAGAAAATGCAGATTACCAGAGCGGAAGTGGTCAGGCGTGGTGTCCGGAAGATGTATGACGACCTTGACAAAAAATAGCGGGAAGCGGCGCACTCCGACCAAGGCCACGCCACTTCCCCAGGCCGATGATTGCCAAGAGGCAAACCAGCGTAAATATTATATCATGCGCCGCCTTTCCTTTCAAGCAGTATCGGCCAAAAAAGAAAAAAAGAAAGGACCGTGCAAAGGTGGAAAACATTCTGGAAATTCTTTATAACCTGCCTATGGAAAATATCCACGAGCGGGATGCGTCCTTTGTCAAAGCGGCGCGCGTCAGAAGGGAGCAGCTGGAGCAGCTCACCGCTTCTATGACGGATGAGCAGCAGGAACTGCTGGATGCGTATTTGGACACGAGAAGCAAATTCGAGGATATGATAGACTTCGACCGCTTCCGGTTCGCCTTCCATTTTGGAGCGCAGCTTATGGCGGAACTGATGAGAGGCAAGGGGGCGGAACTGCTGGACCGGGCGGGAACGTAAATCACGGGAAAAGAGAGGACCCTTCGGTCCTCTCTTTTTTTCGCCAGTGAATAAGGCGCCGGTGAAACGCCGCTCCTCCGGTCACTCCAGCTTCCGCACGAAGTTTCCAAAGACCCGGACCCGCTCTTGCACCGTGGTGAAGGCGTGGGGGTCCATCTCGTGAACCGCGTGGAGAAGCTCTTCGATCTCAAATTTGGAAAGGCACACCACCAGCACGTGGAGGCCCTTGCCGCTGTAAGCGCCGGTGCCCTCCCAATAGGTGACGCTGCGCCCCAGTTTTTCAATGATGAACCGGCCCAGCTGCTTCTCGTCCTCCTTGGTGAAGATCATGGCTTGAACGTTTACATTTTGCTGGTGCATCCGGTCCAGCACCATGGCGGAGAAGAAGTTGTAGATGACGGAGTAGATGGCTACCTCCGGCACAAAGAGGATCAGACAGGCGGCGTAGAGAAAGAAGTTGACCGTCAGGGAGAACTTCCCCACAGTGAAGCGGCTGCCCCGTTTGCTCAGGCAAAGCCCCACGATGTCCAGTCCGCCGCCGCTGCCGCCGCAGGTCAGCACGATGCCGCTGGCGGTGCCCACAAGGATGCCCCCCAGCAGGCAGGCGGTGAGATAATCCTCCACAATGGGGGTCGAGGGCGTTGGAATGACGCTGTAAAAAAAGGAGAAGGAAACCGTGCAGGCGATGGTTTTAAAGGTCATGAGCCGTCCCAGGGTCTTGTAACCCAGGAACAAGATGGGGATGTTGCTGATAAAATAGAGAATACCGGCGATGTCCGCCCCGCCGAAGCGAAGCCCCAGATTTTCCTGGAGCATGGTGCGGATCAGCTGGCAAAAGCCCATCAATCCGCCGGTATAGAGGCCCAGCGGCACAATGAAGAGGTTCAGGGCCAGGGCCACCACCCCCTCCCCCAGCATGGCGGCCAGCAGCCGCAGCCAGCGGTGGTGCAGGGAATTGTACATCACATCTTTCATGTTGTTCCTCCCGGTCCGGCCCATGCGCCGGCCTTGTCCCCGTGCCTCGGGGCGGTCGTGGATTCTTGCGGTGTATTCTTTGGAACGCTGGCATTGATTATAGCCGCTTCCTCTGAAAACCGCAAGAGGAAAAGAGGAACAGAATGGACGAAACCCCAGGAAATATCTCCCTGTTTATCCGCCAAAACTTACAAGGCGTATTGAAGGCACCGGTACAGCCGGTCTTTGGCCCGGCGAAGGGTCCGGGAGACGGTGGAGCGGTTTACGCCCAGTTCTCCGGCAATCTGGGGAATGTTCAACCCCTGGTCGTAGTAGAGCTCCAGCATCTGCCGCTGGCGGGGGGTCAGCTCCTTCTCCCTGGCCTGGCGGAGACTCCGGCGGAGACGCTCCAACCGCTCGCTGTTGTCCGCCGCGTGCTGGAGGTTCCAGACCGTCATGTCCCCGATCCACTCGCTGGCCCGGGTGGAGAAGGGGCTTTCATAACGCGTATTTTTCATGTTTGTGATAGCTCCTGTCGTAGTAATGTGCGGTCAGCGCCGCCAGTTCCCTGGCCTCTCGCCAGAGAGGGGTCAGCTCGTCGATTCTGCGGTGAAGGCGGAAGACCGCCTCCGGGTCCGCCTCGTCCCGCACCAGAAGCCGCAGCTCCACAATGCGGCTGTGGATGGCCTCTGCGCTGTGGCGGTAGGAGGCCGACATCTCCAATAGCGTCATATCTCTGCCTCCCCTCCCAAAATCTCCCGGCAGGGGGCCAGTTCCCGCCGGGCCAAATCCGGCAGGCACTCCCCACAGGCAAGCAGCCCGTTACAAACCCAGTATTCCTCCCCTCGAAGAAGCTCCCGCCCGCACAGCGTGCAGCGAAGGAGCTCCGCCCCGGGGCGGCGTTTCGTTTTGGTCATGGCAATGGTCTCCTTTGAAAAAATCGAAAAAGTGGAAAAATTTTTGTTGACAAACGGAAGAGCGTCTGCTAGAATAAACACTGCTGTTGGAACTGCTGGTGTAGCTCAGTTGGTAGAGCAGCTGATTTGTAATCAGCAGGCCGGGGGTTCGAGTCCGTCCACCAGCTCCACAAATTTATATTGATCTGGGGGAATTCCAGAGCGGTCAAATGGGGCAGACTGTAAATCTGTTGTCACTGACTTCGGTGGTTCGAATCCACCTTCCCCCACCAGCTCAGAAATTCCCCTTACCGCTACGCTTCCCGCCTAAAGGTCGGAAAGCTCCGCCGGGCGGGGAATTTCTTCGCTTTCAACCGTGAACCACTTCGTTTGGGTTCACGGTTGATTTTTTTGCGGGGGACGGGGGACGGGGGACGGGGAGGGGCGGTGAGAGTAGGAGTGGAATTACAAGAATCTTGGCGGTGTTTTTAAAATAGCACATATGTTCGATTATGTCAAGAGGGAATTTACAAGAAACTTGTAAAAATAATTGACAGGGCCCAAGGGACCTGCTATAGTTAGCACAGGTTGAAAAAAATTTGGGGTGCGGAAACCGGGAGGGAGAGAGGCGTATGTCCTTTGGTGAGCGGATACGGGCCCGGCGGGGAGAACTGGACATGACCCGGGCGGAGCTGGCGGCGCTGTTGGGAGTCTCCCCCTCCGCCGTGGGGAACTATGAGACCGGGATCAGCTTCCCCAAGGAGGAGATCATGCTGCGGCTGTTCGACGCCCTGGAGACGGACCCCAACACCTTGTTTCAAGACAGCTTTCAATACAACAAGCAGCCTCTGGACCCAAGGGAGCGGAGGCTGCTGGAGGGGTATCAGGGTCTCTCCGCCTTGGGGCGGGAGACGGTAAGGACCCTGGTAGAGGCCCTGTGCGCCTGCCGGGACGAGGCGGAGGCGGCCCCGGAGGCGGCGGAGCCCCGGATGATTCCCCTCTACCGCACCCCCGCCGCCGCCGGATACGCCTCCCCGGCCTTTGGGGAGGATTTTGACTACGTTCCCGTAACCGGGGACGTGCCCCCGGCGGCGGAGTTTGCCGTGCGCATTCAGGGGGACTCCATGGCTCCGTTCATTGCAGACGGGTCTGTGGTCTATGTGAACCGGGACCCTTTGAAAGCCGGGGATGTGGGCGTCTTCTGCGTGGACGGGGACATTTTGTGCAAACAGTATTACAGGGACCCGGCAGGCATTGTCTACCTCTTCTCCTTGAACCGGGCCCGGGCGGACGCGGATGTGGTGCTTACTTCCGCCGGAGGACGGGCGTTGGTGTGCTTTGGCCGGGTGATCATGCGGGGTTTCCCCCTGCCGGGGCGGTAAGGGGAGGAGAATCCGGGGAGAATCGCGGGATTTTATTGACATTCCCGGTTCAGGCGGATAAAATAAAATGGTTATTTATTTGGATACCTTATTTAGGGAAAGGAACGAAAACGCTATGGCTACGGATAAAAGACAAGTGGACGCCATCACCGCCCGGGACGTGGACTTTGCCCAGTGGTATACCGACGTCTGCAAAAAGGCGGAGCTCATCGACTACACCTCCGTCAAGGGGATGTTCATTTACCGGCCCTATGGCTACGCCATCTGGGAGAACATCCAAAACGAGCTGGACCGCCGCTTTAAGGAGACGGGCCACGAAAACGTCTATCTCCCGGTGCTGATCCCCGAGTCCCTTCTCCAAAAGGAGAAGGACCACGTGGAGGGCTTTGCCCCGGAGTGCGCCTGGATTACCCTGGGGGGCAGCGAGAAGCTGGAGGATAAGCTCTGTGTCCGCCCCACCTCCGAGACCCTCTTTTGCGAGCATTACGCCAATATCATCCACTCCTGGCGGGACCTGCCGAAACTCTACAACCAGTGGTGCAGCGTTCTTCGCTGGGAGAAGACCTCCCGCCCCTTCCTCCGCCACCGGGAGTTCCTCTGGCAGGAGGGCCACACCATGCACGCCACCGCCGAGGACGCCATGGAAGAAACCATGCGGATGCTGAACGTCTACGCGGACTTCATGGAAAATTTCCTGGCCATGCCCGTCCTCCGGGGCCGGAAGACCGACAAGGAAAAATTCAAGGGGGCCGAGGAGACCTACACCGTGGAGTGCATGATGCACGACCACAAAGCCCTTCAGGCGGGCACCAGTCACTACTTTGGGGACGGGTTCGCCAGAGCCTTCGACATTACCTACACCGGAAAGGACAACCAGCTCCACCACCCCCATCAGACCAGCTGGGGCGTCTCCACCCGGATGATCGGCGGTATCATCATGACCCACGGAGACGACAACGGGTTGGTGCTGCCCCCCCGGGTGGCTCCCATTCAGGCGGTGGTCATCCCCGTGGCGGCCCACAAACCCGGCGTGCTGGACGCCGCCGCCGCCCTTCGGGACCGGCTGAAGGAGGTGGGCGTCCGCTCCAGGATGGACGATTCCGACAACTCCCCCGGCTGGAAGTTTGCGGAGTACGAGATGAAGGGCGTGCCGCTCCGGGTGGAGATCGGCCCCAAGGACATGGAGAAGGACCAGTGCGTGGTGGCCCGCCGGGACACCGGGGAAAAGGTGACGGTTCCCCTGGCGGACCTGGAGGAAACCGTGCGGACCCTTCTGGACGCGGTGCATGAAAATATGTATGCCATGGCCCTTCGGAACCGGGAGGACAACACCTTTGACATCGCCACCCCCGAGGAGGCCAAGGCCATCGCCGAGGGGAAGGGAGGTTTCCTCCGCTCCAAGTGGTGCGGCTCTTTGGAGTGCGAGCTGGCAATGAAGGAGCGGGCGGGCGTCAGTTCCCGCTGTATGCCCCTGGAGCAAAGCGGCGTGGAGGGCGTTTGCCCTGTGTGCGGCAAGCCCTGCAAGACCGATATCTATTGGGGCGTGGCCTATTAACCGGGACATATGCCGTGAAAACGGGACGGCGCGGAGACCGCCCTCTACAGGATACGCGTTGTAGGGGCCGGCCTCTGTGCCGGCCCGTTTTCTCCTCAAAGCGCCAAAATGGAAAGGAGGCCCGCCGTGGAACGCCGCTACCAGTCCCTGGACACCGTCCGGGGCTTTGCCCTTGTCAGCATGATCCTCTACCACGCCGCCTGGGATCTGGTTTATATGTTCGGCGTGGACTGGCCCTGGTACCGCAGCTTCGCCGCCCATGTCTGGCAGCAGAGCATCTGCTGGACCTTTATCCTCCTCTCCGGCTATTGCTTCGCTTTGGGACGCCATCAGTTCCGGCGGGGACTGACGGTGTTTTCTGGCGGGGCCCTCATCACCGCCGTCACCTGGGTCTTTATGCCTGAAAACCTGGTGCTGTTCGGCGTGCTGACCCTGCTGGGGTCTTCCATGCTGCTGGCAAATGGGTTCCAGCCTCTTTTCCAAAGGGTCCCGCCCCGGGTGGGGCTGGCTGGGAGTTTCCTCCTGTTTCTGGTGCTCCGGGATGTGAACGCCGGGTACCTTGGCTTTGAAGGGACCCGGATTTTCCGCTTTTGGGACGGCGCCCGGAACCTGGGCACCGCGTTTGTGGGCTTTCCCCCGGCGGACTTCTTCTCCACGGACTACTTCTCCTTCCTCCCCTGGTTTTTCCTGTTTTTGACGGGGTACTTCCTCTTCCGGCTCCGCCCGGAGGAGGCTGAGGGGACCCGGCGGGTCCCCCTGGTGACGGCTATGGGCCGTCATTCCCTCCTGATTTATATGCTCCACCAACCGGCGGTCTACGCTCTGGAGTGGGTGGGCCACTTTCTTTTGACGGGAGCGACGGTATGAACAGACTGGTCATGGGCGTTCTGGCCCACGTGGACGCCGGGAAAACCACCCTCTCCGAGGCGCTGCTCTACCAGAGCGGGGCCATCCGCCGCCTGGGCCGGGTGGACCACCGGGACGCCTTTTTGGATACCGACGGTATGGAGCGGGAACGGGGCATCACCATCTTCTCCAAGCAGGCGGAGTTCTCCCTGGGGGACCTGGAGGTCACACTGTTGGACACCCCGGGGCACGTGGACTTCTCCGCCGAGGCGGAGCGGGTGCTGCAAGTCTTGGACTGTGCGGTTTTGGTGATCAGCGGTTCCGACGGGGTCCAGGCCCACACCCGAACTCTCTGGCGGCTTTTGGAGCGGTACGCCGTGCCCACGTTCTTGTTTGTCAACAAAATGGACCTGGCGGGCACGGACCGGGAGGCCCTTTTGGCGGAGCTGAAAAACCGCCTGGAGGCCGGCTGCGTCGACTTCGCCCTGCCGCCGGACGCCCTGGCGGAGGAGGCCGCCATATGCGACGAGGCTTTGCTGGAGCGGTATCTTGAGACCGGGGAGGTGGCGGAGGAGGACCTGACGGACCTCATCCGGCGGCGGAAGCTGTTCCCCTGTCTCTTTGGCTCCGCCCTGAAGCTGGAGGGGGTGGAGGCCCTGCTGGAGGCCCTGGAGCGCCACGGGCCTTTGCGGACCTATCCGGCGGCTTTCGGGGCCCGGGTGTTCAAGGTCTCCCGGGACGCCCGGGGGGCCCGTCTCACCTGGATGAAAGTCACCGGCGGGGTGCTCCGGGCCAAGGACCTTCTGACCAACCGGGGGCCCGACACCCCGGAGGAAGAGGTCTGGGAGGAAAAGGCGGACCAGCTCCGCCTTTACTCCGGGGAGAAGTTCCAGCCCCTGGACAGCGCCCCCGCCGGGACGGTGGTGGCGGTTACGGGCCTCAGCCGGACCGTCCCCGGCCAGGGGCTGGGTGTTGAAACCGCCTGGACCGTCCCGGCCCTGGAGCCGGTGCTGGCCTATCAGGTGGAGACGGAGGCGGACCCCTCCGCCACCTTGAAAGCCCTGCGCGCTCTGGAGGAAGAGGACCCCCAGCTTCGGGTCTCCTGGGCGGGAAGGACCATCCAGGTCCAGCTCATGGGCCAGGTCCAGATGGAAATTCTCCAGCGAAGGCTGAAAGAGCGCTTTGACATCGAGGTCTGCTTCGGCGCGGGAAGGGTGGTGTACCGGGAGACCATTGCGGCTCCGGTGGAGGGCGTGGGTCACTTCGAGCCCCTGCGCCACTACGCGGAGGTGCACCTGCTCCTGGAGCCGCTGCCCCGGGGGACAGGCCTCCGCTTTGCCACCGTCTGTCCGGAGGACCGGCTGGACGGCCACTGGCAGCGGCTGATTTTGACACACCTCTGGGAAAAGCCCCACCTGGGGGTGCTCACCGGCTCCCCCGTTACGGACATGAAAATCACGCTCACAGCAGGCCGGGCCCACGAAAAGCACACCGAGGGAGGCGACTTCCGCCAGGCCACCTACCGGGCGGTGCGCCAGGGGCTTATGAGCGCCCAAAGCATCCTGCTGGAGCCCTGGTACGCCTTCCGCCTGGAGCTGCCCGGCGGACAATTGGGGCGGGCTTTGAACGACATCCAGCAGATGGGTGGCGGGGCGGACCCTCCGGAAACCCTGGGGGAGGAGGTTGTCCTTACCGGGGAGGCGCCGGTGGCCGCTATGGGGGACTACGCCAAGGAGCTGGCCGCCTACACCCGGGGTCAGGGCCGCCTGAGCCTCCGCCCCGCCGGATACCGGCCCTGCGCGGACCTGGAGACGGTTATTGCGGCCATGGGCTACGACCCGGAGCGGGACGTGGAGAACACGCCGGACTCCGTCTTTTGCGCCCACGGAGCGGGGCACACGGTGAAATGGAGCGACGTCCCCGCCCGGGCCCATGTGGAAAGCGGCCTCCGCCTGGACGGCCCGCCGCCGGAGAAGGAGGAGGTCCCCCCGGCAAGCCGCTCTGCCGCCTACGCCGGAACCATCGAGCAGGACAAGGAGCTCCAGGCTATCTTTGAGCGGACCTACGGCAAGGGGAAGCGCCGGGACTTCCTGCCGCCCAAGGCCCCCCGGCGGCCCCCGGCCGGGGAGGGCGGAGAGGCCCGCCCCATCTCCGCCCCGCCCTCCGGGCCGGAGTATTTGCTGGTGGACGGGTACAACATCATCTTCGCCTGGGAGGAGTTGAAGGCCATAGCCCAGGAGAGCCTGGACGCCGCCCGGAAGGCCCTGTGCGACCTTCTTTGCAACTACCAGGGCTGCCGGGGCTGCGAGGTCATCGCCGTTTTCGACGCCTACAAGGTCAAGGGGGGCCAGGGCTCTGTGGAGAAATACCACAACATTCACGTGGTCTACACCAAGGAGGCGGAGACGGCGGACGCCTACATTGAGCGGACCACCTACGAGCTGGGAAAGCGCCACCGGGTGCGGGTGGCCACCTCCGACGGGCCGGAGCAGCTCATCATCCTGGGCCACGGGGCTCTGCGCCTCTCCGCCACCGCCTTTCGGGAGGAGGTGGAGCAGGTCCAAGGGCAGATCGCCCAGGTGCTGGCCCAAAACAACCGCCGGGGCAAGGGCCCGGGGGCCCTGCGCTCCGCCATGGAACGAGCTGTGAAAAAGGAGGAACCGCCATGTTGACTACCTTCGCCACCCTGGCCGTGTGCTCCGGCTGCGCCACCGTCCGCCGCTATCTGGACCGCTCCAGCCGCCGGGAGACGGACCACTTTGGCGGCCGGGTCCGGCTGAGGGTCCTTCGAAACCGGGGAGCGGCCTTTGGCCTGCCCATACCGGCCCTGCCGCTGGCCTCCGGGGCGGCGCTGGAGCTACTGTGGTGGCGGCGGAAACGCTGCCCCTTGGGAACGGGGCTGATTCTGGGCGGAGGGCTCAGCAATCTTTTGGAGCGCCTTCAAGAGGGGGAGGTCTATGATTACCTCCAGTTTCCAAAAGCCCCCAGGCCCCTGAACCGATACGTCTTCAATTTGGCAGACCTTTGCATTGCTACCGGCGGCGCTCTCTGCCTCTTCCGGGGAAAGCGGTCTCCGGGCCTCGGGAATGTTTCCTCTCGCGGCTCCTCGTGGGGACGGGGAGTGCTCCGGTAAAATTGTCCGGCCGTCAAAAAACGGGGAAACCAAATCTGACGGAAAGAACGCTGCGAGAGAAATCCGGAAAGGACTCCTCTCGTAGCGTTTTCCATTCGGGCTTTTTGGGGGCGGCTTTTTTCACAGGCTGCCGACGTGAAACGGCGGAATCTTGGAAAGAGCCTCTGGGATTCTTTCTCACTGCGGTGAGAATCTACGGAGACTATCCATAGGAGTGGCAGAGGTGCGCATCCCCGCCTTGTCAAAAGATCCGTTCGCCCAGGTATTTGTCGTGGGGGACGATCAGGCACGCCTCTATGGATTTCCAGTAACTTCCGTAAAGGTTTTTCTGTGCCGCTCCATAGTGCTCTTTTGTGTCAAATTCCCAGAAGAGCACATATTTGACGCTTTTCACCACCCGCGTGATGGCGCGGGGAGGAAGCTCCTCTCGAATCTGCTCCAGATCAATGCGGTGTCCTCTTTTGAACAGGCGAAGGGATAAAAGGCCTGTCTGACTTTCCAAAAAGTCCCTGGCCTCCAGCATGAGCGCTTCAAATTCCTCTGCCTTTTGGGGCTTGACCTGGTAAATACAAACCTCGTTAAAGGGCATGACGGTTCCTCCTCCCTCTCCTTGTGCCGGGACAGGCTCACCGCGTTTTCCGCGGAGGTTCCGCCCAAGTCCTCGGGGTTGCCCCGATTTTACCACGGCTTAGGTTCAGGCGCAAGGTCCACTTCGAGAGGTCGCCCTCCGCCACAGGACGGCGCAAAAGGGGAACGGATAGGGGAGAGGACCTCTTGACTTTCCGTCCTTTTTATGCTAGACTTTCCAAAACGAACACCCGTTTTTCCCAAGGAAGCCCAAACCGGGTTTCAAATCTGAATCAGAGGGGAGAAGACCGTATGAAAAGAATCAAGACTCTAGAGACCCGCAGCCTCTGCGAGAGCGCCAAGAAGGGCGGTTGCGGCGAGTGCCAGACCTCCTGCCAGTCCGCTTGCAAAACCTCCTGCGGCGTCGCCAACCAGAAGTGCGAGCAGAAGTGAACACACGAAGCGCCGCCGCCCAGGCGGCGCTTTTCCTGTTGGAAAAACCGCCGTTCCTTCCCGGGCGGCCTTGGAGGATCACATGGTACATCAATACCAACTCAATGGATACAATATCGTTTTAGACAGCTGTTCCGGCGGCATCCACGTGGTGGACGAGGTGGCCTATGACGTCATTGCCCTCTACCCGGACCACACGGCAGAGGAAATCGTGGCGGCCCTGCTGGAAAAATACCCGAACCGTTCCGACGTGACGGAAGAAGAACTGCGGGAGTGTCTGGCCGACGTGGAGTCGCTGGTAAACTCCGGCCAACTCTATACCCCCGATACCTTCTCGGACATCGCCGGGACCTTTAAAGAGCGCTCCGGCGACGTGGTAAAGGCCCTCTGCCTTCACGTGGCCCACACCTGTAACCTCAACTGCTCCTACTGCTTCGCAAGCCAGGGGAAATACCATGGGGACCGGGCCCTCATGCCCTTTGAGGTGGGCAAGCAGGCCCTGGACTTCCTTATCGCCCACTCCGGAAGCCGGACGAACCTGGAGGTAGACTTCTTCGGCGGCGAGCCGCTGATGAACTGGCAGGTGGTAAAGGACCTGGTGGCCTACGCCCGGACCCAGGAGGAGCCGCACCACAAGCATTTCCGCTTCACCCTCACCACCAACGGGATGCTCATTGACCAAGACGTCATTGACTTTGCCAACCGGGAGATGGACAACGTGGTCCTCTCTCTGGACGGGCGGAGGGAGATTCACGACGCCCTTCGGGTGGACTACGCCGGAAACGGCAGCTATGAGCGGATTGTCCCCAAGTTTCAGGAGCTGGTGAAGGCCCGGGGGGGAAGCCGGTACTATATGAGGGGCACATTTACCCACCGGAATCCGGATTTCACGAAGGACCTCTTCCACATGGCGGATCTGGGCTTCACCGAGCTCTCCATGGAGCCGGTGGTCTGCGCTCCGGGGGACCCGGCGGCCCTGACTGCGGAGGACCTGGAGACCGTGAAGGAGCAGTACGAGCTCCTGGCAAAGGAGATGCAAAAGCGCCGTAAAGAGGGGCGCCCCATCACCTTTTACCACTATATGCTGGACCTTACGGGAGGACCCTGCGTCTACAAGCGGGTCTCCGGCTGCGGCTCCGGCACGGAGTACATGGCCGTCACCCCCTGGGGGGATTTGTACCCCTGCCACCAGTTCGTGGGGGAGGAGGCGTACAAGCTGGGGGACGTGTGGCAGGGCGTGACGAATACCGCCCTGCGGGAGGAGTTCCGGTCCTGCAACGCCTACGCCCGGCCCGAGTGCGCGGACTGCTGGGCCAAGCTCTATTGCTCCGGCGGCTGCGCTGCCAATGCCTACCACGCCTCTGGCTCCATCCGGGGGGTTTACGAGGCGGGCTGCGAGCTCTTTCGCAAGCGGATGGAGTGTGCCATCATGCTCCAGGCCGCCCAGGCGGAGGAAAGCGGAGTATGACCACCCCCGTGGCGGACTTCCTCCGGGCCTACGCCGCCTCCGGCACGGTCCGGCTCCATATGCCGGGGCACAAGGGCCGGGGACCTCTGGGCTGCGAACATTGGGACCTGACGGAAATATCCGGGGCGGACTCCCTCTATGAGGCGGCGGGCATCATCGCAAAGAGCGAGGAAAACGCCGCCGCCCTCTTCGGCTCCGCCGCCACGTTCTACTCCACTGAAGGGTCTACCCATTGTATCAAGGCCATGCTGTTCCTGGCCCTTCAAAACCGTCCGGCAGGGACGCCGCCGGTGATTCTGGCCGCCCGGAACGTCCACAGGGCCTTTGTCCATGCCGCCGCCCTGCTGGATTTCGAGCCGGTGTGGCTCTGGCCGGAGGAGGGGACAAACTCCCTCTGTGCCTGTCCCATTACGGCGGAGGGTCTGGAAAAAAACTTGGCCTCACTGCCTGCGCCTCCCGCCGCCGTCTACGTCACCAGCCCCGACTATTTGGGAAACACGGCGGACGTCTCCGCCCTGGCGGAGGTGTGCCATGCCCATAAAACGCCGCTTCTGGTGGACAACGCCCACGGGGCCTATCTGCGCTTCCTGGCCCCCTCCCGCCACCCTCTGGACCAGGGGGCGGACCTCACCTGCGATTCCGCCCACAAGACCCTGCCGGTTCTCACCGGCGGGGCATACCTCCATGTTGCCAAAACCGCCCCGGCGGCGTTTTTGGAGAACGTCCGGCCCGCCCTGGCCCTCTTCGGGTCCACCAGCCCCTCCTATCTGACCTTAGCGTCCCTGGACTTATGCAACCGCTGTTTGTCGGAGGAGTACCCCGCCCGCTTGGAGGAGGCTGTCCGCCGCCTGGAGGCCCTGGGGAAATCCCTTTCCGCCCAGGGCTGGCGGACAGAGCCCTCAGACCCCCTGCGCCTGACCCTCCGGGCCCCGGCGGGCCTGACGGGGCTGGACTTGGCGGACCGGCTCCGCCGGGGCGGCGGGGAGTGCGAGTACGCGGACCGGGACTTCCTGGTCCTCATGACCACGCCGGAAAACGGCCCGGAGGACCTTGCCCGGGTCTCCGCCGCCCTGGGGGAGAACCGGGCTCCCGCCGCCCCGGCGGTTTTCCTGCCTCCCGCCAGGGGGAAGCGGCTTCGGTCCATCCGAGAGGCCCTGTTCGCTCCCCAGGAGACCGTCCCGGTGGAGGAGAGTCTGGGCCGGGTCTGCGGCGGGCCCACGGTGAGCTGCCCCCCGGCGGTGCCCATCGCCGTGTCCGGGGAGCGGATTGGGAAAGAGGCCCTGGCGCTGTTTCGGTATTACGGCGTAAAACTCGTGGCTGTTTTAAAGGACTGAAAATTGAAAAATGAGGCACACTAGCCTTGCCGCCCCGTTCCTCTGGGACGGGGCAAATTTTTTTCAGAATAGGAGAAACGCGATGAACGCGACGGTAAATGAAAGTTGCATTGGCTGCGGCCTGTGCGCCGGGAACTGCCCGGAGGTATTTTCCATGGGAGACGACGGCTTTGCCCACGGCGGGGAGGTCCCTGACGGGATGCTGGACGCGGCCCAGAGCGCCCGGGACGAGTGCCCGGTGAGTGCTATCAGCATCGGCTGATAGAGGGCCTCTTGCCGAGGCGGGGGGCTTTTACTCGCCTGCAAGGGCGAGTAAAAGCCCCGGCGAGGTCACTCGTCCAGCTTCAGCACCGCCAGGAAGGCCTCCGTGGGAATCTGAACAGACCCCAGGCTCCGCATCTTCTTCTTGCCCTCCTTCTGCTTTTCCAAGAGCTTCTTTTTCCGGGTGATGTCGCCGCCATAGCACTTGGCCAGCACGTCCTTCCGCATGGCCTTGACCGTCTCCCGGGCGATCACCCGCCCGCCGATGGCCGCTTGCACCGGCACCTCGAAGAGCTGGCGGGGGATGTTCTCCTTCAGCTTCTCACAGAGCTTCCGGGCCCGGCCATAGGCCTTGCCCTTATGGGCAATGAAGCTCAGCGCGTCCACCTGGTCCCCATTTAAAAGCAAATCCACCTTCACCAGCTCGCTGGGCCGGTAGCCGGAGAGCTCGTAGTCCAAGGACGCGTAGCCCTTGGTGTTGGCTTTCAGCGTGTCGAAGAAATCGTAAATAATCTCGTTCAGCGGCATCTGGTAATGGAGCTCCACCAGGTGGGTGTCCAGGTACTGCATATCCTTGAACTCCCCCCGGCGCTCCTGGCACATGGGCATGATGTTCCCCACGTAGTCGTTGGGGCTGATGATAGAGACCTTTACATAAGGCTCCTCCGCCCGCTCGATGGAGGCCGGGTCCGGATAATTGTGGGGGTTATCCACCCGCACAAGGCTACCGTCTGTTTTATAAACATCATATATTACGGAAGGTAATGTAGTCACCAGGTCCAAGTCAAATTCCCGCTCCAGCCGCTCCTGGATGACCTCCATATGGAGCATTCCCAAAAAGCCGCAGCGGAAGCCGAAGCCCAGGGCCACGGAGGACTCGGGCTCGAAGCTCAAGGACGCGTCGTTGAGCCGCAGCTTTTCCAGGGCGTCCCGCAGGTCCGGGTACTTGGACCCGTCCTCGGTGTAAATGCCACAATAGACCATGGGCTGCACGGGCCGGTAGCCCGGGAGGGCCTCCGCCGCCGGGGTGGCGGCGTCTGTCACGGTGTCGCCCACCCGGGTGTCCTGGACATTTTTAATGGAAGCGGTGAAATAGCCCACCTCCCCCGCCTGGAGGCGGTCGCAGGACTCCATACCCAAGGGCAGCAGGTGGCCGCACTCCACTACCTGATAGGAAGCGCCGGAGGCCATCATTTTTACGGTCTGCCCGGTACGGAGGCTGCCCTCCATCAGGCGCATATAGACGATGACCCCCCGGTAGCTGTCGTACTGACTGTCGAAAATCAGGGCCTTAAGGGGGGCATTCGGGTCCCCGGCGGGAGGCGGGACGTTTTTCACTACGTCTTCCAGCACCGCGTCGATGTTGACCCCCTGCTTGGCGGAGATCTCCGGTGCGTCCAGGGCCGGGAGGCCGATGATATCCTCCACCTCCTGCTTGGCCTGGGCGGGGTTGGCAGCGGGAAGGTCGATTTTGTTGAACACCGGAAGAATCTCCAAATCGTGTTCCATGGCGAGATAGGTGTTGGCCAGGGTTTGAGCCTCCACACCCTGGGTGGAGTCCACCACCAAAACGGCCCCCTCGCAGGCGGCCAGAGACCGGGATACCTCGTAGTTAAAGTCCACGTGGCCCGGGGTGTCGATGAGGTTCAGGGCATAATCCTCCCCGTCGGCGGCATGGTAGAGGAGCCGGACGGCCCGGGCCTTGATGGTGATGCCCCGTTCCCGCTCCAAGTCCATGTTGTCCAGCAGCTGGCTCTCCATCTCCCGCTGGCTGACGGCATCGCACTTTTCCAGCAGCCGGTCCGCCAGGGTGGACTTGCCGTGGTCGATATGAGCAATGATGGAAAAATTACGAATGTGATCTTGTTGAATCATAGAGAAAGGCCTCCTTGGGCAAGTCCACCGGGGCCCCATCGAAGATGGGGCGCGCCGGAGGCGCGTAATAAAATAAAAAACCGGGGACCTCGCAAAATCAAAGATTTTGTGGGGAGAGGAAGAAGGAACGAAGCAAAGCGGAGACCACGCCGTCAGGCGGGGGCGAAGAGGGCGGAGTTTCTTCTGACGAGGTCGATATGAGCGATGATGGAAAAATTACGAATGTGATCTTGTTGAATCATAGAGAAAGACCTCCTTGAGGAAATGGTATCATCATTGAGGGAGAGGGGATACAGACGTCCATACGCCGGTTTCGGCATCCCGCGCCAAGACGAGCTGGTCCGGACTGGTTCCCCGGTGGAAATATATGCTTTCGGCGGAATCGCCGACTTGGATTTCAAACCGGTTTTTCGCGCCGAAGCTGCTGTTCAGCCCGCCTAGGCAGCGATAAAAAGAGCAGTGGATCTCATCGCCGGTCTGTTTGGCCTCCATGGCCCGGATATAACCCATGGAACCCAGGGAAAAGGTCTCCACCGTGACGGTGGCCCCGTCCCCGGAGACGGAGAAGTCCTGGAGGAAGACGTCCGTCCTCTTTTGAAAGCCCGGCAGCACAAACAGCATTCCGGCCACCGCGCCAATGAGAAAGGCAAGAAAAACAGGCATCCATTTTTTCATACGCAAGGACCTTCCCCCATCTTCAATAAATAGCGGCTCTCAGCCCCCATACCAGGCCGGCGGCTGATCGTGGGTTTCGTACCACTGGTCCCAGAAGTCCTGATCCCAGAGGGCGTCGTAGTCGTAGTGTACCACAAACTCCCGCCACTCCGCTAGAGTCTTTTTCACATCTTCTGCCCGCAGCAGAAATTTTTCGGCGCAGACATTCCCCAGCACCCACTTCCCGGCCTCGCCGGAGTGGTGGACATAGTCGCAGTAGTTGTTCAGCTCCGTCACCATGTCTCTGGCGAAGAGGGGGGCATGGAGCCGGACGTTAGGATACGCTGTCAGCGTGTCGCAGGCCAGTTCCAGGGCCTTGAGGCGGGCGTCCAGGTCCCCCCGGCGGAGGCTGCGGTCCCAGAACAGGATGCTGTAGGGGGAGAAAAAGATTTCAAACTTCGTCTCCGGGTGGTCCCGAAACCAGTCCTCCATGACCGCCAGATTTTCCCGGGTAAATTGCAGGTAGGCGTCCTCCGGCGTCTGCTCCTCCGCCACCGGGGGGCGGTCATAGGTCCGCAGGGCTTCGTACCGCCCCCAGAGGGAGGTCTGGTCCCAGGTGAAGCCCTCGTCCAGGGTCTGCCCGCCGCCCTGGCGGCTGGTCTGCAGGGCGTAGAGGCTGTAGTAGAGGGAGTCCTTGTTCAAAAGATACTTCACGTCGTCCAGGGGATTGCGGTTATAGAGGTACTCCGGCATGGCGTCCGTCACGCCCCGGCCGTCCCGAATGAGGGTGTTTAAATCCAGGGCGAAGAGAACCCGCTTGGGCGGATTTTTCCGGAAGAGCAAATCCACCACCTGGTCGAACTCGGAGAAGTACCCGTCGGGAATGGTAATCCGCAGGCCGGGGCCGTGGTAAAATTCCTGGATCCAGCTGGAGCGGTAGTTGGCGGCCATGGAGGTGCCCAGGAGGACGGTTTCCGCCGGGACGTTTTTCGCCATGCCCGCAGCCTGATACCGCTCATTGAAAAAGGCGGGGAGGCGGTCCTCCGGCATCCGGTAGTAAAGGCAGGGGTCCACGGTGTACACAATCCCGCCGCACAGGGCCAGGGCCGCCAGCAACGCCGCCAAAAAGCGGCGGGCCCAGCGCTCATAAATCTTGTTCATGATTCGGCCTCAGAAATTGGAATAGATGAAGGTGGTCACCCCGGTGAAGGACAGCACGGACCAGGCCGCAAGCAAAGCCAGGACCGCCGCCCGCCCAAAGGAGGGCTTAAAGTTGTCCATCTGCCCCACGGCGTTCCGGGGCCACAGCGCCGTTAACATGGCGGCGGCGAAGAGCCCATAGGTCAGGGCCGGGGCCGTCCAGGCCCGGAGGGCGGGGAACACCATGCCAAAGGCTTCCGCCTCCTTGGCGAAGACGTCCGCCATCAGCCACTCCGCCGGGGGGCGGAAGTCGGCGGTGACGGCGGTTTTCAGCAGCGTCAGCGCCTGAGAGGCGCCGGGGGCCCGGAAGAAGACCCAGGCGGCGTTGACAAAGGCGAAGGTCACGGCCCAGCGCAGGAGCTTGGGAAGCCTCTCCCGGCCCGAGCCCCAAACCCGCTCCAGGATCTGGCCCAGGCCGTGGAGTCCGCCCCAGATCAGGAAGGTCCACCCCGCCCCGTGCCAGAGGCCGCTGACCAGGAAGACCGCCAAAATATTGAGATAGGTCCGACCGCTTCCCCGTTTGCTCCCCCCCAGGGGGAAGTAGAGGCACTCCCGGAGAAAGGAGGTCAGAGTGATATGCCACCGCTTCCAAAATTCCCCCACGGACAAACTCCGGTAGGGGGAGTCGAAGTTCACCGGCAGGCGGAGGCCCAAAAGCCGCCCCGCCCCGGCGGCAATGTCGCAGTAGCCGGAGAAGTCAAAATACAATTGCAGGGTGTACCCCAGAATCACCAACCAGGCGGCGGGGGCGGAGAGCTGGTCCAGGTGGGCCCAGCCGCTGTTCACCACAGCCCCCAGGTTGTCCGCCAGCAGCACCTTTTTCGCCATGCCGGCGGCGATGGCATACAGGCCGGCGGCAAAGTCCCGGCCGTCGGGGCGGAGGAACTTCTCCCCGTGGAGTTGAGGGAAAAAGGCCTGGGGCTTTAAAATCGGACCGGAGACCACGGAGGGGAAGAAGAAGGCGTAGAGGGGCAGGTCCTCCTGCTCCGGGCGGAAGCCGCCGGTATAGGCCTCCTTCAACAGCCACAGCTGCTGGAAGGTGAAAAAGCTGAGGCCCAGGGGGGCCCAGCCGACGGACAAACGGCCCCCGGTGACAAAGCCGGTGTACTTGAAGAGCGCCAGCACGCCGGTGTGCCAGACCATCGCCAAATAGAGACAGCGGCGGCGCTGGGCGGCGGTCCGGGGATAGGCGCAGGCGGTGGGGCCGTCGTTCCCCGCTTGGGTGCGGATATCCGGCGCGGTGAGATACCGCACGGCGGCAACGGACACCGAAAGCCCCATGACCAGCACCAGCAGCGCGGCCCAGCCGCCTCCGACGATATAGAAAATCAGACAGGCCAGGGTCAGGCACTTCGCCGCGATTCGCCGGTTCCACCGGGCCGCGCCCAGGCAGACGGCGGCGGTGACGGTGAGGAAGGCCAGAAAGCCAAAGGATTGAAAATTCATTTTTCCGGCTGCTTTGAAAGGGCGGTGAGCCGGGCGTCGGCGGTGCTGAGGACCTGGGTCAGGCTCTGGCAGCGCCCCGGGTAGGCGGCGTTGATGGCTGGAGAGGAGAGGTCCGGAAACTCCGTCTTCCGGGCCTTAAGGTTTCGAAGGGCTGCGGCGTACCGGGACTCGGAGAGTTTCTGGTCCGCGTCGGACAGACCCAGGGTGCAGGTGGCCGGGTCCAGGGCGAAGTAGCCCTCGTTGGCTCCGGCGGCGCGGTAGAGGTGCCGGTAGAGCTGGTAGACGGCGCTGCCGAGGTATGCGGCGGCGGCGTTGATGGCGGCCTTGTCCCCCAACTTGCCAAGAAGCTCAAAGAGAACCCCCAGCGCGCCGGAGAGGAGCTTGCTCTGGAGGGTGGCCAGAACGCTGCCCCGGAGGTTGCTCCTGGGCTCCGCGGCGTCCAGAATGTCCTGCTCTGTGAGCATATTGCCCTCCCGGGAGAGGGTGCGGCCCAGAATGAAGTCGGCGGAGACGCCGTAATAATCGCAGGCCCGGACCACGAAGCGGAGGCCCGGCTCTCGGATGCCGTTTTCATAGTGGGAGAGAAGGGCCTGGGAGATGCCCAGCTCCCCGGCGGCGACGCGCTGGCTGACGCCCTTTTCCTGGCGCAGCAGGGACAGCGTGCGGGAAAACTCTGAACTCATAAGTGCAGACTCCTTTTGTTTGTTCTTAGAACCTGTATACATGGCGAGACAGCGTTCAAGGGCCGCGCGCACAGGCTGGTAATTACGCACCGTATAGTTTACCAAACGGGTTACGTGATGTAAAGAATTTTTTTCAGAAAACCGGGGGGTGCGAAATGTATAAAATACAGGGCGGCTGAAGTAAGACAGCCGCCCTGCGTTTGACCATATAAAAATTCCAGTTCAAGATTTATGTTGCGAACCGCCGTGAAGCAAAAGCGTTTTCAAAGAGGCGCCGGACGGGTTTTTCTTACCGCATATCGCAAAATGGTTTTGAGCTTGCTTTTTTCCACTCTGCCGGGGTTGTTCAAATAGATTTCCCGGTGAAAGCGTTTGCTCCGTTCCAGATGGTGTTTCTCCGCAAATTGATCCATTTTCAAAAAAGAAACGGGCTCGTCATCAAACGCCCCGATATGCAGAATCTCGATACAGCTCCCGTCCTCCATGGTGGCAAAGCGGATTTCCGCATACAATGGGTTCGGCTTTTTCTTTTTTACCGCTTCCATTGCCTTACATACCATGCCTTCGGTCACAAAATTTGGTTGGCGTATCATGATGGTGTATTCCAGTTCTTCTTTTACAAGATCGCCGTCCCGCTGTTGTGTCCATACCCCCTCCAGGGGATAGACGGTAAAATCAGACACTTCTTTTGAGTCTCCTGCGGCGGTTGCGGCGGCCTTGTATCCCATTTTTATGGCATAAGCGAGGGAGTACAGTGCGGCGACTCTGCTTGAAAAATCCGCATCGTTCGGGTTTCCCTTTCCGTTTATCATGATGTAGCTCTGCATAGGCATGGTAACCAAGGCGGGGGTTGTCGTTGCGCGGTAAAATTCTTTCTCCTGCTTTTTCCATTCGTATTTCATACAAACGCCTCCTTTACAAACCTATCATACGGGAGGTAACTTGACAACCCATGTCAGGTTATCGTGTTTCTTTGAAATACGTTTTGCCGGGTTCCCCGGCCGGATGTTGTGGAAAGCCGTATATTTCGTGAGAGTTTTGGTGAAATTGCCGGGGTTATCCCCCGGCAAGATCTGTTTTAAAAGGGAGGATGCAAAATCCCCCTTGTAAAAACGCCGGAGATGGTGTATGATAAATTCGATTTTGGAACATTAGGAGGAAGCTGCTATGAGCAAAACCGCGAGCATGGTCATGAAGATCATCGGCGCCAGTCTGGCCTTCGCCGCCTTCGTCTGCCTGTTAATTGGCGGCTGGCACGACCTCAGCGTGGGGTACTGCGGCATGAAAAAGCGTCTGAGTCAGAGGTTCAGCTCCGAATACGACGACTACGCCGACGAAGAACTGTACGAATAAGAACTTGTATTCACAGCCGCCCCGGCTCTCCGGGGCGGAGATTTTTTTACTACGCCCGGTTGACAAAGCCGGCGTTTTCCGATATCATACCGTGTTGAGAAAATGGAGAGGAGGGCGTTTATGCGTCTGCTGCTGACCGGCGGAACCGTCTTTCGTGACGGGGGTTTCCAACCCCTGGAAGTTGCCGTTTTTGAAGGGCGTATTGTTTCCGTTTCCCCCAGCCTTCCCCGAGAGGGCGCGGCCGTTGTCGAATTGAATCATTTCCTCTTGGTCCCAGGTTTCGTTGATGTGCACGTCCATCTTCGAGAGCCTGGATTTTCTTATAAGGAGACCGTCGCCTCCGGCACTGCTGCTGCGGCGGCGGGGGGGTATACCGCCCTGTGCGCCATGCCGAATGTAAAGCCGGTGCCCGACGGACTGGAGAGCCTTGGGATGGAGTTGGAGGCAATCAAACGAGACGCCGCCGTCCGCGTCTACCCCTACGGGGCCATCACCCGGGGGGAACAGGGAGAGGTCCTGGCGGATATGGAGGCTCTGGCCCCCCACGTCCCCGGCTTTTCCGACGACGGCCGGGGCGTCCAGTCGGAGGAGATGATGCGCCGGGCCATGGTCCGCGCCAAAAAACTGGACAGGCCCATTGTGGCCCACTGCGAGGACGAGTCCCTGCTGGCCAAGGGCTGGTGCGTCCACGACGGGGTCTTCGCCAGGGCCCACGGCCTTCCCGGAAACGACCCCGCCAGCGAGTGGCGGCAGGTGGAGCGGGACATCCGGCTGGTTCGGGAGACGGGGTGCCGCTATCACATTTGCCATATCTCCACCAAGGAGAGCGTGGCCCTGGTCCGGGAGGCAAAAAGGGAGGGCCTTCCCGTCACCTGTGAGACCGGACCCCACTACCTTTGCCTGTGTGACGAAGACCTGGAGGACGACGGGTGTTTTAAAATGAATCCCCCTATTCGCTCCGCCGCCGACCGGGACGCGTTGGTTGCGGGATTGCTGGACGGGACCGTGGACTGCATCGCCACGGACCACGCCCCCCACGCGGCGGCGGAGAAGGCCAAGGGCCTCCGGGGCAGTCTGAACGGCGTGGTTGGACTGGAGTGCGCCTTCCCGGTACTGTATACGGAGCTGGTGAAAACCGGAAAGGTCCCCCTGGAAACCATTCTAAACGCCCTGTGCGTCAATCCCCGGAGAATTTTCGACCTTCCCGGCGGAAAAATTGAGGAGGGCCAACCGGCAGATCTGACAGTGCTGGATCTGGACCACGTGGGCACGGTGGACCCGGCGGGCTTCCGCTCCCTGGGCCGGGCCACGCCCTTTGCGGGAAGACGGGTGGAGGCTGCCGTTTCCATGACCTTTGTGGACGGGAGCATCGTCTTCCCGGAGGGCTTGGAGCCGTCCGTAAATGGAGCTGTTGGAATCGTCCGGGGCTATGACCGCCGGTCAGGAGGGGAGCTATGAAGAAATCCGTGTTTACCCTGGAACGTACCCGGCCGTTGACCGGAGACGTGTGGGAGCTGGTTCTGACGGGGGATACCTCCGCCATCACCGCCCCGGGGCAGTTCGTGAACCTGGAGCTGCCCGGTAAATTCCTCCGCCGCCCCATCTCCGTCTGCGACTGGGAGGAGGGGAGGCTGACCCTTTTGGTGAAAGAGGCGGGAGAGGGCACCAAGGAGCTGGTGCGCCTTGGTGCAGGAACGGCGCTGAACACCCTGTCCGGCCTGGGCAACGGTTTTGACTTCGATCCAAAAACCGTGGGGTCCGCCCCGGTTTTGGTGGGCGGCGGCATCGGCGCCGCCCCGCTGTACGGCCTTGCCGGACGCATGAAGGCGGCGGGGCAGAGGCCCGCCGTGGTTCTGGGCTTCCGCTCGAAGGCCGACGCCTTTTACTTAGAGGAGTTCGCCGCCCTGGGCCTGGAGGTCCATGCCGCCACGGAGGACGCAAGCCTGGGGACCCGGGGCTTTGTGACGGATGTGCTGGAGTCCCTTCCGGAGTGCCGGTATGTTTTGGCCTGCGGTCCTACGGCGATGCTCAAGGCGGTCCACAGCCTGCCCCAGGCCGGCGGCCAGTTCAGCTTTGAGGCCCGGATGGCCTGCGGCTTCGGAGCCTGTGTGGGCTGCACCATAAAGACAAAGAAGGGCCTCCGGCGGGTGTGCAAGGACGGGCCCATATTCCACAAGGAGGACATTTTATGGTAGACCTGTCCGTCACTCTGGCAGGCGTGACACTGAAAAACCCCATTATCCCCGCCTCGGGAACCTTCGGCTATGGCCGGGAGTTCGCGGAAGTTTATGACCTGGACATCCTGGGCTCCTTTTCCTGGAAGGGTACCACCCGGGACCCCCGCCCCGGCAACCTTCAGCCCCGGATCGCCGAGACGGACGCCGGGATGCTGAACGCCGTGGGCCTGCAAAATCCGGGGATGGAAGCGGTCCTCCGGGAGGAGGTCCCCTACATCGCCAAGATTTTCCACGGCCCGGTGATTGCCAACGTCTGCGGATTCTCTCTGGAGGAGTACGCGGAGAACTGCCAAAAGCTTGACGGCGTGGAACAGGTCAAAATTCTGGAGGTCAACATCTCCTGCCCCAACGTCCACGCCGGGGGGACGAACTTCGGCTCCGCGCCCCAGAGCGCCGCCGCCGTCACCCGGGCCGCCCGGCGGGCCACGAAAAAGCCCCTCTTTTTAAAGCTCAGCCCCAACGTGACGGACATCGCGGAAATCGCCCGGGCCTGCGAGGCAGAGGGGGCCGACGGCCTGTGCCTGATCAACACCCTGCTTGGTATGCGCATTGACCTGAATACCAAGCGGCCTCTGCTTCAAAACCGCACCGGGGGACTCTCCGGCCCTGCCGTATTCCCGGTGGCCCTTCGGATGGTGTGGGACGTATACGAGGCGGTGAAGCTGCCCGTCATCGGCTGCGGCGGTGTGAGCTCCGCAGAGGACGCCGCCGAGATGATGCTGGCCGGAGCCTCCGCCGTGGAGGTGGGGGCGGCGAACCTGCGGGACCCCTGGGCCTGCAAGACCATGATTGAAAACCTGCCCGGTGTGTGCGCACGCCTGGGTGTGGAGAATATTTCTGATTTGACAGGAGGAGCCCATCATGGCTAAGGACGTGATCATCGCGCTGGACTTCCCCGCGCGGGAGGAGACTCTGACCTTTCTGGACCGGTTCCCCGCCGGGGAGGAAAAACCCTTTGTGAAGATCGGCATGGAGCTTTTCTACGCCCAGGGGCCCTCCATTGTCCGGGAGATCAAGGCCCGGGGCCACAGGATTTTTCTGGACCTGAAGCTCCACGACATCCCAAACACCGTGAAGCGGGCCATGGCGGCCCTCTCCGGGCTGGATGTGGACATGGTGAACCTCCACGCCGCCGGGACCTCCGCTATGATGAAGGCTGCCCTGGAGGGCCTGACCCGGCCCGACGGCACGCGGCCCCTGCTCATCGCCGTCACCCAGCTGACCTCCACGGACGCCGCAGCCCTGAAAGACGAGTTGCTGATTGAAACCCCCATGGTGGAGACCGTCCTGGCCTATGCCAAAAACGCCGCCGCCAGCGGTCTGGACGGCGTGGTCTGCTCTCCGCTGGAGGCGGCCCTGGTAAAAGAGTGCTGTGGAGCGGGCTTTTGCACCGTCACCCCCGGCGTCCGCTTCGCAGGAGGGGACGTCGGAGACCAGAAACGGGTGATGACGCCGGAGGATGCCGGGAAAAACGGCTGTGATTACATTGTCATGGGCCGGCCCATTACGAAGGACGCGGACCCGGTGGAGGCTTACCGCCGGGCGGTCCGGGAGTTCCGGGGATGACGCCGGAGACCTTCGAGACCATGAAGCCTTTGGTTTAAGAGGGCTATGAATACGCCAGGGAGAAGTTCGCCGGACGAGGAGGGCGGCCTTCTCCCCTACATGAGAAAGGAGTCCCCATATGACCCGTGAACAGACCATCGCCCACGACCTTCTATCCATTGGAGCGGTGTTCCTCCGCCCGGATGAGCCCTTTACCTGGGCCAGCGGCATCAAAAGCCCCATCTACTGCGACAACCGCCTGACCCTCACCGCCCCGGAGGTCCGGACTCACGTGGAGGAGGGCCTGGTGGACCTTATCTGCAAGCATTATCCCAATGCGGAGGTTCTCATGGGCACCTCCACCGCCGGCATCGCCCACGCCGCCATCGTGGGCCACCTCATGGGCCTGCCCATGGGCTATGTCCGCTCTAGCGGCAAGGACCACGGGCGGCAAAACCGCATCGAGGGGAAGCTGGAGCCCGGAGCCCGGGTGGTGGTGGTAGAGGACCTCATCTCCACCGCCGGAAGCTGCATCGACGTGGTGGAGGCCCTCCGGGAGGCCGGGGCGGAGGTGCTGGGCGTTGTGTCCATCTTCACCTACGGACTCCAAAAGGGCCTGGACCGGCTGGCGGCGGCGAATGTGACAAATTATAGCCTGTCTAACTTTGACGCGGTGTGCGACATCGCGGCGGCGGAAGGGAAAATCCGGACGGAGGACATTGTGCGGCTGAAAACATTCCGGGAGAATCCTTCCGATGAGAGTTGGATTTCGTCCTTGCGGACGGGGGAGATTCGGCCATGATGATGGCTGGTGCAATGCGCCCCCCATTTTCTCTTTTTCTTCCAGAAGAAAAAACAGAGGGGCCCCCGCAAAATCCTCAGATTTTGTGGGGAGAGGAGGAAGGAACGGAGCAGAGCGGAGTCCTCGCCGTCAGGTGGGGACGGAGTGGACGGAGTTTCTTCCGACGACGGGCCGTGCACGGTCCACTGGGCGGTTCTTAATGGCTTTGCCATTTAGAGCCGCTGAGTCCCCCTTGCGGGGAAAAGAGAAAAAGAAGTAACGGGGGATACGACGGGGGCGCGCCTGAAGTCTGGATGACAAGTACGCATTGACCTGCCCGCAGCGTAGTGCGGGCGGGGGTTTGTCCCATGACGAATGGACCAGCTGCTCTTTCCGCTGCCGCTGATGCTCCGGAAAACTCTCTTTGTGGGGCCTGACCCCCTGGTCAGGCCATTCCTCCGGGCCCACCCTTCTATTGATAGGCCATGTCCCTTGACCGGCCGCCCTGCGGGCGGACCGATATGGTTGCCCCTTCGGCTTTGAATTATGTTGTATACTCGGAAAGGAGCCTGTATGCCCAGAAACATCATTGACGTCACAGACCTCACCGTGGAGGAAATTGACGGGCTCATCGCCACGGCGGAAGACATCCTTCAAAATCCCGCGAAATACCAGGACGCCTGCGCCCACAAACAGCTGGCCACCCTGTTCTTTGAACCCTCCACCAGGACCCGCCTCTCCTTTGAGTCCGCCATGTTGGCCCTGGGGGGAAGCGTCCTGGGTTTCTCCGAGGCCGCCTCCAGCTCCACCGCCAAGGGGGAGACCGTGGGAGACACGGTTCACACCGTCAGCTGTTACGCCGACATCATCGCCATGCGCCACCCCAAGGAAGGCGCCCCCTTTGCCGCCGCCCAATTCAGCGAGGTCCCCATCATCAACGCCGGAGACGGCGGACACAACCACCCCACCCAGACCCTGACGGACCTTCTTACCATCCACCGGGAGAAGGGACGGCTCAGTGGCTTTACCATCGGCTTTTGCGGGGACTTGAAATTTGGCCGGACCGTCCACTCCCTGGTAAACGCCCTGAGCCGGTATAAGGACATTCGCTTTGTGCTCGTTTCCCCCGCGGAATTGAAGCTCCCCCGCTATGTGAAGGAGGAGGCCCTGAAAAAGCGGGGCATCCCCTACCGGCAGACCGACAGCCTAGACGCTGTGATGTCTGACCTGGACATTCTCTACATGACCCGGGTGCAAAAGGAGCGGTTTTTCAACGAGGAGGACTACCTCCGCCTGAAAGACAGCTATATCCTTACACCGGAGAAGCTGGAAGACGCCAAGCCGGACCTATCCATCCTCCACCCCCTGCCCCGGGTGAACGAGATCGCTGTGGCGGTGGACAAGGACCCCAGGGCCGCTTACTGGAAACAGGTGAAAAACGGCAAGTTCATTCGCATGGCTCTGATTTTGAAGCTGCTGGACATCCGCGTCTGACGAAAGGGGAGGACTCTATGAACATTGACAGCATCCAAAACGGCGTGGTCCTGGACCATATCCAGGCGGGGAAGAGCATGGACATCTACAAATACCTCCACCTGGACCAGCTGGACTGCTCCGTGGCCATTATCAAAAATGTCCGCAGTGGCCGGATGGGGAAAAAAGACATCATCAAAATTGACTCCCCCCTGGATGTGGACGTGGACGTGCTGGGCTATATTGACGACAAAATCACCGTCAATGTCATCCGGGAGGGCCGGCGGGTGGAAAAGCGCCGCCTGGAGCCCCCGAAAAAGCTGGTGAACATCATCCGCTGCAAGAACCCCCGGTGCATCACCGTGGCGGAGCCCCAGCTGGACGCCATTTTCCTCCTCAGCGACCCGGAGCGGCACGTCTACCGCTGCGCCTACTGCGACACGGCCAAGGGCAAGAAAAAGGATGTTTAACCCGGAGGGGCGGAGCTTGGGAGGGAAAGGGCTACGGCGATGTACGAATTAATCCGTTCCCGGCGAAAGACCCTGGCCCTGGAGGTTACCACCGATGGGCGCGTGGTGGTCCGGGCGCCCAACCGTCTGGCTAAAGACCGGATTGACGCCTTCGTTGCCGCCCACGCCGCCTGGATTGAAAAGCACCTGACCCTTCAAAGGGAGCGGGCCGCCCGGCGCCCACCCGCCCCCACCGGGGCGGAGATCCAGGCGCTAAAAGCCCGGGCCAGGGCGGAGCTGCCGGAAAAAATCGCCCGCTGGAGCGAGAGAATGGGCGTGGTCCCCACCGGGTTCCGGGTGACCGAGGCCCGGAAACGCTATGGAAGTTGCAGCGGGAAAAACAGCTTGTGCTTTTCCTGCTTTTTGATGAACTGCCCGGAGGAGGCGGTGGAACTGGTGGTGGTTCACGAGCTCTGCCACATCCGGGAGAAGAACCACGGGCCGGGATTCTACGCCCTGCTGGAGCAATATCTCCCGGACTGGCGGGAGAGGAAAAAGCGCCTTACCATGATTTGAAACGGAGGACGGATATGGAAAAGCTGAATTTGACGGATTTGTTGCGGGCGAACTCCTACCCCGGGCGGGGCATCGTCCTGGGGAAGAGCGCAAAGGGCGAACACGCCGTGGCCCTGTACTTCATCATGGGCCGGAGTGAAAACTCCCGGAACCGCCGATTTGTCCCCACGGAGGACGGCATCCGCACCGAGGCCGCGGACGCCGCCAAGATGACGGACCCCAGCCTCATCATCTATCACCCCGTGCGGAAGGTGGACCGGGGACTCATTGTCACAAACGGCGACCAAACGGACACAATCCGGGACTATATCCAGGAGGGCCGGACCTTCACCCAGGCCCTGAAAACCAGGACCTTCGAGCCGGACGAACCCAACTACACCCCCCGGATCTCCGGCCTTTTGAGTCCTGACGGAGGCTTCCAACTCTCCATTTTGAAAAGCGCGGAGGGAGACCCTGTCTGTTGCTGCCGGTATTTTTACCACTACGACGCGCCCCTTGCCGGAGAGGGCCGCTTCCTTCACACCTACCTGGGAGACGGAAAGCCGCTGCCTTCCTTTGCGGGGGACCCGGAGCGGGTCCGTCTGGACGCGGACACGCCGGAACTCCTGGCGGACCAGGTCTGGGAGGCGCTGCACCCGGAGAACAAAATCGCCCTGTTTGTCCGGTTTGTGAACCTTGCGGACGGAACCCACCAAGACGTGATTCGAAACCGCTATTGAGGAAAGCCGCGCTGGGGGAGAGGGGCTCCCATAGCCGGTGGAGTTGAAAACGGTGGACAAAAGGCATTGCCTTTTGTCCACCGTTTTAGCTTGTCAAAAAAGCGCTGTTTAAAATGGAGGGGAAAGGAAAAGCGCCGCTTTCCAAAGAGCGGAGAAGAGCCGCGAGAAAGCCCTCCGGAGGTCTCCTCATGTTCCGCTGGACGCGTCTGGAAACCCTTTGAAAACGCTCAACCACCTGCCTGAGCCGGTGGGAGGGGGCTTTAACAACCCGGGCAGGCGGGCAAAAAGAGGGCCTTTGCCTGGAAACAGGCCGCCATGGGTGCTCCGCGTTCCCCGGTTTTGTCAATCCGCCGTCCGGCAATCGAGTCGCCGTTTGTCCTCCCGGATTTTCAGGACTATCGCCAGCAACGCCGAGAGAATTCTTGATAAAACCGTACCCCACCAGATCATAATTTGCCCGCCGAACAACGGGGGCAGGGGGAACAAAAGCACAAACATAAACAGCGGCTCGCTGAAGGTCAGAATATAGGAGAGGTAGCTTTTTTCCGTGGCGTAAAAACTTGCGGTGGTGATGCGGAGGATGACGATAAAGGGTTCGGCGACCAGGAAGATGGGCACCACCTTCGCAATTTCCAGATTCACGGCCAAGGATGCTCCGAAGGACGCGCCAAGGTGTTCTCTTGTCCAATACATCAGAATGCAGCCGATGATAGACAAAAACATTCCAAAGCCATAGGCCAGTTTTTCCGTCTGTTTCAGTCTCCCGGCGTTTTTTTCGCCGTAGTACCAGCTGAGCAACGGCTGGCTTCCGTCTCCCACTCCCTGCACGATCATGTGAATCACGCAAATTACATAGGCAATACAGGCATAGGTGGCAATGGCCAAATCTCCCCCATAGGAGACGGAGAAACGGTTGATGATAATTAAGGAGATGTTCGGGGACATGGTCAGCGCAAAGGGCGCCATGCCGGTTTTCAGTATGGACGCGGTTACGGTTCTCAGTTTTGAAAGGGGGAGGTTCAGCGTAAAGCGCCGGTTGCGCAACAAGTAGGCAAGCGCCAGCAACATGGTAACGCCCTGACCTAAAACCGTGGCCCATGCCGCGCCGGAAACGCCCTGCCGCCATACCCATACGAACAGGTAGTCGAGAACAATATTGGTGGCAAAGCCCGCCGTCATGGAGACCATGGCGTAAAATGGGTCGCCGTAATTGCGGATGAACGGCACAAATCCCGTGCCAAATACCTGCAAAGCCGCCCCCAACGCGATGACCGCAATGTATTCTTTCGCCATTGCCAGCAGCTCCCCGCCGGCTCCCAGGCATTTTAAAAGGAAGCCGTTTAGAAGGGAGAGAGAACTTGTCAAAAGGACGCCTGCGAAAATCAGTATCCAAAAGGCCCCGGCGGTAAACTCCCTTGCCTGGGCGTCCTTCTTCTCTGCAGTGTAGATGGAATAGTAGATGGCGCCGCCCATTCCGATTCCCGTGCCCAGCGCCTGTATCACCGCAACAATGGGATAGGCGATACTCACGGCGGAAAGCCCCAAGTCGCCCAGGCTGTTTCCCACAAAAAAACCGTCCGCAATGGAGTAAACTCCCGACAGGGCAAAGGACAGTACCGACGGGATCACGGCCCGAAAAAAGATTTTGACATCGTGTGTTTGTCTCATGGCCCCGCTCCCTCCGCCCTGGTGAAAAGTTCCAAAAACAGGGCCATGTTCTCGTTTAGCTGCTGCATACGCTCTACGCCTATTTCCTTTATTACAGAGAGTTCCAGGCGCCGGAGCTCCAGGAGAATGGGGGCGGCGTACGCCTCTCCCGCCGCCGTAAAACGGATGACTTTGTTTCTCTTGTCCTGGGGCATGGGAAACAGCTCCACAAATCCCCGGCGCTCAAAATCCTTGAAAACCATGTGCACCGTCTGCTTGGGAATCCGCCACCTCTGGCTGATTTTTTTCTGCGTACACGCGTCCCCGCCGTTGTAGATCGCGTCCAGTACCCACAAACTGTTGACGGACAGCCCATGGGCTTTCGCCCATTCTTCGTACACGTAGTTATACTCTTGCCATACCGCGTAGTATCGGTTCAGCTGTTCCACCAAAGCGGGATCACAGATCATAACGGGCCTCCCCAAACGTATTTGTACAGTTATGTACCATTTACATTATAGTCCAGAAATGTACCTTTTGTCGATCTGGTAATTTTAGACAAAGATCGACGGGGAAAGTTGGCGTTTTGGAGATGCTCCGGGGCAAGCGGACCGGGGGATGTTCCCGGATTTTGCGCAAAACCGCCGGAGGAGCTGCGTGGGTGGTAAGGGTGGGGGCGGGGTCCAAGCATCTTTCCGCCGCCACCGCTTTGGCCAAAGGGCTTGACGGCCATACGGGGTGCGGGTTGACAGGGGAAACAGGATTTTCCCATTTCCCCCTTCCCCCGGGACGCCAACTGCGGTATACTGTGACTATCAAAACCACCGGCCCTCTCTGGGCGGAACGGAGGACCCTATGGAACAGCTCTATTTGGACATGAAAAGCGCCTTTCAGGAAGAGGCCTTTTTACGCAAGCTGGCCTCCCCCAAGGACGGCGTAGCGGCGCTGTTTGAGACTGTGGACTGGCCCGCTTTACTGGCGCCCCTGTTGCCCATTCAAAAACGCCTCTCGTGTAAAGAGGCCCTTGCGGCCTTCCGCCCCGTTTTGGAGCGCGTGGCGTTGGAGCCGGAGGAGGGCTGGGCCCTTTACGCCTACCATGTGGCGCTCACGTTGCTGTTCCCCCAGGAGGACCCCGCCCACACCCCCCGGCAGCGGGACGGGGCGCTGTGCGCGCTCCAGTTCCTCCGGACGCTTTTGGACGCGGAGCGGGCTGCGGTGCCCTTTGACTTTTGGCTGGATTTTGCCTTTTGCACCGAGGAGGAGCTGGAAGCCAGCAACTTGGCGGAGGAGTACCGGCAGTTTCTCCGCCGCTGGCGGGAGGAGTATGTCTACGAGCTTCTCCGCCTGGGCCGGGAGGTGACCTCCTTCCGCACCTGCGAGCACATCGCCGGGGTCCACCATGTGTCCATGACGGTTTCCAGGGCCTTTAAGGCCGGGGGCGGGAAAATCGACCTGGGGCTTATCTCCGCCGCCGCCGCGGGCCACGACATTGGAAAGTTTGGCTGCAAGCCCGGGGAGCGGGTACCCTATCTCCACTACTACTACACAGACCAGTGGTTTTCCTGGCGGGGTCTGGGGGCCCTGGGGCGCATTGCGGCCAACCACTCCGTATGGGACCTGGAGCTGGAGAACCTGTCCTCCGAATCCCTGGTGCTGGTTTACGCGGACTTCCGGGTGAAGCAGGAGCGGCTTGACGGCGGCGGGGAGATTGCCCGGTTGTTCTCCCTGGGGGACGCCTTCGAGGTGATCCTCTCCAAGCTGGACAACGTGGACGCGGCCAAGCGGCGGCGGTACAACTACGTCTATTTGAAGCTCCGGGATTTTGAGGGTTACCTCCAATCCTTCGGCGTGGACGTGACGCTGGAGAGTTCCGGCGGCGCGCCGCTGCCGCGAAAGGACCCCTCTTTGATGAACGAGGACGAGGTGGTGTTGGGCCTTCGCCGCACGGCGGTGGACCATAACATCCGCCTCATGCACCGGCTGAGCCGGGAGCGGCTCTTCGTCGCCACCTTGGAGGCGGCGAGAGGGGAGAAGGACCCTGGCCGTATACGGGCCTATGTCTCTGTTTTCCGGGAGTATTTCACCTATTGGACGGTGGAGCAGAAGGAGCAGACTCTGGAATTTCTCTATGAGCTGCTGCTCCAGCCTGACGGGGACATTCGCCGCCAGGCGGCGGGGCTCATGGGGCGGATTCTCTCCAAGTTCCTCTCGGGCTACAAAAAGGAACTGCCCCAGGGAGTGTCGCCCAGCCCCCAGGAGGAGCGGCCCTTTGAGCTGTGGGCGGAATACCTGGAAAAGTTCATCCATCCGGACCGCCGCCTCACCCCCCGGCAGATCAGCATGATCCGCTACCAGGCCAAGACCGCGGCGGACACCCTTCTGGGCGGCTGTGACCACGAGGACTTTCCCCGCTTTTCCGAGCTTCTCTTCCGCCACTACCAAAACCCCGCCGCCGAGACGGAAGAGGGGGCCTTCGCCCTGATGAACACGGCGCTAAACCTCCCCATGGAGCGCGTCGCGCCCCGGGACGTGGACCTTCTGGCAGGGTTTGCCTCCTGGTGGTTGGAACGGGGCGAGGCCCCCCAGCAGGCCGCCGCCATGCGCCTCAGCCGCCGTCTCCTGCCGGTGCTGGAGAAGGACTCCCCCCAGCGGCGGGCCGTGGCCCAGGCCGTGGGCGCGGCGGACTGCCGGTCTTCTACACCGCTTTTGTACCTCCAGGCCCGCCTGGGAAAGACCCTGGGCCTGGACGTGGACGGCTATCAGACCCAGCTGGACCAGGGGGAGGCCGCCAGCGGCGTGTTCTTGGACAATTTGAAAACCGCCACGCCCTGGGTTTTGAAGGCCGTGGGCGTGGAGTATCTGCTGGACCAGGCCCGGCGGGGAGAGGCGGCCAACGCCCTCCACATTGCCACGCACTTTTCCAACCTCATGAAGGTCAGCGAAAACGTGGTGGTCCGGCGTCTCGCGGGAAACGCCCTGCTGGACATCGCCCCCATGCTGACGCCTCCCCGGCGCAACGAGGTGGCCGTGGAGCTTTGCGAAGCGTTGGAAACCGGACAGTCGGAGATCTCCCAGTACATCCCCCGGTATCTGGGGCAGTTCCTTTTGTGGCTCACCCCCCGGGAGTTGGACGAGATTCTGGACGAGCTGCTCCGCTTCCTCTCCTCCTCCAGCGCCAATGTGGCGGCCGGAGCCCTTGGCACCGTGGGGGCTTTGTTGGAACACTACCGGGTCTACGGACGGCGGTTCCACGAACCGGAGGAGGTTTTGGACCGCCGCCGCAAGCGGATGGCAGGCCTTCTTTTAAAGGGGCTGGCCTCCTGCATGGAGCCTGTGCGGCAGGAGGCCCTGCGGGTTCTGGGGGAGGGGCTGTTTGCCTCCGAGGTGTTGCCCTATGACGACAAAGTCAGCCTGTTCACCCTGGTTGCCAAAAAGCTCCTCTTCCTCATCGGCGAGCAGCCCGGAGGGGAGTTGACCTTTTTCCACACCGCCGCCGCCCTCTCCCACATCTACCGCTTCGCCGTGACGCACCGCATTGAGAGCGGCCCCTTCCACTTTGAGTGGCGGGATAAGGCCGCCGCCTTCTTCCCCGGCACTTTCGACCCCTTCTCCCTCTCCCACAAGGGCATCGTCACCGCCATCCGGGACTTGGGCATGGAGGTCTATCTGGCGGTGGACGAGTTCTCCTGGTCCAAAAAGGCCCAGCCCTCTCTGATCCGGCGGCAGATCGTCAGTATGTCGGTTGCCGACGAGTTTGACGTCTACCTCTTCCCCCATGACATCCCCGTAAATCTGGCGACACCGGCGGACCTCCTCCGCCTGCGGCAGGTGTTTTGGGGCCGGGAGCTGTATTTGGTGGTGGGGTCCGACGTGGTGGCGGGAGCCTCGTCCTATCAGGCCCCGCCCCAGGAGGGTTCCGTCCACTCCCTGAATCACATTGTCTTTCGCCGCTCCAGCGACGCCGAGGGCCGGGAGATTGAGGCGGACCTCTCCCGTATCACCGGCCATGTGATCCAGCTCCAGCTGCCCACGCACCTGGAGGACATCAGCTCCACCCGCATCCGGGAGAACATCGACCTGGGCCGGGACATCTCCAACCTGGTGGACCCCACGGTGCAGGACCTCATTTACCGCAACAGCCTCTACCTCCGGGAACCCCAGTACAAACAGCTGGTCCGGGCCAGCTTCCTGGACTTCGCCCGGATTGCCGAGCCGGCCCCGGCCCTCTGGGAGGAGCTGACAAAGACCCTGGGCCCCATGCCGGCCCCGGACCCCAGGGACAGTGTGTTTGTCCTCCGCGCCTCCGGCCCCCGGCCCCGGATTCTGGGCTGTCTCACCAGCCGGGTGCTCAACTCCGGGGAACTTTACAACGCCTTTGGCAGCGAGGAGCTGGCGAATTTCGTCCGCACCCGGACGGCGGGGCGAATCCAGCTTTTGACGGGGCTTTGGACGGTCCGGGCCCCCGGGGGAAACTACGACGTGGGCCAGCTCCTTTTGACAGAGGTGTTGACCCGCGCGGCGGAGGAGGACTGCGGCTACGCGGTGTGGTGGGGCCCCGCCAGCCGGGAACAGACGGATATGCTCCGCCGCCAGGGGTTCCTCCCGGCGGAGCTGGAGACGCCGCGGGCCCTGTTGCTGGTGGATATGCGCTCCCCGGCGGTATTGGTGCAAAACATCCCCACCACCTTGAAAGAGCCCTTCGCCTCGGACCGGCAGGTGCTGCTTGCCATGGCCACGGCCCACCTCCGCTTCCAGGAGGCGGTCTGCGGCCTGTACCCCGGAAAGTTGGTGCTGTCGCTCAACGCGGAGGTTATTTACCACCGCTTAGTCCGGAAGCTGACGGAGGAAAACGGCGTACCCGCCGAGCCTCAGACTCCCCGGGTTCTGGGGCCCAAGATGTGCGTACCCTTTGGCAAGATCCTCCGGGGCAACGCGGTGCCCAACACCGTCACCAAAACCATACACACCGACAAGGTCTTCGCCCCGGATCTTCACTCGTTTACCATTGCCCCCTTCCCAGGCTACGCGCCTCTGGAGAGCCAGATCCGGACTATCCGCTCCTTCCGCCGTCCCGTTATGCTGGTGGACGACCTGCTCCACACCGGCAACCGGATGAACGCCCTGGACCCCCTCTTCCGGCAAGAGGAGCTGGAGATCGACCGCTGTGTGGTGGGCCTCCTCTCCGGCCGGGGGCGGGACCTGATGGCCGCCCGGGGGCGGAAGGTGGACAGCGTCTACTTTGTGCCGGACCTTCAGGCCTGGTTCGTGGAGTCTACCATGTATCCCTTCATCGGCGGAGACGCCGTGGACAAGGCGGCGGCCTCCGTTCCGGGGCTGACGCCGGCGGTGAACCTGATTTTACCCTATGCCTTTCCCCGGTTCTACCGGCGCAGCCACCGGGAGGCGGCGTTCCGCTTTTCCCAGACCTGTCTGGAAAACAGCCGCAGTCTCCTCCTGGCTCTGGAGCGGGCCTACCGGGAGCGCTACGCTCGGAACCTGACCCTCTCCCGCCTTAGCGAGGCGGTAATTCTCCCCTTAAGTCCCGACAAGGGGGCGGCTTTGCGGTACGACCCGAATCTCTCCGCCTCCGTGTGCCTGGAGAGCGACCTCAGGCAGCTGGACCGGATGAAGCGGTTGATGGAGGAATGAGACGGAGGCTGCGGGTCCCGGCGGCCCGGCAAAGGCGCGTTTTCAGCAACGGAAAGAAGGAGAGCAGCATGACGGATGTATTTCACTACCAAATCCATGGGCGGGAGGCGGTTTCCGCGAAAGGGGACCTGCCCTTTCCCGCCGGGACCGGGGCTCCGCCGGAGCTGTTTGCGGTTTACCGGGACCCGGTTTTGAGTCCGGCTGTCTGGAAGGTGACGGACGGGCGGCAGCTGACGCAGGACCGGGCGGACGTATCCTGGCTGGCCCCCCGGCGAATGGGACCCCCGGTGGAATGGCCGCCTGAGGTTTGCGCCGCCCTGGCGGCGGGGCGATTGACGGGGGTGAACCTGCGGCATCCCCGCTGGGAGCGGGCACTGGAGTTTACCGCGGCCAAGGCCGGGAAAAAGCGGGTCCACCTTCTGGCCCTGGGCGACGTGGGGGGAACTTTGCTGACAGCCCTGAAGCTCCTGGGCGGGGACGTGATCTCCTCCATCGGCGTTTGCGATTTGAGCGAAAAGACCGTGGATCGCTGGGTGGCGGAGATGGGCCAGATTTCCTGGCCCTGGGACTACGGAGACCTGCCCGAGGTGGAGGCAGTGGGGCCGGAGGCGCTTTTTGACTGCGACGTGTTCCTCTTTGCCGCCACCAGGGCTGTCCCGGCGGTGGGCAGCGGCGTGAAGGACGTGCGCATGGCCCAGCTGGAGGCCAACCGCCCTTTGGTAGAGTCCTTTGCCCGGCAGGCCCGGGGGGCGGATTTTCAGGGGCTCTTTGTGGTTCTCAGCGACCCGGTGGACCAGCTGTGCCAAGCGGCCTGGTGGGCCTCCAACGTCTGTGAGGAGACGGAATATCCGGACCTTCAGGGACTGCTTCCCGAGCAGGTGCAGGGCTTTGGCCTGGGGGTGATGAACGCCCGGGCGGCGTATTTCGCTATGAGGGACCCCCGGTTTGCCTCCTTTCTCACGGAGGGGCGGACCTTTGGCCCCCATGGGCGGGGGCTGGTGGTGGCCAATTCTGTGGAACACTACGACGGCGGCCTCTCCCAGGAGTTGACCCGCCTGACGGTGGAGGCAAATCTTCGCATCCGGGACCTGGGCTTTAAGCCCTATGTGGCCCCCGCCGTGTCCTCCGGAGCCATGCAGCTGCTTCTCAGCCTCCGGGGACAGTGGCACTGCGGCTCCGTGCCCCTGGGAGGGGTGTGGTTCGGGTGCAAAAACCGCTTTACCCCCTGTGGCCTGGAGTGGGAGACCCTGGACCTGCCGGACGCCCTGTTTGCCCGGCTCCGGGAGACGGAGGGGATTTTGCAGGAGCTTTCCGAGTGAGGAGGGGGGAAACTATGGAACACAAGCTGGTGATTCTCCAGGCCGGACGGCTGGAGGGGCGGCTGGGACAGACGCTCGGGGCCGCTCTGGCGGGGGCGCCCTTCCGGTTTGCGGGGGAGGGGGAGTCCCTTCAAAACCGGCGGCTTCTCTTCGCCTTCTCCCTGCCGGGAAATGGAGTCAATCAGAGTTTGACGGAGCTTCTGGGCCGGCTCCGGGACCATCCCGGCTGCCTGCAAGGCAGCGTGGGGGGAGTGGTCATAGACGGAGAGGGAGACCTGTACACCAAGGCGGCGGGCCGGGAGCTCATCCTGGCCGCCAGTTTGGCGGGCTGCGCCTTTCCGGGACATCCCCTGGTGGAGGCCACGGGGAGCCTTCAAAACTTCGCCGTTCAGGCGCGGAACGGGGGCTGTGACTTGGAAACCGCTTACCGCTTGGCGGTGGGGGACCTGGCGGAGCGGGTGGCGGATTTCGCGCCCCCCCGGCGGCGAAGGCCCAGGGTTTTGGCCCTCCACGCGTCCAGCCGCGCCACCTCCAACACGCTGGACCTTTGGGGCCGGGTCCGGGAGCGGCTGGAGGAGGACTGTGAGATTTTGGAAATCGGCCTTAGGAACGGGACTCTGGAGGACTGCGCCGGGTGCCCCTACACCACCTGCCTCCACTTTGGGGAGCAGGGGGGCTGCTTTTACGGCGGCGTCATGGTCCAGGAGGTCTTCCCCGCCCTCCGGCAGGCAGACGCGGTGGCGCTTCTTTGTCCCAATTACAACGACGCCCTCTCCGCCAACCTCACCGCCGCCGTGAACCGCCTGACGGCTCTCTACCGCGCGACCTCTTTCGGGGGCAAGGCGGTCTTTGCCATTGTGGTCTCCGGCTATTCCGGGGGAGACCTGGTGGCAAGTCAGGTGGTCTCGGCCCTTTGCCTCAACAAGGGCTTCTGGCTTCCTCCCGGGGCCCTGCTGTTGGAGACCGCCAACGACGCTGGGGCGGCCCTCAGGCTGCCGGGAATCGGGGAGCGGCTGGAGCGCTTCGCGGACAATATGCGCTTTTGGCTTTCGTAGAGGCGAAACCGTGTGGCCGTACCCTTAAAACGTACAGGGACGTACTCCGCCGCCGGGGCTCTTGCGCTTTGTGGCGGGACGTGCTAAAATGATGGGACAATCTATAGAAAAGGAGTATCCCCGTCTATGAAAAAGTTTTTCCTGCCGCTGCTGGCCCTTCTCTGCCTGATCCTCCCGGCCCAGGCGGCGGGCTTTTACGATCTCCCGGCGGACCACTGGGCCGGGGAGGAAATCCAACAGGCGCTGGCCGCCGGGGCGGTAAACGGCTACGGCGACGGCTCCTTCCAGCCTGCCCGGGAGGTCACCGCCGCCCAATTTTGCGCCATACTTTCCCGCTCCTTCCTGCAGGAGGAGTACGCCGCCGCCAAAGAGGGGAGGTACCAGGCCATGGACGCCTGCCGCGCCGTTCTCAAGGGCACGTCGGCGGAGGAGACCTGGCGGGACCTGGGCAAGCGCTGGGACCGCTATGTGAACGAGCCCCTGAGCCGCTATGACATGGCCCAGATCCTCTACAATCTGGTCCTGGAAAAGGACGCCCTCCAGGAGACCGTCCAGCTTTCCACCACGGACATCGCCGACTGGGCGGATATCCCCGACGGCTATCACAGCGCCGTCTTCACCTGCTGGGGTATGGGACTTCTAAAAGGACAGGCCGATGGCCGCTTCGCCGGGGAAGAGCATTTGAACCGGGCCCAGACCTGTGTGATCTGGTCCCGGATGGACGCCTTGCTCAACGGCCCCCGAGAGATCCCGGAGGACCCGGACGCGGGCGTAGAAGTCAAAGAGATGCCCGCTTTCGGTCTCCAGGGGGACGAGACGGTCCAGCAGATGATGAAGCGCGTCAACGCCAAAACGCCCCGCTGCAAGGAGGGCCGCCTTCCCAACGGCAAGCTGCGGACGGAGGAAAATATCCAAGAGCTGTTGGAGCTGGTGAAGCAGGGCTGCCCCGACGGCACGGTTTGGAGCAGCACCATCCGCTATGACTACCAGCCCTCCCAGTTCGGTTTGACACATGGCTGCTTGTCCTTTGCCATGGCGGTGGGGGATTTCCTTTTTGGGGAGGAGACTCCCGTCACGCAGCACCGGAATTTCCGGACCCTGGCCGTGGGGGACGCCCTCCATATCCAAGGCGGCGGCGCGGAACGGGTGCTGATTCTCACCTCCGTGGACCGGGAGGAGGACGTTTATACCGCCTGCGCCCTGGAGCGGAACGGGAAAGTGAACTGGGACGAGTGGGGCCCCCTCTCCGGATTGGTGGACGCCGTGAACTTCACCACCGTGTACAGCCGGGGATAAGCCTTTGGAAAGGACCGCCCTTTGGGCGGTCCTCAGAGTGCCGAAAAACCGTAAAAACCATCCCCGGCGGGAAGGAAGAGAGTTACGAGAGGAACCCGGGAGGGGTTCCTTTCGTTTTCAATCATACGTTTTCAAAACATTTGAAAACGTTTTGAAAACTTGCTCAGGCTGGCGAAAATCCTTTTTCGACAGCCTGAAAGGACCGCCCGTTGGACGGTCCTTTTCCGTCTCTCCGCCCTTGCAAACCCTTGTTTCAAGTGTTATGATATCCACAGCAAACCAAGGAAAGCGGGGAAAGACATGGCAATCATCGGCATTGATCTGGGTACCACCAACTCTCTGGCCGCCGTCTGGCGCAACGGGAAGAGCGAGCTGATTCCAAACGCAGCCGGGAAGGCGCTGACTCCCAGCGTAGTGAGCGTGGACGAGGATGGCGGCGTCCTGGTGGGCCGGGCGGCCAGGGACCGCCTCATCTCCCACCCGGAGCGGACCGCCGCCCGGTTTAAGCGGTTTATGGGCACAGACAAGACCTATACGCTGGGCAGCCGGACCTTCACGCCGGAGGATTTGTCCTCCCTGATTCTCCGCTCTCTCCGGGAAGACGCGGAGGCCTATCTGGGAGAGACGGTGGAGGAGGCGGTGGTCAGCGTCCCCGCCTACTTCGCCGAGGCCCAGCGGGCGGCTACAAAACGGGCCGCCGCCCTGGCGGGACTGAAGGTGGAACGGCTGGTCAACGAGCCCTCCGCCGCCGCGGTGGCGGGCCACATCAGCGAGGGGGAGGAGGATAAGGTCTCGCTGGTCTTCGATCTTGGCGGCGGCACCCTGGACGTGTCCTTGGTGGAGCGCTTCGGCAATGTGGTCAGCGTCACCGCCGTCAGTGGGGACAACCGCCTGGGCGGCGCGGATTTTGATTTGGCCATTGCCCGGGGCTTTTGCGAGGACGGACACTTGGATTTCGACAGCCTGACTCCCCGCCAAAAAGAGCTTTTAATCCGGCAGGCGGAGACCTGCAAGATGGCCCTGACGAACCAGGAGATGGTGATCATGTCTGTGGACGACGGGACGATTTCCGCAGCCCTGACCCTTTCCAACGAGTGGCTTATCCGCAAGTGCGAAACGCTCTTCCGGCGGATGACCGCCCCCATTCAGCGGGTCTTTCTGGACGGGGGCGTCTCCCCCCGGGAGCTGGACGATCTGGTGATGGTGGGCGGGTCCAGCCATATGCCCGCCGTCCGGCGGTACATCGCCCGGTTTCTCCGCAAAGAGCCCGTCCGGGACAGCCGCCCCGACACGGCCGTGGCCCTGGGGGCGGGAATTTGCGCCGGGATGAAGGCCCGGGTGGGGGACCTTCGGGAGCTGGTTCTCACCGACGTGTGCCCGTTCACCCTGGGGGTGGCCCGGTATAACGAAAGCGAACCGGGCCGGGACCTGATGAGCCCCATTATCGAGCGTAACAGCGTTCTCCCAACCAGCAAGATGGGGATTTACTATACCGTCCGGGACGGCCAGGACCGGGTGGATGTGCGGGTCTATCAGGGGGAGAACCGCTACTGTGCGGATAACACCCTGCTGGGGACGCTCCAGATCTCCGTGCCCCCGGCCCCCAGGGGGGAGCAATCCATCCGCGTCCGCTTCACCTATGACATCAACGGCCTTTTAGAGGTGGAGGTGGCCGGAGAGGCGGGGCAGTCCCGGCGTCTGGTCCTCCAGAACAAGGACATGACGGCGGCGGAGGCGGAGCGCCGCTTACAAGAGCTGTCCCATCTAAAGCTCCACCCCCGGGACCAGGAGGAGTACCGGGCCATGGTGGCCCGGGGGGAGCGGCTGTATGCCGTCACCGTGGGGGAGCTTCGGGAACAGGTGGCGGAGATGCTGGATTGGTATCAGCGGGTTCTCTCCACCCAGGAGAACTTGAAAATTGCCAAGGCCACAAAGCGTCTGGACCGCTTTTTCGATCAGGCGGAGGCCTATCTGGGAGACGCGGCCCTGCCGCCGCCGGAGCTTTCGGAGGACGATGAGGAGGACGGGCTGTGAGCTGGCCCTGGAGCGAGCTGGGTCTGGAGGGCCCCGGCGGCCTTCCGGAAATCCGGGAGGCCTATGCCAAGCGATTGAAAACCACCCATCCCGAGGAGGACCCGGAGGGCTTCCAGCAACTCCACGCCGCCTATCAGGAGGCCAGCCGACGGGCTCGCCAGGCCGCCCGGAACCCACAGGGGCAGGGGGCGCCGGAGGAGATGGAGGGGGAGGACTCTTCGGGTTTCGCGGGGAAAGAGAAAACGGAGGAGCCCCCGGAGGAATCGCCGCCTTGGGACTATGAACGCCTTTTCGCGGAAGGGGCGGCGGAGGCCCAGGCGGCCCGCCGGCGGAAACTGGAGGAGCTTCGAAAGAAAAACCAGTCCCGGCTGCGAGAGGAGGAACTGCGGCGGGCGGAGGACGAGGAGGAGTCCTGGGCGGCGGTCATGGCGGCGGCCCAGGCTTTGGAGCTGCTGCACACCGGCGGCGCGCCGCTGTCCCGGTGGTGGGGATTTTTGGAAAGTCCGGTCTTTTTGAATGTCCGGGCCAACCACGATTTTGTCTTCGCGCTGGAGGACTTCCTCCAGCAGCACCCCGACCTTTCCCCGGAGATTCGCAGGGCCATTTTCATCGCCTATGAGAGGCAAAACGGCTCCAAATACGCCATGTACCACCGCCTCTACCAACTTTTAAATGTGGAGCAAGGGGACAGGCGGAGAATGGCCCGGGCCAAAAGCGGCTGGCGGAACGCTTGGCGGAGGTATCCCCCCTGGCGGAAGGCTGTCATTGTGGTTTGCTTCTCCATTTTGGCGGTTTTCTTCTCCATAGGCTGGGCCGTCAATCTGCAAACCGCCCGGGAGGATTTTGCCGCGAGGCAGGCGGCCAAACACTGGCCGGAGACGGCCTCCCAGTGGCTGGAGGAAGACTTTGGAGAGCCCTTCATCGTGTCCGGCAAGCTCTTCGCCCCGGCGGAGCACCCCCATCTTCTCTTCCAGGTCCTCCCCTATGGGGAGCGGTCGGACCGCTGGCCCGGTTACTGGACGAATTATGCCGGAGTTCTGGTGCAGGCGGCCCTGGAGGCCTTTGCCGCGCAGCAGGAGCTGGAGTTGGAACTAGGGGCCTATACGGGAGAGCTGGGGGACGCGCCGGGGGCCTATCTTTTCAATGTGCCTTTCCAGGGGGCGGAGGAAACCATTGCCGCCCTGGGGGAATTGGTGGACAACCTGGAAGCCCGGGAGTGGTATCAGGTCCTCTCCCCCACGCAAGAGGGGAAGACGCCGGTCCGGGAGCCGGTGGAGTACCAGATCTTTCTTTGTTACGAGGGACTGGCCTTCTACGACGCCGGGTCCGCCGGGGGGTTCGATGCCTCCGAGGCCCTGTCCCGGTATGAGCAGGTGGGGTGCGCCTATCTCCGCTACATTCTGGAGCACAGCGGTCTGGCGGACAAACACATGGGGGAGGGAGCCTATGTTCTCCAGGACCAGGGTCCCCTGAAAATCGGCGAGGGAACCTTCTACCAGGTCACCGGCGCGGACAAGGACAGCGGGGAGGCCCGGGTCCAGTATATCCAGGCCTCCGGCGGAGGGATGCTCTTTTGCATCCCCGCCGGGGAGCTGGAGGGCCCTCCCGGCCTGACGGATCTCTACGGAGGCGCCACCTCCCAACTCCAGGTGGACAAGGTGGGGCTGGTGCTGGTGTTTGACCACGTTGGTCCGGCGCAGGAAGGGGAGCAATAGGAACCGGGCCGTCACCGGCCCGGTTCAGGCTGCCGAAAAAGATTTTCGCCAGCCTGAATAAGGTTTTCAGACCTTTCAAAAGGTCTGAAAACTTCTGATTCAAAAACGAGAGAAACCCATCAGGGTTTCTCTCGTAGCTCTTTCCCGTTCCGCCCTATTCTAGACGGCGCTTTTTTGACGAGCTGAGGAACCCAAGGGGGTTCCTCTTTTTTTCGTCACAGGCTGTTTACCGGCAGGTAAAGGCGTACCAGCCGTTGTCCTCCCGCCGGTTTTGGATGTCAAGACCCGCGGCGGTTAAGGCGGCTTCCACCTCTCCGGCCCTGCCCTCAATGATGCCGGAGCAGAGGAAGGCGCCGCCTGCGTTCAAAAGTCTCCGGACACGGGGGGCCAGGGCGATGATCACGTCCGCCACAATGTTGGCCAGCACCAGATCGTATCCCCCGCCGATTTTCTCCGCCACGGTTTCGTCCGTCAAAAGGTTTCCCACCAGAATGTCCATTTGCTCCGGGCCGATGCCGTTTAACTTTGCGTTTTCCCCGGCGGCATCCCGGCACTTGTCGTCAATGTCCACCGCCAGGGCGGACCCGGCCCCCAGGCGCAAGGCGGCCACAGACAAAATGCCGCTTCCGCAGCCCAGGTCCAACACCCGCTCTCCGCCCCGGACCAGATCCTCCAGGGCTGTGAGACACAGCCGGGTGGTGGCGTGGGCCCCGGTTCCAAAGGTGAGCCCTGGGTCCAGGTAGAGGGGCGCCCGGTCCCCGGGGTCCGCCTCCTCCCACTGGGGGATGACCAGCAGCCGCCTTCCGATCTCCATGGGCTTATAGTACTGTTTCCAGTTGTTCTCCCAGTCGGCGTCCTCCACATCCTCCAGGGTCATCAGCAGGGTTCCCAGGTCTTGGCGCTCCCGCTTCAGATCTTCCAGGGCGACGCGGATTTCCCCCAGCTTGGCAAAGCCCGCCTCCCGGGCCTCCAGATAGAAGGTGATCCGGGACCGGCCCGCCATGTGGCGCTCCAGATCTTCGTCCACATAGTCCCAGTAGTCGTGGTTATTTTCCAGAAAGTCCTGGAACTCCTCCTCGTCTTCAATCATCACACCGTCCACCCCCAGGGCGGACAAAAAGGCCTGGACCGTCTCCAGTCCTCCGTGATGGGTGTCAATGTGCACTTCCAGCCAGCGCATATTCAACCGCCTTTCTATAGGTCCTCACCGGCTTCTGCCGACGAAAAACAGCGTTACGGCCCCGGCTCCGGTGTGGCTGCCGATTACAGGACCTATATAGTTGATAAAGACCTCCCTCACCCCCAGGCGGCGGCGGACCTCCTCCGCCAGGAATTCCGCTTCCTCCCGGCAGTCCCCGTGGCTGATAAAGACGGGGTATTCCTCCGGGTCCACGGCGGTTTTCTCCATGTGGTCCACCAGAGCCAACAAGGAGGCCTTCCGCCCCCGGCACTTCTCCATGGGGATCAGACGGCCCTGACCGTCCACGTGGAGTACGGGCTTGACGGACAGCATGGTCCCGAACAGGGCCGCCGCCGCGCTGACCCGGCCGCCCCGCTTCAGGTGCTTGAGATCGTCCACGGTAAACCAGTGGCAGATGTTGGCCTTGGCACCCTCGGCGTAGTCCCAGACCTCTTCCAGGGTTTTTCCCTTCTGCTTTTCCCGGGCGCAGAGCCAGACGAATAGACCCTGTCCCATGGAGGCGCAGAGGCTGTCCATAACCAGCACCTTCCGCTCCGGGAAGGACTCGCTCAGTTCTCTCCCCGCGATGACGGCGGACTGGTAGGTGGTGGAGAGGGCGGAAGAAAAGCAAAGACACAAAATGTCCCGTCCGGAGGCCAGTATGGGCCTCATGGCGGCCTCGAAATCCCCCACGTTGACGGCGGAGGTGACGGGCATGGCGCCGTTTCGAACATGGCGGTAAAAGTCCTGGAAGCCGATCTCGCTGCCGTCCAGCAGATTCCGGTAGCTCTTTCCCTCCATTTCCAGCCGGAGGGGCAGCACCTCCAGAGACAGCTGCCGCGCCATGTCCGCAGTGAGGTCGCAGCAGCTGTCGGTCATGATCACATAGTCAGCCATGTTCATGCACGCTCCTTTTCTTTTTTCCCTGTGGGCTCCAATTCCTTCCGCTGCCGGAGTAGGGCCACGCAGCGGCTTCCCGCCACACCGGCGGCATAGCTCAAAAGGGCGAAGTGGATGGCGGCGTCCGCCAAGGCCGGGTCGTCCAGCTCCTGGTTCCCCGTCCGGGCGGACAACTCGTCCGCGGTGATGTTCAAAGCCTTGTCCAGACTCTGACGGAAGGCGGCGTATCCCTCCTGCACCGGGCGGTCTTGAAGCTCCTCCCGGATGAGAAGGTCCATGTCCCGGGTGGACATGACCCGCTTTAAAACGCAGATGGCGGTGAAATAGGCCAGATGTTCCCGGCCGTATTTCTTCCCCTCGGCCCTGGGGGCCAGTCCACTTTTTGTATAGTTGTTCACCATGGCGGCGGTGAGGCCATCGTCCCCGTCAAAGCGGATGACCTGCCGGTCCATATAGGAGAGAACCTGGTCCATGTACAAAGAGAAGTCCGGCAGCTGGTCCCACTCCACGGGACGCTGGTCCCGAAGGCGGGCTTGGAGGTCGGTTAGATCGTTCATAAGACGCCCTTTCTTGAACATCGGTGGATTTTTTCAACAAAACAGCCGCCCGAAAGGCCGGACGGCTGGGCAATGGTTATTGTAACACCATTACGCGGTTTTGTAAACCACATTTTGGGGGATTGAAAAACATATTTTTATTTTCCCACACAGAACCGGGAGAAGATCCGCTCCACGATCTCCTCTCGGGCGGTTCTTCCCGTCAGCTCTCCCAGGGCGTCCAGGGCCTCCTCCACGTCGGTGAGCACCGCGTCGGGGGTCAGGCCGCTCTCCAGGGCTTGCCGCCCCCGGCATAGGGCCTCCCGGGCCCGGCGGGCCGCCTCCTCCTGCCGCTGGTCTGTGAGGAGGCTTCCCGTCTCCCCCGGGTCCCCGGCAGGGAAGAGGGCGGCGACAGCCTCCTCCAGTTTCTCAAGACCCTGCCCGGTGACGGAGGAGACGCAAAGACAGGCGGCAGGGTTGTTGGCGTCTTTTTGCAGGAGCCCTATGGAAAAGGCGTGGGGACCGGCCAGGTCACATTTGGACTCGACGCAAAGCCAGGGCTTCCCGGTCTGGGCCACCTGGGTTAGAAGAAGGGCCTCCGCCTCCCAGTGGGCCATGTTTTCCGGAGAGACCGTCCCGTCCCGGACCAATAGAATCAGCTCCGCCTCCTCCATGGCCCGCCGGGAGCGCTCCACCCCCAGCCTCTCCACTTCGTCCTCGGTCTCCCGGAGGCCCGCCGTGTCGATGAGCCGCAAAAGAACGCCGCCGCAGAGGACGGATTCTTCCACCGTGTCCCGTGTGGTCCCCGCCACGCCGGTGACGATGGCCCGCTCGTACCCCGCCAGGGCATTTAGCAGGGAGGATTTCCCCGCGTTGGGCAGGCCCACAATGGCGGTCCGGACACCCTTTTTCAGCACCTGCCCCCGTTTGCAGGAGGCGAGAAGACGGGTGAGGGCCTCCTCGGAGGTGACAAGCGCGTGGGTGATCTCCTCCGGTCCTGCGTCTTGGATGTCCTCGTCCGGATAATCCACCACGGCGTAAAACCGGGAGGCTATGTCCAGCAGCGCCTCCTGTATGGGCTCCAGCACCCGGCGGAGTCCGCCGTCCAGTTGGGCGGCGGCGTTTCGGGCGGCGGCGGCGGTTTCCGCGTCAATGAGGTCGATGACGGCCTCCGCCTGGGTCAGGTCCAGCTGTCCGTTTAGAAAGGCCCGCTTGGTAAACTCCCCCGGTCCCGCCTGCCGCGCTCCGGCGGAAAAGAGGGCTGCCAAGGTCTCCCGCAAGACCACAGGGGACCCGTGGCAGTGGAGCTCGGCGGAGTCCTCGCCGGTGTAGCTGTGGGGGGCGGGAAAGCGGACCGCCAGGCCCCGGTCCAGCACCCGATTCTCCCGGTCCAGCACCTCCCCCAGGACCATCTTCCGGGCCTCCAGCGCTTCAAAGGGCCGGGAGGCGTGGAAGACCTGTCCGCATATCCGAAAACAATCCGGCCCGGAGACCCGGATCACCCCGATGGCGGAGGGGGCCCCTCCCCCGGCGGCAATGGCGGCGATGGTGTCCATAGGCAGCTCCTTTCATAAAGGGAGGCGGGCTGAAAGCCCGCCCCGTTTGTCAGATTCTGTAACTGTATCGGTAAAGAATGACCGCGAACTGAGCCCTTGTAAGGGTTCCGTTGGGGTCCAGCCGCCCGTTGGCGGTGCCGCCCAGGATGCCGTTGGCCACGGCCCAGGCGAAGGCGTCCCGGGCCACTGTGGGCACGAGGCGGCTGTCGGTGTAACCGGCGAGACTGGTGGTGTTGCGGTTGGTACTGCCCATCAGGTGGGCGCAACGGTATAGCGCCGTCACCAATTGCTGCCGGGTTACCGCGCCGTTGGGGGAGGAACCGTCGGCGAAGCTGTTTTCCACCGCCCAGCGGCGGGCCTCCGTCATGTTGGCGGGGCGGCTGCCGGTGAGACGGGCCAGAACCATCCACATCTGTTGGTGGGTAATGGTTCCGTCAGGGTTGAAGCTGCCGCCGGAGCCGCTCATATATCCCATCTGGTTGGCCCAGTTGATCTCTCCGGCCGCCCAGTGGTAGGTGGGAATGTCCCGGAAGAGCTGGCTGGACGCGCCGGCCTTGGGTACGCTCTGGGTGGGGTTTTGGGTGGGCATGGGATCTGTGGTCCGCCGGGCGCCGCTGTCCTCGCCGTCGCCGGGAGGGCTGGCCCAGTTGGCCCCGCCCCAGTAGCTGTTGCCGGAACTAAGCCGGACGAAGGTGGCCCGGACCTCCACATTGGAGGCGGGCATGGTGAAACGGTATTCGTCGCTGTAGCGGTCGCTCAGATTCACCACCGTTCCGCCGGAGGTAATGGCCCGAATCATGTCCAGTTCGTAGCCGGAGTTGGGCCGGACGGTGACCGTTATCCGGTCCCCCGAGGCGGCGGAGGTCTTGTTGGACCACATAGAGCCGTTGCTCCCTTGAATCAGGTCGACGCGGTAGGTGACGGGCTTGTCAGGGTCAGTGGGCGTATCCGGGTCTGTGGGTTTATCCGGGTCCTCGGGCTGGGAACTGCCGGTGGCGGGGATGGCTTCCACATCCTCATAGCCGCAGACTTTGCAGACCCGCTTCTTGGAACCGGCCTCGGTCTCTGTAGGAGGTTTAACAGTCTCCCAGTCGCCGTATTCGTGTTTGCCGGTGGCGGGAATGGGGATGGTACGGTTTTCCTTGTGTTGGCAGACGGTACATTCGACGTTGCCGGTTACGCTGCCCTCTTTGCCGCAGGTGGGTTCGACTCTTTCCGCGTCCTCGGCAAAGTTGCCCCAGATGTGGCCCTTGGGGGGAATGGATTCAACTTCGTCCTCCTCGTCCTCGTTGATTTTCGCTCCGCACTCCTCGCATACCGCGGCAAATTTGATCACGCTTCCCGGTTCCGTGCAGGTGGGTTCAGTCCGCTTTTCCGACGGCGTGGCGGATACATGGGGAATTTTCTTCAGAACGACCCGCAAGGCCTCGCCGGCCAGCTCCTCGCTGCATACCGCGCATTTCGTCCCGTCTTTATAAACCCACTCGCCCTCCTGGGTACAGGTGGCGGGGGTCTCATGGTCCATGTTTTCCTCCGTCTGCTCCGGTAGGGTATGTTCTAGCCGCTGTGGTAGCTTGATTTCCACATATTCGTCCGTATTCTCGTCGCCGTGGTTTGCCTGCAAATGCTCTATCAGGGCTATCTCAGCCGCCGCCACTTCGGTTCTGTCTGTGCCTACCATGGACTTTTGCGCGTTCTCCAGAGCGGTTTTCAGCGTCTTGCAGTCCTCGCACCCATTCAGTATGCCGCAGACGTCGCAGATCTTGTAAACCGCGATGGTGTTCTTCCTGGATGGGTCTTCCGAGCAGGTGGCCGGACGGATTTCATATTCTTCGGTCTTGTCTGTATAGGTATGCTTTGTGAGCGGGATTTCTTCCGTCCTCGTCTGGGTCGCGCCGCATTTTTTCCCGTCCGCCGGTTTGCATTCCTGCTGGAATGTTTTGACGCCTTTCTTGGTACAGGTGGCGGCCGTTGTGACGGTTCCCTGATCAGTATCTTCAAAGTTGTGGGATGCAGTTCCAACCACCGTCTTTTTCAAGCTCATCGTCTCGCCGCAGCGGGAGCACGTCGCCTCAAACTCCCACTCCCATGTGGCGCAGGCGGCGTGTTCGGTGTCGGTGTTGGGGGGCTCCTGGTAGTCGTGGCCTAAGGCGTTGATCGTAATCTCACCCCCGGCGAGATCCTTGCAGGCTGCCGTTTGATTCTCGCTGGCCGCCTGGCAGAATCCGCCGCCCATCACCTGCCCGTCATTTTCACAGGTCGGCGGATTGACATGGGTGCTATCCGTCGCCAGGTGGACCTCTTCATTCGTTACCCCGGGAGGCATCGTTTCAAAAATATATTTTTGGACGTCTCTTTTATCGCTTCCGCCATAATGGATGGATTCCAGCAGGGTATTGGCGAAAGCGTTGGCGGAGACCGGCTTCGTAGTGCCTGATGCCGTAGGCTTCAGCGCCTCGGGGATATAGACGGTCTTCAGGTTTTTGTCATTGGCGAAGGCTTTGGCCTCGATGGTTTTCACGCTGTCCGGAATGGTCACCTTTGTCAGGGATGTATTGTTGGCAAAGGCCGACTCTCCGATGGTTACCAGCTTGTCGGGCAGCACCAGCGTGCTCACCCCTGTGCCCGAAAAGGCGCTTTTGCCAATGGTAACATCACCCGCGCTATCCGGCAGAAACAGAACAATTTTCAACCCTATACAATTCTCAAACGCGTTGTCTCCGACCGAGGTAATCGTACTTGGAAAGACCACCTCGCTGATTTTTCTGCCGTTTGTGTTTTTAAACGCCGCGTCGCCGATAGCAGTAATTGCCTTTTGATCATAGGCGGATGGCAGTACCACACGTCCGCCGGTGCCGGTATAGCCGGTGATCTTCCAGTTGTTTCCGTCCGCCTCCAACACAATACCGCTGTCCAGCGTCACAGGGTCCGCCGCCGCGGCTGTTCCCGCCAGGGCCGCCGTCACGGCGATCAGCAGTAGAATCCTCCAAACCCAACGCCTCATGTTCCGCTCCTCCTTATCGCACGCGTCCCACGCGCCAATTTCACACTTACAGCATAGCACAAAACTCCCGGTGTTTCAATGGGTCCCCCAAAAAATTCCCCGGTAAAAACAGGACGGGCCAAAGCCCGTCCTGTTCGAAAGAGATTATCTCATTTAATCCGCTCGCCAGCGGCCTCTTTGGCCTTGATCTCCCGGACCGCGTCCTTGTGGGAGAGGTTCACCCGGCCCTTTTCGTCGATGTCCGTGACCTTGACCCACATCATGTCCCCGATTTTGCAGGCGTCTTCCACCTTCTCAATCCGGTGGTCCGCCAGCTTGGAGATGTGGACCAGTCCGTCCTTGCCCGGGGCCAGCTCCACAAACGCGCCGAAGGTCATCAGCCGGACCACCCGGCCATAGTACAGCGCGCCAATCTCCGGCACGAAGACGATGTCGTCAATGCACTTTTTCGCCGCGTCGCAGGAGGCCGCGTCCACTCCCGCGATGAAAATGGAGCCGTCGTCGTTGATGTCGATTTTCGCCCCGGTATCCGCTACGATTTTCTGGATCACCTTTCCGCCGGAGCCGATGACTTCCCGGATTTTGTTGGGGTCAATGTGCATGGTCAGCATCTTGGGAGCGTAGCGGCTCACATCCTTGCGGGGCTGGGAGATGGCGGGGAGCATGATCTGGTCCAGAATCTGGCAACGCCCGTCGTAGGTGATATCCAGGGCGTTTTTGATGATCTCCATGGTCAGCCCGTCGTTTTTCAGGTCCATTTGAATGGCGGTGATGCCCTTCTTGGTGCCCGCCACCTTGAAGTCCATTTCCCCGTGGAAGTCCTCCACGCCCTGGATGTCAATGAAGGTGGTGAATCCGCCGTCGTCGTCCTGGATTAATCCGCAGGAGATGCCCGCCACAGGGGCCTTGATGGGTACGCCCGCGTCCATCAGAGCAAGCGTGGAGCCGCAGACGGAACCCTGGGAGGTGGAGCCGTTGGAACTCACCACCTCGCTGACCACCCGGATGGCGTAGGGGAACTGCTCCACGTCGGGGATGACGGGCAGCAGGGCCCGCTCGGCCAAAGCGCCGTGGCCGATTTCCCGGCGGCCGGGAGAGCGGGCGGGCTTGGCCTCGCCGACGCTGTAGCCGGGGAAGTTGTAGTGGTGCATATACCGCTTCTCCGTCTCCTCCCAGATGGTGTCCAACTTCTGGTTGGCGGAAAGGGTGTCTAGAGTGACCACAGAGAGGACCTGGGTCTGTCCCCGGGTGAAGAGGCCGGAGCCGTGGGCCCGGGGCAGCAGCCCCACCTCGGAGCCAAGGGGACGGATTTCGTTTTTCTGCCGTCCGTCCACCCGGTGGCCCTCCAAAAGCCAGGCCTTGACAATCTTCTTTTGGAACTTGTAGGTGATCTCGTCCAGGTACTTGTCCATCTCCGGGTACTCGTCCAAGAAGAGCTCGTGCCATTTCTCAATCAGGGCGTTCCACCGGGTTTCCCGGACATTTTTGTCGTCGGTGTCCATGGCGGCCTTGGCCTCTTCCATGGTGGCGGAGACGATTTTTTCAAACAGCTCCCCGTCAAAGTCGGCGTGGGGATAGTCGAACTTCTCCTTGCCGATTTCGGAGACCATTTTGTTGATCAGCGCGACCTGCTTTTGATTTTCCTCGTGAGCCATTTGGATGGCCTGGAACATGGTGTCGTTGTCTACCTCGTTGGCTCCCGCCTCGATCATGACCACTTTTTTTCCGGTGGATACCACGGTCACATCCAGATCGGAGACCTTCCGCTCCTCGCTGGTGGGATTGAAAATCAGTTTGCCGTCCACCAGGCCGACTTTCACCGCGCCCACGGGGCCGTGCCAGGGGATATCGGAGATGGCCAGGGCGGCGGAGGCGCCGATGAGACCGCAGATCTCCGGGGAACAGTCGTGGTCCACGCTCATGACCGTGGCCATGATGGAGACGTCATTGCGAAAATCGTGGGGGAACAGAGGCCGGATGGGCCGGTCAATGACCCGGCTGGTGAGGACGCCCTTCTCCCCGGGGCGGCCCTCCCGGCGGTTGAAGCTGCCGGGGATGCGGCCCACGGAGTAGAGCTTCTCCTCAAAGTCCACGGAGAGGGGGAAGAAGTCGATGCCGTCCCGGGGACGGGCGGAGGCGGTGGCGCAGACCAGGACCCGGGTGTCGCCATAGCCCACCATGACGGCGGCGTTGGCAAGCTCGGCCAACTTCCCCACCTCCAGGGTCAGGGGACGGCCCGCCAGAGTCATTTCGTACTTGCGGTAGTGGGGGAACTGTCTTTGGGTGATGATGGTAGACATAGATACGCTCCTTTTCATTGGTAGTCCGGGAGTGATCCTTTTCGTATTTGAACCTTCCTCCACAAAGCAGGTGGAGTTGGGGGAACGTTCAAACACAAAAAGCAACGGCTCCCGTTGGGGTGAATTGGGACGGACGCGGCGGATTTGGGGTTCGCCGCGCGGAAAAAGGGCGGCGTTGTCCCGCCGCCCTTTTCGCGTTTTACTTACGGATTCCCAGTTTGGCGATGAGGGCGCGATAACGCTCCACATCCTTCTTCTGGAGGTAGTCCAGAAGGTTGCGGCGCTTACCGACCATCTTCAAAAGTCCCCGGTTGGAGTGCTTGTCCTGGGGATTCTGGCGCATATGCTCGGTGAGGACATTGATGCGCTCGGTCAAAATGGCAATTTGAACCTCCGGAGAGCCGGTGTCGGACTCGTGGGTGCGGTTGGCGGCAATAATGGCAGTCTTTTCTTCCTTGCGAAGCATAGTGTGGTTTCCACCTTTCAAAATATTCCCCGCGGGGCTGTGCTCCGGGCCGGTGAAGCTCCTCGAAACAAAGCTCCGGGGCGTATCTGCCGTCTTCTGGACGGACTTTATGACTATATCATAGGATTTTTCCGTTGTAAAGAGGGTCTCCCGGCTTTTTTCACCGGAACAACAAAAATTTTTCGTTACCCCTATCCTTTTCCAGGATCACGAAAGCCCGGTCCCGGATATAGGCGCGCTCCGCCGCGCCGGAAATCCTGTTTCGGCCCTCTTGCAGACTTTCCCGCTATCCTTAAAGTGCGAAGAGGGACGGCGGCACTCGCGGCGGAGCATGGACATTTTTTCCATATTCCGCGTCTCCTATTACAAGCTGCAAAAAATACTTTAACGCGGTTTTTTTTACAAGGGCTTGCCCCATCGGGAGTTTCGGTTCTCCCGCAGGTGAATGGAGGACGGCTGCCCCCATTTCAGAATGCGCCATCGGATACTTTCCGTTTGCAATTCCCACTTGACAAGCCGCCGGAACTGTGTTAATTTCATTAATACAGTTAATACAGTTGCCCAGTTATCGGCAACGAGTGGCGGACTTCCGCTGCGGAAGGGAAGGAAGGTGCGCGGTGATCAGCCTCAATTATCGGGACTCACGCCCCATTTACGAACAGATCAAGGACGGGCTGCGCAAGTTGATTGTCTCCGGGGCCATCGGGACCGATGAGAAGCTCCCCTCGGTCCGGGCCCTGGCGACTCAGCTTTCCATCAACCCCAACACCATCCAGCGGGCCTACAACGAGCTGGAGGGAGAGGGGTATATCTACTCCGTTCCCGGCAAGGGCAGCTTTGCCACCGGGGAAACCGGCGCGGGCGCCTCCCGCCGCCAGGAGCTTTGGGAAAAGACCCGGGAGCTGGTGGCGGAGCTCCGGTATCTCGGCGTCAGTCAGGAAGAGCTGATGGCTCTTCTTCAAGAAGAGCCATCCGGCGGGGCCCCCGCCGGGAGACGCAAGGAGGAAAGAACATGATTCAGGTACAAAACGCCGTCAAACGCTTCGACGGCTTCGCCGCCTTGGACGGGGCGACGCTGTCTGTTCCCGCCGGCAGCGTATACGGCCTGGTGGGGCCCAACGGCGCGGGGAAATCCACGCTCATCCGGTGCCTCACAGGCATTTACCGCCAGGACGAGGGGACGCTTACCGTGGATGAACAGCCCGTCTGGGAAAACCGGGCCCTGAAATCCCGGGTTGCCGCCATTGCCGACGACTGGTATTATTTCCCCCAGGCCGCCATTCGGGATATGTGCAAATTCTACCGGGGCTTCTACCCCAACTTCTCCATGGAGCGGTATGAGAAGCTCAAGGAGGTCTTCCAGATCGACGAGAAGCGTCCCCTCCGCCGCCTCAGCAAGGGGATGCAGAAGCAGGCCGCCTTCTGGCTGGCCCTCAGCGCCATGCCGGACTATCTGATCCTGGATGAGCCGGTGGACGGCCTGGACCCCGTCATGCGGCGCCAGGTCTGGTCCCTGGTTCTGGGGGACGTCAGCCAGCGGGGAACCACGGTGCTGGTCTCCTCCCACAACCTCCGGGAACTGGAGGACGTGTGCGACCACGTGGGCATCCTGGACCACGGGAAGGTCCTTCTGGAGCGGTCCCTGGCCCAATTGCAGGACAACATGGTCAAGCTCCAGGTGGTCTTTCAAAACGGCGGCGGCGTGCCGGAGGACCTGGAGGTGCTCCACGCCTCCCACGTGGGACGGATTCACACCCTGATCATGCGCATGGGCGCGGAGGAGGCCACCAACCGTCTGGCGGTCTATGAGCCCATGCTGGTGGACGCCGTGCCGCTGACGCTGGAGGAGATTTTCATCTATGAGTTAGGAGGCGCCGACTATGCGGTCAAAGACATTGTACTTTAATCCCACCCTCTTTAAGAAGAACCTCACCCGGTTCTGGCCTCTGTGGGGCGGCGTGTCCCTGGTGGGGGTTCTGTTCCCCCTGGCCCTTTTGACGATAGTGATTCAGGAGGGGAGCTTCGGCCACGCCGTCAGCGACCCGCTGGAGTTTACCAAGGGATATTACTTGGTCGTTGCCTACGCGGTACCCGTCATCTCCCTGATTTACGGGGCCCTCTGCGCCCTGGCGGTCTGGGGCTGGCTGTATAACTCCAGGAGCGTGGGGATGTACCACTCCCTGCCCGCGACCCGAAAGGAACTGTTTGCCACGGACTTTCTCTCCGGAATGGCCATGATGCTGATTCCCTACGCCATCACCGGGGCGCTGACGGTGGCGGTCTCCGCCACGGTAGGGGCTATGGACCCTGTGGGCTTGCTGGTGACGGTGCTTTGCGTGCTGGGGGAGAGCTTTTTCTATTTTGCCACCGCCACGCTGATCGTCTTTTTTACCGGGAACCCCTTCGCCTTCGTGGGGTTCTACGGAATCTTTCACTTTCTGGCCGCCGGGGCGGAACAGCTGATCGCCCTGTTAATGACGCAGTTCTACTTCGGCGTGGAGCAGGCCTATGAGGGCGTGGCGGAGTTCCTCAGCCCCACTCTCTGCCTGATACGCCACGTGAGCCCCTATGGGGAATATGAACGGATCGACACGGCAGAAGGCTGGGTCGAATACGGGCACCTGGAGTTTGTCACCCTGCAAAACGCCTGGGTCATTGGCCTGTACGCCCTGGCGGGGGTGGCGCTGCTGGGGTGCGCCTGGGCCCTGTACCGCCGGAGGCGGAGCGAGAGCGCCGGGGAAGTGGTGGCCGTGGGGTGGATGAAGCCCGTGTTCCGCTATGGCTGCGCCCTTTGCGCCGCGTTCACAGGGGGAAGCGCGCTGTACGTCATTTTTTGCACGGGCTTCCAGACGGGCGCCACTGCCGGCGTCCTGCCTATGGCCGTGTGCATGGTTGTGGCCGGAGTGATCGGGTATTACATCGCCTCCATGCTGCTGGCCAAGTCCTTGCGGGTTTTCCGGGGCAGCTGGAAAGGCGTGCTGGCCACGGGGATTGCCGCCGCTGCCGCTTGCGTTTTCATCTCGGCGGACCCCTTCGGCGTGGAGTCCTGGGTCCCGGAGGCGGGGGAGTTGGAGGGGGCCTATATTTCCCTTCACGCAAGGAACGGATACTTGGACGTTGACATCTCCGACCAGGCTACGATGCAAAAGGTACTGGATCTCCACCGGACGGTGCTCTCGGAGAAGGAGCGTTTGAACGACCGGGATGGAGGGTTTTGGAACGCTGGTTCGGGTTACATGAACCTGAGCTACTGGGTGGAGGGAAAGCGCATCAGCCGCTATTACCGCCTTCCCTTCTCGGAGGCGGGGACGCAAGCCCAGCTGGAATCCCTGCAAAAGGCCGCGTCCCTGGCCACAGACCCGGTCATTCAGGAGAACAACATCTTTGAGCAGATTCTCTGGGAGGACATCGTCTCTACCCGGTTGATCCACGGTTATATCGGGGACATCTATCATAGGGACACCCGAGAGATCGACGGGATGGACCTGTCCCCGGAGCAGGCAAAGACGCTGGAGGCCGCCGTCCGGCGGGATATTCAGGCGGGAAACTTTGGCAAGACGGTCTTCCTGGCAGACGAGGAGGAACGGGACCGGCTGGTCTATTTTGGCAGCATCCAGCTTGACTACAATGTCACCTGGAAGCCGGAGGTCCAGAATTACCGCAACGGTGATGACGTCCGGACGGTTTCTTTTGAAATTTCCGTCTACTGTACGGAGACCTTGAAGGCCCTGGAGGACATGGGAATTTTGGACGCCTCCCACCGGCTGCTGACCTGCGCGGAGTACTACGGTATGGAGTGGCAGGAGAGGGAGGAAGGGGCCTATGCGGCGGAGTCCTTCCCCGAACATATCGCAGAAGAGTCCACTGTGGGTTACGCCGGGGAGGCGTACTGACTCATGTTTCAGGGGAAAACGTCCCGGCATACCCGCGGCCCCCGGTTTCTTGGGCTTTGCGCCGTTTTGGCGCTGCTGGCGGCGGCTGTAATATTCACAGCCGCCGTCCGGCTGTCCCGCCCCGCTCCGGCGGAGGTGGAGGCCTGCCTCCCGGAGGAGGTGGTCAAGGACCTCCTCCCCGTCAACGAATGGTCCCGGCCCGGAGAGCCCCTGAAACGGGTCCGGGGGATCGTTCTCCACTACGTGGGCAATCCCGCAACCTCCGCCCAGGCCAACCGGAATTATTTCGCCTCTCTGGCGGAGGGGGAGCTGGGCGTGTACGCCTCCAGCCATTTCATCGTGGGACTGGAGGGGGAAGTGATTCAGTGCGTCCCGCTGGCGGAGATCGCCTACGCCTCTAATAGCCGGAATGGGGACACGGTTTCCATCGAGGTCTGCCACCCGGACGAAGGGGGAGAATACGCCTCCGCCACCTATCAACAGGTGGTGGAGCTGACGGCATGGCTGTGCCGGGAGTTCCGGCTGGACCCGGAGAAGGACGTGATCCGGCACTATGACGTGACGGGAAAGCTCTGCCCGCTGTACTATGTGGAGCATCCGGAGGCGTGGGAGGCGCTGCTGGAGGACGTCGGAGCGGAGCTGGCGGCGCGGGAGGCGGCGGAGGCGTGAAAAAATTTTTAAAATTTTTGGAAAAAACCTGAAACAAAACCGCCCTCTGAATCGTCTTATACTATAGATGAGGAGAAAGGAGCCCCCTTATGGAGCAAACAACTACCGCCCAAAACCTGTGGCGCGTCTGGGTCGACACCCGCCGCCGGATTGTGTCCTTCCATGAGGAGGAGGACAGCAAGCTGCTGGAGTTCCGGAACCGGGACCTGTTTTTCAGCTGCATCGAGCAATACACGGGGATGCAGTACCGGTATCAATAAAAGCGCGAAGAAGGGAGGCCTTTTGGCCTCCCTTCTTTGCGGTTGTTCCTCAAAGATTCCGCTCCCGCGGGAAGCCATAATGGAAAGAGGGCTTCCGTTTCATCCGCCAAGGCAGCGGAAAGAGAAGCCGGTCTATTTGCCGGCCACTCAGATTCCCGGCAGGGGATTTAAACCACAAAGCCCCCGTCGGCAGTCAGCACCTGTCCGGTGATAAACCCCGCCTGCTCCGATGCCAGGAAGGACACCGCCCCGGCGATATCCTCCGGCTTTCCCAAGCGTCCCAGGGGGGTCTCCTCCACCAGCATAGCTCGGGTTTCCTCCCCCAGGACCCGGACCATATCCGTCTCCACGCACCCCGGCGCCACACAGTTCACCCGAATGCCCGACGGGGCCAATTCCAGGGCCAGAGAGCGGGTGAGGCCGATGATACCGGCTTTGGTGCAGGCGTAAGCCACCTCACAGCTGCCCCCGCGAAGTCCCCAGATGGAGGAGATGTTGATAATGCACCCCCGCTTCTCCCCCAGCATATGGGGGAGGACGGCCTGGACGGCGTTTCGGGGTCCGGTGAGATTCACTGCCAGAAGACGGCTCCAAAGCCCGTCGTCCACGTCCTGGAAAAGCCCCTGGTGGGAAATGCCGGCGTTGTTCACCAGAAGCTCCACGGGGCCCAGGGTCTCCGACGCGGTTTGGACCATGGACTCCACCGCCTTTCGGTCCGCTACGTCGGCCTGGATGGCCATGGCGGCGAGACCCTGGGCCCGAAGCTGGGAAACCAAGCGCTGGGCGTCGTCCCGGCGCTCCAGGTAGTTGACGCAAACCGGCCAGCCCTCCCGGGCCAGCGCGGTGGCGATGGCCCTTCCGATGCCTCGGGAGGACCCGGTAACCAGGGCGGATCTACGCATGGGCATGACTCCTTTTTATTTGATGGAGGCAGTATAGCAGAAAAAAAAGAAAAGTGCAAGAAAGGGCTTGACAAATGGAGGGAGTTCGTGTATCTTATATATATTCGCTTCGGACGATTAGCTCAGCTGGCTAGAGCACCTGCTTGACGTGCAGGGGGTCACAGGTTCGAGTCCTGTATCGTCCACCACGAAAACCGCCGTTTCCGGAAGGGAACGGCGGTTTTTCTCAACTTTTTGAATGGTTTTGCAATGGAGTTTATTAGCCTGTTTTTGTCTTGACCACAGTTCCAGCCACAGACAGAAAAAACTGCCCTCCGGGAAGCTTTGTCCCGGAGGGCGGCCGCATTCTATTCAACCTATTTTTGCCCGGGCCCGCAGAGCGGCAATCTCCTCCTTCATCTCCGCAATCAGCTTTGCCAGCTTCTCCTCACACTCCTCCTCACTGTAAGCGTAGACGTTCCGGGCCATGCGTTTCCCGTTGACTTTCGGGGAATAGCGCCCCTCCCATAAGTGGTCATTGATCTGTGTGACGCAGCCTGTCCCTGGCTTGCGGTACTTTCCTTTGACGGCCTGGAAGGTGCTCCGGGCTGGCTTCTTCTGGACCGCCAGTTCTGGTTGAGGTTCCACCCTTGCAATGGCCCGGTCAATTTTGGCCGCCGCCGACTGCCGCATCTCGTCGGTGACGTGGGCGTACACGTTCAGCGTGGTGGCGCTGGAGACATGGCCGATAACAGCGGACAGGGTTTTGATGTCCATACCGTGTTCCAGGGCGTTGGTGGCGAATGTGTGTCTAAGGTCGTGGAAGCGGACGTGCTTACAGTCCGCCCGCTCCAGGACGATGGCCAGCTTCTTACGAACCGCTGTGGGGTCCAGAGGGGAATTTTCTTTTCTTGGCGAGGGGAACATCCACGGAGAATTGATGCCCTGCCGATAGTTTTTCAGAATCTCCAGGATGGGCGCCGGAAGGATGATGCTTCGGCTGGAGGACTTGGTCTTGGGCTGGGTAACCGCCAGCGATCCTTTCACCCTCTGCACTTGCCGCTCGATCCGCAGTTCTCCCGTCCGGAAATCCAGGTCATCCCACCGGAGGGCCAGCAGTTCTCCGCGGCGAAGTCCGGTGGACAACTCCAGCAGGAGCAGTTCATAGCAGTCATTTTCTTTCGCCTGGATCAGCAGCCGCTGCATCTCTTCCTGGGTCAGTACCTGCATCTCTTTGGGGTGAGTCGTGGGGGCTTTGCAGGCGAGAGCGGGATTTTTCAGAATCAGCCCTTGGGCTGCCGCCCTGTCCAGCGCCACCCGGCAGGTCACATGACAGCTTTTCACCATGCGGTCCGAGAGACCGGGGCCGTATTCCTCTTTGCGCAGGAGCCGCCCTCTCTGTTTGAGCCGGATATAGAACTGCTGGAGGTCGCCGGGGGTGAGCTTAGCCAGCGGAATATGCCCCAGCTCCGGGATGATGTGCTGGTAGATACGGTTTTCGTAGTCCGCCTGGGTTTTGGGGCGAATCGCCGGCTTGCACTCCGTTTGATACCAGCGGTCCATCCAAGCTCCGAAGGTCATGTCCGCCTTGGGTCGTTCCGGTTCCGCACCCCTGATGCTGTCCCGCAGCGCCTTGAGTTTTTCCTCACACTCCCGTTTGGTCTTAGCCAGCACATTTTTTGTTTTGGGCAATCCCTTCTCGTTGCGCCCAATGACGTATCTGCCTTCCCAGCGGCCATCCTTCCTCTTATGGATGCTGCCGTCCCCGCGGCTGCTCTTTCGCTTTGCCATAAGCTCACCTCCTTAGAGAATATCCTGTATGAAGTCGCCCACGACCTGGGCGGCATGGCGCTGCATGTCTCCCGTGACGTGGGCGTAGGTGTCCAACGTGAAACTGGCCTTGGTGTGTCCTAAGATACCGGACAGGGTCTTGGCGTCCACTCCTCCAGCCAGAGCGTGGGTCGCGAATGTGTGACGAAGATCATGGAAGCGAATATCGGGCAATCCCGCCTCTGCCAGAAGCTTCTTCAACTGCCGGTAGGCTCCCGCTGGATGGGTAGGTTTCTCAGGATTTAATAAATCGGGAAATATCCACTCCGTCAGTGCGGTTTCTTTCCTCTTTTTCAGAAGCTGGATCGTACTGTGGGGCAGCAGGATCGTCCGCTTCCCGGCGTAGGTTTTGGTGTCCCCCGCTTCCAGCGTGCCGCCCTTTCCGGAGCGGATGGTGCGGCAGATTTTCAGCGTCCCAGCTTTGCTGTCGAAGTCCTCCCATTTGAGACCGCACAGCTCACCCCGGCGCAGACCTGTGGTCAGTTCCGTGTAGAAGAAGTCATGCCAGAGGTTATCCCTGCAAATCGCTGTCATGAGGATGTCCAACTGTTCATTGTTGAGAATGTGCTTCGATTTGTTTGACACCTTGGGCGGCATCACCTGACTGGCAGGGTTGGCGGGTAGCAGACCTTCCGCTTCAGCTGTTTTCAGCGCATGGTGAAGGATGGTATGAATGCCATGCACGGTGGTCGGCGAAAGTCCGGGGTGATTGCTTTGCCCCTTGGCAATCCGTCCACGCTCCAGAAGAAACGTATACAGGTCATTCAAATCAGCCGGAGTGATTCTTGTCAACGGTTTCTGCCCCAGATAGGGTTTGACATGATTGTTGATGTCCCGCCGGTACCCTTCCAGGGTGTGACTGCGAACCGTTCCCCTCATGCGCTCGTCCAACCATTTGTCCAGCCACTCTGAGAGAGACATCCTGCTCTGCTCTGTCAGCTCAACCCCCCGGTAGGTGTCGATGTTCTGGTGGAGCTTGGCGGTCAGCTCTTTCTGGGTGTCGGCGTAGATATAGCGGAAGATGGAATCGCCGTTTTCCTTGTGGCCCACCACGATGCGGCCCTCCCAGCGGCCGTCATCCCGTTTGCGCACCATGCCGTCGCCTGATGGTCTGCGCTTTGCCATTTGTTATTCACCTCCGGTTCTGATATTGCCGTCGTTGTCGTCCATGCACTCCGCCATCAGCCTGACACCGAGTCGAATGCCCAGGATGAAATTCTCGGTCGCTGTGATGCTGTTGATCTCATGCTGTGACCGGATGAGTTTTGTTAGAATCGTTTGCTCAGTTTCACCGAGCTGTTCCATAAGCTGTTTTTCGCAGCTGGCGACACGAGCTACCGCCTTCTCCATCTCTGAACCAGGTGTTATCCTCTGCTCATTAGGTGTAATGTTGCCGTAGTAGAGATCTTCCAAGGTTTTTCTCATTTTACCCGCCTCCTTATCAGCAACACACAATACCCTAACCCCGTTTAAATAGCTATGGCTTTGGAGAAGAGTTATCAAAAACTTATCATTTGAGAACTGCCGATTCTCTTTGTAAACAGTGGTGCAGTTGACAGCTACCCCATCGCCATCGTCTGGCACTGGGCCTGCTCCTCGTGGTCATCCGCCTTGTGACCCATAGCGACCTTCTTCTCTCTGAGTTGCGCCAGCCGCTTTCGGTCGATTTGGATTCCGCCGGGGATGGAGAGCGGTGGTACCTGGTCCTGAAAAATATGGCCCATGTGATGAAGCAGTCGAGTGACCAACAGCATGACCGAGGGAGGCTTCAGACTGTTCCAGCGGTCCAGGAAAAACTGAGCGTATTCGTTGCCCTGCGCGGCGGACTGTGAGAACCAGTAGTGGGCCTGCGTCTGATTTTGCCTGTCCAGATACAGCTTACCGAGAGCGTATTGGGCAAACTGGTTTCCGGTCTTGGCTGACTGGGTGAGGTACTCCTGTGCTTTGGCGGAGTCTCTCTCCACGATCTCACCCTTGAGATACTCTTTGCTCAGACGGTAGGCGGCGCAGTCACTCCCATGGTGGGCGGCATACTCTAACCATTGGATTCCCAACTCGGCGTCGTGCACTTCCGCATCGTCGGTGAGGTACAGTTTACCCAGAGCGTACTGCGCTGGCACATGACCCTGACGGGCCGACTGGTCGAACCAGTATTGGGATTCGACACTATCTGGAATCAGAACCGGGCCATCCCGGTAGAGTCTGCCAACAAGATACTGCGCGTCAGAATTACCCTTTTTGGCCATGCCCAAGAGTTGAGCTGCCGCTTCATCCCTGTCACCCATCGGGGCGGTGTCATCCTGTGTAACCATCCATAGCTCCCAACAGTCGTGTGATAGGTCGGAGGTGAGTTCCTGCTTCTCCATCTCCTCATCCTCGAAAGCGACTTTGCCCATGCGGATGTTCTCTGCTTCCTGAATGACCGCGTTCTTGATGGAACAGAAATCCTTCTGTTGAGACAGCGGTGGACGTTGGCGCTCTCGCTCGGAATAGAAATCCTTGATCTGACATTGGAGTTCCCACCACATTTGATAGCACTCGTTGATAGCAGGCAATTGTTCCAGCTTGTCAACGATTTCGTCTACGGTTTTCTTCACGGCTTTGGGGAGGTAGCCGTAGGTTTTCTTACCTGTCACTGTTTCCAACTGAGCGGCCAGTGTTACCATCAACGACTCCACTTCAGGGTGGTTGCCGAGGTTGATCTTCATTTCCTGCGCCAGGGCTTTCATTTCTTCTCTGGCCCTGCGCACCAGTTCATCTCTGGAGGAAGACTTCTGCTTGTAGGTGTGGAGCATCTCCTGCTTGAAAATGTCGTTGGTCAGCGCAGACTTGATTTTTCGGATACCATCCTTGGAGAGGTAGGCCTGCCCCGGCTTCACCGACCACGCCATCATGTGGATGTGGGGGTGGCCGCCCTCGTCGTGAAAGGCGGCGTACCAGCGAAAGTCCTGCGGCGGGATGTTCATAGCGGCGGCGATTTGGTTGCGGTGAGCTCGGATCAGGTTGCGCCACTGCGCGGCGTGATTATACCCCAGCCGCTCGGCATCCTCCCGCTTGAGGGAAATGACGTGTGTCCAGATGTTGCCGGGGTACTCGTTCAGTTCTTTCACGGCGGCGTCCATATCCACTCGGTCATCGTCACCGAAGAGACCGTGGGAGCGAGGCCGCTCCGCCATGTACTCCATGTAGCCGGCGGGCAGCAGCTCCACGCCCTCGCGGGTGCCGATGTACTTCAGGTAACCTCCCGGACCACCACCAACGCCGCCGCCCTTGATGTAGGGGCTCTTAACGATCAGCCTGGCCACTGGTCATCACCTGCTCCATCGTCCAGTTGCTCCCTGGCTTTTTGTTCGAAGGTCAGCAGACCGTTGGTGGCCTTCACATTCTTCACACTGTCTGAGCGCAGCTTCCGCAGGTAGTCCGCATCCAACTGAATGCAGTCGAGGACGGCGCTTATGCCCATGTCCATCTCTACAGCCAGCTTGTAGAAAAGCCGGGCCAGTCTGTCCTCGAACATTCCCAGCCGTCCGTCGATAGCGGACTGAATCGCCGTCGGTAGAATGCCGTTCACCTGTCCGGCCAGGAAATCGGCGTAGAAATTCACCGCTTTCACTACGAACTCGTTGCGGCTCTGACAGTCATCTTGTTTGTACCAGCTCTCAATTTTCCACCGGGTCACATCATCCAGACGCAGCGGAAAACGGTTGTCATTCTTGCTATCCATCAAAATCTCTCCTTTTTTGCCCAAAGACATCGCCTCAATCCCTTGCGGCAACTGGGTTTGGCCTGTGGGTGACCTCAATTTGTGTTTTCCTCTTTGCGCATGACCCCACTTCCGTCCCCCGTAAACTGCCCGCACTGCGGGCAGAAGTGAGCAGCGGGGCGGCGCAAGACGCCACGCTTTTATCCTGCTTCTTTCCGTCCCCTCGTACACTGGCGTTCAACTGGTGCACAGCAGCTTGCACTGTTGGGGCGGGTCAGGTGCTGCCGGAGCGGAGCCCGGGGCACACAGGGCCGCTCTGGGGTGACAGCGGTCGTATTCCGCTTGCTGTCGGAGGACACGTCCGCGCTCTGCATCCAACTCCAGTTGATGTAGCTGCCGCTGATGGAACGCATCCATCGCCGCCCGCACAGGCAGGATGGTGTAGAGGTTGTTGCCCTTCCACTTCATTCCGCGCTTGTCGAAGTAGCTGCTGGGCTCCACAGTGATCAGTCCCATTTCCAGGAGGGTACTAATACTTTTCATTGCGGTGTTCTTAGAGATTCCGATTGCCACAGCGATGGTGTTGTAGCTTGGGTGGCAAGTGTGTGTCCGCCGGTCCTCGATCAGCAGCAGATAGGCGTAGACCATAAACGCAGAGGGTGAGAGATTCAGCAGAAACACCTCGTTGGGCAGAGTGAAAAATTTTTCGCTGGTGATGCACTGAACGTCCAGCGCAAGAGACCGTTCAGCCGTAACGAGTTCTTTGTCAACCAGAGTCTCCAGATATTTTTTCACTGTACTTGCCGTCATGTGGACGCCTGCTGCGATTATCTCCGGAGTGAGTGCGCTGGGAGCGCGGCGATAGCAGAGGTAGGAAAAAATTGTGAATTCAACCGGCTTGAGTTTGTACTCCCACACTGCGTTGGGTACGGCGAAACGATAGTGCCGCGGGTTACGGCGAGGCCACCCGATAGGCGTTGCTCGCCGCCTCATAGCTGCGACCCTCCAGTCGTGTTCTGCTCCACCCACTGGATGAACTTCTCCTTGGGCACCACCATCCTGTTGCCGATTTTCAGCACCGGGAAACCCGATTTATGCATCAGCTCGTAGCCACTGGATGGTGATACGCCCAACACCTTCGCCACCAGTTCTGCATTGAGGAACAGCGGCAGTTCACTGTAGTCTTTGAATTGAGATATTTTCATTTTGTTTCCTTTCTGTAATTTTGTTGTTGGCCACGCACCGTACACCTTCCTGCCCCAGGTTTTCTGCGGCGTTCTCACCCTGTTGGCACGCTTGCTCCGCTACGGAGGTCTTGGCGCTGCTTATCTCAGGGAGTATGAACTCCGGTGGTGGGTATTCAGTTGTTGAGGTGCAGATGGCAGTTGACTATTCCTTTCGGATGTGATATAGTCTACTCACCGATGCGGCTATCGTAACACAGTAGAGCAACATTGTCAATAGATAAAAATAAAATAATAGTCTATTTTGCGAGAGGAGAAATTCGGATGGATTTTCCAAAACTGACTTTCCCGCTGAATGTGGACTTTGGTGATACAGAATATTGGGTTGGAGACCAGGGCCCATTTAAGTACGGTGCTGCGGTGACGGCGTTTTTCATCGGAGAGGATATTGGGCCTGTCTCCAACGACGGCATTCCTTTGATGCATGAGCTGGAGCATCAGCTCCAGACCTTCGGCAGTCATCTCCAGCCCTATGTGAGAGAACGTGCGATAGATTCAGACTCCTTTTTCTATCCCGAGGAGCAGTCCGTCAGCAATTCCATGTGCTTTGCCTTTCATGTTACAGGAACGAATACCGGAATTATGGCCGAGCGGTACACTTTTTCTTCTCTGCATGACTTCCTCTACGTGGAGTTGGGTAAGGCAATCCTTCGTGGCAACGCGCCCCGGCAGTGCCGTCTGTGCGGACGATGGTTCCTTCATGAGCAGGGAGACCGGGCGATGTACTGCGAGCGCATTGCGCCCGGCGAGGAGAGCAAGACCTGCCGGGAGGCAGGGGCGCGGGTGGTCTTTGAAAAGAAGATTCAGGACGAGGAAACCTGGAAGCTCTACAAACGGGCGTACAAAAAATACTACGCCCGCTATATGAAGGGGAATATGAGTGAGGCGGACTTCAAGGCTTGGGCAACACAGGCGGCGGCTGACCGGGATGCCGCGATCGAGCAGATCACGCCGGAGATCGACGCGGCGCTGAAAGCACAGATCATTGAGCAGCTACGAGAGAAACTGAACCGTCAGTGAGCGGGGCCCTATCTTTGTAGACACAGGTGCAGTTTATTTTGGTAAGGAGGATTTGACATGTCTATTCTTGGAGCAGTGATTGTCCCTCACCCGCCGCTGATCATTCCCGCAGTGGGACGCGGGCGGGAGCAGGAGGTTCAGACCACCATCGACGCTTACCGGACTGCCGCAAAACAGGCGGTGGCCTGGGAGCCGGAGGTGCTGATCGTTACCTCGCCCCACCAGATCATGTACACCGACTACTTTCACATCTCTCCTGGCCGGGGCGCCACCGGGGATATGTCCGCTTTTGGCGCATCTGAGACAAAGATGGTTGTGGAGTACGACGCCCCGCTGCGGGACGAGATCGTCCGCTGTGGGGAAGCCGCTGGCCTCCAGGTCGGGACGCTGGGACAACGGGACCCGTACCTGGACCATGGCACTTTCGTGCCGCTGTACTTTTTGCGGGAAGCCGGGGTGGACTGCCCCATCCTCCGTATCGGCCTGTCCGGATTTTCGCCGCTGGACCACTACCGGCTGGGCCAGTGCATCGCCCAGGCTGTGGAGAGCTTGGACCGCAGAGCGGTGTTCATCGCCAGCGGCGACCTGTCTCACAAGCCGAGGGACGACGGCCCCTACGGTTTCGCCCCGGAGGGGCCGGAGTTTGACCAGCAGATCACCGATGCGATGGCCTCCGGGGACTTCCTGCGCTTTCTGACCATGGACCCCGTCCTCTGCGACCGGGCGGCGGAGTGCGGCCTGCGCTCTTTCCAGATCATGGCCGGCGCGCTGGACGGACAGGCTGTGGAGGCGAAACTCCTCAGCTATGAGGGCGTCACCGGCGTGGGCTACGGGGTAGCTACTTTTGCCGTCACCGGCCCGGACGAGGACCGCTGGTTTGGTGCACAGTGCGCAGAACTGGAGCGTGTCCGTCTGGCAGAGAAAAAGGCCGCCGAGGACCCCTGGGTCAAATTGGCCCGGTTGTCCCTGGAGACCTTTGTGAAAACCGGAGAGCGGCTGGAGCGTCTTCCGGACGGCCTGCCTGACGAAATGACCGGCCAGGCCGCCGGGGCCTTTGTCTCCCTCCACGCCCACGGCCAGCTCCGGGGTTGCATCGGCACCACCGGGCCCACCACGGAGAGTGTGGCTTGGGAGATCGCACAGAACGCCGTTTCTGCCTGCGCCCGGGACCCCCGCTTCCCGCCGGTGACAGTGTCGGAGCTGGACAGCCTGGAGTACAGCGTAGACGTGCTGGGCCAGCCGGAAACCATCTCCTCCCCGGCGGAGCTGGACGTGAAAAAGTACGGTGTCATCGTCTCCTGCGGCGGCCGGCGGGGACTATTGCTGCCTGACCTGGAGGGCGTAGACACGGTGGAGCAGCAGGTCGACATCGCCCGTCAGAAGGGCGGCATCAGCGCTCGGGAGAAGTACACCCTGGAGCGGTTTGAGGTGGTGCGGCATACATGATCTGTGAGCTGTGTTTTCACCACTGCGATCTGTCCGAGGGACAGACCGGCTTTTGCCGGGCGAGAGCTTGCCGGGATGGCAAAATCGTCTCGCTGAACTACGGGAAGATCACCAGCATCGCCCTGGACCCCATTGAGAAGAAACCGCTGCGGCGGTTCCACCCCGGCAGTCGGATATTGTCTGTGGGCAGCTTCGGGTGCAACCTGCGCTGTCCCTTCTGCCAGAACCACGAGATTTCCATGTCTGGAGACGGGGAACTTGAGATGGCGGAGGTCTCCCCGGAGGCGCTGGCGGACAAGGCGCTGGAGCTGCGGCCATACGGTAACATTGGGGTGGCCTACACCTACAACGAGCCGCTGGTGGGTTATGAGTACGTCCGGGACTGTGCCGCTCTGGTTCATGAGCGGGGGATGGTGAATGTCTTGGTGACCAACGGCACCATTGAGGAAGCCACCTGGAGGGAGTTGCTCCCGCTGATCAATGCCGCCAACATCGACCTGAAGGGCTTTACCCCCGAATGGTACCGGAGGCTGGGCGGCGATCTGGAGACCGTGAAGCGCTCTATCTCCCTGGCGGCGGAGCGGTGTCATGTGGAGGTGACCACCCTCCTGATCCCCGGTGAGAACGACAGCGAGGAGGAGATCAGAATGCTGGCACAGTGGCTAGCGTCGGTGGACCGAAACATCCCGTTGCACCTGTCCCGGTTTTTCCCACGATATCGGATGACGGACCGCTCCCCCAAGCCGGAGGAGCGGGTATACCGGTTGGCAGATATAGCGAGGGAGTACCTGGCATTTGTCTATACGGGGAATTGCTGATATGGTGATGGAAATGTAGGTTATCGAGTAGCTGTAAAAAGAATGGCCTATCTAAAACCGTGGTCAGATTGCAATACATTCTGGTTTATGCTACAATTTGGGATATCTAAATATGGGATCGTTGATATTAGGAGGAGACCGCTTTATGGCTGACATCAGAAAAGAACAGGAACGTGAGGAACTCCATCGGGCGATCTGGGCCATCGCCGATGAACTTCGGGGCAGCGTGGACGGCTGGGACTTCAAGAGCTATGTGCTTGGTACGATGTTCTATCGGTATATCTCCGAAAACCTGGCGGAGTACATCAACGCCGGGGAGATTGCCGCCGGGAACGACAGTTTTGACTACGCCCGGCTCTCTGACGCAGAGGCAGAGGAGGCACGGGAGGGACTGGTGCAGGAGAAGGGCTTTTTCATGTTGCCCTCCGAGTTGTTTTGCAATGTCCGTGCCAGAGCGCCCCAGGATGAAAACCTGAACGAGACGCTGGAAAAGGCCTTTCACCACATTGAGGATTCCGCTAAGGGCAGCTCCTCCGAGCAGTGTCTCTCCGGGCTGTTCGATGATTTTGATGTGAACAGCAATAAGTTGGGCGCTACCGTTGCCAAACGGAATGAAAAGCTGGTGAAACTACTCAATGGCATCGGCGGCATGAACTTGGGCGAGGTCCGGGGCCACAGCATCGATGCCTTTGGCGACGCTTATGAATTTCTGATGACCATGTATGCCTCCAACGCCGGAAAGAGCGGCGGCGAGTTCTTCACACCCTCCGACGTGTCGGAACTGCTGACCCGGCTGGGGACAGTGGGAAAAACAAAGGTCAATAAGGTCTATGACCCGGCCTGCGGCTCCGGCTCTCTGCTGCTGAAAGCGACCAAGGTTCTGGGCAAGGACGGGGTGCAGTTCGGTTACTTCGGGCAGGAGATCAATATCACCACCTACAACCTTTGCCGCATCAATATGTTCCTCCATGACGTGGGCTTTGACAAGTTCGACATCGCCTGCGAGGACACCCTGACCGCGCCCCAGCACTGGGACGATGAACCCTTTGAGCTGATCGTCTCCAATCCGCCCTACTCCATCAAGTGGGCGGGGGACGGCGACGCCACGCTCATCAACGACCCCCGCTTTGCCCCTGCTGGTGTGCTGGCTCCCAAGTCCAAGGCGGACCTTGCCTTTATCATGCACGCCCTGTCCTGGCTGGCCTCCAACGGCACGGCGGCTATCGTCTGTTTCCCCGGCATCATGTACCGAGGTGGCGCCGAAAAGAAGATACGGCAATATCTTGTGGATAATAACTTTATCGACTGTGTAATCCAGCTTCCGGCAAACCTGTTTTTCGGGACGAGCATCGCCACCTGCATTATGGTGCTGAAAAAGGGCAAAACGGACAACAGGACGCTGTTTATCGACGCCTCCGGCGAGTGTGTCAAGGTGACGAACAACAACCGGCTGACGGCGGAGAATATCCAGCGTATTGTATCCGTTTTTACCAGCCGTGAGGGGATTAGGCACTTCTCCCACCTGGCGGAGTACAGCGAGATCACCGGAAACGACTACAATCTGTCCGTCAGTACCTATGTAGAGACGGAGGATACCCGGGAGAAGATCGACATTGTAAAGCTCAACGCCGAGATAGAGGAAATCGTGGCGCGGGAGCAGGTGCTGCGGGACGAGATCGCGAAAATCATTGCGGAAATTGAGGTATGATATGCGAGGAGAGAAAGAAAAGAACTGCTTACAGAATATCATAGAAAACTGTGCAAACTGGTATCTTTATGGCGTTTCATATGATGATTTGAATTTATTACAATCCATTTTACAAGAAGCGCAACCAAATCCAGAAAGTAGCACATTTCCTGATTTTATTTTTGAGGATGGATTTATCGAGCATTTTCAAATAACATCCTCAAAAGTAACGCGCAAGGGTGCTGAACATCAACGTGAGTATTCTCAGTACCGTAAAAAAACGGATACAGCGATTGAAGCCATTACAAGAAATATGAATAGTCGTCCATATCTTGGAGAAGTACAGGAATATCATTGGGTATTTCCCCAGCCAGTCCATTCTTACGAGAACCTAAAGAAATCATTGGAGGAGATATGGTCTAAACATATTGATAGTCTAAACAAGTATGCTGGCAAGAAACAAGTGGGAATTTTTATTGTGGAATATCCAGAGTACGCATTAGCGATGTGTGAAAATGTTTATGAGGCAATTAAAGCGGGATTTCGCTATGATGGTTTGAGAGATCAGCAGAAATTTGACACATATCGTTTGAGCAGAGATAAGGAAATACTTGATTATCTTTATCGGTTTTCAAGGCAAATTACGTTCGTATTTTATGTATTTCATAGCGGTATTGAAGTAATTAAGCTTGAAAATATACCTGACCATAAAAAGCTTTTGCCATGGGATTTTCAAGTGTGTCCGCTTATTGTCTTAAATCATGAATCATTATATTGTTAAGATGTCTATTTCAGATAAACTATCAGAAATTGGGGAAACACAAGATGAGTAAGCTAGCAAAACTTATTATGGAGCTTTGCCCGGATGGGGTGGAATATAAAAGGGTCAAAGAAGTCTTTAAGCGGCTAAAAGGCACACCGATTACAGCGGCGAAAATGAAAGAGATAGCAACTCAAGACGGGGAGATTCGGATTTTTGCAGGTGGAAAAACAGTGATAAATGCAAGAGAAAGGGATATTCCAAATGCGAATATTATAAAAGTCCCTGCTGTTTTGGTACAGTCCAGGGGCGTAATTGATGTGATATATTATGAAAAACCATTCACATTCAAAAATGAGATGTGGGCCTATACTTCCGATAAGAAAATAACAGTTAAATTTTTATACTACGTTTTGAAAAACAACATCCAGTCGTTTCGGGATGCGGCTTCTGGTATGGGTTCATTACCTCAAATTTCTTTACCTGTTACAGAAGAGTTTTTAATTCCTGTCCCCCCTCTGCCTGTGCAGAGTGAAATTGTCAAGATTCTTGACAATTTCACGGAGCTTACAGCGGAGCTTACAGCGGAGCTTACAGCGGAGCTTA